>NZ_JANQOM010000034.1 GCF_028289625.1 Winogradskyella sp. | reverse complement strand
TTGAAAATGGAAAGCAAACCCCTTTTAAATTCAATTTTGGTGCACCATCTTGTGTGCCAGCAACGAGCTTTGAATCCGCTGGTGCAATTATTAATTCTGAAGCTATTAGAACGCTCTTGGCTAATCCAGATATCAAGTATTTGGCAGAAATGATGAACTATCCAGGAGTCATTTATAAGGATAGCGAAGTCCTTAAAAAATTAGAATGGGCAAAGTATTTTAATAAACCTGTAGATGGTCATGCTCCTGGATTGCGAGGAGACGATCTAACGACTTATATTTCTGCTGGGATTTCTACGGATCACGAATGTTTTACCTATGAAGAAGGCTTGGAAAAACTTCAAAAGGGCATAAAGGTCATCATTCGTGAAGGCAGTGCGGCTAAAAATTTTGAAGCCCTAATCAGTTTGTTAGACGAGCACTACGAGAACATGATGTTCTGTAGTGATGACAAACATCCAGACGATTTGCTTTTAGGGCATATTAATCAGTTATGTGCAAGAGCAGTTGCAAAAGGTATTGATGTATTTAAAGTATTGAAAGTAGCATGTGTTAATCCAGTAAAGCATTATAATTTAGATGTTGGTCTGCTTAACGAGGGTGATAGGGCTGATTTAATTATTGTAAAAGACTTAAAGGATTTTACGGTTTTATATAATTATATTCATGGGGAATTAGTCTCGGAACAAGGACATTCATTGATTGAATCTGTCGATTTTGATGTGCTAAATCACTTTAGCACCAATAAAAAAGTAGCGACTGATTTTAAATTTGAATCTAATACTACCCTTCGACAATGCTCAGGGCGAGTTAAAATACGTGTTATCGAATGCCTGGATGGTGAACTAATTACTAATGGAATCATCGAAAATGCAACCATTGAAAATGGCAACTTAGTAAGTAACACAGAAACTGATATTTTGAAGATGACGGTGGTCAATCGTTATCAGGATGATAAGCCAGCTATAGCATTCATAAAGAATTTCGGACTAAAAGAAGGAGCAATTGCATCATCCGTTGGTCATGATTCCCATAATATTATTGCGGTTGGAGTTTCAGACGAGATGATATGTAAAGCCGTAAATCTTATTATTGAGCATAAAGGCGGTATTTGTGCGGTAAGTAATTCCGAGGAAAAGGTGGTGCCACTACCAGTGGCAGGCATCATGAGTGACCAAAACGCAGAAACTATGGGCAAGCAATATGCAGAATTAGACCGCATGGCAAAAAAAATGGGCAGTAAATTACATGCTCCTTATATGAGTTTATCGTTCATGGCGTTATTGGTGATTCCTTCCTTAAAGTTGAGCGATAAAGGACTTTTTGATGGTAACACCTTTCAATTTACAACGCTAGAAACATAATTGCTTATGACTTTAAGTGATTTTTAGTTAAGACAAGGGTTGTCATTTTGAGCATAGCGAGAAATCTCATAATAATTATCGTATGTGATCAACAGATGAGACGACTAACACAACATTCGATATGACTAAAATTGCCATCTTGAAGGTTTTTATTTAGCTTGCCTTTGTGCGCCATCCCTCCTAAGTCCTGTCAGCAGTAAAGGCAGACAGTCGAAGTGAAAGCAAGTTGAAGTGTGGTCACTGTGCCTAGTCGTAGTGTAGTCTCTGAACTTGCTTGTACTGAGCGAGTCGAAGCATCAAAGTGTTAACATTTCATTCAAACTTTTTTTGCTTAATTCGGTTATCTTTAGGCTTTTTTAAATCCAACCTAAACTATGACAAAGAATTTCCTTCTCATTATATTGATTGTATTTACAATTACCAGTTGTAAAGACGATAAGCATCAAGCTATTGAAACTCCGAAAACAGCAGAAGTTAATACCTATGTAAAAGACAATTATACCAAAAAAGAAGTGATGATAGAAATGCGTGATGGCATTAAATTACACACTACAATTTATTCTCCAAAGGACACTTCAAAGGCATATCCGATGCTCTTAAAGCGAACGCCTTACAGTTGTAGACCATATGGTGAAAATGAATATCTAAATAAAGTGGGGCCAAATAAATACCTTATGGAAGAAGGTAATATTATGGTTTACCAAGATGTTCGTGGTCGTTGGAATAGTGAAGGCGTTTATGATAATATGCGAGCTTATATTCCTAACAAAACAGGCCAACAAACAGATGAAGCTAGTGATACTTATGATACCATTGAATGGTTGATTAGTAATGTTGAAAATAATAACGGTAAAGTAGGTACTTATGGAATCTCTTATCCAGGGTTTTATACTACTTATTCATTGCTAGATGCACATCCAGCATTAAAAGCGGCTTCACCACAAGCTTGTATTGGTGATTTCTTTTTTGATGATTTCTATCACAACGGTGCCTATTTGTTAAGCTATTGGAGAGCAACATCAGTATTTGGTTATATGAAAGACACGCCTACAACCGAATCATGGTATACGTTCCCAGATATTGGCACCGAAGATCAATATCAGTTCTTTTTAGATCATATGCCGTTAAGTAAGCTCGATAAATTCTATGGAGAAGACAATGTCTTTATGGAACAATTAAAAACACATGTTACCTATGATGAGTTTTGGCAAAGCAGAGACATTATTCAGCATTTGAAAGACATAAAACCTGCGACTATGATTGTTGGCGGACAGTTTGATGCCGAAGATTTGTACGGCCCCTACAATACGTATCAAAGTATCGAAAAAAATAGTGACAATTATAATACACTTGTTTTCGGACCATGGAGCCATGGGGATTGGGCAAGAACCAGAACACGACAGGTAATTGGGAATATTCATTTTGGCGATAGTATTTCAGATTATTTCCAAAAGAATATCGAAACGAAGTTCTTTAATCATTTTTTAAAAGGAAATGCCAATGGCGAAACAGGTTTAGCTGAGGCGCATATGTTCGATACAGGTGCTAAAGTATGGCAATCTTTTGATTCCTGGCCACCAACAAATACCGCTAAGGAAAGCTATTATATGCAACCTTACGAACGTTTGACCAAGCGGGCCGATAGAAAGATTGCTACTTCAGATTTTATAAGTGACCCTAAAAAACCTGTACCATATTCTGAAGATATCAAAGTGGTATTTACACCTCGAAAGTTTATGACAGATGACCAACGTTTTGCAGCGAGACGACCAGATGTACTGACTTTTGAAACCGAAGTGCTAGAAAATGATGTGACGCTTGCAGGAGATATTCTCGCAAAATTAAATGTATCAACGACGGGAACTGCAGCCGACTGGATTGTAAAGGTTATTGATGTATTTCCTGCAGATACCAAAAATACAGAAGATGTCCAAGATCACTTAAAGTTGAGTAATTATTATATGCTTGTGAGAAGCGAAACCTTACGTGGTCGCTTTAGGAATAGTATGACCAATCCTGAGCCATTTGTGCCCAATCAAAAAACAGCAGTCAACTTAAAATTGCAAGATGTCTTCCATACCTTTAAGAAAGGGCATAAAATTCAGGTGCAAGTGCAGAGTACATTTTTTCCTTATATAGATGCGAATCCACAGACCTATGTCAATAACATTTTTGAAGCGAAGGAAAGCGACTTTAAGGCGCAGACCCATAAAGTCTACAACGATTCTTCTATTGAGTTTACAGTACTTAAATAAAAGCTGTCAGTTCGATTGTCACGTCTTTTGTGCGATGTACTTCGACAGGCTCAGCAGAGCTATCGAGAACTATTAAAGAATTGAATCTCTAAAGCTTCTCGATATAATTTTCTCCGAATAGTTATTGGGATTGAAATTACTCAACTTGACATTTTATTATATTTTTGGATATGCCTATAGTAGAATCCACTTACAAACCACCATTTTGGGCTAAAAAGAGTTTTGTGTCCACCGTATTTTCTGGCTTGGCAAGAACCGTCAATGGTGTAGAACAGACAAGAGAACGGATTACACTACCTGATAGTGATTTTATGGATCTGGACTGGAGTTATGCTAAAGCAACATCCAATAAAGCTATTATTCTCTTACATGGCTTAGAAGGCCATGCGCAACGGCCTTATATTACTGGAACAGCAAAGTTATTTAATGACAACGGTATTGATGCTTGTGCCGTTAATTTTAGAGGCTGTAGTGGCGAACCCAACACATTGTATCGTAGTTATCATTCTGGTGCCACTGAAGATTTAGAGGCAGTTTTAAATTACATATTTGAAAAGGGGAAATATAATGAGATTTATATTAAAGGCATCAGCCTTGGTGCCAATATGGTCTTAAAATATGCTGGTGAACGCGATAATGTTCCTAAGGAACTAAAAGGGGTTATCGCTATCTCTACGCCATGCGACTTAAAAGGCTCTTGTGATGAATTATTAAGTCTCAAGAACAAGCATTATGCCATTCGGTTTTTAGACCATCTAAAGAAAAAATTGAAACCCAAGCTTGAGCAATTTCCGAATGATATAAGTCCAGAGGATTATAATTCCATTAAAAGCTTAATAGATTTTGACCATGTGTATACGTCTAGAGCACATGGTTTTAAAGATGCTTATGATTATTATGAAAAAGCAAGCAGTTTACAGTTTCTACCCAATATCAAAGTACCATCGTTAATTATTAATGCACTCAATGATTCCTTTTTATCAGCGTCATGCTACCCAGTAAAAGAGGCTAAAAATAACCCAAATCTTTATTTAGAAATGCCAAAATATGGAGGGCATGTGGGTTTTATCGATAAACGGAACATTTATTATAATGAACAACGCACTTTGGACTTTGTTCTTAACATTTAAGAAATATAACTTTTCTTACATTTACGGAAATTATTTTTTATGAAGATTTTTTACATTGCGTTCGCTCTTATTTTTTACTTTCATCTTGGTTTTGGGCAGATTGCATTTAATGAAATTATTGTTACGGATGTGGATAGCGGAACAAGTTTTCCAAGCTCCGTTTACGCAGCCGATCTAGATGGTGATGGCTATATGGATGTACTTTCTTCCTCACGGTTTGATGATAAAATTGCATGGTACAAAAATATAAATGGAGAGGGAAGTTTTAGTTCTCAAATTGTTATTACAACTGATGCCGATAACGCCACATCTGTATTTGCATCTGATGTTGATGGTGACGGTGATATGGATGTTTTATCTGCTTCATATAGTGATGATAAAATTGCATGGTATGAGAACACAGATGGATTAGGGAATTTTGGGAACCAGCAAATAATCTCTAATCCAGTAGGTGGTGGTGCCTTTGGTGCTGCTAATGGGCCCACATCTGTATTCGCATCTGACATTGATGGCGATGGTGATATGGATGTGCTTTCGACTTCTTACGTAGATGATAAAATTGCATGGTATGAAAATGTAAATGGGCTAGGGAATTTTGGTACTCAGCAGATTATAGCAAGTGGTTTAAGTGGTGTAAGAAGAATTTATACTTCTGATATAGATAATGATGGTGATATGGATATTAATGTAGATTTCTATATTACAAATCCACTTACAGGCAGAATAACTTGGTTTGAAAATATAGATGGTCAAGGCAACTTTGGACCTAGACAAGATATAAGTGTTGGTGAGACTACGAGTAATACAGCAGACATAGATGGCGATGGAGATAAAGATATTGTTTCGGGTTCTAGAGTTGATAATAACGTAGTTTGGTTTGAAAATATAAATGGTCAAGGAAATATGGGGCCAAAACAAATTATTACTGAATTAACGGATGGTACAACTTCAGTATATTCAGCAGATATAGATAATGATGGTGATATGGATGTAGTATCAGCTTCTGAAAACGATGATAAAATAGCGTGGTATGAGAATATGGATGGTGCAGGCAACTTTGGTAGTCAACAGATTATATCGTCTTTGGCAAATGGTGCAGTATTTATATCTACAATTGATTTAGACAACGATGGCGACATAGATGTTTTGTCTGCTTCATATAATGACGACAAAATAGCATGGTACGAAAATATTGACGGGCTGGGTGATTTTAGTGAAGAAAAAATAATAGTTTCGTCTGTAGACGGAGCGAGTTCAATTTTTGTGTCTGACATTGATGGTGATGGTGATGCCGATATTTTATCGGCATCAATTAATGATGATAAAATCGCTTGGTTTGAAAATACTAATGGTCAAGGTAATTTCAACGTAATGAAAACAATCACAAATAATGCAGATGGAGCTGTTTCTGTGTTTGCATCTGATATTGATGGTGATGGCGATATGGATGCCCTTTCAGGTTCAGCAGAAGATAGGAAAATAGCTTGGTACGAAAATATTGATGGTCAAGGTGATTTTGGACCCCAACAAGTTATTTCAATTAATGTTGACAGAGTGACTTCTATTTATGCTGTGGATATCGATAATGATGGTGATATGGACATTGTTTCTACCTCGAGTAATAACGATAAAGTAGCTTGGTATGAAAATATGGATGCTCAAGGTGATTTTAGTCCTCAACAAATTATAAGCATTCAGGCAAATAGTGCAAATTCAGTCTTTGCAGTTGATATTGATAACGATAGTGATATGGACTTATTAGTGGGTATTTATGACACCATCGTATGGTTTGAAAATATTGATGGTCAAGGTAATTTTGGTAGCCAACAAGTTATAAGTCAATTAGCCTCAGGGTTAACAACGGTTTATGCGGCAGATATTGATAATGATGATGATATGGATGTATTTTCAACTTCCGAAGGTAATAATAGGATATCATGGTATGAGAATATTGATGGTCAGGGTAATTTTGGAGCTCAACAGTATAAATTTGGGAGTGACGCTAGATCAGTGTTTGCGTCAGATATTGACGGTGATGGATATAATGACATGATAGCTGGTGTTAATAACAGTGACAAAGTGATTTGGTTTAAAAATGACAGTCAGGGCGGTTTTGGTGAAGAACAACTCATAACTTCTAATTTAGACGGTCTAACATCTATTTATATAAGTGATGTTGATGGTGATGGAGATATTGATGTGTTATCCTCTTCTAAAAATGACGATAAAATACTATTAAATAAAAATTTAGGAATTTTAGGAAATGAAATTAATGGTCTGTTAAAGTTTGACTTTAATAATGATGGTTGTGATGACATGGATGACATTTTTGTTCCTAATATTTTAATCTCTACCAACAATGGAAATGACAGCTTTTCTTCATTTTCTCAAAATGATGGGTACTACAGAATAGCCGTGAATCAAGGAAGTTTCAATACACAATTGGAAAACTTTCCTAATTATTACACATCAAATCCAATATCTCAAATCTCAGATTTTGTTGGTTTAGGCAATACAGATACCGTAGATTTCTGTATAGAGCCTTCTGGCGTTTTCAACGATTTAACGGTCAGCATTTACCCATCCATAGACGAGCCAAGACCAGGTTTCGACACCTCTTATCAGATCGTTTGTAAAAATATTGGGACGACACAACTGAGTGGTTCGGTGTCCTTCCAGTTTGATGACAGTAAGATACAATTCTTAAGTGCCAGCGAAACGGTAAGCTCTCAGACCACCGATAGTTTAAGTTTTGATTTTGTAGATTTTAATCCATTCGAAACTAAAGTCATTGACCTTGAGTTCAATGTATTTGCACCACCGACAGCCAATATCGATGATGTATTGATATCAACGGCAACCGTAAACCCAGTTTCCGGAGATGAAACCGAAGATGACAATATCTTTACACTAGAGCAAATTGTAATTGGTTCTTATGACCCAAATGATATCACTGTGTTACAAGGCGAGGAGATTTTTATAGAGGATGCAAATAAATACCTTAATTATTTGATTCGTTTCCAGAACACAGGAACGGCAAGTGCCATTAATGTTAGGGTAGAGCATGTTCTGGATGATAAATTAGATTGGACGACCATGCAATTAGAAAGTCTAAGCCATTCAGGTCGTGTAGAAATTGAAAATGAAACCGATGTCAGCTTTATATTCAACAATATTAACTTACCAGATAGTACATCTAATGAACAAGAGTCTCATGGTTATATCGCTTTTAAGATAAAGCCAAAATCCAATGTGCAAATTGGGGACATCATTAGTGGAGTGGCAGATATCTATTTTGACTTTAACCCACCGATAATTACTAATACCGTAAATACCGAAATTGTTCCACCACTTAGCATTGATGACCAAGAATTGGATAACATCAAGCTATATCCAAATCCTACTTCTGATAAATTGAGGATAACGTCACAACGATTTATTGATGGTCTTAAGATATTGGATATTAATGGTAGGATGTTAAAGATTTTCGATATTTCACCAATCAAAGATTATACCTTAGACGTTTCTAGTTTATCTAAGGGTATTTATTTTTTGGAGATTCGATCAGGTGAATCAAGGACAACAACAAAATTTATAAAGAATTGATAGCCTTTATCGATAAAGGAGGTATTTATTATAATGAACAAAGTGCTTTAGATTTCAAAAATCAAATAAATAACGCTTACTTCGTAAAATAAAAATGGTTTTAAATGAAAAAAAAATACACTTATCTTTTTTTAATTTTTTGTTTGCAGTTTTCTCTTGCTCAAACAGATTTCCCAACCTTGGAGTTTGGGTTTAACACAGTAATTGACAATACTTTTTTTCCTGACCTTCCTTCATCTGTCTATTCTGCAGATTTAGATGGTGATGGCGACATGGACGTTTTATCCTCTTCCCGTAATGATGACAGAATTGCATGGTATGAAAATTTAGATGGCTTAGGAACCTATGGAAAGCTTAAAATTATTTCCGGCACAGCAGATCGGGCTCAAGCCGTATATGCTGCAGATATTGATGGAGATGGTGATATGGATGTCATTTCTGCCGCGGATTTTCAAAATGAAATTGCTTGGTACGAAAATATGGATGGTATGGGAACTTTCGGTGCTAAAAATATTATCTATGATTTGCAATTTGACCAGAGTTATGATTCCGAAATACTTGCAAAAGATATGGATAACGATGGCGATATGGATATTATATCCTCTGGTGATGATGGGTTGGCTTGGTATGAGAATATAGATGGCCAAGGTACTTTTGATATTATTGATATCAGTGCCACTAATCCGTTGATTGATGCTTTTTCATTGGCCGTTGAGGATTTGGATAATGACGGTGATTATGATATTGTTACAGCCTCGAGCTTTTTTGGTTCACCTAAGGTGGTATATTATGAAAATCTTGACGGACTAGGTGATTTTTCTTCAGAAAACATTATATCGAACAGCTTAAACGATTTCATAGAGGTTATCGTTGCAGATATTGATTCTGATGGGTTTATGGATGTAGTGTTTAGCTCTACAGATGATGGAACATTGCATTGGTCTCGAAATATGGATGGTCTAGGTAGTTTTGGTCCTCAACAACTAATAACGTCTAATTTTTCAAGTGGTGTTTTGGGAAAAATATATGCAGAGGATATTGATGAGGATGGATTTATAGATGTCGTATCAACTGTGACAAATGGCACTGTGGTATGGTATCGAAATACAGATGGGCAAGGTACTTTTGCAAGTCCACAAACTCTATTTAATGGCAGTGCATCATCAATATACATGTCCGATCTAAACGGTGACACTCATTTAGATGTCATAATAGCTCAAGTTAGCAATAGAAAAATCTTTTGGTTGCCAAGTTTTAATGGTCAGGGTATTTTTAATCCTCCTCAGACACTAACCTATTCAGCACTTGAGCCGACAGTAGCTTATGCTGCAGATTTGGATGGGGACAATGATCTCGATGTTGTATCTGCATCAAGGCTGGATAAAAAGATTAGTTGGTACGAAAATATTGATGGTAATGGCACCTTTGCCTTGCCTGAGGAGATTTATACCTTTGATACTAATGGCCCAATAACTACAGCATTTGTAAATGACTTTGATAATAATGGCGCTCCAGATATTATTGCATCAGGCGATTCTGGGGAATTGGTGTTGTTACCAAATTTCGGTCAGGCAGACTTTCCATCCGCTGATCCTATAACTGGGTCCTCATTTCAAGACAGAACCCTGTTTTCAGTGGATATTGATAATGATGGTTTAAACGATATTATATCTATAACCGAAGATACAGTGTCATGGTTCAAACTCTCATTTTCAGGATTTGGAAACGAACAAATAATAACCAATTCGTTTTTTCAATCGTCTTTATTATTTTGTGCAGATATAGATGGTGATAATGATCAGGATATAGTGGTTGGTTCAGCAATTGGTGATAGAGTTTCGTGGTTTGAAAATTTAAATGGCCAAGGACAGTTTAGTTCAGAACAACTCATTTCAAATGCCATTGATAGTCCAGAATCCCTTGTAGTTTCAGATATTAATGGTGATGATTTTCTAGATGTTGTGGTGGCTTCTAGTGAGGAGAATAGAATATTCTGGATAAAAAATTCTGATGGCTTAGGTAATTTTAATGCACCCTTAACTGTATTTCAGAATCCTTTTGGGGTGAAATCTTTAGAGGTTTCTGATATGGATAATGATGGTGATATGGATATCATATCATCAACGCGATTTGGAACAAAAGAACTGCAATGGTACGAAAATTTGGATAGCAATGGTTCTTTTGGCACTCCTGAATCAATTATTACCGTTGAAAAAGACATTACTTTTATAAAATCGTATGACATGAATAGTGATGGTCTGCAGGACATTTTATTTGCATCTAATGAGGCCAATAGTATTTCATGGGTAAATAATAAGGGGAAGCGGAATGTGATTAATGGTAATTTAACCATGGATATTGATGCAAACGGTTGTGATGCAACAGATTTACCTTTGGAAAATTTTATGATTGTAGCAGAAAGCACGACAGATACCTTTGCAACGCTCACTCAGGCTAACGGATTTTATGAGATGACCACTTTGGAAGGAGATTTTAATGTTGAGGTCGATCAGAGTTTGGCGAGTTATTTGTCTGTAAACCCACAGTCTGTTACTATTAATTTTTCTGAACTGGGAAATACTAGTAGTTCCAATAATTTTTGTTTAGAAGCCACTCAAAATATTGAGGATTTGAGCATAACAGTACTTCCTGTTGATGAGGCCAGACCCGGTTTTGATACAAGTTATCAGATAATCTATAAAAACAATGGAACTTCAATAGCAGACGGAACGATGACGTTCCTATTTGATGATGCCATGATGTCCTATCTTTTTACAGATTATTATACAATTAATGAAACCAGTAATGAGCTTTCTTTTGAATTCTTTGATCTAAATCCGTTTGAGACAAGATCTATATTTTTAGAGTTTAACGTCTTTCAACCTCCAATTGTTAATGGTGATGATATTATTGAAATTATTGCAGAAATATTTCCAAATGAGAACGATTTTACACCTATGAACAATACTTTCAATTTAAATCAGGTGGTAGTCAATTCTTTTGATCCAAATGATAAACTTGTTTTACAAGGCTCCTCAATATTTTTAGATGAAATCAGTAATTATCTAGATTACATTGTCCGATTCCAAAATACGGGAACGGCCTCAGCTATCACAGTAAGAATTGAGGATATTTTAGATTCTAAATTAGACTGGCGAACCCTTCAGATTATGTCTTCGAGCCATAATTATCGGGTACAGATAACCAATGGAAATTTTGTTGAGTTTATTTTTGACGACATTGATTTACCTTCTCAGAGTGTAAGTGAAGAACAATCTCAAGGTTATATAGCATTTAGAATTAAACCTTTGCCAGATGTTGAAGCTGGAGATATTATAAGTGGTACAGCAGATATTTTCTTTGATTTTAACGCACCCATTACAACAAATACGGTCAATACTCAAATTGTTGAGCCTTTAAGTGTTGCTGATGAAGAATTACAGAATGTTAGGCTTTATCCTAATCCAGTTTCGGATAGGTTGAAAATAACTTCAATCCAACCAATAAATAATTTAAGAATTATAGATATGAATGGTCGGGAATTAAATGCTATAGAAGTATTGGCAAATAATTACAGTATGGATGTGTCCAGCTTATCAAAAGGCATCTACTTTTTGGAAATTCAATCAGGCGAATTAAAGTCTACCCAGAAGTTTATTAAGAATTAATCGAATTGTATAAATTTTAATATACTTTAAGAGTCTGTGCTTATTGCTTTACTTTTTATTTGTAACTTTAAGCATTCCCTTAGACCTTAAAATTAGCTCGTGCTGACCCTGTAAACTATGATTAATTATGATAGTACTTTTAGACAATGGTCATGGAGGTTTAATCAATGGTGAGTATACCACTCCTGGCAAACGCAAAGATTGGGGAAATGCTGGCATTATATATGAAGGGGAGTTTAACAGAGCTATAGTTGCTGGTATTGTAGAGCAATTGACACTACTAAAAATCCCTTATGTCAATATTGCTCCAGAATATCGCGATGTGCGTTTAGAAACTCGTGTTAATCGCGCCAATAAATATCCAGCGGGCAAAAGTTTTTATTTAAGTATCCATAGCAATGCTGGTGGAGGACATGGTAGTGAAATATTCACCTCTCCCGGAAATACCAAAAGCGATAAAATCGCAACCATCTTCGGCGAAGCATACAGAAACGAATTCCCGAATAGAAAACTGCGTACAGATTTCTCTGATGGTGATCTAGATAAAGAGCGTCGATTTTATGTGTTGACTAAGACCAAGATACCTGCGATATTAACTGAGAGTTTCTTTATGGATAATTTTGAAGAATTCAAGGACATCCTTAATACTAGGGAAGGTCGCCAAAAAATTGTAGATTATCATGTTAAGGCTATTGTCAGGACAAAAGCTGAAATTTTTGGTGAATGAAATTTTGTAGGATTTTTTTTATTTGGCTCGATTTGTCTACATTTAAAGAAACGAAACTAAATGCTCAAAAAAATATTCGGAAGTGCGGTTTTTGGTGTTGAGGCGACAACCATTACCGTTGAGGTTAATGTAGATAAAGGTATTGGCTATCACCTCGTTGGGCTTCCAGATAATGCCATAAAAGAGAGCAATTACCGTATTGCCGCGGCACTTCAAAATAATGGCTATCGTATTCCAGGCAAAAAGATTACCATCAACATGGCACCAGCCGATTTACGCAAAGAAGGTTCAGCCTATGACTTAACTTTAGCTGTTGGTATTTTGGCAGCATCCAATCAGATAAATGCTGAAGACTTGGAAGATTATCTTATTATGGGTGAATTATCCTTGGATGGAAGCTTACAACCTATAAAAGGCGCTTTACCCATTGCTGTGAAGGCTAGGGAAGAAGGCTTTAAAGGATTTATTCTACCAAGTCAAAATGCTAAAGAAGCGGCTATTGTCAATGATTTAAAAGTGTATGGAGTTGATACGATTACCCAAGTTATTAATCACTTTGATAAGGGTGAATTGTTGGAAAAAACAATCATTAATACTAGAGAAGAATTCTATAAAAATCTTGATTTTCCTGAATTCGATTTTGCAGACGTCAAAGGTCAGGAAAGCATTAAGCGTTGTATGGAAATTGCAGCTGCAGGTGGTCATAATATTATTCTTATTGGCCCACCAGGCTCTGGGAAAACAATGTTGGCGAAACGACTACCAAGCATATTACCACCAATGACGCTTCATGAAGCTTTAGAAACTACTAAGATTCATTCGGTTGTAGGTCGCGTTAAGGAACACACAGGGTTAATGGCACAGCGGCCGTTTCGAAGTCCACACCATACGATTAGTGATGTCGCCTTAGTTGGAGGTGGAGCTTATCCACAACCCGGCGAAATTTCCTTGTCACATAATGGTGTGTTGTTTTTGGATGAACTTCCTGAGTTTAAACGAAGCGTATTGGAAGTGATGCGACAACCACTAGAAGACCGGGAAGTCACTATTTCGAGGGCAAAGTTTACGGTGACATATCCGTCATCCTTTATGTTAGTCGCCAGTATGAATCCAAGTCCAGGCGGTTATTTTAATGATCCTGATGCGCCAGTAACCTCTAGTCCTGCTGAAATGCAACGTTATCTTAGCAAGATTTCAGGGCCGTTGTTAGATCGAATAGATATCCATATTGAAGTGACACCAGTACCTTTTGAAAAATTGTCTGATGATAGAAAAGGCGAATCTTCAGTAGCCATAAGAAAGCGGGTCACCGCAGCGCGAGAACTACAAACCAAACGTTTTGCAGGTTTAGAAAATGTGCATTACAATGCACAAATGAATACCAAACAAATCCGTGAGTATTGTCAATTAGATGAGGCCTCTTTACAATTATTGAAGTCTGCAATGGAACGTTTGAATCTCTCGGCTAGGGCTTATGATAGAATTCTAAAAGTTGCCAGAACCATTGCCGATTTAGAACACTCCCAAAGCGTCAACGGTAACCATATCAGCGAAGCCATTCAGTACCGAAGTTTGGATAGAGAAGGGTGGTTGGGGTAACTTTACTAATGATTTCATAAAATGAATTAATAAAATTTTATATGCAAGGTTTTAAGAACATTTTATTATTGGTCATAATCTTTCCGCTTAACTTGATATCTCAAGTGTTAGATAATAATGATATTAAGTTTGATCCTTTAGTTAAGTACTTTGATTTGGTACAACCAGATTTGGTGAGATATCTAGATTCTGTTTTCAGTAATACACAACAAAAAAAAGTAAGTTTTTTAACTACTCTTGAAGATCTGAAAAATGAGAAAATAATATCAACTAAAAATGATGAGACATTGTCTTTTGTGGTTTATAGAAATGAATTTCAAGTCTTTAATTCTGATAATAATTATTCTTTGACAGAATCGAATGAATTGTTTTTTGAGTCTTTGGAAGACTCTAATAATGTTAAAAACTATTGGTTTAATAAAAATGATTTTTTTATTCTTAACAATTTCGTATTTGAAAAAGATTCTAACCTAAAGCTGAATAATTCAGTTGTTAGAAATAGTATTCTTAACGCTAGTTTTTTAGCTAGAGAATATTATAATTCCATAATTGATGGGGTGTATGTCTCATCATCCAATGAAAACACAGGAAACGATCCTATTATATCGAATGGTGCAAAACCCAATAATGAGGGATTTCGTTTTCAGAGTTGTTATATAGGAGATTTAGATATTAATGGGAAAAAAGACTTTGATTTAAGTATGGATAATACTAAAATAGATTACTTGAATATATCTTCTGTTACTTCATTTAATCTTCGGATAACTAATTATGACGGTAGCTATGACTTATTTTCTGATTTAGAATCTTTAGGATTTGAAGAAGCCCATAATTTTGGACATAAAAAATCAAAGTCTTTTATCTCATATGATAATAACTTTGAAGAATTTGATTTGGATGATTCATTTGAGAGAGTTGATATCATTAACTCTTATGCAGAAGGAGGACTCAGAATTAATGAGATGCAGGATACACTTTTTATTAATGGTACTAAAGATTCGGAAATTTATATTTATCAAGAAACTAAGGTTAAGAAAAGCAAATTGTTTTTAGAAAATATAGACTACTCTAAGCTTAATACAAGGTGGGTGGGATATGAGTTAATTAAGCCATATAATGCATATAATGATGATCAATTGAATGCTACATACCAGAACCTATTAGCACATTTTAGGAAAGTTGGATTTGCTGAAAGTGAAAAGATATTGGATATTCAATATAGGGATTGGTTATATACTAAGGATAATAAATATCTACAGAATTGGATTGACAAAAACTGGTGGAATTACGGTTATAATAAGATGCTTATTATTAGAAATACAATTATTATATTTTTTTTCCTAAGTATTATTAATTGCTTTTTTCTTAAAAAACTATCATCTAACCTTTACGTCAATAAAAATATAGAGGAAATAGTTAAATCCAATAAAAATAAGAATAGGCTCATAAGGTATATCATTAACTTTCCATCAGCCCTATTTTACACTTCACAAATTTTCTTTGGGATTAGATTTGATTATAAAAAGCTTAAATATGAAGATAAACTAACTGGAATAGGTTTGTTTGGTCTATTGTATTTCTTTTTTATGTATTTCTCAGGGTTAGTCTGTGTAGCTTATTTAGTTAATGTAATTGTAACTATCTGATTTTAAACAATAAAAAGATTATATTTAAACAATATATAGAAACTAATCATTCTTAATAAAAAAACAGTCGCATTTTCATCACCAATGTTATGAATCATTCAAAAATTTAGGTCTTCACCAATGATGAAACTATGACTTTTGTAACTATTCATTACCAAAACTGGGATCGAGAAGGGTGATTGGGATAACTTTTTTATAAAACCACTGCAACCTTTTATGTTTCTTTCATCTAATAAATAAACAATTAACCATGAAACATAAAATTTCCGCTCTAGCTCTGATTGTAATCATATGCTTGTTTATAAATAGTTGCGATAATGATGATAGTCCTGGGTTTTTTGATACTGTGGCTGTCACCGTCCCAGTAATAAAATCTAAATCTCAATTTAGAAGCTCAATTTCAATAGAAAGTGCACAACCTACAAACTCGGACGGCAAAATATACGTCTATGATGATTTATTGTTTTATATAGCTCAGCATTCGGGAATACACATATTCGATAATCAAAACCCTGAATCTCCCCAAAATTTGATATTTATTCAATTAGAAGGGGTTAATGATATTTCCATAAAGAACAACATTTTGTATGCGGATAATTTTATGGATTTAGTGGTTTTTGATATCAGTAATTTATCCAATGTAGAGCTAGTAAATGTGGAAGAAGACATATTACCATTTTATGCAACTTTTCCTAATGAGGTAGACTATTATCAAACTGATATTTTCCCAACCAATGATGATGAGTTTATCGCATACTATGAAACGGTCTTTACGGAAAGGGATGAAGCCGAAAGCAATCCTAATATATACAACTGGGATTCTGAAGTTTTCTTAGATACCCTTGGAGAAGCTGTTGCTGGCAATAACATTGGCACAGGTGGTTCTTATGCCAAATTCCAGATTTTTAATAATGCATTGTACACTATAAATGATTATTCGTTATTCACCTATGATATAACAGATTATGATGCGATTTCATTTGTAACGGAAACTTGGATGGAAGGCTGGTTTGGTGGTGCTGTTCTCGAAACGACCTTTATAAGAAAAGATTATTTATTTATCGGAGCAACAAACGGAATGCACATTGTCGGTCTACAGAACGAATTCAGTCCAACCTATACATCGTCGTTTTTGCACGCAACAGGTTGTGACCCAGTTGTCGTAGAAGACCAGACAGCTTATATTACCATAAGAGGTGGAAATACTTGTGGTGCGATTGAGGACCAAGTTAATATTATTGATATTACTGATATAGAAAATCCTGTAGAGTATTCTACATATTTTCTGTCTAGCCCTTATGGTTTGGGTGTAAAGGATCAAGTACTTTATGTATGTAATAATCAAGGTTTAAATGTATTTAATGCACAAAATCCTGACCAGATAGTGTTGGAGAACACCTATAATGTAACTTCAAAAGATGTTATTGCCCTATCATCTCACCTTATTGCCGTCGGTGAAAATGTAATTCATCAATATAATTACACAGAGGATTTCGGATTAGAGCTTATCAGTACAATTCAATTTTAAAGCAACCGTAAAAAACCTCTACTGCAGGTTATGGTCTATTAATGTTTTTAATAATTAATAAATTTAACCCCCTTATAAGCAAACATATAGATTAGAACCAACTTGGATAAAAAACTACGAATACTCATACAAAAATGTGTTGAGAAAGATCGGGAAGGGCAACATGAATTGTACATGTTGCTTTCTCCTATAATGTATGGTATTTGTTTAAAATATATGAAAACCAAAACCGAAGCGGACGATGTCTTTCAAGAGGCTTTCATTATGCTGTTTCAAAAAATTGATCAATATAAATTTAGCGGAAGCTTCGAAGGTTGGGCCAAACGTATTTTTATAAATAAAGCCTTAGAAGTATTAAGAAAAAAACAGCGCCATATGTATGTAGAGATTGAAGATTCTAGTCTAAACTATGTGGTAGAGGAAGACATTAAAAAGCCCGATGTTAAATTGTCTCAAGATGAGTTGTTAAAGCACATACAGCAATTACCAGATAATTATAGAATAGTCTTTAATCTTTATGTTTTTGAAGGCTATGATCATAAAGTAATAGCTCAAAAATTAAAAATGGCAGTAGGCACATCAAAATCGTTATTGAGTAGGGCAAAAAGTGTATTAAGGTCGAGAATAAATGAGGAATTAAAGAAAAAAGTATCATGAAGAAGGATAAGATAGAAGAGTTATATGATTCGCTAAAAATCCTTTCTAAGGAGCCACCTGCAGCATTGTGGGATAATATAGAAGCGAGGTTACATCCAAAAAAGAAGAAGCGAAGAGGTTTGTTCTTTATTTGGGGTTCTGCTGCTGCCATACTGATTGTATTTATAGGATATATGCTTAATGATTTGGCAAACAACGATAGTCCTGTTAAGAAAGTTACAGATATTGAGTACTCAGAGGAAAGAGATACCATTGATGAATTGGATTTCAATACTACTAAAAACATAGACGAAGTTGTTACAACTAATACAGATGAAGATGATTTGCCAAACAGTGTCAATGGCAATGATGCGATAAGTAGTGGTTTAATCGAGCAAAAAGAACAAAAGGAAAACTTATCTGAGTATGTCATTGACAAAAAACAAGACGAGAAAGACGCTAAATCCAGATATAATAAGGATTATGCTCTAGTTGTTCAGGAAGAGGAAAACAACAAGATTAATAGTGCGGATATTCAAATGTCAAAAACAGAGAGCGGAAGTACGATTGACCGCACAAAAGAAACGGCTATAGCAAATAATGATTCTATTGTAAAGATTAAAGAGCGTTCCTTATTGGATATTTCTGAAGAGCTTTTAGCTGAAAACAATAATACTAAGGATACATTGAATACTGAATTTGAAGCGATTTCTAAATGGACTGTTGAGGTTTTAGGCGGAGTGTCAAATACGGCTTCTGATGCATCTATTCAAGGAACTTCGGTAAATACCTCGTCGCAAAACGATTTTGTATATACTTTAAAGGTTGGGTATGCGCTTTCAGATAGGTGGGTTATAAAGTCTGGTATTGGGAATAATGTATTGGGTCAAGAGATTAACAATATTGGTTATGTGAGTCCTGGCACCTCTCTTTTTGCAGGAGATGCGCAGAGCTTAGTAAACAATCAAGAGGTGTTATTCTTTGTTTCTCCAGGTTCTGCCAGTCAGGATGGCGCCTCTGATACTACCACTGATGTAGGGACCTTAGAGCAACAGTTTAATTATATTCAGATACCATTAGAATTTTCATATCACGTATTGAAAAATCAAAAATACACCTTGTCCTTTGGTATTGGAGGTAATGTTAACTTTTTAACGGATAATAGGGCTTTTCTAGATGATGAGCAAATTGGTGAAAGCTTAGGTGTCGATGCTACGGTTTTTGGTGCAACACTCAACTCCAATGTTTCTTATCAATTGACAAAACGAATGAATTTATTTTTAGAGCCAAGTTACAATTACTTTCAAAAGCCTATAAACAATTCAAATCAGGAATTTTCTAATACGCAATTGAGATTTTTATTTGGAATACGATATAAACTTTAAGGGTCTGTAGGAAAGTAAGTCTAATCATTCTTTAGAAAATAATTAGTCACATTATCATTATTGTTGCTAGCTCTCCACTCAAATGCTAAGTCTCCAAAAACAATAGAAGTATAGTTTTAAGGGCATACAATACCGAAGTTTGGATAGAGAAGGGTGGTTGGGCTAATCATCCTTTAAAAAGTAGTTGTTTGGATCATTACTACCATCGGATAACCATTCGAACTTTAAGTCTTCTCCAACTTCAAATCTATGGCTTACTGATGCCATTTTACCTGAAGGGTCATTTTCAAAGGACCATTGAACTCTATAACCTGCTCTGGTCATATAGCGATTTTCGGAAATCGGTAATAGTTCCACCTTAGATTGTTCGGTACCTTCCCGATAATAATAAAACTTGTCGTTTTTAAGGAAAAATTTCCGTGGTCCGTAAGAACCCTCATAGAACCTGTGTTGTGCTAATAATTCCTCTCGGTCTTTGCTTTTAATATAGTTGAGGTGCTCTATTATACTTTCAAGATATTTGTGCTCAGCATTCTTTTTGTAGGCAATTTGGTATAACTCAAGCGTCTTTTCTAAATCCCCATTATCAAAAGCCTCATGCGCTTTTAAAATACTATCATCTTCCCTCCAATACCACAGGTGTAAGGTTTCATTGTTGTCAGATTGACTTATCAATACGCCTATAGCCTGTCCTTCCTCATCTTTTATTAATTTATCTATTGCTGATTGACTCCCAATAATTCCACCTGCTAAGGTATTTTCTCCTGCCAGTAGAAATGGTATGGCATATTGATTTTTAGCCCAGCGCATAATTCGATCATCATTTAACCAATAGGTAAAGGTCTGCTCATTATTTTCAGAACGATATTGACCTATGAATTGCCTCAGTTTATCAGGGCTGGGTTTTACTGTTTTTTGATAATTTATGATGGTTTCAAAGGGTTTGAGGGTGTTTTCAACTTGAGGAAAAGTCATTTTCACATCCTTGAGTAAGGTCTCTGCTTCATCTATTTTTCCTTGAAAAAGTAAGGGTGTCATCTTGTAGATTCGAATATCAGGATTTATGATTTCATATTTTTCAAGAAGGTTCAATAACTTCTTTTCTTTTTTATTCCCTAGCAGGGCAGTTAATAAACTGGAGGCGTTGGCAAGACTTGGATCTTTATTAAATCGATTTTCGGAATGTTGCAGAAATTTATCCAGTTCTTTATTCTCGCAGTAGATACTATAAAGTATCAGATTATAATCAAAGTTGTTGGGGTCCACTTCGAGTTGAAGATTAACCTGCTGCTCTGCGGTTTCTTTATTACCATAAGCGAGACTATGCTCTATGGCCACCTCCAGTTGCTTTTGTAAGGGTAATTTCTGCCGATATTTTAAGCCTTTTTCTGTGAGTTCTCTGGTATATGCGTTGCTCTGACCATAAATACGACTGTGCTTGGATTTCTCAAGATAGGCCATAGCAAATGTACTGTCAAGGTCTATGGCTGCCTCGTATTTAAGATCTAGAAACTGTTTTATAGCTTCCTCAGAGTTACTCATAAAGGAATTAATTGGTAAGTCGAGATATTTAATGGTGTTGGTTTCAAGGAATCCTGCTTTTTCAGTGATGAATATACTTATTTGGTCTAGTAGACTTAAAAAATCGTTACCCTCAAATCGTTGCGACTCCAATACTTTAGCATTGGAAGCTTGTCTTTTACAGACTTCAATTACAGTAGTCTCGCCTTCCTTTTTGAAAGCCCCATCAATATAAAAATCATAGAATAAAGATGCCTGACGAATTTTATCTGCTGTCTCTGAATATGGTAAATACAGTGGGCTTAAACTTTTATTTTGTTTAAGGTCATATTCTAACAGTTTGGCTATGCCTGGGCTCCACCAGTCGATAGAATCATTATTGGTGAGATTGTCAAATTCAAATATTGGAACGCCAATTCTAAATTCTTCTTTTGTTATGGTTTTACTTTGTGCAATACCTTCGTCGTCGGTATAATTAATGTCCTTGGTCGTCGCACCCAAATCTGAATTGCCAAATCCGAAGTAGGTCACTACCATTATTAAAAGTATATTTAAAGGAAAGATGATTTTTTCCCGTCGGTGCAATTTACGTTGATTAATGCGCTCTCGATGGTAAAAATAAATGAGCAGTGATGGGATGATACCAATAAATATCCAAAGCAATAGATCCACCCAATAGGGTGATATGTTATACCGATTGAGTACCCAATCTACAAATTGCAGAAACGTCCATGCCGCAACCAAATAAGCAGCAGTAAACTTAAAGGTATTGATCCATCGTTTTTTATTCATCGGTGTAGTTGGTTAGTAGCCTTACGAATATAAGAACTAATTATTTGTATAACAATGTATTGAAAAGTTACATTATAGGACGAGAGATGGTCATATTAAGCTCTAATCATCCTTTAGAAAATAATTAGTAACGCTATCATTATTATCACTAACTCTCCACTCAAACACTAAGTCTTCACCAATAATAAAGCTATAGCTATTAGAAGCCATTTTTCCAGAAGGATCCTTCTCAAATGCCATCATCGTTCCCAAACGTGTTAAATCCATGTAGCGATTCTCCGAGACCGACAGTAGCTCTACCTTTGATAACTCACTGTCTTCACCTTTGCGCTTGTAATAGAATTTACCATCCTCAACCCAAAATTTTCGTGGACCATAAGACCCTGCAAACTTTTGATGCTGCATTAAAAGCGAATCTTTATCTTTATTTTGAGTATATTTTAAGTGTGATAAGATATTGGGTAGGTAACCATGTTTTGGATTGCTGGCGATAGCGACTTCATAAAGACCAATGGCTTCTTCAATATTATTCATTTCAAAGGCTTCATTAGCTGCAATGATATCATCATCAAGTTTCCAATAAATTCGGTTATCTGTAATTCTCCAAAAAAATTGGTAAGCACTAATTCCTATTACTTTTCCGTTAGTTTCGCTTTTAATTAGTTTTGAATAAAATGTGTCACCCAAAAGAAAACCACCACCCACGGCTTCTGGCCCAGCTGATACTAGAGGGCGCATACTTTGATTTTTTACATATTGTACCAGTCGATCACCGTTAATCCAAAAGTCTATCATTTGTTCATTAACTCCAGAGCGATAGGTGCCAACAAATTGTTCTAGATTTTCAACCTTTGGCGTATTGTTTTTATAGAACTTAAAGATGGAATCATATGCCCTAAATCTATTGGTATTTCTAGGTTCAGCCAGTTTGTATTCTTCAAAGATAGCTTCAGCTTTTTTTATGTCTCCTTTTAAAATTAGCGGTTCTAATTTAAGAATTTTCAAATCAGGATTAATAAGCTCAAAGGGTGCTAGTGCTTTCAAAAACTCATCATCATTACCACTCACCAAAGATGCAGTTCCTAAGCTTAGGCCACTCTCATTACTTGGGTCTTTCCTAAATAAAGCTTCTGAAGCTTTAAGATAGCCTTCCACATTTTTCGTTTCCCCATAAATGGAAAATAAGACATTGTTGTAAAAATCATTGCTAGGATCAACTTCCAACTGCAATTTTACCTGTGCTTCGGCTTCGTCATAGTTGTCGTATGCTAAACTGCGTTGTATATAAACCTCGAGTTGTTTTTGCAGAGGTAACTTACTTTTATATGTAAATGCCTTGTCCGTTATATCTTGTGTTTCTAGTTTTCCTTTATTGAATGCTGTACTTATCTTAGCTTCTTCTAAGTATGCCAGTGCAAAAGTCTCGTCTATGTTGTATGCTTTTGTGTAATTATTACTGACGTAAGCTTCTATGGCGGGTAGTGAATTGCTCATAAACTCACTAATGGGTAAATCTATATAGTTAAGTTTATTACTTTCTACAAAACCTAACGATGAAGTGATAAATACACTTATATCATCGAGTAACTTTAGCACGTCTGGTCCTTTAAACGTTTGTTTGTTTAAAGATTTACCGTTGGTCGCCTTTCTTACATGAACTGTAATTTCATAATCATCACCTACTTTTTGATAGTTGCCATCCACGTAATAATCATAGAATAAAGAGGCCGTTCTTATTTTATCAGAGGTATTAGCTTCGCCCAGGTATTCTGGACTTAAATTCTTGTTTTGTAAAAGATCTTCATTCAATAGTTGTCCGATACCCCATTGCAACCAGGTGGTTGTACTGTCCTTATTGATTTGGTCGAAATTAAAAATTGGAATTCCTATTCTAAATTCTTCTTTTGTAATGGTTTTGGTTTGGGCTTCACCTTGCTCATCCGTATAATTAATTTCTTTTGTAGTAGCTCCGAGATCAGTATTGCCAAATCCGAAGTAGAGGCCAATGAATAGTATGATAAAGTTTAAAGGAATAAAGATTTTTTCTCTTAGTTTAACAATGCGTTTACTAAGGCGTTCCTGATGGTATAGGTAGATAATTAGAGAAGGGCTTATACCAATAAAAAACCACAATAAGATATCAACCCAATGTGGTGAAATATTATAGCGGATTAACACCCAATCCACGAACTGTAAAAAAGTCCAAGCCGCTACAAGATAGGCGGCAAAGAATTTTAGGGTATTAATCCATTTCTTTTTTACTTCAGGAGACATAAAAACTATTTGTTTCTAATTGAAACGCATTAAAATTAAAGTTTAAAGATAAATAGTATTCTTAGTATTTCAAGGGTATTCACTTAAAAGTTACTTAAAACTACATTTTAGTGTATTTTTACTAGACTAATTTAGCTTTCTTATGAAATACTACCGTTCTACTATCTGTATTTTAGTTTTACTCTTTAGTTGCCAGAATTCTGAAAACGTTACTCCTAACATTGAGGAAAATCGTATTGATGAAGTTAAAGTGCCAAAACTAAACCTAGAACAAGCCAACCGTTTGGCTGAATTACCTTTAGCATGTGTAGATACAGAATATCCAAATAAACTGGGGCAGACCTTAGGAGGTGATGAAGATTTAAAATCACCACAAGAATTACACCCAACGTTTTTTGGATGTTTCGATTGGCATTCAGCCGTTCATGGGCATTGGAGTTTAGTGAGTTTAGCACGTCAGTTTCCTGATTTGGAAAAGAAAATTGAAATCAATGAATGGCTATTGCAAAGTATTTCCAAGAATAATATTCTAAACGAAGTGGCTTATTTTAACGGAACACATAATAAGTCTTACGAACGTACCTATGGCTGGGCATGGCTGTTAAAACTTGCTGAGGAATTGCATAAATGGGATCATGTAGTGGCTAGAAAAGCGGAAATTAATCTCCAGCCATTAACGGATTTAATTGTAGAACGCTATCTAGAATTTCTTCCCAAACTCAACTATCCAATTCGTGTAGGTGAGCATCCCAATACGGCATTTGGATTAAGCTTTGCCTATGATTATGCAATGACAATGGGCCATTCGGAATTAAAGGCTTTGATAGAAAAAAGAGCAAAAGACTTTTATATGAACGATAAAGCCTGCCCTTTGGATTGGGAACCAAGTGGATTTGATTTTCTATCACCTTGCTTGGAAGAAGCCGCTTTAATGAAACGGGTCTTGCCTAAAGAAGAATTCAAGGTTTGGATAGATGAATTTTTGCCTCAGTTAAAGTCTAAATCATTTGAAGTTGAAACAGGAAAAGTATCGGATAGAACAGATGGGAAGCTGGTGCACCTAGATGGTGTGAATTTTTCGAGGGCATGGAGTTTAAACTATATCGCTAAAGGTTTGCCAGAGTACGAACACCTTAAAAACATCGCCAATCAACATATTAATTATTCATTGCCAAGTATAATAGGCGATAGTTATGAAGGAGGCCATTGGTTAGGCAGTTTTGCGATTTATGCTTTGAATTCGGTTGAAAACTAGTGAAAAAGTTCTTTAAACATATTGGGCCTGGACCTCTAGTGGCTGCGGCTTTTATCGGTCCAGGTACTGTAACCGTATGCACTTTAGCAGGTGTTAATTTTGGATATGCACTATTGTGGGCTATGGTATTATCCATTATAGCAACCATGGTTTTACAGGAAATGGCTGCCCGATTGGGTGTAGTTTCACAAAAAGGATTGTCAGAAATTATTAGGCAAGAAATTAGCCATCCCATTTTAAAAGGCTTTGCCGTATTTTTAATTATTAGTGCCATTGTGGTTGGTAATGCAGCATATGAAGCGGGAAACATTAGTGGTGGTGCATTAGGTATGGAAACGCTTTTTGGCAATCCCACCATTGCATTATATGGTTTAGAGTTGAAAGTACTACCAATAGCTATAGGTGCTTTGGCTTTTGCCTTACTTTATATAGGTAACTATAAAATTTTAGAACGGTTTTTAGTGGGTCTGGTAGTATTGATGAGCCTCTCTTTTTTGATGACAGCACTCATCACAAAACCTAACCTGTTACAAACACTAAAAAGTGCTTTTGTGCCTTCTATTCCAGAAAAAAGTATTCTGACCATTGTAGGGCTTATTGGTACAACAGTGGTGCCTTACAATCTCTTTTTGCATGCATCCTTGGCAAAAACCAAATGGAAAGACAAAGCCGATTTAAGTTATGCTAGAAAGGATACTATTATAGCCATAGTTTTAGGAGGTATTGTATCCATGAGCATTATTATATCGGCCTCAGCAATTCAGGCCCAAGATATCTCTAATGCTTCTGATCTTGCCAAAGGGCTTGAGCCTTTGTTTGGAGTTTATGCCAAATATTTCTTGTCTATAGGATTATTCGCTGCAGGAATAACAAGTGCAATAACGGCACCTTTGGCTGCTGCTTTTGTTGCTAGTGGTTGTTTAGGGTGGGAAAGTCATCTCAAATCCTTAAAATTCAGAGCAGTTTGGATATTTATACTGGGATTAGGTGTGATATTCTCATCAATTGGATTTAAATCTATTGAGATTATAAAGTTTGCGCAAGTGGCCAATGGGTTGTTATTGCCCATAATTGCTGGATTTTTACTCTGGGTGATGAATAAAGTATCAGTTTTGGGAAGCTATAGAAATTCTAAAATTCAAAACTTTTTTGGATTGTTAATAGTTTTGGTGGCTTTAGGTCTCGGGGTAAAGGGAGTTTTGAGTGTTTTTAATGTATTTTGATGAACGTATATATTATAGATATTAATGCAGATGTAGGTGAGGGCTTAAATAATGAGCCCGATTTGATGCCTTATCTTTCTTCTTGTAATATCGCTTGCGGTGGTCATGCAGGTGATTTACAAATCATGACAGAGGCCGTAAGATTGGCCAAAACACATAAAGTCAAAATTGGAGCACATCCATCGTTTCCAGATAAGGAAAATTTTGGGCGAATGGTTATGGATATGTCAGCAGCAGATTTATATGCTACTTTAAAGCAGCAAGTTAGAGCCTTACAGAAAGTGCTTTATCAAGAAAACTCCCAGCTGCATCATATCAAACCTCATGGTGCTTTATATAATTTAGCAGCTAAAGACGATAAAACGGCCAATGTCATTATAGAAGTTATAAAAAGCATTGCGCTACCAATTAAACTTTATGCACCTTATAAATCTGTTTTAGCTTACTTGGCCGAAAGTGAAAACATTCAAGTAACTTATGAAGGTTTTGCAGACCGAAATTATAATGCCGATTTATCTTTAGTGTCTCGAAAAAATAATGACGCCATTTTGAATGATAAGCATCAAGTTTTGAGTCATGTTTTAAGAATGGTAAAACATCAAAAACTTATTGCAATTGATGGAGTAGAAGTATCGATAAAAGCAGCAACATTTTGTGTGCATGGAGATACCAAAAATGCACTTCAAATTTTGAAGTTTCTAAATCGGGAATTACCAAAGCATCACATTAAAATCCAGTAGCAAGTTGATGGAATATAGGCTTAGATATTCACAATATAACGAACGGTCAATTTTAATAGAATGGCCTGCAATTATTGATGAAGATATTTTGAAAAATATCTTGAATTTCAAAAAAAAAGTTTTAAAAATATATACTAAACAAAAAGTTGAGGTAATTCACACATATACCTCAATATTAATTATTTATAGTTTTACTATTGAAAACGTCAATGATAAGTTTTTTGAACTAAAACGCCTTTTTGAAAGTCAAGACAAAGACCTAGAGGTAGAGTCTTGGGTTTGGGAAATTCCTGTTTACTATAATGATGAATTTGGAATTGACTTGGACAATTTTTCAAAGGCAAAAAAGCTTTCGAAAGATGATATTATCAACCACCATACAAGTGCTATTTACACCGTTTTTTTTATTGGCTTTTTGCCTGGTTTTTTATATTTGGGAGGACTTAATTCTAAATTGCATTTCGATCGTAAAACCAGACCAAATTTAGATGTTAAAAAAGGATCTGTTGCCATTGGAGGACAGCAAACCGGAATCTACCCTCAGGACAGTCCTGGTGGTTGGCATGTTATAGGCAAAACGCCTGTTGAATTATTTAATGCATCCCTTAATCCACCATGTAAGATTCGACCAGGTGATAAAGTGAAATTTGTTTCTATTGATAAGGCCACCTATTTAGATATTGAAAGCCAAATAGCTAAATCTTCATTTCAACTCAAACCCATACCGAATGCTTAGAGTTTTAAAATCTGGATTTTATACGACGATTCAAGATGTTGGACGATTTGGTTTTAGAGCTTTTGGGGTTCCAGTATCTGGCGCTATGGATTCTTATTCCAGCCAGTTTGCTAATGCATTGTTGGGCAATAGTAAGTCTAGTGCTTTGATAGAGATGATTATGGTTGGAGGTATATTTCAGTTTATGAAGCCGACCATGATAGCTATTTCTGGTGCAGATATGAACGCTAAATTAAATAATGAACCTATAGAGCATAATCGTATTATATCGATTAATGCAGAAGATATTTTAAGCTTTGGTAACGCAAGTAAAGGTGTTAGGAGCTATTTGGCAATTAAAGATGGTTTAATGTCAGAAAGGGTATTGAACAGTCAAAGCCAATACAAACCCATCACTACAAATGGTAAGATTTATAAAAATGACATCCTAAACTATAAAGCTTTGGCCCAAGAGCCACAACAATTAAACGCTTCGGTTAAATATGATGCTTCGGTTTTATTTAATAATGTCCTAGACGCCTACAAAGGACCAGAATTTAATAAACTAACGGAGTTCCATAGGCATCATTTGCTCAGTAGGGAACTTAAGATTTCTAAGCTAAACAATAGAATGGCGTATCAATTAGAACCTTTAATTGCAAACGACTTAAGGTCAATATTAACCGCTCCAGTCTTGCCAGGTACAGTACAATTGACACCTTCAGGAAATTTAATTGTTCTTATGCGCGATTGCCAAACAACGGGAGGATATCCAAGAGTATTACAGCTAACTGAAAAAGCAATAAACTGCCTTAGTCAAAAAACAACAGGGAATATCTTAAAAATCAGACTAAAAGATTGATGGCGTAAGAAAAATTTTAATAAAATCTTGTGGTCTATTATAATTTCCATAAATTTATAATTAATCCCTTAATTTCTAACAACCCTTAATTAGTATTCTAAAACTAATTATTAACTTCTAAACTAACTGAAAAATGAGTAACCCAAAAGGTTTGATTACGCCCAAAGAGGCGAAAGCACTAAATGATGCCTATTCAGAGCGTCATGAATTAATTAGCAATGAGATTACAAAACGGCCAGACAATCGTTCTGTCTGGTATCCTCTCCAAGACATCAAAGATTACTTAGCGTATGCCGAAGCACAGGCCAAAGATTTAGGCTACAAAATAGATGGTATCCGTATTTACTGTGGTGCTTATCCAGATGAAGATGGGCAAAAAGGCTATACCACATCGTTCATTGTACCTACGGCAAGTGGTAGCTTAGGTAAAGATGGTGGTGAAGAAAGTGGTGATATGCCAGGTGCTAATGGCTTAAATAGAGGTGGAATGGGACAACCACCTAATGCAAATTATCCGCAATAAAAATGTTTAAATAGTGTCTAGTTATCTAGTAGCTATACATATTATAGAATTAGTGGCTGCTTTGGCTGGCACTTATTATTATTTAAAAACTACAGATACTCAAATGAAAATTTTCATTTGGTATTTGTGGTTTGTCATCTTTATTGAAACTGTTGGTATGTATGGTTATTTACTTCAAAATAATTATGACATCAACTGGTTTATTTGGATAAAAAATAGCGTATTCTGCTCAAACACTTGGCTTTATAACATACTCTCTGTAGTTTCAGTACTTGTATTTGGAAAATTTTATTATAATATATTAAATCAAAAATCATCAAGGATTATAATCAAAATTTCCACTATTATCTACACTGTCTTTACCATTTTATATTTTATGTTAAGTGGAACATTCTTTTACATGTCACTTCCTTATAATATGTTTTTAGAGACCTTCATAGTTTTTACTTTTGTAATTCTATATTATAAAGAATTACTTCAAAGTGATAATGTCTTAATTTTTTACAAATTACCTGTTTTTTACATAAGTACCGGTATATTATTGTTTTATTTATGTGCAGCACCTTTATTCACTTTTGATGGCTATTTTTATGAAATAAACAATAGCTTTATTGCATTTCGAAACGTGTTTATGTTTGCTATTAATATCTTTTTGTATTCATGCTTTACATTTGCTTTTCTTTATACAATTCAGTTCAAGAAACAATAAGCAAGGAAGAAATTGCATTAATCGTTTATGTAGTTTTTTTTGTAGTTACTTTAATTGTTGTGTTTGTAGTGTTTTTTTTGACTTTCCAAAAGCGAAAGAACCAACTCTTAATGAAAAATGCCGAGCAGCAAAGACAATTTGATGAAGAGCTATTAATATCCCAACAAGAAATTCAGGAAGAAACCCTAAAGCACGTCGGTAGAGAGCTACACGATAATGTTGGCCAGCTACTATCCGTGGCTACTATGCAGATGAATGTCGTTGCCAAAATAGTCAATGATGATGTAAAACCGAAAGTGGCCAACGCATCGGAAGCCTTAAGGGAAAGTTTGACTGAAGTGAGAAATCTATCTAAATCACTAAATAGCGATATAATAGCCAAGCTTGGATTTTGTGCATCAGTAAAAAATGAAATTGATCGTTTAAATAAATCTGGGTTAATTGAGGCAAGCTTGGAAATGGTTGGAGAAAACGAAAATTTTGAAAACAATAAAGACGAAACTATTTTATTTAGAATACTACAGGAGTTTTTCTCAAATACTCTCAAGTATGCCGAGGCAGAACATCTAAAGGTCTATTTAAATTATAGCCCTAAGGCTCTTAGAATCGATGTAGAAGATGATGGGATTGGTTTTGACCTTAAACTTGTAGAACAAGGTTCGGGAATGACCAATATGAAAAAACGAGCCGAATTAATTAATGCCGAATTTCATCTTGACTCGCAACTTAATAAAGGCACTAAACTCAAATTAATATATCCTTATCGAGATATTTAAGATTCGTTAGCAGCTTGCCAAAGGGCATCAATTGGTACAGGTGCTGTGATGATTAAGGATTCTTGTTTTACAGGATGAATAAATGCTAACTGCCTTGCATGAAGACTGATACTCGCGTCTTTATTGCTTCTTGGGAAGCCATACTTTAAATCCCCTTTGATTGGTGAGCCAATTTTAGACAATTGCGAACGTATTTGATGGTGTCGTCCAGTTTCTAAATCTATTTCCAACAGATAAAAATAGTCGAGTTTTTTAATGATTTTGTAGTTGAGAATAGCTTTTTTACTATCTTCAACTTCACTGTTATAAGCAGTAGATTTATTATTTTTAGGATTCTTTTTTAGCCAATGGATAAGTCGGTCGTCGCTCTTTGGCGGTTTGTTTTTAACCAAAGCCCAATAGGTTTTTTTTGCTTTTTTTTCTGCAAACAATTTATTTAATCTTGGTAACGCCTTACTGGTTTTTGCAAAAAGTACAATTCCTGTCGTTGGCCGATCGAGCCGATGCACCACACCGAGATACACATTACCAGGCTTTTTGTATTTCTGTTTTAGAAAATCCTTTACAATATCACTTAAAGGTGCATCACCGGTTTTATCACCTTGTACAATATCGCCAGCACGTTTATTAACGACGATAATATGATTGTCTTCGTATAGAACCTGAAGGTTGGATGGGTTAGACTTTGTGGATTGATTAGACATATTAGATTATTAGAACGTCAGATTTTTGGATATCTGGACTTATTTAAGAGTAGATTTAAACTTTGAAGTCATTTTCACAATCGAATTCAATTCATTCAAAAGTTCCATTAGTTCTTCTTCTTTGATGAAATTAAGATCTTTGGCAATTAATAATTGCGTTTCGATTTCATATGCAGAGCCCAAAGTAATTTGAAGAAATCGCGAAAAATCTTTATCAGAATTTCTCGAAGAACCTTCTGCGATATTTGAGGGGATTGAGATTGAAGCTCTTCTCAACTGATTAGTAAGTCCAAACTTTTCTGATTCGGGAAATCTCGAAGTGGCATTATATATTTTCGAACAAAAAACTCTGCTTTTTTTCCAAATTTGTAGTTCCTTGAAATTGTGAGCCATGCAATAAAGTGTATTAAAATTTGAGTTTATTGGCTAATTAACTTGATAAAACAAATCTCCATGTAAGAAGTCCAATAGTCTAATTATCCAATTCTCCAGTAATCCAAAAATCCAATAGAGCAACAATCTAAATTAATATTGCTCTTTGTCATTTGGGAATTCCTCAGATTTTACGTCCTCTACATATTGACTAATAGCTTTGGTCATGTCTTCATACAAATTCATGTAGCGCCGTAAAAATCGTGGATTAAATTCATGGGTCATTCCAATCATATCATGAAGTACCAAAACTTGGCCATCAGCACCATCTCCAGCACCAATACCTATAATCGGAATCGAAACACTTTCGGCGACTTCTTTTGCAAGAGCGGCAGGAATTTTTTCTAAAACTATGGCAAAACAACCTGCTTTTTCTAGCATTAAAGCATCTTCTTTTAACTGTTTCGCTTCATGTTCTTCCTTGGCTCTAACCGTGTAAGTGCCAAATTTATAGATAGATTGTGGGGTCAAACCCAAATGGCCCATCACTGGAATTCCAGCATTTAAAATGCGTTTTAAGGACTCTTTAATTTCCTTGCCACCTTCTAATTTTACGGCATGTGCGCCAGACTCTTTCATAATTCGTATAGCAGAGCGTAGAGCTTCCTTAGGATCACTTTGATAGGTTCCAAACGGTAAGTCAACCACTACTAAAGCACGATCAATAGCCCTTACGACCGAAGATGCATGATAAATCATTTGGTCTAAGGTAATTGGCAGTGTGGTTTCATGGCCAGCCATGACATTACTTGCAGAGTCACCTACCAAGATAACATCAACTCCAGCACCGTCAACGATTTTTGCCATCGTGTAATCATAAGCGGTGAGCATTGATATCTTTTCACCTTTAGACTTCATATCTACTAAAGTCTTTACGGTAATTCTTTTGTATTCTTTTTTGGCGATTGACATAGTGTATATATTAGAGTACGTAAAAATAAGAGTTTTGTTAAACTTTTGTTTAATGCCCTTTAGAAATAGTAGCGAATACTTAATTTCAGTCAAAACAATATCAATCATGAAAAAACCAATATGGATACTTATTCTATGTCTGGGATTAAATATTAATGCTCAGAATTCCGAAAAGGATGAGGTAAAAGCTACTATAATTAAGTTCTTTGATGCCTTCCATAAGCAAGACACTGTAGCCTTAAAGTCTATGGCTAAAGGTGATATTAAATTACAAACCATTGCAGTAAATAAAGAAGGTAAAACAATTCTTCAAGAAAGCAGCTACGAAAAGTTCATAAAAAGTATTGCGAGCATACCAAAGGATAATACGTTTGAGGAGAAACTCCTAAGTTTCAGTATTCAGGTTGATGGTAAGATGGCCAATGCTTGGACACCCTATGAGTTTTGGTATAACGGAAATTTTAGCCATTGTGGCGTGAATTCCTTTCAGTTGATTAAAGAAGATAATAAATGGAGAATTATTTACCTCGTGGATACTAGGCGTAAAGAAGGGTGTAAATAATAAACAAGACTAATGAAAAAGCCGAAATCTTGATTTCGGCTTTTTAGTTTTGTATATGATCTATTTATCTACTTTCAAAGGATGTTATGTTATAGGCTTCCATAACGGCATCAATATTTGATACATCTAATCGCCCTGCGTTTAATGTTGGTAATACAACGACCCTAAAAACTTGAGCCTGTGTCCATACTGCGTCTAAACCATCTAGGTCTGAACCTTCAAGGAAAAATCTAACATCGTTTTGGGTGAAATCAAAATTGTATACGAGATCATTGCCGTCTTCAAAGATTACAGTTTGTGGAAGAAGCCTCCAGATATCCTGGCCATTATCAACCTCCCAAGAAATATAAACAAGAGTAACACTCGATTGAGCAACAGGGAAACCATAGGGCTCAATAAATTCATAATTATTTTGAGGAGTGAAGTCTAAGACTATTTCAAATGCCTCAGCTGCAAATTGGTCCGAATCTAGCCCATCAAAACCAGGAGGTCCAGGAGGTCCAGGATCGCCTTCACAAGCGGTTAATACTAAAGCAAACACGGTAATAAAGGATAATATGCGTTTCATAGGTAAATGGTTTAAATTATTTTTATTTATGTATCAAATGCTATTCCAAACTGATACTGAATAGATAATTCTTTTTAAAAAAAGGTGTATGACATCATGTCATAATTTTTGTCATGGCATAATACTTGACTTATAGAAAGCGAGTTTAAAATTAAAAACAGAACAACATATAGACACTAATATTATGAGTAAGATTATTGGAATTGATTTAGGGACAACTAACTCTTGCGTTTCCGTGATGGAAGGTAACGAACCGGTTGTCATCCCAAATGCTGAGGGTAAAAGAACAACGCCTTCGGTGATTGCTTTCGTAGAAGGAGGTGAAATTAAAGTTGGTGATCCAGCAAAAAGACAAGCAGTAACTAACCCAACAAAAACAGTTTATTCTATTAAACGTTTTATGGGTAATAAATATTCTGAATCTAAAAAAGAGGCAGAACGCGTACCATATAAGGTGGTAAAAGGTGATAACGATACACCAAGGGTGGATATTGAAGGTCGCTTATACACACCACAAGAATTATCGGCAATGATTCTTCAAAAAATGAAGAAAACCGCTGAGGATTATTTAGGACAAGATGTTTCTGAAGCGGTAATTACGGTACCTGCTTATTTTAACGATGCACAGCGCCAAGCGACTAAAGAAGCTGGTGAAATTGCAGGTTTAAAGGTAAGACGTATTATTAATGAGCCAACAGCAGCAGCTTTGGCTTATGGATTGGATAAGAAATCTACAGACCAGAAAATCGTAGTATTCGACTTTGGTGGTGGTACACACGACGTTTCTATCCTAGAACTAGGTGATGGCGTTTTTGAAGTATTATCAACAGATGGTGACACACACTTAGGTGGTGACGATGTTGATGAAAGAATTATCGACTGGTTAGCTGAAGAATTTAAGAGTGATGAAGGTCTCGACCTTAGAGAAGATCCTATGGCTTTACAGCGTCTTAAGGAAGCCGCTGAAAAAGCAAAGATTGAGTTATCATCATCTTCACAGACTGAAGTTAACTTGCCATATGTTACAGCTACAGCGAGTGGACCTAAACACTTAGTGCGTACATTGTCACGTTCTAAATTTGAGCAATTAATTGATGATTTAATCAAACGTACAATTGAGCCATGTGAGACCGCTTTAAAAGCCGCAGGTTTATCGAAGTCGGATATTGATGAGGTAATTTTAGTAGGTGGTTCAACACGTATTCCTGCTGTACAAGCTGCCGTAGAGCAATTCTTCGGAAAAGCACCAAGCAAAGGTGTAAACCCAGACGAAGTCGTATCTCTAGGTGCTGGTATTCAAGGAGGAGTATTAACAGGTGATGTTAAGGATGTCTTATTATTGGATGTAACTCCATTGTCATTAGGTATCGAGACGATGGGTAATGTAATGACCAAGTTGATTGAAGCCAATACAACGATTCCTACGAAGAAATCGCAAATATTCTCAACAGCAGCTGACAATCAGCCATCGGTAGAGATTCACGTACTACAAGGCGAGCGTCCTATGGCAGCGGATAACAAAACTATTGGTCGTTTCCACTTGGATGGCATTCCACCAGCACGACGCGGAACACCTCAAATCGAAGTAACGTTTGATATTGATGCCAATGGAATCATTAAAGTATCTGCAGAGGACAAAGCGACTGGTAAGAAACAAGACATCAGAATTGAAGCCTCATCTGGATTAACCGAAGCGGAAATCGAAAAGATGAAAGCAGAAGCAGAAGCCAATGCCGAAGCCGATGCTAAGGCCAAAGAAACTGCAGATAAATTGAATCAGGCAGATGCTATGATTTTCCAAACCGAAAAGCAATTGGAGGAATTTGGGGATAAGTTATCTGATGATAAGAAAAAGCCGATTGAAGATGCTTTGGAAGAATTAAGAAAGGCATACGAAACTAAGGACATTGCAGTGATAGAGCCAGCTTTAGAAAAAATCAATGAAGCTTGGAAAGTGGCTAGTGAAGAGATGTACAAAGCACAAGCAGAAGCACAACAAGGCGGTGCTGAGGGTCCTGATGCTAGTTCAAATGGACAACCATCTGATGAAGGCAGCGATGTAGAAGACGTAGACTTCGAAGAAGTCAAGTAAGCAGCGAACCTAATTGCTGCATACAATTTGTGTGAGTCGCTTATGCTGAGCATGGTCGAAGCATCTCATATAAATAAAGTGTCATTCCAAACTGTCACACTGAGCACATGCATGTCGCGGAAGCTTTAGCGGAGGCGCAAGACAGGAATCTCAAAAAACAAAAACGCAATCATTTAATTTGATTGCGTTTTTTTATGCCCTCAATTTTAGACTTTGCCCATCTTTTTTAACTTTCACAAAAAAACTTAACGACGCATCCAACCTTTTTTTATCCAAAAGCGTTTTTAATAATAGAAAGCGAAAGGATGCCTAAACTAATTTCTATGAATCAAAGTGTTAAAGAGCTTATTAGGTTGGCTAAGACGTCTAACCAAAAGGCACAATTAGCACTTTATGACCTCTACGCACCCAAAATGCTCAGTGTCTGCAGACAGTATATCAGAGACCTGCAATTTGCTGAAGACGTTATGCTCATAGGGTTTCAAAAAACCCTTCAAAATATTAATAAATACAAACCCATTGGGAGTTTTGAAGCTTGGTTGCGACAAATTATGGTTAGAGAATGCATTTCCTATTTACGTGTTCAAAAGAATAGATTTAGTGTTGTAGAGGTATATAATCACAATTTTTCTAATCAAGTAATAGAGAATTATGATAATACGTTAGACGACGTTCAAAGCGCTATTGATAGCTTACCAGTAGGCTGCAGAACGGTATTTAACTTATATGTTTTGGAAGGCTATAAGCATAAAGAAATAGCAGAACTACTTAGAATTAGTTTAGGGACATCAAAATCGCAACTGGCGCACGCCAAAACCTTACTTAGAAAACGATTGGCACATTTAAAGTCTAATTACTATGGAACGAGATAATACGGAGGATTTAATAAAAGAGATTATTAACAATCGCGAAATAACTCCCACGGACAAAGCTAGAGAGCGTTTGATAGCTGCTTTAAACTCTAAGCGAAAAGAAAAAAAGGTCATCTGGTTGCGCTATGCTATTGCAGCTTCCATTGTTGTTACCTTATGTTATGTAGGTGCAAAAATGATGCTAGAACGTATAAACGAGTCGGAACCAACCCCTAAGATTGTCAATGATAATAAGCCTTTGCCAATTGAACAAAAACCATCAATCATTAAAAGAGAATTAGAGGCTAAGGGAGCTGATAGTTTCAATAATGTAGTTGGTGTTCAAGAAATCGAAAAAGACCCAAAACCAAAAGTCAAAGTTGTAACAGTCAAAACCGAAATTAAACATGATGAATTGCCCATACAACACAAAGAGATGCTAGCTAGTATTAAATCAGAGCTTTTGGAACCTAAAAATGAAACTGTTTTCAAGGTAGATTCTGCAATCTCAGTATTACCAAACCAGTTTATATACATCACGGCAGAAGATTTACTAGCTTCTTTAACCACTGATAGCAGTTCCTTAAAGTTGAATGAGACTCTAAAAAAGCCACAAGATAAGTATGTGGAATCTGAAGCACTTTTGCTTGAAATAGAACGACAACGGTTTGATGAAAAAAATAAAGGGATTTTCAATAAGGCGAGAAGAGAACTTAAAAAAGTGAAGGAAGCTTTAGCTAATAGAAATTATAAAAGCAATGAAAACAACAAAAGCAACAATTAAAAACCTCGAATTATGAAGTATGTAATATTCCTATTAATAACCTTGTGTTCAATACAAATTACTTTTGCTCAAAATGGAAGGTTTGAAAAAGAAGCTTCTAAAATTGCCAATAGTATTGATTCTATTTCAAAAGCCGAAAAAAGTGCTTTAAAAAAAGCATTGGCCCAAATAGATAAAAAACTTAGAAAAAAAGAAATCAGTGAAGAACAAGCCAAAGTAGAAAAAACCCGTTTAGCAGAATACCATGCGTCAAAAATTAATGATGCTATAGCTAAGGAAGAACTAAAGCTACAGAGTTTGGTTAAAGCCAAAGCCGATGGTACTTTAAAATCTTTTGAATCAAAGGACTATGATGGGGACTTTTTCTTATTTGAACTGTCAGAAAGCAATTTAAAGAAGGATTCTATTACTGGATTAAAGGTCGAAAAACGTTGGACAACTCAATTTATAGTGGCTCTTGCTGCTGGTATGGTTACTAATGATGGTGGAGGCTTTTATGGTAACGGTTTCAAGGTTAATCCGCTCGGATATGCTGAAGTAGGTTTTACATTTAAGTACCGATTGAAGGAAGACTCTGCACTTTGGAATCTGAAGCTTGGATTGTCTACAATGATTGATGAAGTTAGACCCGAGGCTGATAATACGATTTTTGTAAACGAAAATGGGCAAACATCACTTCAAGAGACCGATTTTAATTTAAAGCGCACAAGATTTGCAAATACATATTTGGCCATACCAATACATTTGGAGATAGATTTATCTAAACCTCAATTTGATAGTGATACAAAGCAGACCTACTTACGAACGCAAAGAGGATTTCGGTTTGGACTTGGTGGTTTCATCGGGTTTAGAGTATTCACCTCACAATTTATAAGATATAATGAAGGTAACGAGCGTATTAGATTACATCAGGATGGTAATTTTAATATGAATGATATTATCTTAGGACCAAGCGCTTATGTAGGTTTTCGAGACTTTAGTCTATATGTTAAATACAATGCCAATCCGATGTTTAGAAATAATCCTCAGGATATTCACAACCTTTCCATTGGCTTAAGAATTGATTTTAATTAAACATGACCCGTTTGGTTGCACTACTATGAAATTTCTTAAATTACACAAGCTTAATCAATCGCATTTTAAAACAAGGAACCATTTCAAGACTTGCAGTAAAACTTAATGTTAAAGGTGAACAATCCGTAGTCAAAGGACACCCTTGGGTATTCTCCAATAGTATTGTTAAAATTAATGCCAATGCCAAGACAGGAGACTTGGCGATTATCTTTAGTAAAAATAAAAACAAAGTCATTGGTATTGGTCTGTATGATGCTGATTCCCCAATACGAATAAAAATCATTCATAATGGCCAAACAAAAGTAGAAATCAATGCTGTTTTTTTTCATCATAAAATTGAAGTGGCTTTTAATAAGCGATCGGAACTGTTAAAGACCAATACCAATAGTTATAGACTTATATTCGGTGAAAATGATGGATTTCCAGGACTAATCGCTGATATTTACAATAGGGTTTTGGTCGTAAAGCTCTATTCTGAAATATGGTTGCCTTATCTAGAACCGATACTACAAAGCCTTCAAGAGATATCCAATGCCAATAGTACAGTAATTCGCTTAAGTAGAAATCTTCAAAACAGTAAAAATCATAGTCTAGAAGATGGTGATATCGTCCATGGAACTTTAGAAAATGAAGTCGTAGAATTTGTAGAGCATGGTGTTCATTTTTCAGCTAATGTTATTAAAGGGCATAAAACAGGTTATTTTCTAGACCATAGGGATAACAGAAGACGTGTTGGTGAATTAAGTAAGGGTAAAACAGTATTGGATGTATTTTCTTATGCAGGAGGATTTTCTGTTCATGCTTTGGCCAATGGTGCTACCGAAGTCACAAGTTTGGATATTAGTAAACAAGCTTTGGAAGTAGCAGTTCAAAACGGAAAACGTAATAGTTATTCAGGGGTACATAAAACCATAGCTGGTGATGCTTTTCAAGAAATGGAAAAACTCATAAAGCGTAAAAAAACCTTTGATGTGGTAGTCATAGATCCACCGAGCTTTGCAAAACAAAAATCCGAAGTAGATTTAGCAAAAAAGAAATATACACAACTGGCAGAGTTGGGTATTCAACTTACAGCAAAAAGAGGGTTATTGGTATTGGCATCATGTTCTTCAAGAGTCTTAGCGCAGTCGTTTTTTGACCTTAACCAAAATGTCTTAAATTCTCAACCTAGGCGTTTTAAAACTATACTTAAAACTCAACATGATATCGACCATCCGGTCACATTCCCAGAAGGGGCTTATTTAAAATGTGGCTATTATCGTTTTTTGGAATAAAAGTATTATGCATGCATAATATATTTTAGTATATTTGGAAAAAATTCTTCCTAACGATGCAAACAAAACTGACCGAATTACTTAACATCAAGTACCCAGTAATACAAGCGCCGATGTTTTTGGTATCTAATGTGGCCATGGTAACAGAGGCTATGAAGTCTGGGATTGCTGGTTGTATTCCTGCATTAAATTATAGAACGCTCGAAGAGTTATCGGAAGCAATTAAAGAGTTGCACAAGAATAAGGCTGAAGGTGGTTCATTTGGATTTAATTTAATAGTCAATAAATCCAATATAAAGTACAAAGGACAACTCGAAGTATTATGTAAAGAAGGCTGTGACTTTATTATTACCTCACTTGGAAGTCCAGAGGAAACAATTCGGCAAGCCCATAAAGTTGGTATTAAAGTGTTTTGTGATGTTACGGATTTAAGATTTGCTAAAAAAGTTGAAGCATTGGGTGCTGATGCACTTATTGCAGTTAATAATGAAGCTGGAGGCCACCGTGGCAATCTTTCGCCAGAAGAATTGATAAAACAATTGAATGCTAACTGTTCAATTCCCGTTATCTCAGCAGGTGGAGTAGGTTGCAAGGCAGATATAGATGAAATGTTGAGTTATGGTGCAGAAGGTGTATCCGTAGGAAGCCCTTTTATTGCCTCAGTCGAAGCTAATGTTACCGAAGAGTATAAGCAGGCTTGTGTGGACTATGGAGCTGAAGATATTATTATGACCGAGCGTATTTCGGGCACACCTTGTACGGTCATCAATACGCCATATGTTCAAAAAATTGGTACTAAGGCCACTTGGATAGAAAATCTTCTCAACAAAAACCGAAAACTAAAAAAGTGGGTAAAGATGATACGTTTTTCAATTGGTATGAAGGCTACAGAGAAGGCTGCTAAGAAAGCAACCTATAAAACGGTTTGGGTAGCCGGACCAAGTATAGAGCATACTAAAGAAATACTACCAGTAAAGGACATCGTAACTAAGCTCGTTGCTTAGTAGCTTCTAACTCCTTTTCTCTCTTTTTTTTCTTTTGCTTTCCTGTGAATATATTAAAGGTGTAACTGGCTGTTAATCCACCAAGTGCAGTGGCCACAAATTCACCAGTATCAAATTTTCCATCAATAATAAAACCATCATGGATCTCTTTAGAGAGTCCAGCTAAAGTAGAAATTCCTAGACTATACCAAAATGCTTTCTTTTTGTTTTTTGTTGTTGAATAGACTAAGGCATAAGTTCCAGCAGATATTACAGCACCTGTAGCAAAATGTAAACCTTCATCTTTTAAAGTAACTTGTGATAGACTTAAATTGAAAAAGCTAAAAGCTAATAACGTGATTATCAATTTCATGATTGGTTAGTATCTATTTTGAAAAGTATGTTTAATTATTCATAATAGACTTTTTAATCGTTTGAATAGCCATTTATACGATTAAATGGTAATAATTATCACTTTTAATTTTGTTTTTCAAGTGGTTTATAGTTTATATATTTAAAAAAAATAAGAAAAGTGTCCCCTTTTATATTTTAAGAAACGTCTTAAGGATATAAACTTTTAAATTTTAGAACTTATGAAAAATTTTATGATGATTTTCATCGGAGCCGATTACGCAGATTTAGGATTATCACCTGAAGAATTACAGAGCAGAATGGGCAAATGGTTTGCTTGGGGCAATAAAATGGAACAAGCAGGTATTTTAAGAGGTGGTGAAGCGTTGACACCACAAATACGACGTATTGTTGGGGAAAACAGAACGGTAACAGATTTAACATCTGCTGAAGTAAAAGAAATTGTTGGTGGCTACTACACAGTGGAAGCCAAAGATTTTGATGCCGTAGAAGAAATTGCACAAGACTTTCCAGATTACGATTTAGGTGGAACTGTAGAGATTAGAGAAGTGATGGTTTTCGATAAATAATGGAACATAAAGACATAGACCATCTGTTTCGCCATCATAGTGGAAAGATGGTCTCTGTCTTAACTCGTATATTCGGGCTGAAACATCTCGATATCATCGAAGATGCTGTTCAAGATACCTTCATTAAGGCTAGTATTTCTTGGAGAAAAGAAATACCAAAGCACCCTGAAGCTTGGTTGACCAAAGCTGCAAAGAACAGACTCCTTGATATTTTTAGAGCATTAAATACTCAGAGAAAATATAGGTCATCAATTAAAACGGGAACTGATGCTATCGCTATTAATGAATTATTTTTAGATTCTGAAATAGAAGATGCACAGCTACGAATGGTTTTCACGGCATGTCACCCAAAATTAGATCCAAGGGATCGTATTTCATTTGCTTTAAAAACTATTTCTGGGTTTAGTATTAAAGAGATTTCTACAGCGTTACTAACTAAAGAAGAAACTATTAAGAAACGCCTATCTAGGGCAAGAAAGGCCATACAAAAGTCTAACATAAAATTTCATATTCCTAAAGGAAAAGCACTGCAACACCGGCTAGAAAGTGTTATGGAAGTACTCTATCTTGTTTTTAATGAGGGCTTTCACTCTAATAACAAGGATCAATTAATACGTAAGGATTTGTGTGGTGAAGCCATGCGTTTATGTCAGTTGCTGCTAAAGCATAAGGATACTAGAACTTCGGAAAGCTATGCACTTTTCGCATTAATGTGTTTTCATTCAGCAAGGTTAGAAGCAAAAATAGGTCTCAATAATGAAATACTAGATTTAAAACAACAAGATCGAAACCTTTGGCATTTCCCTTTAGTCGAATTAGGCAATACCATTATGTATAAAGCTGTTAAAGCCGATGTGTTTTCCTGCTATCATTACGAAGCTGCTATAGCTGCCGAACATTTACGAGCAAAATCATTTGAAGATACGGATTGGAATAAAATCTTACAATGGTATGAAGCACTTAACAATTTACAACCCATGCCAATTCATCTACTTACAATGGCAGTAATATGTATACAGATTAAGGACTATGATAAATCTAATAATTACTTTCAGCAGATAGATCCAGATCAACTAGAACAACGAAGTTATCTTTACTATGCGGCAAAATCCGATCTCTATGCTGAACAAGACAACCTAAAGCTGGCGTTAGACCATCTCCTAAATGCATTAAATCGTGTTAATAACACTTCAGAAAAGGATTATCTACAAAGAAAATATACAGAACTTTTATCTAAAGCTTAATTGATGAAAAACTTTAGACTACAAACTAAAATATGCTCTGAAAAGTCACGGCTAAACCTTAAGGATTATTGTAAAATTCCCATTTTAATATCTATATATTATCAGTTTGTTAATAAAACACCCATTTATTTTCCATATATTTAGCTTTTATCATTTTAAGCTATGTTAAAGGTAGAAAAGCTTGGTGTTATTTTAGAGGCCACATCGCACGATTTTGAAAGTGCTGGAGTCTTAAATCCTGCTGTAATTCAAGAAGGTAACGATGTGAAAATGCTTTACCGTGCTTTTAAGGATGGCAATTTTTCGACCATTGGCTATTGCGAATTTGATGGTCCTATTAGTTTAAAGTCTAGACACGATATTCCAATACTTATCCCAGAAAAGAACTACGAGATTCATGGTGTCGAAGATCCAAGAATCGTAAAGATTGATGATGTTTATTATGTGACTTACACTGGTTACGATGGAAAGAATGCCCTTGGCTGCTTAGCTACGAGCACTGATCTTCAACAATTTGAAAAGCACGGCATCATAACACCATCAGCGTCCTTACAATCCTATAAAATAGCGCTAGATAATAACAGATCTATCTTCCCAAAATATTTTGAGCATCTGCAGACTTATATCGACCGTGGATTGATTCATAAAACAAAATATAAGGTATGGGATAAAGATGTGGTAATGTTTCCCGAAAAGATCGATGGCCATTTTATGATGATACACCGATTATTGCCAGGGATGCAGTGGGTGAAGTTTAAAAGTTTTTCAGATTTGGATAAAGCCTTCTGGAAAGATTATTTATTTCACCTCAATCAATACATATTAATGGATCCTTTGTTCGATTTTGAAAATATGCATATTGGTGCTGGCGCACCACCCATAAAAACTAAAGCAGGTTGGTTGCTTATTAATCATAGTGTACAATCAACTCCAAAAGGAAGAAATTACCATGCTACTGTAGCATTGTTGGATTTGAAAGATCCTACGAAGGTGACGCACAGGCTCAATACACCTTTATTTTCACCAGATCAGCCTTACGAAAAAGTGGGTTATGTGAATAACGTTTGCTTTCCTTCAGGAACAAGTTTGTTTGAAGATGATTTCTATATCTATTACGGTGCTGCAGATAATACCATTGCCGTAGCGAGAATGAAGCTTTCAGAATTGCTAGAACAACTATTAAAATTCCCTAGCCATGATTAGTAAACCCAAAGTCCTTTTTATAAATAGCTATCCACCAAGAGAATGTGGTATAGCAACATTTACGCAAGATACCATTAACGCAATTAATAAATCATTTAAATCTAATTTTGATTTGGTAGTTGCGGCACTCAATGAACATTCTGAAGTGGATAGAATCTATCCACCAGAAGTTATTTTTGAAGTTGAAAAATCGATTGATGGCTATATAGCACTTTCAGAAAAAATCAATGCGGATGATTCCATAAAACTTGTCGTCTTAGAGCATGAATTCGGATTGTATTCTGGGGAATTTGGCAAAGATATTTTAGAATTAACCACAAGATTGACTAAACCATATGTTTTGGTACTTCATACGGTATTACCAAATCCAGAAGTACAAATGCAATCCGTAGTGTTTAATCTTATCAATAACAGTGAATTAGCCATTGTGATGACAGCGCATTCCATGCGATTATTGATAAATACGTATCAAATCCCTGGGCATAAAATTAAAATCATTCCTCACGGATTTCACCTTAGACCGTCAGTACCACCTCAGGTTTTAAAGGCCAAATACAATTGCGAAAACAAAATAGTACTAAGCACCTTTGGGCTACTGAGCAGAAATAAAGGTATTGAATTGGCACTAGATGCCTTAAAGCAAGTGACGCGTCGCGATTTCACCATATATTTTGTATTAGGAAAAACACATCCTGAAGTTATAAAGCACGAAGGCGAGAGCTACAGGGAATACTTAGAGCAAAAGGTGAGAGAAAATGGGCTGGAGGATAATGTGCGGTTTATCAATAGGTTTTTGGAATTAGACGAGTTATTGGAGTATCTCGAAATGACCGATATCTATTTGTTTACGTCCAAAGATCCGTTACAAGCGATTAGTGGTACGTTAACCTATGCTCTAGGAGCCAGATGCGCCGTTTTAACCACTCCAATTTCACACGCTAAGGAGATTTTAGACCAGAATGCGGCATTGTCGTTCGATTTTGGGGATAGCCAGGATTTGGCTTCAAAAATTAATAAACTGATTGATGACGAGGCTTTAAGAAAGGAATTAAGCATAAGGGCACATATCCTATCGCGCAAAGGCCTTTGGGAAAATATTGCAATTGCTTATGCAGATATTTTTAAGGATATCTTGAAGATTAAAGGCAGACTAGTTTATACAAAGCCAAAACTTAATCTTGATCACTTCATCAATATCACTGATGAGATTGGCATGTATCAATTTACGGATTTTGAATACCCAAACAAGGAATACGGCTATACCTTGGATGATAATGCTAGAGCGCTTTACGTCTTGTTAAAGTATCGTGCTATATATCCTGAAGATGAATCCGTGACCTACCTTGAAGCGATTTATTTGAACTTTATAAAATCGTGTCAGCTCAAGGATGGTATATTTTTGAATTATGTAGATGAGTTTGGTAAGTTTACCGACCAGAACTATTATGTCAATACCGACGAAGCGGCATCAAGGGCTGTTTTAGGATTATGTGAAGTGCTTAATAGTAAATCATCAAATCCAGAATCAAAAGCTACCGCTAAAGCTATTTTAAACACTTACATCCCTTTAATACCACAGGTAAAATCCCCAAGAGCTGTTGGGAAATTAATCAAAGCTTTTTCAGGATTGATGCTAGCCAATAACACTTACGATTTTAAATCGCGAATTACGACGTTGGCAGACTATCTCTGTGAGTTATACGACAATACGGCTTCCGAATTATGGCATTGGTTTGAGAATAACTTAAGTTATTCTAACAGTGACATTCCAGAAGGTTTGTTTTATGCATTTGAGATTACCAAAAAGGAAAAGTACAAGACCATTGCTGTTCAGAGTTTAGAATTCTTAATTGCCAATATGTATCATGAAGGGATGATCAATCCGATTTCTAACCGTAGCCAAATCACCAAGGAAAGTACCAATCATATTGACCAATTTGGTCAGCAACCCGTTGAAATCGCCTCGCTTATTGAATGTTTGGAGATTGCTTACAAAGTGACTAATGATTACCGTTACTACGATTTACTTATCTGTGCCTTTACCTGGTTTATGGGTAATAACGTGTTGCATCAAATTGTTTATAATCCAGCCACAGGTGGTGGTCACGACGGTATAGAAGCACATGGAGTCAATCTTAACCAAGGAGCGGAATCCACCTTGTCGTATTTGGTATCTTTATTGACGGTTGAAAAATTACTCAAACAACGACAATTAGAAGAACAAGTTAGCTGACCTTCTCATTGTGGTTTTACACCATTAAAAACTAAAAAATTGTGTCACTTCGAGTGTCGCGCTTTTGGCGCGACGTATCGAGAACTCTTATTTAACTAAAAGTAGTTCTCGATACGATTCCTCATATTTCGGAATCACTCGAACTGACACTTAATTGTACTTCAGTGAATGGCTTGTCGTTGTTACTTAATCGGAATATAAAATTCCGTTTTTAGCTTGTCTTCGGCCACACGGTCGGGATGGCTGATATAGCGTTCTCTTGGAGGTGCATCGCTTAATTCATATGTGGTATTAAGCAACCACTCATTAAACATATAGTCATACACTTGTGGGAAATGTTTGTAGCTCCCTTGGTATAAGAACATGGCATATTTACCACCTTTTAGGGTTTTGACACCGACGTCACCATTAGGTTTGGCGTCTTTATGGATGATCAAACAAGCGTCATAACGGGTTTTGTTTGGATCCGTCACATTTGGGTCATCGTAAGGTAAGCCTATCATCTGTATGCCTTTGGTAAATAGTTTTTGGGATTTCACTTCTGCCCATAATTTTTGCCAGGCGCTGGCATAGTCTAGAGTTTGGTAGGCACCATACATGGTGTAATACAAACAATTTTGATCGTTGAGGTCTAGAATTTTTGGTGTTTTGATGTTGAGTGTTGTAGTCATTCTGTTCTGTTTTTTGATTACTAATTCTTTTTTGTTGCGGTGGGCACTTGGCGAGATTCCAAAGTAGTTTTTAAAGGCTTTGGATAGAGAAGAGGGTGTCTCAAAACCCACACTATAGGCGATTTGCTCTACCGAATTGTCAGAATACCGTAAAAGCCGAGCCGCCATTTCAATACGCACTCTGGTAATGTAAGTGCCAATAGGTTCTCCAAGCATGGCACGCGTAATGCGATGAAAATGAAAGGGTGAAAAATGAGATAGTTCAGCCAACCGAGCGATATCAATTTTGCGATCCAAATGGTTATGGATGTATTCCACAACGGTATTGAGTTGCTCTTGATAAATGTGCTTGGTTTTGGGTGCTGCTGCCATGTACGTTGTTTTATGACTACAAAATTAAAGGTAGGCTATGGGAATCACTTTTCCAATCTTGCTAAACCGTTTATAAGTTTATAATTGTGCAGTTCTGCATATTGATTTCTTGGGATAGAAACACTAACTTCGCTTATATGTGTTGAAAATGTTCCACCATCACATGATAAATTGAACCCTTACACAGCTTAGTAAAGTGATTTTAACGTTGGTGATCATTAATGTAACAAAGGAAAAATCTATGAATACAGACGATAATCATGGTTTTTCTTAACGATGAATAAAAACTTTTTTTTGAAATCATCTTATGTTCGAAAACTTAAAAGTATTAGAGTTGTCAAGTGTCTTGGCGGGCCCTTTAACAGGGACTTTCTTTGCAGAGTTGGGTGCCAAGGTTATTAAAATAGAAAATAAGCTCACCAATGGTGATGTTACAAGAACATGGAAACTCCCAACAGAATCTAAAGAAAGGCCTGTATCTGTCTATTATAGTGCTGCAAATTATTCGAAAGAAAGTTTACTTCTTAACATAACGGATGCTACAGATTATGATATTTTAATTCATCATTTGAAGGATGCCGATATTGTCATAAGCAATTATAAACCGAATACTGCTAGAAAACTTAAATTGAGTTATGATGATCTAAAGCCCTACAATCCAACGCTCATTTATGCAGAACTTACAGGTTTTGGTAATGACAATCAAAGACCGGCGTTTGATGTGGTTTTGCAGGCTGAAACCGGATTTATGTATATGAATGGTGAACAGAATAGAAACCCAGTGAAAATGCCAGTGGCTCTAATCGATATTCTCGCTGCGCATCACTTAAAGGAAGCCATTCTTTGCGCCATGATTAACAAATTAAAAACTGGTAAAGGAAAGCATATCAAAGTATCACTTTACGAGAGTGCATTGGCTTCTTTGGCAAATCAAGCGACGAATTGGTTAATGGAAAAGCATATTCCACAACCTATGGGCACCCAGCATCCCAATATTGCACCCTATGGAGATATGTACACAACAAAAGATGACAAATTACTTGTTTTGGCCATTGGTTCAGATAAACAGTTTGAAAATCTATATAATCTTTTAAAAATAGAATATGATGGGTTTGAAACCAATGCCCAACGTGTAACTAAAAGAGTCGCTTTAAACCTTAAAATTAGTGAGTGCATCGTCCAAAAAACAGCAAGGTATTGGGTGTCTCATCTTGAAAAAAACAACATCCCTTATGGCATTGTAAAAAACATGCAAGAGGTTTTTAGCGATAGCAAGGCAAAAAAAATGTTGTTACATGATGTTATTGAAGGTGTTGAAACGGTTAGGGTGAAAACGGCACTTGTTTAGTTGTTGCCATGTGCTTTGTTCCACTGACTACAAAATTAAAGGTAGAATAAGAGCATCACTTTTCCAATCTTGCTGTATTGTTTATAATTACGTAGTTCTACATATTGATTTCTTGATACAGAAAAACTAACTTCGCTTACAAGTGCTAAACTAGCTTTAGTATCATCCAATAAGTTTAATTATAACTGAACACATATAAGTTTCAAAATATTATGAAACAATTTATCATTCTATCATTTACTTTTTTAATTCCATTATTGTCCATTAGCCAAGATTTGAGTGGAAAATGGAGTGGTGAAATTATACAAAATAATAAGCCTTATGACTGGGACATGGAGGTAAATATTATTCAAAATGGGTATATGCTATCAGGAACATCAGTATATGTTCAAAACGATTTAAATTGCTATACATCTTACAAATTTGAGGGTTCAATAAAAGAAAATATTATAGAAATAAAAGAAAATGAAGTTATAAAAGTGCAATTTAGCCCTGAATCGGGATTTACAGGTTCTTGCCTTAAGAGGTTTAGAGGTAGTATCAAAGTAGACGAAATAGATAACGAATTAACTATAGTAGGAATATGGGACTCCACTAATACTTATGATGCTATTAATAAAAAATTCATGAATGGAAAATGTTATCCAGGAACATTCAAGCTAACTAAAAGCAGAATTGATAACCAAACTCAAAAAATAAAGGAAGAGCAAATAACTACTACAGATTCAATTAATTACGAAACCATAGAGTTGAATAAGAAAGAAGTTAAACTTTTTACAAAAGATATCAAGATTAAGGTCTGGGACAGAGATGTAGAAGATAATGATAGCATTAATATTTATTTAAATAGCAAAGTTTTAGATTCAAATTTAGGTCTTTCTAATGAAGGTAAATTTTTTGATATTGAGCTGCAATTAGGAGAAAACATTATCGAAATAGAAGCCTTAAACATAGGAACTAATCCACCAAATACTAGTGCCGTTGGTATTTTTGCTGACCAAAAACAGTACATTATCAAACTTTCAGCTAGTAAAGGAGAGCGAGATTCCCTCAAAATTATTCTAGATTAATTATTTCTAATTTTGTTAGTTAACAAAAAAATTATTGATTAAGATCGACGGTGTAAATACGTTTTGCAATAGCATATATGGTTCATGCCCTGGATAATGAACAAATTTGGAGTAATTAGGACTTTCAAATAAATGCTTAGACCATAAACCAGCACAATAAGTGTAACTCAATTTTATTTATATTCTTACATTAAATCTTAATCCCTTATCTTAGTCTAAGCACAAAACCATATTATGAAAGCAACTATTTTAGTGCAACAATCCAAATTAGTGCGACTTGTTCTAACTAGTGTAAAACTGTAACATTTTCAATTCTAAGTGGTCTTTGAATCATATCCATATGATCACTTAGAATGATACGACTACATACCTTACTTTATTTTAGTCTTTTTATAACACTCTTTTTATCTGCCCAACAACAAAGACAAATCTTCGAATTTAACTATCAAAATCAAACGCTGAATGGTGTTTTAGATATGCCTAAGGATACTATTCCTAGAGGTTTGGTGCTTATTATGCATGGTTCTGGTCAAACTAATGCCGTTGCTCAAAATTGGTACGCCGATATCAGAACAACTATTGTAAATAGTGGTTATGCCACTTATATGTGGGATAAAATAGGCTGTGGACAAAGTACAGGTACGTTTAGTTATGGTCAAACCGTATACGATAGTGCTTCCGAGGCTATTGCAGCTATTAATGTGCTTAAAGAACAGAAAATTTCAGGATCAGATAATATTGGATTATATGGTGGCAGCAGAGCCAGTTGGGTCAATCCAATCATCATTAATCAATATAAAGACATTGCCTTTTGGATTTCGATTAGTGGTGTAGATGGTAAAGAAAACTTTAAGTACCTCTTAGAAAATAACTTACGTATAGAAGGAGTACCAAAAGATTCCATTAGTTTATTAACTGATGAATGGTCAAAAGCGACTAAGATTCAATATACTGGTGGTAGTTTTGAAAGTGCTAAAAAAGCGGCACCAAATCTAAGTAAGAATGCATTTATATTGCGATTTAATGGTGGTCCTTACAAGGAAGAAGCATATTATAAGTATCAGGAAACAGCCATAACACAAAAGCTCGATAAGGTCACTGGATTACCCATAGTCATTGAAAATTTTGATACCATGTTGATGAATATCAGTTGTCCTGTTTTAGCCCTATTTGGAGAGAAAGATATGCATGTCGATTGGAAAAAAACCAAAGCACTTTATGAAAGCACGCTTGGTAAAGCTACTGAGTTGACTATAAAATCATTCCCAGAAGCTAATCATAATATGTTTAAGTGTAAAACAGGTGGCTTTTATGAATTTCAAGACAATGACTTAACTTGGGAGCGACCAGAAGGGTTTTTACAAACTATATCAGATTGGTTAGCTGACCTGTGAGATGACTTCTCTTCAGATATCCCAAACATTCCCTAATTTTAAAATTAAATTCAATTTTTTGTGACATTTTTTAATGTCTTACGTTTTTAAGAAAACTAACCTATCGAAAACTAATTTTTGGAACGTTCAGAATTAATAAGAGCATGCAAGCAGAATGATCTAAAAGCGCAGATGCAAGTATATCAGATGTACAAGGATATGCTGTATAACGTGAGCTATAGGATTATTAAAAACGAACACGATGCGCAGGACGCTGTGCACGATGCTTTTATAAAAGCGTTTCAGAATATGTCGAAGTTAGAACATGACCTTAACCTTGGGCCTTGGTTAAAACGTATCGTTGTGAATTGTGCTTTAGATTTTTTAAGGAAGCAAAAGAAATTAAGTTGGCTACACGATGCCAATCAACTTCCAGAAACAGAAGACACACAAGACGATTACGAGGAAAAGTCTTTAAAGTTTGAAGACGTTAAAAAAGCGATAGCTAATTTAAAGGATAAATACCGCATCATTATTGTGCTGTACCTCATTGAAGACTATTCCCATAAGGAAATAGCACAGCAATTGGGCTTAAAGGAAAGCACGGTACGCAATCAATATGTAAGAGGGAAACGTCTTTTAAAGGAACAATTGCAAAATAGTATTGTATTATGAGTTTAGAGAAATTTGTTAAGGAGCACAAATCCGACTTTGATGACCAAAAAATGCCAGAAAGTGCATCTTTGGATTTTGAAGCTCGACTAAAAAAGGAACTTCATCCATCAGGTCGCGTAAGACGATTACACATTATTAGATATGCCTCTATTGCAGCAAGTGTGGCATTACTGATCACTGTTGGTTATTTCTACAATGAGCAGATGAAGCAAAATGAGATTAGAGACAATCTAGTAACTGCCTTAGATGAGAGTGATACCAATAGTTCGCGTTTAGAAGCTATTTACGACATAGAAGATGAGTTTCAGAATAAAAAAGAGGACGAAAAAATTCTCAATGCGTTTTTCAAAATCCTAAAAGAGGATTCTGATGCTAATTCTAAGATTGCTGTTATCGATGCGCTATTAAAGTTCCCGGATAATCAAATGGTTAGAAATAACCTTATTGATGCTCTAGGTACCGAAAATGAACCTATCGTACAACTTAAGCTCATAAAATCTATCGCTATCTTAAGAGAACAACGTGCCAAAGCACCGTTGCAAAAAATTATGGAGGATAAAGAATCTTTACCATTAGTAAAAGACAATGCATCAGCATTATTAGCCATGTTAAATCAATAATTCGCTTACGCTAGCCAACTTCGCCATAGTTGCTATGGCTACGAAGGCTGAAAAAGCTACGGTGAACTAAAAAACGAACAGAAATGAAAAACATAATCACAATAGTTACACTTCTTTTAATCACAGGAGTAACTCATGCACAAGACAAAGAAAAACGAATTAAATTCAACAAGGGGACTTTAAAAATATGCTCCAATTCGCATATGACCATTAAAGGCTATGATGGGGATGAGGTGGTCATTAAGAGTCTTGACCAATCAGGCTTTTCCTATTATTATAGTTTTGATAACAAAGACGGTAGTTTAATAAAGAGAGAACGATCATTAGATTCATTAGAGGAATCATCAGGGCAAAGTTTTTATCTGTTATCCTCAAAATATAAGGATGCAGAGTTAGAGAAAGGTTTAAAACCATTAGGCAATAAATCCACTAATCCGGCAGATAATCTGTATTTAAATATTATAGAAAAACCCGGAGAGTTAATCATTAAAGACTATGATTATAGTGTATCGGATAAGAGCAAGGTAGATGGTTACTCGTATTTTGTCAAAGATAAAAAAGGGAAATCGAAGAAAGATGTCACAACAAAACTCAATAGCTTTTTTCAAGCCAATAATAAGTATGAAATATTAATTCCAAATAGCATTAAACTATCGTGGAATGCTGAAAACTGTAAAAAGAAAAATTCAAATACTTTCTTCCTGAGAACAACATCTGAACCATGGACATTATCAGATTTTAAAGGAGACGTAGAAATCTCCACGTCCTACAAATCTATTAACCTCACCAATGTGGATGGGCCAGTTATAGCTAATACCATTGGAGGCAACATCACAGTAGTTTTTGATGAGGCCCCTAAAAAGTTATACTCATTGGTAAGTAATGATGGCTATATAGATGTCACTTTGCCTAATGGTGTTGATCTCAACGTTGATGCCACTGGATATCGCATTTTAAGCAATATTGATTTTAAGGTGTTAAACGAAACCATAGTTAACGGCGTAAAAGGGATGGAGCTTCAGTTAAAATCTGGCAATACAAAGATGAAATTAGACGCAGGTTCAGGAAGCGTTTATTTAAGAAAGCAAGATTAAATCTTAAAAAATCTAGTTATCCAGCTAGATTATCTTCACATTTTTTAGAATTAATAGTTCTAAAACCTTAAGCACTGCATGGTAATTTATGATAATTCCATGCGGTAGCTTATAAAAATTCATCAAAAAATTAATTTTAAAAATTCGATTATGCGCATATTATGCTATGTCGCAACCCTATTTATTATTAGTGGTTGTCACGGTCAAAAGAATGAAAAGAATAAAAGTTTAAAAGAAAGAATCTACAGAATAGAAAATGGTCTTCAGTCCAATTTAAGAGTTCAATATGGGGATAGTGTAAGTATTAAATACTATAATATTGAAGAGCGAATAAAGGAATTAAATATTCATGGTGTTAGTATAGCTGTTATGAATAATGGTGTTGTAGAATGGGCTAAAGGCTACGGCATGGCAGATACTAGTGAGAATAGAAAGGTTACGGCAAAAACCTTGTTTCAGGCAGGTTCTATTAGCAAACCTATTGCGGCTACTAGAGCGCTTCAACTTGTTGAACAAGGCCAACTCAATTTAGATGATAACGTCAATGACGTTTTAAAACGTTGGAAAGTACCAGAAAACGAATTTACAACCAAAGAGAAAGTGACTTTAAGGCGTCTTTTAAATCACTCTGCAGGACTTACCGTTCATGGTTTTCCGGGCTACTCTGTTGATGATAAAATCCCTAGTATTTTAGACATATTGGATGGCAAGGGTAACACGGACCCAGTACGTGTCTTTAGGGAACCTGGCGAAAAGGTAGGTTATTCTGGTGGTGGTTATACCATAATGCAACTAATGCTTACAGAAATAGAGCAGAAAAATTTTTATGATATTATGCAAGACGAAGTGCTCAATCCTCTTGGTATGACATCGAGTACTTATGAAAACCCACTGCCAAAGGCTTATCATGGTATAGCAGCTGCGGGTTATAAATCTGATGGTTCTCAAGTAACTGGAAAATGGCACACTTATCCAGAAATGGCTGCTGCTGGACTCTGGACAACACCTTCTCAACTTTTGTTATGGGCAAAGGAAATCCAAAACACCTATCAAACCCAAAAAGATGGCTTTTTAAAGACGACAACGGTCAACGAAATGCTTACCGATTATGGTAATAATCAAGGTATGGGTCCTTATGTGGTTGAGCATTTGTTTGGGCATGGTGGCTCGGACGAAGGCTTTGTATCCGACCTAAGAATTTGGAAGGAGCATCCTATTTCTGTAGCAATTATGGTTAATTCTGATAAAGGGAATGATATTATAAAAGAGATATTTTTGAGCATCGCAAAAGAATATGATTTACCAGGAGTCTACCCAAGATTAAGAAAGTATAATGAACAATCTAACGAGCAACTATTACGCTATGTTGGCGAATATCAATTTTCCGAGGACATCACATCCGAAATCATTGTAAAGGATAATGGTTTGGAATTTAGAGGAGGTCTTGTGACCAATTCTATTTTTTTATTACCAGAGTCAGATACCTTATTCTTTAGTGCTAAAACAGGATTATATTTTGAATTTAGTTTTGAAAATGAATCGGTAACAAGTATGAAAGTTACTAGGTATAATGGTAAAAAAGTAAAATAGCAATAATATTTTATGTAGCAGGTGTAACAATTATGTGATAAAGTTATCTTTAGTTTAACAAGTTGAAAAATAATAAGTGTTATACAGCATTTATATAATTTTCATACTAAAATCATATACGATATATTATTTTTATGAATATGTTGAAAAAAATAATTTTTAAAGATGAAGTGAAAAAAATTCTCCTGGAGCATATTCTTATTGGTCATATAAAACCTGGAGAACGCATTTCACTTCCTAGTGTTGCTTCAGAATTAGAGCTAAGTGTTACACCGATTAGAGAGGCGCTAACGCAGTTATCAGAAACAGGTATCGTTAATTACATTGCCAATCGCGGTTTCTTTGTGATGGAATTGTCTATTACTGAAGCTAAAGAGATTTATAATCTAATGGCTGTACTAGAGTGTAATGCCGTTAAAAATTCATCGTATACCTCCAAACAAATTGAAGAATTAAGACGTATAAATGCTGCGTTTATAAATGCGAAAAACGCTTTAGAAATGTTGGATTACGACCGCTTGTTTCATCAAAAACTCATTGAGACCTATAATAATGGGTTAGCCATCAAAATCATTGAAAACCTCAGGGTGAGAATCAGTTTGTATGATTACGCCTTTTGGAACGAAGACCAAAAGTTAACATCAATAGCTATGCACGAAAAAATCATTGGTCATTTGGCCTCTAATAATATTAATAAAGCAGTAGCTAATGTCGAAGATAATTGGATTCAAGGTGTGCAATACATCATTGATAAACTCAAAAAGAATCAATCAAAATAACTAAAAACCATAATTTTAATAATGAAAAAAACACTGTACACCATCGTTTGCCTCCTTTTACTTTTCAATTGTAAAGAAAAAGAAGAAGAAAAAAATTTACTTTCCCCAGAAGCTTTAAAAATTGAAGAGACCGTACTTAAACAAAAAGAGTTGTTTGATGCACCTGGTATAGTGATTGGTATGATAAAAAATGATACTATTATTTACAAGGGTGCTCATGGAGTAAAAAGCTTAAATACCAAGGACTCATTAACAACGACATCTTTATTTCATATGGCTTCGGTGTCTAAGCCTTTTGTAGCTACGGCTATTGTCCAATTGGTAGAACAAGGGAAGGTTGATTTAGATGAAAAGTTGACGCATTATCTGCCTTACTATACGATGGCTGATGAGCGTTATAAGGACATTACCATAAAACAGATGTTAGCGCATACTTCGGGTATCCCTAATACTGGTGATTATGAATGGGACAAACCACAATATGATGATGGTGCGGCTGAACGCTACGCTAGAAGTCAGAAAACCGAAGTATTGGATTTTGAGCCAGGTACAGCATATAGTTACAGTAATCCTGCTTTCGATATTCTATGCGATGTCATTGCTAAAGCATCTGGGATGACTTTTGAGGACTACATGAAACAACATATTTTTGAACCTATTGGTATGAAGAATAGTACCTTCTTTAAGCCAGAAGTGCCTAAGGATTTGGCAACGCAACCCCATGTCTTTGGAGATAGTCTTCAAAATGAAGTAAGTGACATTTATCCTTATAACAGAAGGCATGCAGGAAGCTCAACTTTACATTCCAATGTTGAGGATATGCTACTGTGGGCGCAAGTCTATTTGAATAAAGGTATGATCAACGGAAAGCAAATTTATAGCGAAGCATCCTATGAGTTATTAACGACTGTACATACGCCTAAAGACGAAAGAAAGGTATGTCTAAGCTGGTTTCCTGGAAGGATTAACGAGTCACCTATTTACTATCATAATGGTCAAGATACGGGATTTAATAGCTTCTTTGGGTTTATGCCAGAGAAAAAGTCGGCTATCGTCATGATGACAAACACAGACTATTTCTGGAGACAAAGTAATGCGGCAATTATATTAAAGAATATCATTTTTAATGATACGCTTCGAACACGTGGGCCTATTCACTTCAAACTAAAAGATTATGTTCTTACAGATGGGATTGAAAAAGTCAAAGAAGTCTATTTTGAAGAAAAGCAGAAATCACCACAGGATTACACGTTTGATAGTGGAGGTATAGATGACTTAGGCTATTGGTTAATAGATAGAAATTATTTGAAAGAGGCATTGGAAGTATTTATGTTTAATACCGAATTAGAACCTGAGCATGCAGGTTGGGTAGATAGCGTGGCCGATGCTTACAAGGCCATGGATAGCATAGATTTGGCCATAAAATGGTATGAAAAAGCCTTAGAAATGAAACCTGATCAAGACTTTTCACAGAAGAAATTAAAAGAACTTCTTGAGAGTCAACCTAAAGGTTAGAAGAATAATTCATAAGTTTTAAGAGGCTTATTTTAATGCTAATGTTTTGGCATTGAATTTGTTTGTAACAAATCAGTAGATTTTACTACTAACAAGTAAAGGAATTATTAATCTTAAAACGAAAACGATATGATACAATATAAAGGAGCACTTGTTTTAGGTGCTTTAATAGGCGCTGGTGTTGCAGTATTATTCGCACCAGACAAAGGCAGTGAAACAAGAGACAAATTAAAAAAAGAAGGTAAAGAAGTTAAAGATCAGTTGGTCAGTGATTTTAAGGAAGTAAAAGAAGATATGTCTGAAGCGGCAAAGTCTGGTAAGGACAAGTTTAAGGAAGATTTGAAAGAATTTGCTTCTAAAACCAGTTACAAAACCGAACAAGCCATTACCTTTTTAGAAAAGCAATTAGCGATTCTTAAAGAAAAGAACAAGACCCTACAACAGCCGAGTTAAAAGTTTTTAAAAATGGTCGCTTTAATATGCGGCCATTCTTCTTTTAGTATACCATAGCAGCAAGTACTTCGTCTAAAACTGTCTTTCATAAGCGTATCCTTACGCAAAATACCCTCTAGTGTTGCACCTAATTTTTCAACAGCGCGTCTCGATTTAGTATTGCGTTCATCAATTCTGAATTCTACCTTTTCAAATTCCAAGGTTTCAAACGCATATTGAAGCATTAAAAACTTCATGTTGGCATTTAACCCAGTACCTTGGAATTCATGACCAATCCAAGTCCATCCAATATGTAATAATTTATTTTTCCAGTGGATTAATCCAAAGCGTGTAGAGCCAGCATAAGCTTCCTTTTTTTTATCATAAATGATGAATGGAATTATGGTTTTATGGTAAAAGCCATCCACTGCCAATTGTACATAGGCTCTTAATTTTTTGGGAGTTGAAATATCGGAAGGGGAATAAAAGATAAGGTCTTTTTCTTGGGCGATGTCTTCAAGATGTTGGTAATTGGTCAGGTCTAAAAGACTCAATCGTACACGTTTGTTTTCAAGGCTTGGTGCTTTCATAGTACTTCATGTTCTGTCATTGCGAAGCTACGCAAAAGCGTAGCTGTGGCAATCTGTTTGTTAGTGGTTGTTAATTTAATAAGATTACCACGTCATTCGTTCCTCATTCCTCGTAATGACATTTCAATTTTTTCTATCAGTTCCAGTGTCCCGACTGCTAACGTTGGGCGTATCGAGAGATGACGTTTGTCTTAAACTAGGTGATTTATATATTCAACATTAACGATATGCTTGCCTTCAAAATGAAGTATGGTCACACGTTGACCAAATAAGTCTTTCACTCTCTCCGTCTCATGGGCTATTCTGTTTTCATCTAAATATTCATCTTCAGTACCGTAAATGAGCTTCACTTTTGTATTTGTATTTAAATACTCAAAATCTTCAGCAGTCAACTCCTTTGGAATACCACCAGAATGCAAAACCAACTGCGAACATTGTAATTTTCTGTAAGCCATATAGCGCATGGCAACACTGACGCCTTGCGAATAGCCAAAAACGATGAGGTTAAGATGCTCTGGAATTTGCTCGGCTTCAAAAATAGAGTCAAAATAGTTAAGGATATTCTGCATTCCGGCCTTGGTATTGTCTCTTGTTAACCAATTGGCACCGACGTGCATTTTAGGCTGAATGTAATATTTACTGGGTGCTTGTGGTGCTATAATATAATTTTCCTCAGGATTAAGATCTTTAAAGTAACGCATAAAATAACGGCTTAAATAGCCCATGCCATGGCATACAAACCAAACGGTTTTGGTAGCCTCCGTTAGCATATTTAAAGTAGAGTAGGAGTTACTTGTTTGATAGGTGATTTCTTTTTCTTCCGAATTCATTATTCTTGGTAGTTTCAGTATTTTTGTAATCGACAATAAAACTACTCATTTTATATGCAAAAATCTAAAGAAGAGTTCCTCGTAAGAGTTAATGCGGTTAGTAAAAACACATTAATGGAAACTTTAGAAATTGAAATTGTTGATTATGGTGATGATTTTTTAGTGGCACGAATGCCAGTAACACCAAGAGTGCATCAACCCGATGGTGTTTTGCATGGTGGAGCCACAGCCGCTTTAGCGGAAAGTGTCGGTAGTTTTGCCTCACATATTTTTACGGATTTAGATAACTATTTTGTAAGAGGGTTAGAGATTACTGCCAACCACCTTAAAAGCGTAAAAGAGGGTTATGTCTATGCAAAAGCAACATTTTTGCACAAAGGTCGTACTACGCAATTATTGGATATAAGAATTACGGACGAAGCTGATAATTTAGTGTCTATTTGCAGGCTTTCGACTATTTCATTGCCAAAGAAGAAGTAGATTAATGACTGTAGATTCTTTTTTTGAAGCCTTAGAACATCAGTATAAGAAGCGATTACCTTTTGTGGTCTATAGTAGGCCAATCAATTCGATTATTAAATGTTGGTTGCAAAACGATGACCAATTACACACTACAACTGATTTTTCGGAAAGCGGTTTTGTGTTTGCGCCATTCAATCTAAATAACAAAAGTATATTATTACATGAAGATCAATGTGAATACCATGCACTGGAAATTAATGCTTTAGAGACGAAGAATCATTTTGAATCAGCCTCGATAAATCATAATGATAAGGAGCGTCATATTAGCCTTGTTACAAAGGGTATAGCAAATATCCAAAGTAACAATTTAGAAAAGGTAGTATTATCTAGAAAAGTAGAACAACCTTCGGGTTCAGATCATCCAATCGAGGTGTTCAAAAGACTCTTCAATACTTACAAGAACGCCATGGTCTATTGTTGGTATCACCCTAAAATAGGACTATGGTTGGGTGCGACTCCAGAGCTGTTGTTCAAAGTAGAAGGAAAACGTGTAACAACTATTTCATTGGCTGGAACGAAACCATACTCGGAGAATGATCAGTTACCATGGACGGATAAAGAGTATAAAGAACAACAAATCGTTACGGATTATATTACGACACAACTAGCACCTTACACGAGTCAAGTAAGCATTACGGAGGTAGAAACGGTAAGGGCAGGTAACCTTTTACATCTTAAGACCTACATTAGAAGCATCATTAAAGACGATTATAACCTAAAGTCAATAATCGAAGTTTTACATCCTACACCAGCCGTTTGCGGTTTTCCAAAACAAGAAGCGAAAGACTTTATTCTAAATTATGAAGGTTACAACCGAGAATATTATACAGGATTCTTAGGGGAACTCAATTTGAAACAGTCTATAACCAGAAATACGAATAGGAGAAATGTTGAGAATAATGTGTATGCCATAATAAAAACACACTCTAATTTTTATGTAAATCTACGTTGCATGCAGCTTAAGGTTGATAAGGCCATCATTTATGTAGGCGGTGGAATTACAAAGGATTCCGTTCCGGAAAAAGAATGGGAGGAAACCGTAAACAAAGCCAAAACAATCCTTAACGTTTTAAGCTAAAATAAAGAGATTCCTTATTTTTGTGGTTTGATGAAGTACTCTAAAATCCCATTGGCTCAAACGGTTGTTACCGAATGCAAAACACATCATGTGAAGCACATTGTGATTTCACCCGGTAGTAGAAATGCACCATTAACCATTGGGTTTACTCATGATGATTTTTTTGAGTGTTATAGTATCGTAGATGAACGTTGTGCTGCTTTTTTTGCTTTAGGAATTGCACAACAATTAGAGGAACCAGTTGCTGTGGTTTGTACCTCTGGTAGTGCCTTGTTAAACTATTATCCGGCAATTTCTGAAGCCTACTACAGCAATATTCCACTTGTGGTTTTATCAGCGGACCGACCAAAGCATTTAGTTGACATAGGAGACGGACAAACAATAAAACAAAAAAATGTCTATGGAGAGCATGTTTTGTACAGTACGAGTTTGAAGTTAGACCTTAAAGAGGATAGTCACAAAGGGCAAGATGATGAATTGCCCATTCTTAAGAGTATAGAGAATAAACTCGAACATTTCCTTGGACTTCAAAAAGGAATTCAGACCTATAATGAATCCGAAGTCCACGATGCTCTAACAGTAGCACGAATTAATTCTGGACCAGTACATATTAATATTCCTTTTGATGAGCCTTTATATGAAACCGTTGATGAATTAACCATCAATCCCAAACCTTTTAGCTTAAAGGATAGAAAAGAAGCGGTTGATGATTTTGAGATTAAAAGTTTGCTGGATATTTGGCACTTAGCCAAGAGAAAAATGATTCTGGTTGGTGTACTTCAACCAAATTCTGTAGAAGAACAATGGTTGCAGGAATTGGCTGATGATGACAGTATTTTGGTCTTTACGGAAACCACCTCCAATTTACACCATTGTGATTTTTTCCCTGAAATTGATAAAATTATTGCTCCTTTAGAGGAGAAGGAATTTGAATTGCTACAACCAGATGTTTTACTAACGCTTGGAGGTTTGGTAGTATCTAAAAAGATTAAGGCCTTTTTACGACAATATAAACCACAACACCATTGGCATGTTGGTGCATTTAGCGCAAATGATACATTTTTTAGTTTGGATAAGCACATAAAACTATCAGTTAATACTTTTTTTGAAGCCTTCTTTCCCCAGATTGAGTTCCATGCGAAAAGTGATTATAAAGCATCTTGGCTAGCCGTAAGACAAAAGCGTCGTCAACTGCATGACCACTATTTAAAGACCATTCCATTTTCAGATTTTACGGTTTTCAATATCTTGCTCAAGAGTATTCCAAAGCAAAGCCAATTGCAAGTTGGTAATAGTTCAGCTATTAGATACACACAATTGTTTCAATTGAGAAAAGATATCACAGTGTTTTGTAACCGAGGAACCAGTGGTATAGATGGTAGCACCAGTACAGCAATTGGTGCAGCTGTCGTTAACAAAAAGCGCACAACATTTATTACTGGCGATTTAAGTTTTTTCTATGACAGCAACGCACTTTGGAATAATTATATTCCTAACAATTTCAGAATCATAGTTGTTAATAATCAAGGAGGTGGAATTTTCAGGATTTTACCTGGTCATAAAAACACTAAAAATTTCGATATGTATTTTGAAACTAAACATAATTTAAAAGCTATTCAACTTTGTGATATGTTTGGGATTGAATATCTAAAGGCTTCCAATGAAGAAGACTTAAATACGGTTTTTGATTCATTTTATGAAGCTTCAGGTCGTCCAAAATTATTAGAAATATTTACGCCTTCAGAAATCAATGACGAGATTCTTTTAAACTACTTCAAATTTATAAAGTAATTTTTAGGTTAAATATCAATTAGACGTGACCATATCATTTTTTGTGTGTCTAAAAAATACTTACCTTTAGAGGAACAATAATATTTAACCTAAAACAAATAACAAGATGAGTAAAAGAGATGAATTAATCGCCAAGTATGCTGCAGACTTAAAGGAAAAATGCGGTGTAGATGCTGATATGGATTTATTAACTAAAGTCACTGTAGGATTAGGACCTTCAATTTACAATGCTGATTCATCTACAGTATCTGGTTCTGATGAAAAAGAATTAGCTACTGTAAAGAACAATTTTTTAATTAAAAAATTGGGGCTTAGCGAGAGTGACGATTTAGATGGTGCCATTGCATCCGTTATGGATACCTATGGGCAATCTAACAGAAACAAATACAGAGCAGTTGTGTATTACTTATTAGTAACACATTTTAATAAAGCATCTGTTTACTAAATAATTAAGTATTAGGCACACAAATCATATATCGACGCTGTAATTGTACAATTGCAGCGTTTTTCTTTATATAAAAATTCGTTTCAGTATATCGCTAATATCAATACCTTTGTGCCATGGTACATTTAGGCGAATACAATACATTAGAGATTTTAAGGGATACCGAACCTGGTTTGTTTTTAGGTGATGGTGATGAAGGGGAGGTTCTGCTACCTAATCGTTATGTGCCTGAGGAATTTGAAATCGGTGACCAACTAGAGGTTTTTGTTTATCTGGATAATGAAGAGCGACCTGTTGCCACAACAGATAAGCCTTATGTAAAAAAGGGGGACTTTGCATTACTGCGTTGTAATCAAGTCACCAAGTTTGGTGCTTTTTTAGATTGGGGCTTGGTGAAAGAACTATTCTGTCCGTTTAAGGAACAAGCATTTAAAATGAAGGCAGGCGGATGGTATTTGGTTTACTGTTATTTGGATGAAGAAACCGAACGCCTCGTCGCTTCGAGTAAAACCAATCGCTTTTTAGATAATAAAGAATTAACAGTTTCCCAGTTCGATGAGGTAGATTTAATAGTCTCTCATCCTTCAGAAATAGGAATGAATGTTATTGTGAATAAAAAACATTTGGGCCTTGTCTTTAAGGATGATATTTATAAAGATATTAGTGTTGGTGATCGGCTGAAAGGCATTGTAAAGAAAGTACGTCGCGATAATAAACTAGATATTTCCTTAAGCGAAATAGGGTATAGAAATATTGAGCCCAATGCAGAATTTATTTTGAATGCATTAAAGGATAACAATGGTTTTATTCCTCTTCATGATAAGTCGAGTCCAGAAAACATTAAAGAACAGCTTCAAATGAGCAAAAAGAGCTTTAAAAAGGCTATTGGCTCACTTTATAAAGAACGGCAAATAGAGATAAAGGACGACGGTATATACCTTAAGTAGAAATCAAGTTGTTATAAATATTACTTCTTCAACCTATTCTACGGTTTCTTCCAAGCTTTAAAATGTATTTCCGTTAAACTCAAAAAATGATTTTCTATTTCAAAAACAGGTTTAGTAATTGTATTATAAACTACAAATCAATTATTATTAATTCCTTATTTTTGCTGTCAAATTATTGAGAAAAATGAGTCATATAGATTGGAAAGTTGCCAAATCTTATAAAGATATAACTTATCATAAATGTAATGGCGTCGCTAGGATAGCATTCAATCGTCCAGACGTGCGAAATGCCTTTCGTCCAAAGACGACTTCAGAGCTTTACGATGCGTTTTATGATGCCAATGAAGATGTAAACATTGGAGTCGTATTATTAAGTGCAGAAGGGCCATCTTCTAAAGACGGCGTCTGGAGTTTTTGTTCGGGTGGAGACCAGAAAGCTAGAGGTCACCAAGGTTATGTTGGAGATGACGGTTACCATCGCTTAAATATTTTAGAAGTACAACGCCTTATTCGCTTTATGCCCAAGGCCGTGATTGCTGTAGTTCCTGGCTGGGCTGTTGGTGGCGGACATAGTTTACATGTCTTATGTGACCTGACACTTGCTAGTAAAGAACATGCCATTTTTAAACAAACCGATGCTGACGTTACGAGTTTTGACGGAGGTTATGGCTCGGCTTATTTAGCCAAAATGGTGGGGCAGAAAAAAGCAAGGGAGATATTTTTCTTGGGCAGAAATTATTCAGCGCAAGAGGCCTTGGACATGGGAATGGTCAATGCAGTTATTCCACATGACGAGTTAGAGATTACCGCTTATCAGTGGGCTCAAGAGATATTGGCTAAGTCACCAATATCTATAAAAATGCTGAAATTTGCTATGAATCTAACCGACGATGGCATGGTTGGTCAGCAAGTATTTGCTGGCGAAGCAACACGTTTGGCTTATATGACGGATGAAGCAAAAGAAGGTAGAGATGCCTTTTTGGAGAAAAGGAAACCTAACTTTCCAAAAAAATGGATCCCATAACCTATGAGTTGGTATGAAAGAAATTAGACCATGGCTTTCTGCCATGAGACTCAGAACACTTCCGCTTTCTGTTTCAGGAATTATCTTAGGAACCTGTTTCGCCTATTATAATGGCCGTTTTAGCTGGTGGATATTGGTTTTGGCAATATTAACTACTATAAGTTTACAGATACTTTCAAA
>NZ_JANQOM010000016.1 GCF_028289625.1 Winogradskyella sp. | reverse complement strand
TATTTCAGTGACATTACCGCAACCTATAATTCCCCAATTTATGGTCTTCCCCTTTTTTAAATTCATTTTACCAAGAATAAAACCCTTTTACACCTTTTTAATCACGTTGGTAACAATACCCCAAATTATAAAGTTGTTTTCTTCTGAAATTTTAATGATGGGATAATCCGGATTCTCTGGCTGAAGCCACACCTCACCTTGGGAGACTCTTAAACGCTTAACGGTAAATTCACCATCAAGAAAACAAACAGCAATCTTATTGTTCTCTGGTTCTAAACTTCTATCGATAACCAACAAGTCGTTGTCATCTATACCGGCACCAATCATGGATTGCCCACTAACCCGAGCATAAAATGTTGCTTCTTTATTTTTTACTAATTCTTCATCAAGAGACAGTCGCTGCTCCTTAAAATCATCAGCAGGAGAGGGAAAACCAGCAGAAATTCCTGTATCGAAAAAGTTAATCCCAGCATCTTCAATGGATTCTGGAATATAGAATACTAAATTGTTGGACTTGTGGGTTATCATTTCACAGTAATAATATCATTAATATTTGTTGTATATCTTGGCGAGAGTCGTTCTTGACGCATTTTCCACGTACGATCCAAGTCCTGGCTTCCTATCTTAACCTTGTCACTTTTATACTTTTTATTCATACTGTCTATAGCAGACATCAGAGGTTTATGCTTAGGGTCTTCCTTACTAAACATATCTAACTGATAATTATCGGTTGGCACTAAACCGGTTACTATGACTCCAGCTCTTTTGTACCTAATCCCCTTCTTAAAAATAGATTGTACTGCCTTTACAGCTTCCCTACTAATTATTAACGAAGAATCTGTAGGAAAGGAAAAGCTTACCATAGTACTAGCTCGGTGTTGCTCAAAGTCTTTTTTATGTCTATTGCTACTTAAGGTAACAATAATCATATGGCAGCTAGAGCCTTGCTTGCGTAACTTCTCTGCACAACTTGTCGCAAAAGTAGAAACGCGTTCTTTTATATAATTGATATCATCATAGGTGTAATCAAAACTTCGGGTTGTTGCAATAGCGCGTTTACGTGTTGGTTCTTCTAATGTTATTTTAGAAAAACCCTCTAAGTCTTTTTTTAATTTCCATTCTGTAATGGAAAAGGTTTTTCTAACCCATTCATCGTCAAGTTGTGTAAAATCATAAGCTGTTTTACAACCCTTGGCTTTTAGCCGTTTTTGTAAGCCATAGCCTATGCCCCAAACACTTTCAAGTTTCATCCATTTTAAAGCTTTTATTCTAGATTCCTCTGAATCTATCACATAAACCCCTTTTGTTTTATCAGGAAACTTACGTGCAATTTTGTTGGCTACCTTGCTTAATGCTTTTGTTGGTGCAATCCCTACACATGTTGGTATTCCTGTCCATTTTAGGATGCGCTGACGTATTTGATTGCCATAGTCTCTAAAATCGTAACTGTCAAATCCTTTAAATTGAAGAAAGGCTTCATCAATGCTATAGACTTCAACATCTGGCGTGAACTGTTCAAGAATACTCATTACGCGATTGCTCATATCACCATATAATGGATAATTAGATGATAACACGCTAATACCTTTAATCTTGCAAAACCCTTCCCATTTAAAAATCGGAGCACCAAATGGTAAGTCTAAGGATTTCGCCTCATCACTCATAGAAATAACGCAACCGTCGTTATTGCTTAAAATAGCAACTGGCTTATTTTCTAAATTAGGGTTAAAAACACGCTCACAAGAGGTATAAAAGTTATTACAATCTACTAAGGCATACATATCTTGTAAAGATACTAATTTTAGTCTTCGACATATTCTAAAATATCACTTGGTTGGCAATCCAAAGCTTTGCAGATAGCTTCGAGCGTAGAGAACCGAATGGCCCTTGCTTTTCCAGATTTTAAGATAGACAAATTAGCCGTGGTTATGCCAATAATTTCAGCCAATTCTTTGCTCTTCATCTTGCGCTTGGCAAGCATTACATCGAGATTTACTACTATGGGCATAGCTATATGGTTAAATCGTTTTCGGTCTTAATAATAAATCCCTTATGGTAAGTTTCCTCAATAACTAAAAGTCCTAACCCTATAATTAAAGTCATAAAATGGATCATGCCTGGCAAAAGCAAACTTTCTATAACGTGTTCAGAAAACGTAGTGTGATAAAATATTGAAATTAAAATCCCAAGAAAAGCAACACCAATAAAAAGCAATCCTGCTATTCTCATTAAGTTAATGATTTTAGGAGTAAAATACCGCTCCTTAATAAATTGGTCCGTGACCTTGAGGAGCACGATTAAAGCATAAATCATTAAGCCATCTTTAATCACGTCAAGCATAAAATAACTATAAAAATTAATTGCCAAATGATTTCCTAAAAACGATGCTCTAATTACTTCTCTTGGCACTGTGTGTCCTCCAGTAAATGTAGCAATAATGTAGAACAACACTAGTAACATATAAACTATCGCAAACAATACTAGTGCTATTCTAAATATATTTAACTTAGTTTTCATAATTATATGGTTAAATCGTTTTCTTCCTTAGCGTATTTCGCCACTTTAAATACTTCACTGAGTACCATAAAGAATAAACCAAGACATATTAAAATAAAATGTGGCGTCAGACCAAAACTAATTTTAAACTCCTCTTTGAATAATAATCTAGATATAAAGGTCACTACAGTTCCTGCTGTACCAACTATAATTAGCAAATACCCTATTTTATAAAAGTTGTTTATAACATTTGTATGAAACGGTTTAACCTGCTGAAAATAACGTAGTGTTTTTCTAAAAATAAAAAGACAATAAATAGATATCAATCCTATACCTATATAAACTATACCAAACAACTGTTTTGTATAGTTTGGAGTTTCTGAATCTTTTGTAATACCCTCAAAAACTAAGTCTATGGAATTGGGGTTTATAAACATATAAACTAAAAAAAACAGAGACAGTCCTATTAAAGGAATGCAACTCACAATCCAAATAAAATCAACCAAACTTTTAAGGATAATTAATTTTCTCATTTCCGATAAATTATTGTTTTACGATAACAAATGTAATAAAATTATTGAAAAACAATAATTTTTTATACTCACTAATTTTGTTTTGAAAACCTAATAAGTCTTGATTATCTTTGATTAATGCAAGATACCTTTGTGACCATAGCACGCTATCAATACTCATCCGAAGCCCAAATTGTAAAGGGACGGTTAGAAGCTGATGGCATTGAGGTTTTTCTTAGAGATAATATCACTATAGACACAGATCCTTTGGTAAGCAATGCCATAAAATGTCCAAACTGTCAGCAAGAACGCGTAAACCTATACTCTACAATTTCAGACTTTAAATCTTTTTTCTCATTTATAATTGGTTTTATTACAGGCACCTTACCTTTTAGTGCACGTTACCAATATCGATGTGAAGCTTGCGATACCGTAATTAATACTAAAGATTAACAAGCGCATCATAGGCTCCTCTCAACTTTATAATAACCATTTCTATTTCTTCTTTGTTTAAATGACCAAAACCAAAGCGAATGGCACAGGTATTTTTATCTTGATAGAGAATGGTTTTGGGAAGAAATAAATCCATTTTTTCTGCCTCTTTAGCGAGCTTTACTAAGGAAATTGAATTACAAAACTTTAACCATATGGCTAAGCCCCCTTGAGGCTTTTCATAAACAATAATGCCCTTAAAATAAAAATTTAGATAATCGCATAAATAATCACGGCGTTGTTTGTAAATCACATTGTTTTTTTTATGTAACCTATATATTTCACCTTCAGAAATTAACTCAGACAATATCTGGCCTTGTATAAAGTCACCCTGCTCATCTAGCAGCATTAAATAATTACTGGCCTCAGCTATTAAATTTTCTGGCGCCACTACAAAACTCATTTGAAAACTTGTTAATAATGACTGACCCATTTTACTGAGATAAATAACCATTCCATCAGTATCTGCTGTTGCTATTGGTAACATCGCTGAACCTTCAAGCTGAAAATCGTAGTCATAGTCATCTTCTATAATTGCAAAACCATAGGTTTTTGCCAATTGCAATAGCTGTAATCGTCTTTCTGCACTTAAAGTTTTTGTAGTGGGATAATGCCTATGCGCACATACATATACACATCTAATACTATTTTTTACAAAATGGCTTTTTATGTAATCTATATCCAAACCATCATCATCAACCGGAACTGTTTTTATAATAGCACCTGCTTCTTGAAAAATGGTATTGGAAGCATAATGACTTAACTGACCTACCAGAACTAAATCATTTTGTTTTATTAAAAGTTGCGATACGATATAAAGACTCATTTCCGTACTCCTAGTACTTATTATATTACTTGATTTGATATGAAAGCCTCTCGTAGCGTTTAAATAGTTGCAGAGTTGAATTTTAAAATTTGAAGCTGTAGATGTTACGGAATTATTTTGATTATTTACTTGAGGCCTACGCTTCATAACTGCCGTATACCATTTAGAGAACTGATATACTGGGTGCAATCTCAAATCGGGTTTACCGTCATTTATGATATATCTTGCAGTGGTTTTTTGCTCTGTTGATGCCAGATGAAATGAGCTTTGAAATGGGAAACCAGCTTTTTTAGGATATGTATACGCTTGGTTTACATTCTTGCCAGTAGCCTTAATTTTTGCAGTGGCCCCCTCTGTCTCCAAAACAAAAGTACCTTTATTAGCTATAATTTCTACCCAACCTTGTGATGCAAGCTCGTCGTAAATAGCTACGGCAGTATTTCTGTGAACATTTAATAAGTGGCTTAAAGTTCGAGTACCTGGCAGCTTACTCCCTTTAGAAATATACCTGCGTTGTATGGCATTTATAATTTGCTGTGCTACTTGCACGTAAACGGGTTGCACTAAGGATCTATCAAAAGTTATAAGTTGTTTCAATATTTCATTAACCGGACTATTCATTATTTTAAAAGTGGCCTATTGTAGTCGTCCGGAAAGTTACGACTTTTGCAACTTTAAGCTTAATGATACGATGAGAAATATATATATCCTTTTTACTTTAGTATTAGCTCTTAGTTTTCAACTTAATGCACAAGATATCCCTCGGCAAGAATTAGATTCAGTAACGGTAACATCAACAAGGCGTATTGATTTGCCTTTTAGGGAAAATTCCCGAACAATAAATATTGTCACAAAAGCAGATATTAAAAAAAGTGCAGCCGTAAATGTTGCGGACTTATTACAACAAGTAGCTGGTGTAGACATAAGACGCCGTGGTACTGGAGGAAGCCAAGCAGATTTACATATTCGAGGTGGTGGTTTTGACCAAACATTATTATTGATTAATGGTATAAAAATGGATGATGCCCAAACTGGCCACCATACAATGAATGCTGCCTTACCCATCGAAGTCATAGAACGCATAGAGATTGTAAAAGGTCCTGCTGCTAGAGTATTTGGACAAAATGCCTTTACTGGTGCCATTAATATTGTTACGAAAAAAAACTTGGAAAATACCATTTCTGGAAACTTGGAAACGGGTTCCTTTGGTCAGCTGAATGGCAATATTACCGCTGGTATTGAGCAAGAAAATGCATCCCATATCATTCATGTTGGTCGTGTAACTTCTGAAGGCTATCGTTTTAACTCAGACTATGATAATGCAAATTATTTTTTGCAGAGTATTTTTAACAAAAACAAACAGCCTATTGAGCTTATAGCAAGCTTTATGGAGCGTAAGTTTGGAGCACAAAATTTCTACACACCACCAAGTTTTGGGTTTACGGAATATGAAGAGACGCAAAATAGCCTTATCGCATTAACAACAACATTCAGAAAAAACAAATTAAAAATTACACCACGTGTATATTGGCGACGCCATCAGGATATGTTTTTATTACAAAGAGAAGATCCCAGTTTTTTTAGAAATTTTCATATCACCAATAAAATTGGGGTAGAAGCAAATGCGTCCTATGTTTCTGAACTTGGAATTACAGGTTTTGGGGTTGATTTATCTCAATATTATATTCGCAGTAATAATCTAGGTAACCGCAATCGATTTTTGGCAACAGCTTTTGTAGAGCATCGTTTTGAATTGGCAAAGAACAAGCTGGATATCACACCAGGTGTGGCCATGACCTATTTTTCGGATTTTGATTTTAACGCCTTTCCCGGGCTGGATATTGGTTATGAAATTTCAACTAGTTTCCGAGCTTATGGTAACATTGGATATACCTATCGTATACCAACTTATACAGATTTATTTTATAGTGATCCTGCTACATCTGGTAATCCAGATTTGCAGCCAGAAGAGGCCTTTGCACAAGAAATTGGATTGAAATTTTTCTCAAAAAAGCTTAACGCATCCATTGCAGTCTTTAACAGAGATGCCGATAACTTAATCGATTATATAAGACCAAACACAACTACAGGAATTTTTACAGCCACAAATATTAGGGAAGTTAATACCAAAGGTATTGAGTTTGATGCGTCGTACAATTTTGAGCTTGGTAATTACAACCAAACATTAGCTATTGGTTATGCCTACTTAGACGACAATATTTTAGATCAAAACCCGGATTTATCGCGATACTCACTGAATACCCTAAGGCATCAATATACCACACGACTAAGTACGCAACTATTCAAAAATGTGAGCCAGAATATAGTGTATAAATATGCTGAGCGCACTACAGGACAAACTTACAATGTTTGGGATGCATCTTTAATCTATAGACTAAAACAAGCAGAATTAACGATAACTGCAAGCAACATTTTTGATGCTGACTATATTGAAACGGGATTTGTACCAATGCCATCAAGCAATATCTTATTTGGGTTTCGGTATACCTTTAACTAGATAGACTGATCTAGACCTTTAAGATTTTAAAAAATAACGCTGATTTGTAACAAAATTCAAGCTTTCACTACTCATAATATGAAAGTCGTTTTTAATTGAGGTTTAAAAAACCACAATTACTTCTTAACCATCATTTCTTCTCAAGGCTAAACTCTTGAAATTTATAAAATTATACCACATTCAATTCGTATTTTGAATGTCACTTTTTGACGGTTAAAATTACTTTCAAAATCGTGATAAAACCCATGGTTTCATCGTATCTTTATAAGAGTAATTAAAATTCTATTACAATGCTAGAATGGTTTTCAAATTTAGAGTTACTTCCAAAAATCTACTGGTCAGTAGCATTAGTAGCATCTTTGGTTTTTGTCATTGTCATGGTCATGGCTTTGGTTGGCGGCGATGCCGATGATTTGGGAGATGTAGATTCGGATATTGATAGTGACTCAGGCATCGGTTTTCAATTTCTAACATTCAAAAATATCGTTAGTTTTTTCACCATATTTGGGTGGAGTGGTATAGCATGTCTCGACGCAGGGCTTTCAACTCCATTGACCTTGGTTATTTCTACAGTTTGTGGATTATTAATGATGACCGTTGTCGCATCTTTATTTTACTTCATGAGTAAGCTTGCCGATAGTGGCACACTCAATTATGACAATGCTATAGATGCTGTAGGCGAAGTGTATCTAACGATAGGAGCCGACCGTAGTCGTATGGGTAAAGTGAGTGTTAACGTTCAAGGTACCATGCGCGAACTCGATGCGCTTACGGATTCACTGACCGATTTAAAATCCGGAACGATTATAAAAGTTGTTGATGTGACACCTAACGGCATTCTTATTGTGGACCACACACGCAAACCGATTGAGCCTTCACAACCTCAACATAAAGAATTAGAAAGTGGAGAAAACCATTTATTAAGTAATTGATAAAGAAACTATATAAATCACTAAATATTAACCATTAAAATCTTTTATTCCATGACTTTACTTATTCAAGAAAATATAATGGAGGGCATTGGAGGCCCAATGGCCCTCATTTTTACTGCTCTAATCATTGTACTCATCCTAATCGTATTGATAAGACGCTATAAACGCTGTCCTTCGGACCGTATCCTTGTAGTATACGGTAAAGTTGGTGGAGGAAAGTCGGCTAAATGTATTCATGGTGGTGCAGCCTTTATTTTCCCAGTGATTCAAGATTATGAGTATTTAGACCTAACGCCAATCTCTATAGAAGTCAATTTAGTTAATGCGTTATCTAAACAAAATATTAGGGTCAATGTCCCTTCGCGTTTTACAATTGGTGTATCCACTGAGCCAGGAGTGATGCAAAATGCGGCTGAACGTCTTTTAGGATTAGGACTTCAGGATATTCAAGAATTAGCTAAAGAAATCATCTTTGGACAATTGCGTTTAGTTGTGGCATCTATGGATATTGAAGAAATTAATTCAGATCGTGATAAGTTCTTAACTAACATTTCGCAATCTGTAGAATCAGAGTTGAAGAAAGTTGGTTTGAAGCTTATCAACGTAAACATCACTGATATTGTTGATGAATCTGGTTATATCGAAGCGCTTGGTAAGGAAGCAGCAGCACATGCTATCAATGCGGCTCGTAAGTCGGTTGCTGAAAAAAACAGGGATGGTGCCATTGGTGAAGCCAATGCCGTACAAGATGAAAAAACCCAAGTCGCTGCGGCAAATGCTAAAGCTGTTGAAGGTGAAAACACGGCAAAAATATCCGTTGCCAATTCAGATTCCTTGCGTCGTCAGCGTGAAGCTGAAGCTGAGCGCGTCGCAATAGCATCAGAAAAAGTACAAGCTGCAAAAGCTTTGGAAGAGTCTTATGCTGCTGAGCAACAAGCAGAATCCGCTAGAGCAGAACGTGAACGCTCTTCTCAAATGGCCGATGTTATTGTACCAACAGAGATTGCCAAAAAGAAAGCCGAGATTGATGCTGAAGCGGAAGCAGAGCGTATTAGAAGGCGTGCAAAAGGTGAAGCTGATGCAATTCTTTTCAAGGCACAGGCTGAAGCAAAAGGTCTCTATGAAGTCTTAACAAAACAAGCCGCTGGTTTAGATGAAATCGTAAAAGCAGCTGGTAATAATTCCAAGGATGCTGTATTGCTTTTAGTTGCTGATAAATTACCTGAATTGGTTAAAACACAAGCTGATGCTATCAAGAATATTAAAATCGATAAAGTTACCGTTTGGGAAAACGGAGCTGGTAAAGATGGTAAATCGTCGACCTCCAACTTTATATCAGGCATGTACAAAGCCGTACCACCATTGCAGGAAATGTTTAACATGGCTGGTATGGATTTACCAGAGTATTTAAAAGGCAAGGATAAAAAAGAGATTGAAGCTGATGATGCTGAAATTGAGAAATCGGAAGATAAATCTTAACATATTATAAAATCCGCTTAAAAGGCGGATTTTATTTTAAATCAAAATACAATGAAACGCATAACGTACATTAGAAAGATTCCAATAATGAAGCTGATTTTTGGTTTGGCATTACTCATCTTTTCAATCATCCTACTAAAAGAAGATATAAAAAGTCTTATATTATGTGGTATTGCAGTATACTTTTTATTGACTGAAGGCACGGAGTTTGATTTTGAAAATGACAGATACAGGCCTATAAAATCTATTTTAGGGATTAATCTAGGCACTTGGAAACCACTTCCAAAAATCGAATATATTTCTGTTTTTAGGACTAATGAAACAACAACGGTTAGAGCAAGAAGTGCTGAGACCAATGTAACTAACGAAATCATAAAGCTTAACTTATTTTATAACACCAACCGAAAGATTGAAGCTTACAGTACAAAAGATATAGAGGATGCTTTTAAAAAAGCTCACGAATTGGCACCTTTATTTAATGTTGATATTTTAGATGCAACAGAACGAGAATCTAAGTGGTTATAAGGATTGATATTTTAAGTTTTGGTATTAACAATATTTAAATTTTGGTAACGTTTTATTAACTTTGGCGCTTTAAAGTTTTTCATCGTTGCAATTAAACCTTCAAGACATACCTCGTGTAGAAACCATCACAAAAGCTGATTTTATAAAGCATTACTTTAAACCTCAAAAACCTGTGGTTATAGAGCGTTTTATTGAAGACTGGCCTGCTTATTCTAAATGGAATTTAGACTATATGAAAGAAATCGCTGGTGACAAGACCGTGCCGCTATATGACGACAGACCAGTCGATTATAAAGAAGGATTCAACGAAGCTCATGCCACGATGAAGATGAGTGATTATGTTGATTTACTTAAACGTGAGCCTACAAAGTTCAGAATCTTTTTATGGAATATTTTAAAGGAAGTGCCGCAGTTGCAAAAAGACTTCAGTTATCCTGATTTTGGCTTACGCCTCATGAAAGGTTTACCTATGCTGTTCTTTGGTGGTAGAGACTCTTATACTTTTATGCATTATGATATAGATTTGGCCAACATTTTCCATTTTCATTTTGAAGGTAAAAAACAATGTATTCTCTTTGACCAAAAACAAAATAAATACTTATATAAAATACCACACTCTTTAATCACAAGAGAGGATATAGACTTTTACAATCCAGATTTTGAAAAATGGCCTGCATTAAAACATGCAAAAGGGTGGGTTTGTAATTTAAATCATGGCGAAGTCCTTTATATGCCCGAAGGTTATTGGCACTATATGCGCTACCTTACGCCAGGTTTCTCCATGAGTCTAAGAGCAATTGCCAGAAATCCTAAAAACTTCAGCAAGGCTCTATATAATATTTTTTTAATGCGTAATTATGATAACCTAATGCGCCGTATTAGAGGCCAAAAATGGATCGATTGGAAAAACGAAAAGGCAATAACCAACACTAATCGTTTCGCCTGATTTTCTTATGTTATTCCTGTGAAAACAGGAATCTAAATTTGTATATTTGCCCACATTTTTAAAACTCAAATCATGAAAAAAGCTGTTTTAATAGTTGCCTTATTGTTTGCAAGTTTTGGTTATTCCCAAGCATTTGAAGGCAAGGGAGACCAGAAATTTCAAGTTGGTGCTAATTTTCAAGATAATGGTACAGGTATTAATGCAACCTACGATTATGGTATTGGCGAAAATATTTCAATAGGTGTATCTTCTACTTACCTACTAGGAGTTGAGGACGCTCTAGACGCTGATTTTGGTGATCGCTTCGATCTTAAGGCGCGATTTAACGCCAATATCGGAAACGTATTAAACATCGATGATAATTTTGATTTGTATCCTGGTTTAAATTTAGGTCTTAAAAATTTTGGCGGTCATCTAGGAGTGCGTTATTTTTTCTCAGAGGGTTTTGGTATTTATACAGAACTTAATACACCATTTGCTAAATACAGTGATAATTTGTCCCCAGCTGAAGAATTACATAATCAGTTCACAATAAATTTAGGCGCAACTTTTAATTTATAGATTATATAGCAATAAGATTAAAATAAAAGCCTTTTCAATAATTTGAAAAGGCTTTTTCTATAAATATTGATTTAATTTTTCATAGATTAAGTTAGACTCCCATCCTCTATATGATAAGTAATCCGCTACTTTCTTCTTTTTCTTAAAACTATTGTTTTCTTTCACTTGGTGTATCCGCTTTTTAATCAATTCATCTAATACAAGGTAATATTCCTCTTCATCAATTTCTTTTAAAGCAATATTAATGGCGTATTTAGAGACCTCTCTGTACTTCAACTCTCTAATCAATCGATTTCTTCCCCATTTCTTTATTCTGAATTTTCCATTTACAAAAGCTTTGGCAAATCGCTCTTCATTTAAATAATTGTGTTCAATAAGTGCAACGATGATCTTATCAATGGCTTCAGGAATCATTTTCATGTCCTTCAACTTAGCTTTTACCTCCTTATGACATCTCTCCTGATAAGCACAATAATTCTTCAGCACTTTTTGCGCTTCATCGACAGTATAGGTTTTTTGAAGATTCATAAGGCCAAAATTATAACTTTTTATAATAATATTCTATCTTGCAACAGCCTGATAAAGAACTCATTTAATATATCTTTATCATCGATTAATCCATTATTTGCCCTATGAAAAAAATTACCCTCCTCTCTTGTTTGTTGTTAGCAGTTTTTAATTTTGGTATATCACAAACCACATTATCAGCTGGAGAAGTCATTGTAACTGGATTTAATTCCGACAATCCAGACGAATTTACATTTGTTTTATTAACTGATGTCACAACTAATACGGAAATTAATTTCACGGATAGAGGTTGGCAAAACTCTGGAAGTTTCAGAGGGTTTGAAGGTACATTAACATGGACCGCTACATCGGATTTACCATGTGGTACAGAAATAGTTGTTACCGACAATGATGATCCTTTTGTGGCATCTTTAGGCTCAATAACTGATAGCAATAGTTTTCAACTCGCCACTAATGGGGATCAAATACTTGTTTACCAAGGTACAGACGCATCGCCGACATTTATATATGGCATTAATTTCAGTAGTTTTGGTTGGTCAGATGCTACTTCTGCTAATGATACAGCATTACCACCAGGATTGACAGATGGAACTAATGCAGTTGATGTTGGTAATTTTGATAATGGCGAATATGACTGCTCTATTACTCTTAATCCAGTTTTAATTTTAGCCGCAAATTCTGATGCAACAAATTGGACAGGTAATAATGCTACAAGATTTACTATGGGTGGGTGCACTTATTCATGTACCCCTTGTACCTTAAGCACAACTTGGGATGGTGCGAACTGGGACAACGGCATGCCAAACATAAATACGGAAGTAATAATAAACGGTAATTACACTACCGATACAGATGGTGGGAGTTTTACTTGTTGTTCATTAACTGTTAATGCAGGTGAGCTAAGGGTGAGTAATGGTGAATTCGTAGAAGTTGTAAATGACGTAGTTGTAGAAGACAGCGCCACTCTTTTTGTTGAAACAAGTGGTTCTTTTATCCAAAATGGTGATGGAGTTAATGCTGGTTCATTTACTTTAAACGGTACGGGAAGCTCCACAGTTATAAAATTTACTTCACCTCTTAACAACTGGTATGATTATACCTATTGGAGTTCACCAGTGGCAAATGCAACCATCAATACGGCCCTTTTTGCGGCTGACCCAAATAGACGATTTCAATTTAATGCCAATAACTTTTTAGACCTTAACGCCGATGACATCGATGATGATGGTAACGATTGGGGTGTAGCTACAGGCATAATGGAAGTCGGAAGAGGATATGCTGCAACACACAGTGAAATTGCTTTTATCCCAGGGCCTCCAGTGTCGTATCAATATATTTTCACAGGAGGGTTTAATACAGGTGACTATTCATTTCCTTTAGCCTATAATCCAGTAAACACCTCTCATTGGAATTTAGCTGGCAACCCTTACCCATCAGCAATTGATGTTGATTTGTTATTTGCTGGAAATACATCCATACAAAACGTGGTTTATCTTTGGTCTCATTTCAGGGCACCGTTGAATTCCAATCCAGGTAATGAGGTATTAAATTTTAGTCAAAGTGACTACTTAACCATAAATGCCACTTTAGAACTTGGAAATGGTAGTGATCTCAACGGCGACAATGTTGTTGATGCTTTGGATATACCAGAGAGAAAAATTCCATCAGGTCAAGGCTTCTTTGTAATAAGCTCTTCTGCCAATCCGATTCTATTTACCAATAGTATGAGGGTTTCTGGCAATAATGAAAACGATGATTTTTATCGTAATACAACAGAGCCAAACACATATAATAAATTATGGCTAAACCTAACATCTGATAATGGGGCATATAGCCAAACGGGTATTGGCTATGTAGAAGGTGCAACTTCTGATTTTGATGGTTCAGGTTATGATGCAAGACGTCAAGAATCTACCGCAACAGCAGCTGTTCTTTATTCAAGGATTGATGCAATAAATGATTATAAATTTGCAATTCAGGGAAGAGCAGTCGAAGATATTAGTTTGGATGAAGTTATACATTTAGGTTTCATAAACAATCTTGAACTGCCAACCATATTCTCGATAAAGGCTATAAAATATGAAGGCTATTTCTTTTCAGATAATCCAATTTATTTAAAGGATAATCTTTTAAATATAGTCCATGACTTAAAGCTGTCTGATTACGACTTCACTTCAGAAGTAGGTGAATTTAAAAATCGTTTCGAAATCGTATTTACATCAGAAGCGCTTTCTCTAGATGACAATGTTATTAATGCTAATGAATTGATTATTACAGAACTTTCCGATGGAAAAGTGCAGATAAGCATTAACGAACCACATACCATAAATAATGTTGAGATATTAGATGTTTTGGGAAGACAGATTTACAATCTTGAGGGTACAAGCTCTACTGAAGTGTACAATTTATCCAAATTAAGCAATGCTGCTTACATTGCCAAAGTAACACTATCCAACGGGGAAATCATTAGCAAGAAAGCTATTAAACAACACTAATATTTATAGTTCAATGTAAGTTCTAAAGCACTCGTTATAATGAGCTCATTTTTTATAGAGTATACTTAAATGCTAAAATCAAATTCCTTCCAGCAGCTGCAATACCAGAAGAGTAAGGTCTATAGCGCTGGTCTGTTATGTTTTCTAAACTTGCTGTAAACGTAAACTTATCGTTCCAAAAGTATTGCGCTCTAAAATTTACGGTATGCCAAGATGGCGAATAGGGATTTCCGTTAGCGTCCGAAGCGTACAGGTAGTCTTTGGATAGCTCAGAGGGTGCTAATTGATTAAAGGACAACTCATTATTATAGATTAAAAAAGCGTCTAAAAGTAATTTGTTCCTATTCCAAACTAAATGTGTTCTACCAAAATTAGGTGCCACATGCCTTACTGGCACCTCAACACCATTATTGTCTTCGGTCCCACCAATGATATTGTATTGTGAGCGCATTTTTAGATAATCGGAGAAATTAATCTCTGCTCCTATTTCAAAACCATATATCCATGCTCTAGACGCATTTTGAATCGCTTGTACTGTACTTAATTCCCCATCATAGATAATTTCGGTGTCGCCATTTAACTCAAAATCTCTTCGTATTAAAGCATTATCTAAAAAGGTATAATAGGTCGCCATATCTAAGATAACGGCATTATCAAAATTCAGCTTTAAACCTAGTTCACCACCATAAGCATACTCAGCTTTTAGATTGTTATTAGGCACTACCACTGATCCAGGCTCAGAATCAAACACTTTACCTATATCGTCAATATTAGGCGCTCTAAAGGCGGTTGAGGCATTGAGCTTCCATTGAATCATATTACTCGGCGACCATGTAATACCAGCTGTTCCTGTAAGTGCGCCAGTATTGACTTCTGCATCATTAAAGGGCAGGTTCAAAAACTCATTGTTCTCTGTAAAATCCGCATTCGCTATAACGTGATTATAGCGTAGTCCCGATTGAAAAACAAACCTAGAATTGGGTTTGTATTTAAAACTCGAATACGCTGCAAAAGATTGCCAAGTCGCACCGTCTGGATAGCGTGTTATATTTTGAGCTATTGTATTGGCCTCGATATTTTCTTCTTGCCCTTCGGACCCGACTATATTGTAGAGATATTCTAAACCATAGAAAAAACTAGTCTTTTGGCTGAGTCTCTTTTCTAGATCGAGATTAAAAGAAATCACGTCTACATTTTCTTCTCGGACTTCTCGTAAAGGTGATCGAAAATCTCTATCCCTACGGCTCTCTTTAAAGTTTTGATAGGCTACAGTAGCTTGAATCTTGTCGTATAAATTTGAACTACTGGTTGTCTTGGTGATCTGAGCATTTCCCATAAACCATTGTTGTGGTCCATATTCCCATTCTGCTGAACGTAGGGTTTCTCCTCTTGGCCTTAATAATCGGTCGTATCTCGGATAGTCTGACGTTGTTGTAAAGTATAATCCAAAATCAAATTTGAGATTATCAGATGGTTCATAGTGTATTTTTTGCATCAAATTGATTTGACTGTAAGCTGTAGGCTTTTGAATCTGAGGATCATTATTTGGTACTATAACATCTTCGCCATTTTGTCTTATGACGTATTCAGGTCTTAGATAGTCGTCCGGACCATTGCTACCCATTCTTAGGTCATCAAAATCCGTATAGCTAACATTAGTCAAAAACGCCCATTTTTTATAGCCAAGATTTAAGTCAAAATGTCCCGTTTTTTCCATATTAGCTGTACTATAACGCAACAAGGCATTGCCATCTATAAGCAATTCGTCCTTATAAGATAACTGAGGTTTTTTGGTATAGAAGCTCATCACACCGCCAATAGCATCACTACCGTAAACTACAGAACCTGCACCTAAAGTAACTTCAGTGCTTTGTACGGATAACGGATCTATAGAAATTACATTTTGAAGATTTCCGCCTCTAAATATCGCATTATTCATCCTTACACCATCAACTGTTATAAGCAATCGATTGGTTGAGAAACCACGAATCATAGGGCTTCCACCACCCATTTGGCTTTTTTGTATAAAAACATTTCCAGAATTATCTAATAAATCAGCACTTGTTTGTGGATTAGCCAATGTGATATCTTTGGCATTAATACTTACTATGGATTGAGGTATGTCCCGTTTACTTTGTTCAAACTTAGAGACCGAAATAACTATTTGATCAAGACCCTCAATCTTTGGTGTTAAATAAATGGTATAATTATTCTCTGCAATCTCAAACTTTCGCAATTGCATTTTTTCATACAACAAATTCTGAAAAAAAATAATCTCGCGTGGATTGAATTTATCTAGCTTGGCTTTTCCAACACTATCAGTAACCACATACTTGGTTTTCTTTAAATTGTATAGGGCAACACTTGGAATAGGTTGGCCATTACCTTCTTCTAAAACGGTAATAGTCTGGGAAAACGACACCTGTAAAAAAAGAAATAAAACAACATTAAAAATGATATTACATTTCACTTTTATGTACATTTTCATTAAAATCTCTTCGTAAAAAATCGCTAATGAAATACATCATTAAGCACTTGCAATGACTTAGGTTTTTTAAAACCGTCCAAATGTAACTCAAAATAATACAATAACATATTTAAAAAATCTTGTCGTCGTTTTGCATTAATCTTTATAGTATTTAACTCATCAAAATTTATGCCCAACAATTGTTTTAGCAATGTTAAATTTTCGTCCTTAATTGAGTAAATTCCAGAGGGTGATACTTCAAAAATTCCAGATTCTAGATTAAAATAAGGGTAGTCTATATTTAGGGTTTCTGGCTGAAACCCTAGATATCGTGTTAGTTTCAACAAAAACAATAAATGAAAATTTGAATACTGTTCTTCGCTATCCAAATATTGCAACGCAGTTTGTATATAGTTGTAAAGTGCTTCATTTTTTTCCTCTTCCCTAAGCACTACAGAAAGAATTTCTGATAAAAACAATACAATGGCACTTTTGTAAACATTACTATGAAGACTCTTATAAATATAATTTGGTTTTACCTCCTTCATATTCTGAAGCTGCCTGTTAGGCTTAAAATCCTCTACAATCTGAAGCTGAGAAAGCACCTGAAAGTAAACAGTCTTAGTATGGCTTTTTTTAGATTTTAAAACCCCTCGCAAAATATAGCTTACCACACCTCTTTGTTCCGTATAACACCTTACAATAAGATCGTTATCCTTATACTTTAGTTTGGAAAGGACAATACTATTATTTTTTGTAAGCATATTTAACGTACAATAAGAACCTTAAGGACTTTGGTTTCAAAGGAATCTAAATCTGAAATCATTACGAGATACACACCTGTTCTTACTACAGAATTTGCTAAATTTCTACCATTCCAAATAGCTGTACCTCCATCAATGGCAAAATTATAATTGGCAGTTGAGGATCTTAAGTTGATATTAGACTGAGCTTCTGCTACTAAGTTGCCTTCAACATCAGTAATTTTAATATTGACTCTTTCTGTAAGGCCACTTATCTTAATGCCCTTGTTAATATCATTTAGGTCATTGAATCCTAATATGTTGTACTCTGGCCTTACAGGATTAGGATATACAAAAGCATCCTCTAAAGTCTCCTCAGGTTTCGATCCGCCTGCTCTAAAAGCTAACATACCGCTAATTGTAGCTATATAAACAATACCATTATCTGGATCTATAGAAATGTCATTAATTCTGTTAGACGGTAATGGGGAATTATCCGTTGTGAAGTGAAAAATGGTATTTTGCCCATCTGGTGAAAAATAAAAAACACCCGAATCTACAGTTCCTACCCATTTATTATTTGAACCATCTACCTCTATATCTGTAATTGTTTGCCCTGCAAGCAGTTCTTGTGGGATACCATCCTCTAATATTATTATTGAACTTAATGTAGGATTGGGATCGTCATAAAAACCAGAGGTATTAAACAAGACTCTTAAGCCTTGAAATGTACCAACCCAAAGCTGATTTCTATTATCAATAGCTAATGAAGTTACTCTTGGAAAAGGCAAATTCTGTTCTTCTGAAGCTATATTTCTAAGAGGACTACTCCCTATGTTTTCATTAAAAGCATAAAGTCCATTAGAGTAACCACCTATCCACTTGGTCCCATTGTTGTCAATATCAATATCATAAAAACCAAGTTCGTCACCAGGATCATCAATAATACTTGAAAAGTCATAGCTAGTCCAGTTTCCCGTATTTGGGTCATATGATTTTAAAGGTCTTTGTAACCGTGATGTCAATGACCATAAAAATCCATTCCTATCAAAGATAGAGGTTGTAAGTCTAAGGCTAATGAAATCTGGGGAACCAGGAACTATTAAAGATTCCAAACCACTATTATCTTGATTATATAAGATTGTTGGCTCAAAATTATTAATCTCCAATATTCCATCTTCACAAGAGTTTATAAAAACTTGATTGGGATTAAATGGATTAGTGGCTATCTCTGAGAGGTTTCTTGCTCCTAAAACACTATCAAAAGGGATACTTTCCCATACATCATCTCTATAATAATTCAATCCTCTAGATCTAAGCGGTGAAGGATTAAATGATTCTGTATAATCCCCAAAACTTGCCCAAACAATACCTGTTTCTGCATCTAAGCGAAAAATCTCATTGAATAAAGGCCCATTAGGTTTTATTGCTGTAAAGAATGTATTGTCAAAGGTCGAACTTCTTAATACTCCAAAATCAGTAGATCCTATAAAAACATCATTTTCTACAAATGTTGCAGAAGTAAAATCGGTATCGAATTCTTCTGAAGGCTGATAACTATTAACTAACCCTATATTTTGATCATAAACATATACTATATTAGCTACCGTAGTAACTATATAATTACTCCCTGAAATATGAGTGTCCGCTGGATTTGCTGGAAAATTAAATAGAATATTTACAATAGTACCATCTACTTCGACTAAATCCCTATTGAATCTTATGGCATATATTTTATCAGAAAGTGTATTCACTGACCTAAAATTTCCCCCAAGAAATGTCTGCCATTGTTGAAAATCAATAAGGTTAGGATTGTTTAAATCTGCTCTTTTTAATCCGTTATTATTGCCACAGGCGACGAAAATCTCATTATTAAGAACTGTGACCTGATTTACATTGATTTGAGCCCCTCCATTTCCCAAAAAATAAGTATCGCCAAACTCTAATCGATCTAAATCATAAACTGAAACACCGAAGTCCGTAGAAATATAAACGAAACCCTCATGTTCATAGAAGTGATTGATCCGCTTCCTTGAAGGAGCTATATTTTCTTTCTCCAAAATATCTACAACCGAAAGCACTGATTCATCTGTTTCAAAATAAATTTCAATTAATCCTGTTTCATAACCTATTAATAGACTTTGATAAAACTCACTATAATAAATTGTAGTTATTTGCTCACCTGACAGGCCCTCTACTGTTGTAATAGTATTCATTTGGTCTGACAAAGTATCATATCCAAAAATTGCATTTTGGGCAGCAGCATAAATTTTATTATTACCCTCCACAACATCTACAATATCATTGTAAGAGTAGTGTGCTTGCCATAACGATGAAAAGTCTTGGGAGTAACCCTTAAGTAAAATCAAAAAGGCCAAAGAAACAAGCAAGACCTTAAAACTCATTTTGTCCATCAAAAGATTTGTTTTGTCAAATATATTTAATAGTAACGATATTATGGTTTTAATAATATATACTAACCCAATAAAAAAGCCTTCATAAAAAATGAAGGCTTCTTATATTTAACAAAAATTCTATACTACTCCTTGTGCCAGCATAGCATCCGCTACCTTAACAAAACCAGCTATATTAGCACCTCTAATATAGTCGATTGAGCCATCATCATTTTTACCATATTCAACACAGGCATCATGAATATCTTCCATAATATCTTTCAACCGAGCATCAACTTCTTCTCTCGTCCAGCTTAAACGCAACGAATTTTGGCTCATCTCTAAACCTGATGTTGCAACCCCGCCTGCATTAGATGCCTTTCCTGGTGCAAATAATATTTTGGCTTTTTGAAACTCGTGAATCGCCTCTGGTGTAGATGGCATATTTGCCCCTTCGGAAACACAAATACAACCATTTTCAATTAATTGTTTAGCTTCATTACCATTAAGCTCATTTTGGGTAGCACAAGGCAAAGCTATATCGCATTTTACTGACCATGGTCGTTCTCCTGCCACATAAGTAGCATTAGGATACTTATCAACATATTCTTTGATTCGTCCTCTTTTTACATTCTTTAATCCCATAACGAATTGTAATTTTTCGTTATCGATACCTTCTTCATCAACAATATAACCACCAGAATCCGAAAGGGTTAGTACAATAGCTCCTAGTTCAATGGCCTTCTCGGCAGCAAACTGAGCTACATTACCTGATCCTGATATCACAACATTCTTTCCTTTAAAGGAATCCCCTTTTGTTTTTAGCATATTCTCAGCAAAATACACATTGCCATATCCGGTAGCTTCTGGTCTAATTAAAGACCCACCCCAAGATTGACCTTTGCCGGTTAACACCCCAGTAAAGGTGTTATTCAATTTCTTATACATTCCAAACATATATCCAATCTCTCTAGCACCTACTCCAATATCTCCAGCCGGAACATCTGTGTTATGTCCAATATGTCTATATAATTCAGTCATAAATGCATGACAAAAACGCATGACCTCATTGTCAGATTTTCCTTTAGGGTCAAAATCAGAACCTCCTTTACCACCACCCATAGGCAATGTCGTCAAGCTATTCTTAAAAACTTGCTCGAAGGCTAAAAACTTTAAAATACTTGCATTTACAGTAGGATGGAAACGCAATCCGCCTTTATAAGGTCCAATAGCAGAGTTCATTTGTACTCTGTAACCTCTATTGACTTGTATTTCTCCGGAATCATCTACCCAACTGACTCTGAATGACAATAATCTTTCTGGTTCCACCATTCTTAAAAGAATATTCTTACCATGGTATATGTCATGCTTAACGATATAAGGGATAACTGTTTCAGCTACCTCTTGAACAGCTTGTAAAAACTCAGGTTCGTGCCCGTTTCGCTTTTTTACAAGATCTAAAAAAGCTTCAATTTTATTTTTCATATAAAAAATTGTTAAGAAATTGTGATTTACAAGGTGCAAAGATACATTATCTTCAAAAATAACACCTTATTTTTTTCATATTCTCAATTATTTTTTGAATATCTCAGAATTGTAATGAAATTCTTCTCCTTAACAAGAAACTTGCATTTTATCCGTTTTATTTGGTAGTTCGTCGAGTTTTTATATATTTGTTCGGCAACATCTTAATCATATTTTGTTATATGGCAGTACATGTTAAAAAACTATTTACTTTGTTTGCTTTACTATTATCAATGCAAACAACATCGGCCCAATTGGGTTTCTCTCACGAAATAGGGGCATTTGTTGGTGCTGTTGCATTTCAATCTGATTTTGGTGTTAGAAGTGATTTTGAAACCAACTCAGGTAATACAGGTATTGCTATAGGAATAGTACATTACATTAATTTTGCTTATCGTGCTGATTGTAATTGTTATTCTACAGATACTTATTTTAACGACCACTTTAAGCTTAGAAGTGAAATTTCTTGGAATAAGACAACACTAAATCACTTTGGAAAATGGGTAGACAACGCCCGTACCACTGATAATGCAGATCGATTAAGAGCGCATTCTGGTGAGGCCCAAAACTGGGATGTCGGTATGCAATTAGAATATTTTCCGAGGAGTATTAGGGCATTTTCTGCTGGTGTATACTCTTTTGCTCCATTTGCCGCACTTGGAGCACATTATGTATCTTTTAATCCATCCGTAGAGACTACCTATGGTGATGGCAACGTTTTGAATAACAACAATTTTTATAGTTTTTGGGATGATGCTTCTGGTGGAGATCCATTCATTAATCCCGACTCGGGTTCTACATGGTCTGTCGTAGCTAGTATCGGAACACGTTATAAACTTACCATACTCTCTGACCTATTTGTAGAGTTGAGATGGCAATACTATTTTGATGATTTCGTAGATGGATTGAATCATAAATTACCGTCTAACGAAGCAAACGATTGGAATTTATGGTTAAACTTCGGCTATATTTATTACCTAGATTAGACTATAACCTTCTGTCATAACATAAAAAGAAAACCGAATCCTTTAGATTCGGTTTTCTTTTTCAGATTATTCATTCATCCAATCGCTTGTTTTAAGTCTGCTATCAAATCTTCTTCATCTTCTATCCCAACACTTAATCTTATTAAAGAATCTACAACTCCTGTTTTTTCACGCTCCTCCTTTGGGATACTTGCGTGGGTCATACTTGCAGGATGCCCTGCTAAAGATTCAACTCCTCCAAGAGATTCTGCTAATGTGAAAATTTTAAGTCTCTCTACAATTCTGATAGCTCCCTCATAGTCATTACCTTCTGTCGTAAAAGATACCATCCCTCCAAAATCTTTCATTTGCGATTTTGCGACATCGTGGTTGGGGTGACTTTCAAAACCTGGCCAGTATACTTTTCCAATCTTTGGATGACTCGCTAAATATTCTGCAACGGCCTTTCCATTTTCACAATGCCTCTGCATTCGAATATGCAAGGTTTTTATTCCTCTCAGCACTAAAAATGAATCTTGCGGTCCACAAACTGCACCACTTGCATTTTGAATAAAATAAAGCTTATCGGCTAAGTCCTTATCTTTTACAACTAATGCACCCATGACCACATCACTATGTCCACCTAAATATTTTGTTGCTGAATGCATCACAATATCAGCACCCAAATCTAAAGGTTGCTGTAGGTAAGGAGTAGCAAAAGTGTTGTCTACACCCAATAAAATGTTATGTTTTTTTGCAATCCCAGAAACAGCTACTATATCTATAACATTCATCATTGGGTTGGTTGGCGTCTCCACCCAAATCAACTTAGTTTTAGGAGTAACATATTGTTCGATTTTATTTGCATTTTCCATTCCGATGAAATGGAACTTTATTCCAAAATCTTCATATACTTTTGTAAAAAGCCTATAGGTTCCACCATATAAATCGTTTGTAGAAACTACTTCATCACCAGGCTGCAACAACTTTATGACCGCATCAATAGCAGCCAAACCTGAACCAAATGCCAGTCCATAATTTCCGTTCTCAATACTTGCAAAGGCTTTTTCTAGCGCATTTCGTGTCGGATTATGAGTTCTGGAATATTCATAGCCCTTATGACCACCAGGCGTCGATTGGGCATAAGTTGTGGTTTGATAAATCGGAGGCATTACCGATCCGTAAGCTGGGTCGTGTTCTTGACCCCCATGTATGGTTTTTGTATTGAATTTCATAGTTTTAATAAATTAAAATGCCTTAGACGTCTTACAGAAACAAACTTTACAGAAAGGCGTATTTAGAGCAACAAATTTAACTGATAATTCGTTGTATTCAAACCAGTGTTATACCTTTATCGTAACCTTCTAAAAATCTATTACTTGTGAAACGCATTACATTAATATTAATAATTTTATGTCTTCTGAATTCGTGTAAATCTGAATATGAGGCCATAGCTTTCGTGACAGTTGCTATAAAAAACTCCTATGAGGCACAGATTTCGGCTAATATTGATAGGGCCTCTGGAAAAGACGAATTGAGTGAAAAGATAAATTCTAATATAGAAGCCACTATAACTTCTTCGCTAAGTGAAAACTCCGATAAGAAAAAACTAGAAACTGTTTTAAACGATTTTAATCAAGAATATTTAGACTTTAAAAATGATTTTCCAGAAGATTCTGAACCAACTTGGGAATTACATATTGAAACCGAGAAAACCTTTCAATCTGTAGCCTTAATCAGTATTGCCATCAACACTTACGAATTCAAGGGCGGCGCACATGGCAGCGATAGAATTATCTTCTTGAATCTTAATGCTGAAACGGGTGACATTCTTAGTCAAAATGACATCATCAAAGACCCTGATGATTTTAAAGAACTGGCTGAAACCTACTTCAAAAAATCACTTGAAAACACAAATAATAAAATGAAGATGGAAGATTTCTTCTTTGGAAAACCATTTCAACTTCCAGAAAATATAGGCTATAGTGATGACGGATTGGTTTTACTTTATAATATTTATGAAATTGCCTCTTACAATCAAGGTTATACGGAATTTGTAATTCCATTTGAAGAAGCTGAGCCCTACTTAAAACTCTATTAGTTTGCTCTTTTTGTTAATCGTTTAATTATAGGTTCTACAGTTAGCCCTTGGCCTAAGATAGAAACAATGACTACGATATAAGTTATAACCAAAAACAATTCCCTATGCATATCTTGGGTTAAACTCAATGCTAAAGCTATTGAGATACCACCACGCAATCCTCCCCAAGTCATAATCAAATTCGTTTTAGGCACAAAATCTAATCGTTTTGCAAAGAATTTTATAGGTAACCAAAGTGACATATAGCGACACATTAAGATTATTGGAATCGCCAACAAGCCCGCATAAATATAATTACCTTCTAAAGTCAACACCAACATCTCCATACCAATCATTATGAATAAAATAGTATTTAAAAGTACATCAACCAATTCCCAGAATTTGTCAACATAAGCTTCTGTTGTTTCGGACATGGCTGTTTCACGCAATGTATCGTTGCCTACAATTAATCCTGCTGTGACCATAGCAAGCGGAGCGGATAAATGGAACTTATGCGCTAACATGGTTCCACCCATCACAGCAGATATGGTTAAAATAACTTCAATTTCATAATTATCTATGGATTTCATTAAGCGGTAGGTAATCCATCCTAAAAATAATCCTAAGGCTACACCACCAATCACTTCCTGACCGAAAAGCGTTGCAATATCAGAAAATTCTACAGCTGCATTTGGCTTTGCGGCTATAGCAAAAATCGTTAAGAATACAACAACTCCAACACCATCATTAAATAACGATTCACCTACTATTTTTGTCTCCAGTTTTTTAGGAGCTCCCGCTTTTTTCAAAATACCTAATACTGCTATTGGGTCTGTAGGAGATATCAAAGCACCAAAAAGTAAGCAATTTATAAAAGTCACCTCTAAGCCAATCCAATTTAAAACATAGAACATGATAATTCCGACCAAAAACGTGGATACAAGAACACCAAGTGTTGCAAAAGCCAAAATCGGCCCTCTTTGTACTTTAAGCTGATCGAAATTAGTATGCAAAGCACCTGCAAACAATAGGAAGCTCAGCATTATATCGAGCAAAACCGTTTCAAAGTCTATACTATTAATAAATGCTTTTTCACGCAACAAGAGTGTGTCATCAAACTGGGCAATACCAAGAATAATCACTGTAAAGACAATAGTAATGAGCATTAGACCTATGGTAATCGGAAGCTTTAAAAAGCGAACATTGATATATCCAAAAATAGCTGAAAGTACAATTAGAATTGTTGCAATAGAATAGTATTCCATAGAATTATATTTTTCTTAAATGTAATTATTTTTCGTTTTAAATACGGTTACTTTACAGTCTTAAATCCAATCAAATTTAAATATGGCAAAAATATATTATTTAAGCACTTGTAATACCTGCATGAGAATTATAGATGAGCTTAACTTACCAGATAATTTTCAGCTTCAGGATATAAAAAATGAAGCTATTACCACTAATCAAATTGAAGAAATGAGGGCACTTACTGAGAGCTACGAAAGTTTATTTAGCAAACGTGCAAGGCTATATAAAGAACTCAATTTAAAAAATAAGTCTCTTTTCGAAGAGGACTATAAAAACTATATTCTAGAACATTATACATTTTTAAAGCGTCCTGTGATACTTTTTAAAAATCAGATTTTTATTGGCAATTCTAAAAAAGTTGTAGAAGCTGCCAAAAAAGCGATACATGTATAGTCGTAGGTCTGCGCTTATAGCTCTTTTTGCGGTTCAACTTTTATACGGTCTTAATTACACCTTTGCAAAGACCGTAATGAACGGGAATTTTATTAAACCTTCAGGGTTTGTATTATTAAGGGTTATTGGAGCTACAGCTCTGTTTTGGTTAATCAGTATCTTTTTACCAAAGCAAAAAATTGAAAAAAGAGACTTTCTAAGGTTCTTTATAGCCGCTATCTTTGGTGTGGTTGTCAATATGCTATTTTTTCTCAAGGGTTTAGAGTACACCTCTCCCATACATGCGTCCGCCATCATGGTTATTGTACCCATCATCATTTTGGTTTTGTCAGCCATTATTTTAAAAGAACATATAACTAAGCTCAAAATATTAGGTGTTTTTTTGGGTTTAATTGGCGCTTTGGTGTTAACGATTTATGGAAAATCCGCTAGAGCTGCTGATAATGTTGCTCTTGGAAATCTAATGATTTTTTTAAATGCTATATCATATAGTATTTATGTTATATTAGTTAAGAGATTAACAGAGAAGTACCACCCTCTTACATTTATAAAGTGGTTATTTTTATTTGGGTTGATCATGCTAATTCCATTTGGTTATAGTGAATTACAAGCCGTAAAGTGGGAGAGTTTTACGCCTTACATTACGTTCTCAGTGTTGTTTGTAGTCATTGGTGCCACATTTGGCACCTATTTGTTAAACCCATTTGCACTTAGCAAACTAAAAGCATCAACCGTTGGTATTTTTATTTATCTTCAACCTGTTATTGCAGGCCTCTTCGCGCTCACTATGGGAGCAGATTTTATAGATACCATTAAAATTCTAGCGATGCTCCTCATTTTTACAGGCGTATATTTAATATCTGTTAAACCGAAAAAAGTACATTAATTTGTCTTTAGCATCTAAAATATTTCAGTCCGTTGGTGACATCCCAAAAAACTATTGGGAACATCTAAATTGTACTTCAAATATTTACTACTCTCCAGAATTTCTGAAAGCTTTTGAACTTGCGAATACAGATATACAGTTTAACTATATTTTCATATTAAAAGAAGATAAAGCCATAGCGTTTGCTAATACGCAATTGGTCACTATAGGCATCGAAACTATTACCAAGAATATTAGGATGTCGCCAAAGTTAAGGCAACTAGTCAACAATATATTTTGCAACAATAGTATAAGGGTCTTGTTTTGCGGCAATGTTTTTTTGAGCGGTGAATATGGTACATTTCTAAAAGAGGGCGAACCAAAAGTTGAGACTTTTATAGCTATTGCAAAAGCCGTAAAGACATTATACAGATGCAAACGGCTTCATACTATTTTTATCAAGGATTTTGAAGACGAATCACTCTACATTACCGACCATTTAAAATCATTTGATTATGGGTCCATGCATGTAGAGCCTAATATGATTATTTATCTAAAGCCAGAGTGGCAATCCTTTAACGATTATACTAATGCATTAAAGTCTAAGTATAGAGTAAAGGCTAATAGAGCTGATACCAAAAGTGAAGCCTTAGATGCCAAGTTTTTTAATGATGAGGATATAAAAACTCACAAAGATGAGCTTCAGGCACTGTACCAAAACACGATTGACAATGCAGATTTTAATGCCCAGATTTTAAACCTCGATACTTACGTGCATCTCAAAAACACATATGAAGATAGGTTCATTGTAAAAGGTTATTTCTTAGATAATGAACTGGTAGGGTTTTTATCAGCAATGCAAAACGGCAATCATCTCGATGCTCATTTTATTGGTATTGACTATTCCAAGAATAAAACGTACGGCATCTATCCCAGAATCTTAAATGATTATATAAGAATAGGTATCGAAACAAAATCGAATCAAATTAATCTGGGTAGAACGGCTTCTGAAATTAAAAGTACTTTAGGTGCACAACCAAAAACTTTGACCTGTTATTGTAAGCACAAACACTATTTGCCCAATCAGATTTTGAAACCGTTTATTAAGAATGTGCAAATAAAATCTTTTAAACAACATCAACCGTTTAAATAATGCCTACTTATATAATGGTTTTGGACGCCTACCGTGTTTCCGTGTGTCTTCCTTGGTAAGAATTTTAAAATCTTCAGATTTTGGAAATTGCCCTGCCAAATTGAGCAATGGCTTAGGTAAAGCGGCCAGTTTTCGGGCTTTTAAGTCTATCCAACCTCCTTGCATCTCACAATAAGCTAGGTTATCACCTTTTTGGTTATAAAAATTATGTGTGAACATAAAAAACATGCCATCTTCGCTCAAACCCGATACCTCAATAGTCACTGTTATAGGTGCACCTATGAAGGACTCTTCAAAGTAGTACATATGTTCATAAAATACTACAGGACCAACACTGTGCTTTCTTATTTCGGGCATAGAAAACCCTTGTTCATTAAAAAAGGACATCCTTGCATGGCTCATAAAATTAGTATAGGCAGAATTAGCGAGGTGTCCATTAGCATCAACATCGCTCCAACGAATTTCAAATTGTTTTTTATACATTTTTTCGAACTTAAAACTGAATAGCAAAGTTAGAAAAAATAGTATGCGCGCATAATATATCAAGTTCATTTAACTCTAATTTTATGCCAGTTCAATTTTGTACCTTTGCGCAACTTTAATCGCATCGCATTAATGATACAATCTATGACCGGTTATGGGAAATCTGTTTTGCAACTCCCAACCAAAAAAATATCTATTGAATTAAAATCTCTAAACAGCAAGAATTTAGACGTCAATGCCAGAATGCCCTCTATGTATCGTGCTAAAGAACTAGATATAAGAAAAGGCATTGCCAAACATCTAGTTCGTGGTAAGATTGATTTTTCCTTGTATGTAGAGATTACGGGTGAAGACGCGAGTTCAAAAATCAATAAAACCGTAGTCAAAGAATATATAAAGCAACTTAAAGAGGTTGTTGATGGAGATACAACAGAATTGCTAAAAATGGCAATCCGTTTACCTGATGCCGTAACCACAGAGCGTGATGATATTGACGAAGAAGAGTGGAACATCATAGCCAACGGTATTAATGATGCCATTTCAAAAATTGTGGCTTACAGAGAAGATGAAGGTGAAATATTAAAGCAAGATTTTTTAGAAAGGGTCACCACTTTAAAACAATTGTTAGAAAAAGTTATTGAAATGGATCCCGAGCGAATTGAAGGAGTTAGAGCTCGACTAGAGAAAGGTATTGCAGAGATAAAAGAAAAAGTAGATGAAAATCGTTTTGAGCAAGAACTCATCTACTATATAGAGAAGTTTGACATAACCGAAGAAAAAGTAAGGTTGGATAATCATTTAGATTATTTCATCAAAGCCTTAAATTCAAACGACTCCAACGGGAAAAAGCTTGGTTTTATATCGCAAGAAATCGGGCGGGAAATAAATACGATAGGGTCTAAATCCAATTACGCACCAATGCAGAAACTAGTCGTACAAATGAAGGATGAGCTCGAAAAAATTAAGGAACAACTATTGAATGTTCTTTAAGTAAAAACTATTTTTCTGTGTTAAAAGAAGCAACAAAACAAGGCAAATTAATCGTATTCTCAGCACCTTCAGGATCGGGAAAAACTACTATTGTCCGCCATTTACTAAAACAAGAAGAACTCAATTTAGAGTTTTCTATTTCTGCAACTTCAAGAGAAAAACGCGGCAATGAACAACACGGTAGGGACTATTATTATTTATCGCTTAAGGAGTTTAAGAATAGAATTAAAGCGGATGATTTTTTAGAATGGGAAGAAGTCTACAGAGATAATTTTTACGGTACTTTAAAGACCGAGATAGAACGCATATGGGCTAAAGGCAAACATGTCATTTTTGATATAGACGTATCTGGAGGCTTACGTATAAAACGTAAATTCCCTGATCAAACCTTGGCTGTTTTCGTAAAACCACCAGATTTGAATGAATTGGTTAGACGTTTGAAAGAACGAGGTGAGGAAAGTGAGGATAAAATTAGTATGCGCGTGGCTAAAGCACCAGCAGAATTAGCTACAGCACCTTTGTTTGATGTTATTGTTGTTAATTCTAATTTAGAAAGTGCGTTAGAAAATGCTTATAAACTCGTTTATGATTTTATAAATAAATAAGTATGAATATTGGGCTTTATTTTGGCACTTTTAATCCCATACATGTTGGGCATCTAACCATAGCGAACCATCTCGCTGAGCGTAGTGATTTAGATCAGGTATGGTTTGTTGTAACTCCTCAAAGTCCATTTAAGAAAAAGAATAATATGCTCGATAATCACCAACGACTAGAGATGGTTTACCGTGCTACAAAAGATTATACCAAGCTGCGCCCTAGTGATATTGAGTTCGGGCTAAAACAACCCAATTATACAATAGATACACTTACCTATTTGTATGAAAAATTTCCAGAATACCAGTTTGCCTTAATTATGGGCGAAGACAACTTAAAAAGCTTTCATAAATGGAAAAATTATGAACTTATCCTAGAAAATCATAATATCTATGTTTATCCTAGATTAACTGGAGGAAAAGTTGACACAAGATTTAACAACCATCCCAAAATTTTTAACATTTCTGCCCCAATAATGGAGCTATCTTCAACGTTTATAAGACAAGAAATTAAGGCTGGAAGGAATATTCGCCCGATGTTACCCGATAAAGTGTGGCATTATATAGACGAAATGAATTTTTATAAACAATTTAAAAGTTAGTACAGTTTAGCTTTTATTTTCTTCGAAAGAATAATTATTTTTAACTTACATAAAATTGAGAAAGAAATGACATTTACCATAGTTTTTTTGACCGCTATTATTGCCCTAATCGTATCAAAAACCAAGACTATTGTTTTAAGAAATAATTTAAGTGCTTCGAACGAAAAACGTGTTCTTATGGCTGGTGTTCTTCTTATACTTTTTCTAATTACAAATGCTACTTTGCCTTATCCCGAATCGCTTTACTGGTTTATTGGACTAAGTGTCGTTTTTGTAAGTATCTTTTTAACCCTAAGTGTGCTTAAAAAAGAAATGAGACGGTTTTTATCCTTAGATGCTAAGGATAAAATAGTAAATGTATTGTTTTACAGTCTTTTAATTATAGTAACTAATATTTACCTCTAGAAGTGATAGAATGCATTCTCAAGGTGTTCTATTATAAAATCTTGTTTTTCTTTAACGATAGCAATTATATCAAATCGTACTTCAAGATTTAAGTTGTTTTCAGTAACATACTCGTCAACTGCTTTTACTAAGTTTTTTATTTGTTTTGGCTTAACAAAATCTTGTGGATTTCCAAAGTCTGATGTAGAACGTGTTTTCACTTCAATAATTGCAAGTATATTATCCTTTTTAGCGATGATATCTACTTCAGCTTTGTCGAAACGGTAATTTTGTTGTACAATATCATAGTTGTTTTCAATAAGAAAGTCTACTGCAAGCTGTTCTCCTTTTTTACCTAATTCATTATGTTGAGCCATTTGCCTAAAATAGAAAAATAGTATTACTTTTAAATTCCAGTTTTTTTGATTAGCTAAATTTAAAAATAAATTGACCTTTAATGGATTTTCCCTTTAGTTTTAATGAAAAAAGTTCATTGCTATTGATATTCTTTTTCCATGGTATTGTATTCTCATTTATATTATTACGAAAAGGAATTATTCATAATAATAAAGCGAGCAAATGGTTAAGTTTATTGTTGTTTCTTTATGCTATGTATATTACCCCATACATGCTAGGCTATGCTGGATGGTATTCTGATAATTATGAAATAACACCAGACATTCTTTTTTTCGTACCCTTTATGCAAGTCTTACTTATAGGTCCTGTTGTTTACTTTTATTCTAAAAGTCAATTGAATCGGAGTTATAAACTAACCAGAAGGGACTATATTCATTTCATTCCTGCAATCCTATACATGATATATAGCCTTGTGGTTTTTGTTACTGACAAATTAATTTTAAATGAGTATTATTTCTATGCAGATCGCAAAGATAAGGATTTGGCAAATTGGTATCAAATAGCTGGTTTGGTATCCATGGCATTTTACCTTGTTTTAAGCTTACGCTATTACTCAAATTATAAGAATTTACTTTTTGCTAAAGTAAGTTATGCCGATTCTATATTGTTTAAATGGATGAGAAACTTTATGATTGCCTTTTTAGGTATTCTTGTACTTCGTGTAATCTTTTTCATTACTAATCCAGAATGGGGAAATTTTGGAAGTCAGTTTTGGCATTATATTGCCTTTTCATTTGTCTTTTATTATATAGCTATTACAGGCTACAGCAGTGTCATTAAACAAATAGCTTTAGAAGGCGAAAAATTAAGAATTGTTAATGTTTTTGATGAAGACGTATCAGTCATCGAAAACAATAGTAAACAAAGTGGTAATGATAGCGGGTACGATGAATGGAAAGATAAACTATCCCAGTTAATGACAAAGCAACGATTGTTTGAAAACCCTAGACTTACACTCTCTGACGTAGCCAAAGAATTAAATATTACGACTAAGGCTGTTTCTTCTACTGTTAATTCTGGTTTCAATATGAATTTTAATGACTTTGTTAATCATCACAGAATTGAAGCAATAAAGGAAAAACTGAGCAATGGCGAACACAATCGTACTACCTTATTGGGAATTGCTTTAGATTCTGGATTTAACAGTAAAGCTACTTTTAACAGGGCATTTAAGAAAAGTACGTCTCTCTCACCTAAGGATTTTATTGAAAAATTATCTTAAAACAAGTCTCAAATCGAGATTTGAAGCGTTTGATATTACATTTTAGATGAGATTTGCTGAAAACAATTTCTTAGTCATGAAAACTATCATTTCATTTTTTACCATTCTAATATCATTAACTATTAATGCACAACAACTAACAAAACAATTGAAGCAAATCGATTCAATTGTAGAATCTAAACTCAAGGAAAATCATCCCGGCATAGCTGTAGGGATTGTGAAAGACGGTAAAATCATCTATGAAAAATACTGCGGACTATCAAATCTTCAACATCAGGTAAACTTTAACAAAAAGACCAGGTCAAACATCGCCTCTACTGCCAAACAATTTACAGCTTTAATGGTTTTGGATTTATCGCTTGAAGGAAAACTCAGTCTAGACGATGATATTAGAATTTACCTGCCTAATCTATACAAAAATATAGATGATAAAATCAGAATTAGGCATTTAATTAATCATACAAGTGGTATTCGCGATTATGTTGAGCTATTGGATTTGGAAGGAAATGTCTGGTGGCAACGGTTTAAATTAAACAATGATGATGTGATGGAGTTGCTAGAAAAACAAGACGATTTAGGATTCCGACCCGCATCAAAATATAGCTATAGTAACTCCAATTATATTGTGCTTACTAAAATTATCGAAAAAGTTACTGGTGAAACATTTAATGATTACTCAAAACAATACTTTGAGGGTTTAGGTATGTATGAAACCGCTTTTGTTGAAAAATATATGGCCGTAATTCCCAATAGAGCGAATCCCTATTCCGATTGGGGAAGCGGTAAGTGGTGGGAGGTTCCTACGGTTACAAAAACAAATGGTGAAGGATTTTTATTTACAACTTTAAACGACCAATTAATCTATGAGCAAGCGGTTCAAAATGCCAATCGTGATAATAACCAACTGTTAATTCAAAGCCAGAAACCAATCCCTAATAGCGAAATTAGAACTTACGGCTTTGGATTGGAGTTAAAGGACCGATTGGGTAGAAAATCTGTATATCATTCTGGAGGCACTTACGGTTTTCATTCACAAACCTATCGTTTCCCTGAGGAGAAACTTACGGTATTCATTATGAGCAATAACGGCAATATAAGCAGTAACCTAATTGCCCAGGAAATTGCAAAAATACTGCTTCCAAAAATTGATAAAGAAGACAAATACGATGCCAATTTCTATAACAGAGTGAGTGTGCTAAAAGAAGGGAAGAAATCGCAAATTGAAGGACAGTATAACTTCCCAAATAACGAAAAGTTAGTTCGAATCGTTAACGAGAATGGAAAAACCTATTGGAAAGAAGGAAACTATCTCAATCTTGAAATGGTGGCCGATGGGGAGAACACGTATTCATTTGCTAATTATCCCAAAATAAAAGTCGTTTTTTATGACGATAAAATGGTAGAATATTACACTTCTGGAAGAACTATGATTTATGAAAGAACTATGGACTCACCAGCTTCTTTTTCTGATATAGAGGGTTTTTTAGGAACTTATTATAATGGTGAATTAGAAATAAGTTTTGAGTTGATGTTAAGCCCAGAAAAGGAATTGAAACTTAAGTTATCAAATGAAGAAGGCACAAGTGATGTTCAGGTCTTTAACAAAAATTATTTATTGGCCAGAGACAACTATATCATAAAAATACAACGAGATGCATTCGATAGAGGTACTAGCGTATTGCTCACTTATGGTAGGGCTGAGAATATAAAATTTAAAAAGAAGACCAACCTAAAATTTCAACCTAAAGTAAAAACTGAAAATGGCTATATACAAGTCACTACAATAGGCCCAAAAGACGGTGATACTGCTGATATACTCCTAACTAAAAATTATCCCAATGGCAATGAAATATGGTCAAAAAGACTTGGTGGAAGTAGCTACGACAAAGCCAGCTCAATCGTTTCAACTAAAGATGGTTATCTCATAGTTGGTTCAACAAGCTCGTATGGAAAAGGCAATTATGATATTTATGTGATTAAGACAGATAAATCTGGTAAACAAATATGGCAAAACACCTATGGTAAATTTTATAACGACTATGGTTATGCTGCTGAAATCACCGCAAATGGTTACAGGATTAAAGGTACCACTCAAGATTGTCCTAACAATGATGACATTAACAGAAAATGTAAGACAAATGTTTGGTTTGTAGAAATCGATACTGAAGGCAATGAAATCTCAAACAAAGTATTAGAGAAAATCAGTCATGATATGTGATGCTAGAATCCGCCTTATCAACCTTTAGTTTGATAGCTTTACCCAATACTAAAGCTCTATTATCCTTTTCATGTCCAGCGGGCATATTAAAAGCAATAGGGAATTCATATCCCAATAAGGCATCAAGAATAAGTTGTTCAACAGAAGTGCCCCAAAGGGTAGTATTCTTTCTAAGCTTGGTCATGTCACCAACAATTAAACCTTTCAGATTATCAAAATAGCCCGCACGTTTCATGCTCTGTAACATTCTATCAATATGATATTTATATTCACCAATTTCTTCAATAAATAAAATCTTACCTGAGGTATCAATGCTTTCTTTAGAACCCAACATGGTATGAAGCATCGTTAAGTTGCCGCCTATTAATTGGCCATTTGCCTCACCAGTTCTATTGTAGTCAGATCCCTCTAAATTATAATCTGTGGGATTACCAAATAAAGTAGATTTAAACGTATCTACAGATGCTTGAATTTCGTTTAAATTTTCTGTTAAGCTTACACACATTAAAGCATGTAAGGACTCAAAACCTTGATTATGTAGTTGATTATGCAAAGCCGTAATATCACTGTACCCAATAACCCATTTAGGATGTTTTCTAAACTTGGTATAATCCAATTTGTCTAAAATCCTTACCGTTCCATAACCACCTCTAGCACACCAAATAGCGCTTATTTTAGGGTCATCCATAGCGTATTGCAAATCTTCACAACGTTCATCATCCGTACCAGCAAAATGATTAGCTTTACTAAACACATACTTACCAACAATAGTATTTAAACCCCAACTTTTCAATAAGTCTATAGCCTGTTGTACTTCGCGCTCACGATTTTTCAAAATTCCAGAAGGAGCAACAATAGCTACAGTATCACCAGCTTTTAAGTATGGTGGTTGAATTAAATCCGTTATCATTTCAGAAGAATTATCAATTTCATTTTGAGCACAAAGCTGATTACTTAACCCAAAATTAGTTGTAAGGATTATAAGTAAAACTAGACTTCTCAAAATCATAAATACCGCTTTTTGTAAATGTACATTTTTTTTAGAACTGTTTTTATATTATGTACTTTTGTAGCTTTCAAAATATTGAAATGATGTCAAAACGATATACCATAACAGCAGCTTTGCCATATACTAATGGACCCATCCATATTGGTCACTTGGCTGGTGTTTATGTGCCTGCTGATATATATTCGAGATATTTAAGACTAACTGGTAATGATGTTGCATTTATCTGCGGAAGTGATGAACATGGAGTACCTATAACCCTAAAAGCAAAAAAGGAAGGCGTTACACCACAGGATATTGTAGATAAATATCATGTTATCATTAAGAAATCTTTTGAGGATTTTGGTATTTCATTCGACAATTACTCACGTACCTCGGCCAAGATTCATCACAATACAGCTTCGGAATTTTTTAAGACCTTACATAAAAAGAACGAGTTCGTAGAAGAAGTGTCTGAGCAATTATATGACGAGGAAGCTAATCAGTTTTTAGCAGACCGTTTTGTCATTGGCACTTGCCCAAAATGTGGCTATGAAGAAGCTTATGGTGACCAGTGCGAAAATTGTGGCACAAGTCATAACGCTACGGATTTAATCAATCCAAAATCGGCCATAACAGGAAATACACCAACATTAAAAGAAACCAAGCACTGGTTTCTACCCTTAAATAAACACGAAGACTTTTTAAAGGAATGGATTCTAAAAGGCCATAAAAAAGACTGGAAGCCCAATGTGTATGGACAAGTAAAATCCTGGATTGACGACGGATTGCGTCCAAGAGCAGTAACAAGAGATTTGGATTGGGGAATTCCTGTACCAGTAGAAGGTGGTGAAGGCAAAGTGCTTTACGTATGGTTTGATGCGCCAATAGGTTACATCTCTTCGACTAAGGAATGGGCAGCACGTGAAGGTAAAAACTGGGAAGACTACTGGAAAGATAAAGACACGAAGCTCGTGCACTTTATTGGAAAGGATAATATTGTATTTCACTGTATTATTTTTCCCTCTATGCTAAAGGCTGAAGGCTCCTATATTTTACCAGAAAATGTACCAGCTAATGAGTTTTTAAATTTAGAAGGTAATAAACTTTCAACCTCTAAAAACTGGGCGGTTTGGTTACCAGAGTACCTTTTGGATTTTCCTAATCAGCAAGATGTATTACGCTATGCTTTAACGGCAAATGCACCAGAAACAAAGGATAACGATTTTACTTGGAAAGATTTTCAGGCTAGAAACAACAATGAACTCGTAGCCATTTTTGGGAACTTCATTAATCGTGTTGTTGTGCTAACCAACAAGTATTATGATGGTATTATACCACAACCTTCAGATTATAAGTCAATTGATGAAGAAACACTAGCCGCCTTAAAAGCCTATCCTGCTGTACTATCAAGTTCTATTGAGCGTTACCGTTTTAGGGAAGGCAGTCAAGAACTGATGAATTTGGCACGACTTGGCAATAAATACCTGGCCGATGAAGAACCTTGGAAAACTATTAAAACTGACGAAGAGCGCACTAAAACCGTGATGTTTGTAGCCCTTCAAATTGCAACAGCTTTGGCAGTTTTATGTGAACCTTTTCTGCCATTTACTTCAAACAAGTTGAAAAGCATTTTAAAATCTGAAAACAATACCTGGGACGATGTTTATATAAGAGATATCCTATTACCACATGGACATACTATTCAAACTGGAAAACCAGAATTGCTCTTTTCAAAAATTGAAGATTCAGAAATCCAAAAACAGCTTGATAAACTAGCCGCTAATAAAAAAGCCAACGAAGCTTCTAAAAAAAGTGTTGAACCTCAAAAGGAGGAAATCACCTTTGATGATTTTACAAAACTAGACTTAAGGGTAGGTACTATTTTAGAAGCCGAGAAAATGCCAAAGACCAAGAAGCTTTTGGTTTTAAAAGTGGATACAGGTATCGATACGCGAACTATTGTTTCGGGAATTGCCGAAAGTTTTAAACCCGAAGAGATTATTGGAAAGCGCGTCACTGTTTTAGTGAATTTGGCACCACGTAAATTAAGAGGTGTCGAAAGCCAGGGTATGATTCTAATGGCTGAGGATGAAACTGGGAATCTAGTCTTTGTAAATCCAAGTATTGAAGGTGTGAAAAATGGCTTAAGGATTAGTTAAACATATTGCCATTTCCCCGATTTTTGCCCATCTTTATAAAAAACCACTTACAATGCCAAAAATCACACGCATAGCCCTCTTCTTTCTTCTGGCCAACGTTTCCGTTACAAAATCGCATGCCCAATCCGAGCCTGTTGTCGATGCCTACGAAGACTATACCGAAGCGCCACGTGAGATCGCCTACGTGCACCTCAACAAGTCCACCTACATCAAGGGCGAGATGATGGGCTTTACCGCCTACCTGCTGGACAAGGCCACAAAGTCGCTCTCG
>NZ_JANQOM010000045.1 GCF_028289625.1 Winogradskyella sp. | reverse complement strand
AATAAAGAAGCTATTGCACAATCGCACGACATTATAAAAAATCTGTTGGCTTCACAGGATGATGATGGTTACATTGGCATATACAAACCTAATTTGCGCTATCAACATGAGGGGTCAAATGGAGAGCTCTGGGCACAAACGACGGCCTTTAGGACCATGCTAGCCTATTATGAATTCACTAAAGATAAAACGGTTCTAGAAGCCGTTGAAAAGGGCATGAAAGTCACCATGAATAGCTATGGTGAAAGTTCAAAAAATCCTTTCTATTTAAAAAATGCTTTTGGCGGTGTAACGCATGGTTTAATGTTGACTGATGTTTGTGAAACTTTGCATCGCATTACAAAAAACCAAACCTATCAAGATTATGCAACCTATTTATATAAAGCGTTTTCAACGTATTCCATAAACCGTTCGTTTAACGATTTGCGCTATCCGTATTTAAAAGAAAAGGATTCTTTATTTGAAGGTCATGGCGTGCATACCTATGAGCATATCCGTACAATGGTAAATGCGTATTACAATACAGGATATCCGGAATTGAAAGAAGCATATGATAATATGTTGGCAAAATTGGAGCCTTGCATTTTACCGAGTGGGGCAGGTCATGGTAACGAATGGATTTTAAAAATGAAAGCCCACCCAACCAATACGAGCAGTGAATACTGTACCATGCTCGAATTACGCAACTCATATGGAAGCTTAATACAAAAAACAGGCGATATAGAATTTGCCGATGCAGCAGAAAAATTAACCTATAATGCCATGATGGGTTTTAGAAATAAACAAGGTACTGCTATTACTTACGGTAAAGCAGACAATTGTTTTGTGTTAGATGGGCATCACCATGAAAATGGAGAAGCCAAGGCAGATCCACGTTATAAATATTCACCAACACATTCTGAACCCGCAGTCTGTTGTGTGCCAAATTATACGAGAAACTTCACCTATTTTCTTGAACAAATGTGGATGAAAAAAGATGATGGCATAGCTGTCACCATGTTTGGACCATCGGAATTGACAACAGATGTTGACGGCGCAGACATCTCAATAGAACAAATCACTAACTACCCAATGTCTGATGAAGTAGTATTTAGATTAAAAATGAAAGAGCCGAAGACATTTAATCTCTACATCCGAAAGCCAAATTGGTCTGATGCGCTAATAAGCGAAATGGATTTAGGTGATTTGAAAGATGGATTTTACAATATTTCTAAGGAATGGAAAAATGGTGACGAATTTACCATCACATTTAAAAATGACATTAAACAATACAAGGCTTTAAATGATGAATCCTATTTGCAGCGAGGTCCAGTGGTTTATGCCTTTGATATTTCACATATGGAGAAGGTTATAAAGACCTATCCCAAAGAAAATTATAATGATTATTACTGTTTCCCTACCAGTGAAGATTTTAAAGATTTAAAACTTACAACCGATTCAAAATTTAACTTAGAGGCGGCTTCAAATACAGGTTCTTTTTACGAGTCCCGGTGGGATTTAGAAGGGAGTTTATATAATTCTACTAATAATAAAAATCAAAACGTGACTCTAATTCCCATGGGAAAAACAGTACTAAGACGCGTTACATTTCCAAAAGAATAAACCATGAGGCATTTCACGACACTTTTACTTTTAATTATAGTTTTTGCATTAAGTTCTTGCAAAGAAGTACAAACAGGGCAAACAAACGTGGCAACTGAACATCATGCGCCTATAAATTGGAATAACGAAGTCATTTACCATGTGATGCAACGCAGCTTTTATGATAGTAATGGCGATAGGCATGGCGATTTAAATGGGTTTGTTAAAAAGTTAGACTACTTAAAAGAACTTGGAGTTACTACAATTTTGTTTACGCCATTGTACGAATCTGATTTTTATCACAATTACTTTCCGACCAATTACAAAAACATAGATGCGGAATACGGTACCAAAACCGATTATATCAATTTTGTAAAAGCCGTACATAAAAAAGGGTTGAAATTTTTGATGGATATGGAAACCCAATATGCGCAAAGTGGCAATATCTGGTTTGATGATTCATATAAAAACCCTGAATCCCAATATTCGGATTTTATCTACTATTCAGATAGTTTAAATCAATATCCAGAGCAAATTTTTATGCCTTCTAAATCACCGTTACATGATTTTACAGCTTGGCCTGGTGACAAGCATCATATTGTATTTCTCGATTTAAATAATGAAAACGTAAAACAATGGATGACAGATTTCTATTTGTATTGGGTAGACCCAAACAAGGACGGTAATTTTGATGATGGCGTGGATGGTTTCAGAATAGACCACATCATGGATGATTTAGATTATAAAGGACTTTTCACCAATATGTACCAAGATTTTTGGAAACCGATTTTTAATCAATGTAAATCTGTAAATGCTAATATTTTTGTTTTGGGCGAACAATCCAATTGGAACGAATATGGAGAAAAAATGGTCAATGCCAGTGGTGCGGATGCCGCATTTAGTTTTCCACTTCGTTTTGCTATTGCTGGTGAAGAAGGTACGCATGACATGTACATAGACCCAACATCAAACGGTGTGAAAATGGATCCAAATCGTATTCATAAAGTCGTTAGAGAAAGTATGTCAAAATTTACGGATAGTACATTTACAATTAATTTTTTGGAAAACCATGATACGGCACGTTGGGCCTCGGTGGTCAATAATAATGAAGGCCAAAAACGAGTGGCCGCCGCATTGAATATTTTATTGCCAGGCGTACCATCTATTTATTATGGACAAGAACTTGGATTAACAGGGCAAACAAGTGAATGGGGAAGTGATGCCAATCATATTCCGGTCCGAGAAGCATTTCCATGGAATGCCGATCAAACTTATTCCGGCAATGCACTTTGGTATAAAGATACAGGCGAATGGTGGTACCAGTCGTTTTGGAATACCGAGGCAATCACCATGCTAAATTTAGAAACCCAAAAGAAAGATAAGCATTCGCTTTGGCATCATTATAAAAGCCTGATTTCAATCCGAACAAAAAACAAGACCTTTCAGCAAGGCACTTATGAACCACTTTTTACAAATCAGGCTAATATTATAGCTTTTAAGCGAGAATTAAATAACCAAATTAGCTGTGTCATTATTAACACTTCTGAAGATTCGATAAAACTTACTAATGAAGATAAGTACCAATTGGGTGAGGCTATTTATAATCAAAATGCCGATATTAATTCTGATGAAATTGTTTTAAATGGTTATGGGATGCTAATTACTAATAGTGTTTTATAAATTGTTTAGGTTGTTGTTTGTATAAAATAGCTTGAAGATTAAATAATGCATTATAAATTACAGCATAAACAATCTCAAAATGAAACCGCACGTATTTGTATTTTTTTTGCTACTAATAATTACATCTTGTAAAGATGAAGAAGCAAAACCAGAACTCTCATTAACAACAAATGACAAAACTGAATTTTCTAATCCGCCAGAATGGTCAAAAAATGTCATTTGGTACGAAATTGCAGTTGAGCGATTTCGGAATGGCGACACCACAAATGATCCTACTGCTGAAGATATTCGTGGTACGTTTCCTGGGGAGATTCCTGAATCTTGGGCAGTTACACCATGGACACAAGACTGGTATAAAGAAGATCCCTTTTTTTCAGAATTAGATGGGCGAAAAGATTTCTACGGAAACCCAACACATAAGTTTGTAGATAAGGTGCAAATGCGTCGCTATGGAGGCGATTTACAAGGTGTGCTTGATAAAGTTGATTATATAGATTCACTAGGAGTCACGGCCATTTATTTTAGACCTTTAAATGATTCACCATCACTTCATAAATACGATGCACGAAACTGGAGACACATTGATGTCAATTTTGGTCCCAGTCCAGATGGTGATAAAAAAATCATGGCTTCTGAAATTCCAGATGACCCAAGTACTTGGAAAATGACTTCGGCAGACGAACTCTTTATAAAAGTTATTAAAGCATTTCATGATAGAGGTATTAAAGTGATTTTAGATTACTCGTGGAATCATACTGGAAACACATTTTGGGCATGGAACGATGTATTAAAAAATCAGGAAAACTCTAAATTCAAAGACTGGTATTGGGTTGAACATTTTGACGATCCCAAAACAGAAGAAAATGAGTTTAAATATCACGGATGGGTTGGCGTACATACACTTCCAGAAATTAGAGAAACGCAGAAGCAAGATGCTTCGGTAAGTCTTACGTCTTTTGAAGGTAATGTTTATGATGCATCTGCTAAACAGCATATTTTTAATGTCGCTAGTCGTTGGTTAGATCCCAATCAAGATGGCGATGTGTCCGATGGTGTTGATGGTTATCGTTTAGATGTAGCTGCCGAGACACCACTTGGGTTTTGGAGGGATTTTAGAAAACATGTTCGCGGTATTAATCCCGAAGCGTATTTATTAGGTGAAATTTGGTGGGAGCAGTGGCCAGATAAACTGTTAGATCCAGAACCTTTTCTGAAAGGTGATATCTTCGATGCAGTAATGAATTACAGATGGTATAGAGCAACACGTCATTATCTTAATGAATCACCAAATAAAATTTCTGTAAATCAATATATAGACAGTCTAAATTTCTTTAGGGGCAATTTAAGGGAAGGCAATAATTACGCAATGATGAACTATACAGGTGGTTTTGATACACCAAGAGTTTTAACCTCATTATTCAATAAAAACAAGTACAAGTATTACTGTAAGGTTCACGAAAACCCTAATTATAAGATCCATAAACCTGATGCGAGTACCTATAAAACCTTGAAGTTGCTATTGGTGCAACAATACACTTACATTGGTTCTCCACATATATATGCAGGAGACGAAATGGGTATGTGGGGAGCTGATGACCCATCTTGTCGTAAACCTCTGATTTGGCCAGATTATGCTTTTGAAGACGAAGTGACTCACCCAATGGGGAAAGATAGGCCAACTGATAAGGTCATATTTAACAATGACGTTTTTAAATACCATCAAAAACTCATTAACATTAGAAAGAATAACCCTGTTTTAGTTCATGGTAAAATCGATTTTTTGACTGTAAGTGATTCTAAAAATGTTTTGGCATATTCAAGGTTCGATGAAAAGGACGAAGTTATCACGATTGTAAATTCATCTGATAAAGCTGTTGATGTAAATGTCGAAACTAAGTTCTTAAGTGAATACAATAATACTTTGCATCCAACAGAAACAGAAATAGTTAAAACCGATAATAAATTGAGTTTGAATATTAAACCCAAAAGTGCAGTGGTACTGACGTCTAATTAATATAAGGCATAAATTGTTTACATTTAATAATGAATTTTGGTCTTTTATCAAATAAAGTACTTCGAATACATATCGCCTATTGGATTGTCTTTATATTATTTTTCACAATAGTTTGGGGCACATACGATCATAATTATTATAGAAATTTCATGGTGCAATTATGGAGTCTTCCTGCAAGATTAGTATTGGTATATGGCACAATATGTTTCTTACTTCCTAAATTCTTTTTAAAAAAAAGATATATCAAGTTCATTGTGTTGTTTGGTTTGCTTCTTTTTTTATCTGCGGTACTACAACGCATTGTAATGTTATTTATAGTTGAAGGCCGCCATTTACCATATCGAAGTCAACATTATTTCAAAGTAACGGAATTCATGAATACCTTACTTGATGTTAACTTGGCGCTCATCCTTCCATTAGCTTATACATTGTATAAGTTTTGGAATAACTCACAGAAAAAGGCCCAGCAGCTTGAAGAAGAGAATCAAAAACTTATTAAGGATAGTAATGAAGCCTTCATCTATTTAAAAAAGGGGAAAGCATTGCAAAAAGTATTTTTAAAGGATGTTATCTTTATAGAAAGTCTTAAAAACTACGTCAGAGTAAAAACTGTCGATAAAGATATTACAAGTTATAGCAGTATTTCTGCAATGGAAGAACTTTTGCCAGAAGAAAAATTTTTAAGAGTTCACAGGTCTTTTATTGTGTCAATAGTACACATAACGTCATTTTCGCCAACACAAATTAATTTAGAAAGTGTTGTGATACCTATCGGCAGAAAATATAAAGAGAGCGTAAAAATTAAGCTAGGATATTATTAAAGATTAAGAAGTATAAAAATGAAAAAAACACTATTACTTTTTGTAGTTCTACAATTAAATGTTTTTAGTCAAAACACCGAACAAGAGACATTCATAAATCCAATAATTCCAGGAGGTTATCCCGACCCATCAATTTGTAAGGTTGGAGACACCTTTTATATTGTTAATTCTACGTTTGAGTATTTCCCGGGCTTACCTATCCATAAGAGTAAAGACCTAATTAATTGGGAGCTTATTGGTTATGGATTGCATAGAAAGAATCAATGTGACGCGCAGGTAAATCTTATGGATGTTAATTCTGACGGAGGTATTCATGCGCCTACAATAAGATATAATAAAGGTACATTTTATATTATTACAACAAACGTTTATTATCATGAAGATACTAACACAACAGATTTTGTAAATTTTATTATCACCGCTAAAAGCCCTGAAGGCCCTTGGTCAGAACCTCACGTTTTGGAAGGTGCACCAGGAATAGATCCCGATATTTTCTTTGATGATGATGGAAAAGTATGGTATGTTGGGACACATACTCCTGAAAATCCAAATTATGATGGAGAAGGCGAAATCTGGTTGCAAGAAATAGATATTAATAATTGGAAGCTAATAGGTGAACGTCATTATTTGTGGAGAGGCGCATGTGGTGGAGTATGGGTTGAAGGACCTCATATGTATAAGCGTGATAATCGGTATTATTTAATGGTTGCTGAAGGAGGTACTAGTTTTAATCATGCAGTTATGATTGCTGTTAGCGATAAAATTACAGGACCTTATATTTCCAATGCGCGTAATCCAATACTATCGACCAGACAACTTTCTTATGACAACTGGGTGCACAGTACAGGTCATGCGGACTTAATTGAGCTTGATGATGGGAGATGGTATATAGTTGCATTAGGTATTCGGGGAGATCAAGACAGAGGTTCTAATATGGGGCGCGAAACACATTTGCTTCCTGTGCAATGGGAAAGAGAACCATTCTGGTGGAAAGAGGTTAAATACGAATGGCCAGTTGTAGCTCCTAAAACAGGTAGAGTAGAACGGAAAACGGCAGTGCCATTTGAAGGCACATTTCAAAAAAGGAACTTATCATTTAGTGATAATTTTGACGATTCAGAGTTGAATCTTGAGTGGAACTTTAGGCGAGTTCCCTTAGATAACGTGTTTTCCCTTGAAGAACGAAAAGGCTTTTTGAGGTTATTCTCTAAACCGAATGTCATAAAAGAGCGCGGAAGAGCCAGTTTAATGGGCTTTAGACAAACTGAAAGTGATTTTGAGTATAATGCTAAAATGAGTTTTAATCCAAAGACTAATAATTCTGAAGCGGGAATTAGTTTGATTCAAAAAGATGATAACTATTTTACTCTCACTGTTATTAAAGAAGATAAAGTCAATTATATTCAGTTGAAATTAGCAGAACCTCAGAAATACCCTGAGATTATAGCTAAGGAAACCCTTCCGGATTTTAAGGGAGACATTACATTTAAAGTTACTTCTGAGCCTCAAGGCTATTCATTTTATTTCGCTATGAATGGTTCAGAATTTAAGCTGCTTGAGAAAACGAAGGCCAATCATATTCTAAGTAAAAAATATACAGGTGCATATTTAGGGTTTTACGCGTCAAGCAACGGATCAAAAACTAAAGACTATGCAGATTTTGATTGGGTAAACTATAAGGCATTTGAAAGACACTAATGAAAGATTTAAAAAACCCATAAAAGCAATAGTTATGAAAAAAATAATACTATTTGTCTTTTTGACATTTGTTTTAGCTTCTTGTAAAAATGAAAGCGAAAAAGGGTCAAAAGAGAAACCAGGTTTAGAAACAGAAAATATTTCATCTGAAAACCCCAATATCATTCTATTGGTAGGTGATGACCAAGGTTATCCCTATTTCGGATTTATGGGTGCCGATTACGTGCAAACTCCAAATATGGATAAACTGGCAGAAAGCGGAACGCTATTTACTAATGGCTACGTACCACAAAACCACTGTAGACCATCATTACAAACGTTGATGACGGGAACCTTACCAATCAATTATGAACAAGATGTAGAAGAACTCATAAAAGAAAAACAAATACCTGAAGATTCTATAGTTGGATTCAAGCACCATGCTATGCGGCATTTCACCACACTTCCGCGAATACTTGCTAAAAAAGGCTACAAAAGTTTTCAAGGTGGCAAATGGTGGGAATTCAACTATCAAAATGGAGGTTTTGATGCTGGTATGACCAAAGGCTGGAAAAAAGGTGATAAGAAAAACGACGATTGGTTTTTACAGTTTATGGGTGGCGATGGACGTCAGCTCGCTCGTGCTACAATGCAACCCGTTTACGATTTTGTAGAAGCGAATCCAAATAACCCATTGTTTATTTGGTTTGCACCAGAATTGCCACATTATCCGTTTGATGCGCCAGACAAATATTATAACATTTATAAGGACAAAGATATGACCGAATCGGCGAAACGTTACTATGCTAACTGCACTTGGTTTGATGATGGCGTTGGCGAACTGGTACGTTACCTAAAAGAAAAAAATATGTTTGATAATACCATGTTTGTTTATGTCAACGATAACGGCTGGGAACAAGCACCAAATCAAGAGTTTCGTCACGATTCTTTGCGTTGGCATAATGGTGGGGATAAAGGTAAATTATCGGTTTATGACCAATCCTTTAGAACACCAATCATATTTTCTTGGAAAGATAAAGTAGATGCCAATCAAACATCGAAAGCGTTGATGCATAGTGCTGATATTCCAGCTACTATTCTCGATTATCTTAACATCGAAATTCCTGAAGACTACTTCGGGAAATCCTATAAAACTTTAATAGAAGACCCATCCAAGACCGATAGAGCTATTATTATTGGTAAAGCCACGCAAATGCGTTCTGAAGACGATATGATGGGTATGAAAATCGAAGCCTACTGGGCACGAACTAATGATTGGTTTTTTAAGTGGAATTTGACTTTAGATACCATAGCCCTTTTTGATATGAAAACTGATGCTAATAACGACCATAATTTAGCTGAAGATAATCCAGATCTTATTGAAGATTTCAAAACTAAAATAGAAGCTTGGAAACAAGAAAGAACTAAATAAAAGTCTTATGAGATTTAGATTATTCGCTATTCTTTTATTGCTACTTTCTTCTTGCAAGAAAGAACAATCCAATCAAGAGAATACAATTACAGAACCAACCAGTAACAGAGAGTTTGTCAATCCCTTTATCGGTACGGACGGAACTGGACATACATTTCCCGGACCATCTATGCCTTTTGGTATGGTACAACCAGGACCTGACAATAAAGATTACGGATGGAGCCATACCAGCGGTTATCAGTACAAGGATACGTTGTTACTAGGATTTTCGCAAACCCGTTTTAGTGGTACAGGAATAAATGAAATGGGTGATGTGCTTCTTTTACCCTATTCAAAAGCAAAGAAAAACCTCAAAAACACCTATTTTAAAAATACTGAAAAAGCAGAAGTAGGTTATTACGCATTAACCAAAAAAGATGATGTAAAAGTTGAGTTAACCTGTTCGGAACGTGTGGCGATTCATAAATATACATTCCCATCAAAAGAAGCTAATGTATTTATAAATCTTCAGCATGGCTTACGCTTCGTTTTTGATGAGAACAGTCAAAAAGGATTGGTTTTAGATAGTGATGTTGTTATTGAAAATGACAGTACGATTTCGGGCTATGCATCCACGGAAAACTGGGTGAAACGAAAATATTTTTATACCATTCAGTTTAGCGAACCATTTTCAAAAATTGAAGAGTTGCCCAAAGCTAAAAATGATAAAGCACCAAAATACGACGCCCTTTTTATGTTAAAAGAGGATAGGGTTTTAAAAGTAAAAATCGCCTTATCGTCCGTTTCAGTTGATGGCTCCAAACTCAATTTACAAACCGAAATCCCGCACTGGGATTTTGACAAGGTCAAAACTGAAAATCAAAATGCATGGGACGATTATCTCAACCGAATCAGTATTACAGCATCAAAAAAGCAAAAAGAAATCTTTTATACCTCATTATACCATTTGTTTTTGCAGCCGTCTAACATAGCTGATGTCGACGGGAAGTATCGTGGAGCAGATGACCAAATCGCAACAGCACCCAACAACGAATATTACTCAACCTTGTCTATTTGGGATGTGTATCGCGCTGCTTTTCCTTTATTACAAATTTTAGCACCAGAAAAAATTGATGGCATGATTAACACCATGTTGTTGCATCATGCTGCTGCTGGTTTTTTACCTATTTGGACGGCTTGGGGCCAAGATAATTACTGTATGATTGGCAATCATGCCATCCCAATGATATTATCAGCTTACAACAATGGATTTAGAGGTTTTGATGTCCATGACGCATTGCAGGCTATGGTAGAAACCTCCACGGAAAGTCATATAAATTCTGATTGGAAATTGTATAATAAATATGGATATTATCCATTTGATAAGCTCGATAATGAATCCGTTTCACGAACACTAGAAAGTGGTTTTGACGATTATGCAGTGGCACAGATGGCAAAAAAACTGGGGGATTCATCAGTATATTCTACCTTTAGTAAACGCGCCAATTATTATAAGAATCTGTTTGACCCAGAAACAAAACTCTTCAGAGGAAAAGATACCAAGGGTGATTTTAGAACACCGTTTGATCCATTGACAGCGACATCACCACTTAACAATCCAGGTGATTACACAGAAGCTAACGCTTGGCAATACTTTTGGACATCAGCCCAATACGATGTTGATGGGATGATAGAACTGCTTGGCGGAACAACCGAATTTACAAACCACCTTAATACTTTTTTTACAACTGAAGCGCTCAACCCAAATAAGTTTTTGGGGCAAGAAGCTATGATTGGGCAATATGCGCATGGTAACGAACCCAGTCATCATATTTTGTATTTATATGCGTTTTCGGATACACCTAAAAGGGGACAAGATTATATAAAACGTGTGATTAATGAATTTCACAATAACACACCAGATGGCATGATTGGAAATGACGATTGTGGACAAATGAGCGCTTGGTATATTTTATCAACTTTAGGGTTTTATCCTGTAAATGCCTCGAATGGAGAATTTATTTTGGGTGCGCCACAAGTTTCGGAAGCTACAATTCATTTAACTAACGGAAATAAATTCAACATAAATGCCGAAAATTTTTCAGAAGAAAACAGCTTTACGGACGCTTTCTATTTAAACAAAACTAAAATTAAAGATTCAAAAATCACCTATCATCAAATTACAAATGGTGGCGAATTAAAATTTAAAATGACGAATAATGGCGAATAATATGAACACGATTATAATGAAAAAATACCTCTTTTTAATTGTAACAGTTTCTGTTCTAAGCTGCAAGTCAGATAAACAGGAAGAGAAAACCAACGCACCAGAACAAAAGCCTAATATTGTTTTCATTATTACAGATGATCATGCCTACCAAGCCTTAAGTGCCTATGACGATAAGTTGATTAAGACACCACATATAGACCGCTTGGCAAAGGAAGGTATGCTGTTTCAAAAAGCATTTGTTACCAATTCCATTTGTTCGCCAAGTAGGGCAGTAGCATTAACGGGAAAATTTAGCCACCTTAATTCCGTAAGAGATAATCTCGATGTGTTTGATACGACGCAGGTCACCTTTCCTAAGTTGCTTCAGAAAGAAGGTTATGAAACTGCTATTTATGGCAAATGGCATTTAAAGTCTGAACCTAAAGGTTTTGATTATTGGGAGGTTTTACCAGACCAAGGACATTATTACCATCCAGAATTATTGACTCCAAAAGGAGAGATCAAAACCAAGGGTTATGTTACCGATGTCATTACCGATAAGGCTATTTTCTATCTCGATTCGCTTCGAGATTCATTCAAGCCTTTTATGTTGATGTATAATCACAAGGCACCACATAGACAATGGTGGCCATCGATGCACGATTTGGAAGATTTCAAATACAAGAAAATTCCAGTTCCAGAAACACTTTTTGATGAGTACAAGACCAAAAGCAAGGCTTCTAAAGAGGCCGAAATGCGTATTGCGGATCATATGGCCTTAAGCGCAGATAATAAAATTGCGCCTGAAATTTTAGAAAAATTGAATTATGATGAGTTTTTAGATTGGTACAAAGGCGCATATACCGAACGTTTTAATCGACTTAACGACGATGAAAAAGTGCAGTGGCAAAAAGTATACGGACCAATAAATGATGAATTTTTGAAAAACTCGCCTAAAGGACAAGCATTGACACTTTGGAAGTACCAGCGCTATATGGAGGACTATTTAGGTGTCATAAAAAGCGTGGATAGAAATATTGGTCGATTGTTAGATTATTTAGATGAAAATAATCTAACCGAAAATACTATGGTCATTTATACCTCAGATCAAGGTTTTTTCTTAGGCGAACACGGATGGTTCGATAAACGTTTTATGTACGAAGAGTCGTTTAGGACACCATTGTTGATTAGATACCCAAATGTTATAAAAGCTGGAAGTATTAATTCTGACTTAGTACAAAATATAGATTTTGCGTCAACCGTTTTAGATGTGGCAGGCGCAGACATCCCAGTCGATATGCAAGGATTAAGTCTTAAACCCTTATTTAAAGGCGACAACTCCAATTGGAGAGATGCCTTGTACTACCATTATTTTGAATATCCAGGAATTCATATGGTTAAACGTCATTATGGAGTTCGCACCGACCGATACAAACTTATTCGTTTTTATTACGATACAGAGGCATGGGAGCTTTATGATTTAAAGGAAGATCCACAAGAGCTTAATAATGTTTATGGCAGTGCTGATTATAAAGACATTAAGGCCGAAATGCATAAACGTTTAGAAGTATTAAGAGAGCAATACCAAGATGCTTCTGATAGTTTAAACCAACAATGGATAGAAAGTGATATTAAACGTTTAAAATCGCTTGGTTGGAATTAATTTTTTACGCACCTATCCCTATAAAGGATAATAAATTTACCTAAATTGTAGTAAACATAAGGAAAAACGAATGACTTTAACAGAAATAAATAAAAAATATAACACACAAGCAAAATGCTTGAAATTACTGGAAAAGTTGCGTTGGGGCAAAACCGTAAAATGCACTTATTGTCAATCCACGAACAATAAACGCCAAAAAAGCGACCCATTGCGCCATACCTGTAAAAATTGTAAACGGTCGTTTTCCGTGTTTGTTGATACTATTTTTGAAGATACACGCTTACCGTTGCCTAAATGGTTCACTATAATAGGTTTGATGCTAAACAGCAAATCTGGTATTGCATCAGCCGAGCTAAAGAGAAACGTAGGCGGTAGTTATAAGTCCTCTTATTATGCAGCTATGCGAGTTAGGATAGGGATGTTGCAGAAAGACACGAAGCTCAACGGCATTATCGAGATGGACGAAAGCTATTTCGGGGGCAAAGCAAGGAAACGGCGAAAATCAAAGTCTCATGACAATATTAACGACCTTTCGACCGCAACCAACAAAAGAGGACGTGGAACTAATAAGGTTTCTGTAGCTGGAATGGTTCAACGAAAAGGAAAGGTAAAGACGAAAGTCATTGAAAAGCTGACCAAGCGCAACCTATTGTATATGCTAAAGACCTATGCAAAGAAAGAAAACGCTATCTTGGTGACGGACGGATTCCGTTCATACAAAGAACTGGAAACCTACATTGAAAGGCTTGAAATAAACCACAAGAAAAAGTTTAGCCGTGGCATGGTTCACGTAAATACCATCGAGGGGTTTTGGTCTTATGTAAAGAACGGTATTAAAGGTAATTTTAAGTCTATCAGCAAGAAATACCTACCGTTTTATTTGGTAGAATACGAATGGAAGTTTAACCACAGGAATTTTAAGGGCAACCAGTTTGAAAAGTTTCTGAAAAACGCCCTGACGCATGAAAAGGAACTGGAATATTGGAAAGCACAGAGCAGTAAGGAAGTAAAAGAGATAGTATATGGATAGATAAAACTTTTGGAACGAAAAGAGAGAGCAAAAGCCCTCTCTTAATCCCATATCAAGTGTTAAGGGATTTGTTTACGATTACAAGAGCGGTTGCTAATATTGTAATTCCTGTGAAAATAGCTACAATATTACCTTGTGTACTTGTCGCTCTCGTGTAAAGACAAAAATTGCCTTTACAAAGATTTGAAGTAATCATTTGATAAAATTAAGCGTTTCAAGAGTTTTATTATCCGTAAAAAGAATATTTAAAAGAAAGCAAGAATGAAAATAAATATTAACCCTAAAAAAACTTATCCGTTATAGGGATAGGTGCGATTTTTTATTCTATCCTAACATAGTTTTCTGAATAGACTCTATTGCCATCTTCATCGATTTCTATTTGTTCAAATCGATTTGGCTCTAATTCAAATTGAAATGTGAATTCCTGTTGTTCTTCTATAACGTCGTTCATAAATGCGGATCCAAATTCTAAGGTCTCTGTGAGTATGCCATCTTCATAGGTATAGGATCCATAACCAAAAAACTCGATGGAATCTGTTTTTAGAAGCTTGCACCACATTACCTTGGTGTCTGTATACATCTTTACCTGTCTAGAAATAGCGCTATTAGAAAATGAGTCTACTACGACATTGTCTTTATAATTATAAAATCCTTTTAGTTCCCAGGCACCTTTTAAACCATTTTTTACTGTAGCTTCTTCTACTTCAGTTTCGTCAGTAATTGTAGCACTTGCTTCTGCATCTTTACAAGATGATAATGTTAAAAGAGCTAGGCCGAAAATAAGAATATATGCTTTCATGATTGAGTGGTGTTAGCTATTAAACACTTAAAAATTAATAAATTATATTGAGATATTAAAGCAATTTAGATATTTTATAACGCCATAGTCAGTGTTAATAACTTCTATGTAAGGATTTATACAAAAAACCTACTTTTGTTGAGGAATAAATAAGAAGCATATGTCTGATACGATTGAAAAAATAAAATGTTTGATAATAGGTTCGGGACCTGCTGGTTATACTGCAGCTATTTATGCTGCTAGAGCAAATATGGCTCCTGTTTTATACCAAGGTGAGCAGCCAGGAGGTCAGTTAACCACGACTAATGATGTTGAGAATTTTCCGGGTTATCCCGATGGGATTACAGGACCAGAAATGATGATTCAATTGCAAAAGCAAGCTGAGCGTTTTGGTACTGATGTGCGCCATGGTTGGGTGACTAAAGTTGATTTTTCTGGTGATATTCATAAGGTATGGGTTAATGATGAAATAGAAATACATGCATCTACTGTAATTATCTCTACTGGTGCCTCAGCTAAGTATTTGGGCTTACCGTCCGAACAAAAATATTTACAACTAGGGGGTGGAGTTTCTGCCTGTGCGGTTTGTGACGGATTCTTTTACAGAAATCAGGAGGTAGTGATTGTTGGCGCAGGGGATTCTGCTTGTGAAGAGGCACATTATCTATCTAAGCTTTGTGAAAAAGTGACTATGTTGGTGAGACGCGATGAGATGCGTGCTTCAAAAATTATGCAAAGTCGTGTTAAGAATACCGAGAATATCGAAATTTTGTTTAATACTGAAACGGAAGAGGTTTTAGGAGATGGACAGGTTGTTACAGGAGTTAAAGCCAAGAATAATATCACAGGAGATATTTTTGAAATTCCAGCGACGGGATTTTTTGTAGCCATTGGTCATAAACCTAATACTGATATTTTTAAAGATTATTTAGATTTGGATGAGACTGGCTATATTATTAATGCCGAACCAGGAACCAGTAAAACTAATGTGGAAGGTGTATTTGTAAGTGGAGATGCAGCAGACCATGTCTATAGACAAGCTGTTACAGCAGCTGGAACAGGTTGTATGGCTGCTTTAGATGCTGAGCGCTACCTAGCAGCAAAAGAAGCTGATTTTGAAGTGTCTACTTCAACCTATAATTAATACCATTTATACAAAGACAAAAGCCGAAGTGTATCGCTTCGGCTTTTTTATTGTTTCTTTTTTATCGCTTTTTCTTTTGAAGCTTTGCGGTATCTTCAAACCTTGTAATTGTAATAGCAGGATCGCCAAAAAGATATATTTCACTGTTTCCTGAAGCTGCAATTGTAATTTGTTCTATTGCTTCTATAGTAAGGTCACTATTACCTTCTAAAGTAGCATCAATAGTTTGAACATCGAATTTAGGACCATTAAAATATGTTGAGTTGTCTAGTCTAATTAAAGCATTTGTCGCGGAACCTTCAATGACAGCATCAGATCTTTGGTATAGATCGAAGTTAGCAACTTTACTATTAATAAGTGCATCTAATTTACTGTTATCGCTTAATTCAATCTTGGTAGAATCTGCCGTGAGGTTTAATCGTGTTTTTGATTTTCCAGAGCTCTTGTAAACAAAGTTTTTAGATTTTATGTTTAAATAAGCTCTAGAGTTACCAGAAGTGGTTAACGTAGCGTCACCAAGTTCCATAGATGTTAATGATCTAATTTCTCCATCACCGCGAGTTTCTATATGTTGTAAAGCGTCTCCATAGTTTACGGTAATATTAAGTCGTTTCTTTGATGTGATACGCACCGTTTCTACAAAAGTGAGTACACCATCAACAACATCAAATTGTATAACATCATGTAAGTTGTCATCAGTCTCTATATTAACAGAAGGTTTGCTGTTATAGACAATTTCAATAGAAAAGTCTCCATCAACGACAATGGTATTAAAATCGTCAATATAGGTCTGTCGAATAGTTACATTTCTATCACCTTTTATTTTTTCTTGCGCTATAATGGTTGATGAAGTCACCACCATTACGACCAGAATAAGCAATACGTTTTTCATTTGTATATCTTTATTGTACTATAAAGTAGGACACAAATCAATGCTAATGTCACTTTAAAGGCTTCAAACAAAGATATACAAAAACCGCCCCAAACTCTATAAAGAATTTAAGGCGGTTATTAATTGACTGGTTTTTAATTACTTAAAGCTCAATTATTGTGGTTAATATGATTATTCAATAACGCTTTTTAATGCGTTTTCTATTCTTGGGGCGTGGCTTGACCCCATAGTAACAAAAATTTTTTGACCAATATTAACTTGTTCGGCAATGATGTCTATCATATGTTTATCTCTTGCTAAATTAGAGTCATTCCATATATCGTGTAGGTAGCCAGGATAGCCATAGCCAGATTTAAATGTTTTCCAGTTTAAATTAGGAAAATCAATTTTCCATATGCTATCGATTTCTTGCCATGTTGTAATTGATCCTTCTAATGCTTCATACTTAGTTCGTTCGTCTATTAAAGCTTGGAGATTATCTTCATTTTTTTCGTTATCAGGCAATTGGAAAAAGGGCCTTAACGAATAAAACATTGCCAGTTTCTTAGGTGAGTACTTATTAATCAGCATTTTAATTTCATCTTCTCGTGATGGTTCCCAAGTATATAAATCTACATTGTCTGTTTTTGCTAACATAGAAGTTAACCCGCTTTCTCCATATTTTTCGATTGGGTCATGAATCCATTTAAAGAAAAAGCCTAACCGACCTTCAACTAGTGCAATGGTTGGTTTATGTTGTTTCCAATACAACCTTATAGAATCAAATTGGCTGTGATTGGGATTGTTTGTGTGCTCTACGCCAACGATGATTACTTTTCCACCAGACTTTGCATCTAACGTGTAGATGTATGGCCTTCTATGTTCATTAACTACTTTCATGTAGGTTGCCATATCCATTATAGAAGTGGTTAACTCTACTTGCTTTTTAGTTTTATAGTAAGATGGAGATCTCCAGATTACATTGAAATAAAAAAGTATAAAGACAGTAAGAATGAAAAGCAAAAGGAATTGAAATACCTTTTTGAGCATTGTCTCTTTTCTTAAGCCTTACCTAGTTGCCTCTAACACTTCCAGAAGAGCTATCAGACTTATCTACTTTTTCTGGGTTTCCCGAATATCTAATATCTGCACCGCTGGTTGCCCTTGCGGTCAATTCTTTTGAAGTATTAACTGAAATATCTGCACCACTGGAGGCTTTAACCTTAGAGGTCACAGCTTTTAGGTTTGATGCTTCAATATCACTACCACTCGTAGCTTCTGCTATTAACATCGTTGTTGTACCACTGAGTTTTATATCACTTCCACTTGTAGAATGGCAATTTAACGTTTCTGTTTTAACATCTAACTTTATATCGGCTCCACTTGTACAATTAAGTTCTAATTCATCGACTTCAATCGTATTGGTAGAAAAGACATCGCTACCACTTGTAGCTTTTATTGCAGCTATATCCGAAATATTTAGTTTAATTTTTCTAGAAGCCGCTCTTCTAATATTTTCTTTGGTGTAAATATTTAATACACCATTTTCTACTTCGGTCATAATTAACTCGTGCAAGTTTTCATCTGCTTCAACGGTTAATGCTACCTCATTACTTTGGGTAATGTAAAGGTCTAAACCTTGGCTAACTTTAATAGATTCAAAGTCGCTTGAAATAGGTCTGTCTTGTACGACTACATTTCTGTCACCATCAATACCTGGTCCAAAGGAAATGTTACAGGATAGCATTAAGATACTTAAAATGCTGGTGACTACAATTCTAACTAGTGTGCTCATTTTTTTAGGTTTTAAGATTGATTTTATTATTTGATTTTTGTGGCTTCTTCCACTATTTTATCATTTTCTCTAACTATAATTTTTTCGATGTCTCCTTTTTCATTTTTCACGAATTCAAAGGTCAAGGGTGCTTTGGGATGTTTAAAGATGTTTTCGGAAATTGCTACGATGGTTGCTGACATTTGTCCAGCATTTATACTAAGGCTCTTTCCATCTATCGTAATTTTAACATCACCAGTGTTTGGGGCTTTGTAATTCCCTGAATAGGACTCTAAAAGCGTGTTCGATATTGTAACTGCCTTTAAGTCTTTTTCAATCTCTTTTGAAGCATGATTATAACTTATCACGCGTTTTAGCTTCCATTCACCATCATCTAACAGCCATAAATGCGAAAACAAAGCGTAATTATCACTCTTATCAAAGGTCATATGCTTATCAGGGGAAAAGAAATGCTTCCCATTTTGTAATGCTCCATAGAGTTTACCATTGTTGTACATTGGAAACACCTCCAAGCTTTCTTCAACAAGAAATCTGTAAATCTTTTCTTTGTTTCCCGATTTGCAAATACCATTGTTCATAATATCAACAAATTCTTGTTTCGAGTTTGTAATACCACCTTTATCGTGATAGAATTCTAAATCATCGAACATTAATTCAGCACTCCGTTCAATTTCACACTTATTAAAGCCTATTTTAAATAGGATACTATCTTTTGACTTTAATGCTTTAAATAATTTAGAGCTTTTGTCCACCTGCGCCGAAACAGTACCGGATAACATAAGTAATCCGATACTGCCTAGCAAAAGTGATTTGATTGATTGGTTCATTTTTTTGATTGATTACCCTACAAATATCTGTTGGTTTTTGATTGATTTATAGTAATTATTACCGAACTGTTGAATTGTTACCTTCAATTGTCATCATCATTCACTTCGAGATCTACGCCATCCTCATTTATCTTAAGACGTACTTCTGGCTTTTCGTCATTAGACGACGATTCTGTCGTTGAGGTTTCATCTGTCTCCACTTTTTTTTCCTCTTCACAATCGAGACATTCAACAGCATCTTTTGTTACTTGGTAATAGTTGCCATATTTCATGTTGTTAAGTAAATTATTACCATACCTTAAGTAGCTGTATCTCCAAGATCTAGTGAACTTCTTGTCTAAGTATATAATTGTGCCTTCAGGCACATAAAGGGTTACCCTAACTTCTTGTTCACTAAACTTATTTTCAATATCCGTTTGAAGAAACTTATCTAGTCGCAACGTGTTATCGGTTAATTGATAACTGTAATTAATGTTTTCAGCACGTTGTTTTGCTCTATCGTAATTTCTCCCAGCTGCTTCTTTATCTATAGATATTGAAGCAATAGAGTCTGTTGTTGATCTTACTACAAATCTAACGTTTGTCGAAACCAGACTTCGTCCATTGTCGTCTTCTATGATTCTGAGATAACCGTTGCTATTATAACGATAACTATTATAATTGTCTAATCCAACACTAGTTAAGGTCAGCGTATCACTAGCTACTACATTTAATTCACTCTTGTCAGACACCTTAGCTTCAAATGCATGTTCTGTAGCTTGTCTTACGCCAATTACCACTATGCCTATAATAGCCATTAACCAAAGTCCTAGTAAAGTGAATTTAGCGACGTTTCCTATTGACTTCAGGTTGTTCACAAGGATTTTCAAACCTAGATAGAACACAAAGAAGAATGGAATTCCTACGGCAAAAAATACAAGCATCGAAATTAACCAAAACGGAATATTAGCGGCATTAGTCACATATAGGATATCTAATCCAGGAAAATCTATAAAATCAGTAATACCAACTGTAAATAGTGCTACGATTAAGGATATCAATGTGCTAATTCCGACAATAATTAGTATAACACCAATAAACTTAGCCGCTACTTTTAGAAAGAACATTAAAATGTTACCTATCGTATCGAAAAAGGTTTGAGAGCTTGATTTTATACGGTTGCCTTGTTTTTGAAAATCTACACTTTTTACCTTTTCGGATATATTATCTGAAACATTATCAAACCCTTCCTTTATTTTCTCACCTTGTTTTTTAAAATCGACATTTCTTACAGTTTCTGAGACTGAATCAATGCCGTCTTTAATTTTTTTTTCAATGTTACTGATGTTCACAGGATCACCAGTCATGGTAAGCTTTTCGGCCGTGGTCCTTGCTTCTGGGACTAATGCCCAGAAGATAAGGTATATGAAAATAAATGTGCCTCCAGATCCGATGGCTAACAATAACCAGATCAATCGCATCCATAGAGCGTCTATACCAAAATAATGGCTTAAACCAGCAGAAACACCACCTATGTACGAGTTGTCCGTATCCCTGAATAGCTTTTTTGTAGGTCTAGAACTGTAAGATGTTTTAGGTCTCGGCTCATCTTCAAAGATTTCATCATCGACTAGGTAATCCTCTGGTTGTCCCATAATGGCAATAACTTCATCGACAAGTTTTATGCCCACTACTTGTTTTTCGTTTTGTATGCGTTCTGAAAATAGCTCAGCGATACGTGCTTCAATATCAGCTATAATTTCCGAACGGCCCTGAGAGTCTGTAAATGAACGTTTTATAGCCTCAAGATAGCGTGATAATTTAAGATATGCATCTTCGTCTATATGGAAGAATATACCTGCTAAATTTATATTGACTGTTCTATTCATTTTTTTGTTGTTTTTGTACTTGTTACTAGATTAACGGCATTTTGTAATTCACTCCAAGTCGTGTTTAATTCTTTCAGAAACAATTTCCCTGTTTCGGTAAGACCGTAATATTTTCTTGGCGGTCCAGATGTGGATTCTTCCCAGCGATAACTGAGTAATCCTGCATTTTTTAATCTTGTTAATAGTGGATATATGGTTCCTTCTACAACAAGCATTTTAGCGTCTTTTAATGTGTCTAGAATCTCTGCAACATAAGCATCTTCATCTCTTAAGATGGATAAGATGCAATACTCCAGAACACCCTTGCGCATTTGTGCTTTTGTGTTTTCTATTTTCATGTGTTTCTTTTATTTTAATTTAAGGTCACATGCAGTTAGCGCATTGACATTAATAAGATTAATCAATGATTTTTTTAGCGCTCTTGTCATAGTAATAGTGTCTTAAATTCGATTAAACTGTTCATTCTTTGATTGACTTTATGGACCCAAGCTGTAAGCATAGGTGCCTTGATTGATGAATATTATTTTAAAAAATTAATGGTTAAAGGGTATTTATAAACTTCTCCGTCTCTTGCAGACAAACTCGCTTTTACGATAAGCGCCAACTCTATGATAAAGGCTAAAATCGCTAAGGCTCCCAAACCACCTCCTATATATAATAGAGGTGAAGGCTCACCAACATTGATATGAAAATTGTGAAACCCATGGAAGTCGATTACATCCAATCCTCTAAACAATTTAAAGATGAAAAACGGGACGCTAATCGTTCCTATGATTATGGCATATAGTAAAATGCTAATTTGAAAGTTAATGGCTTGTTTACCGTGATGGTCCACAAATTCGGATTTCTCCTTATTAGCAGCCCACAGTACAATAGGTCCAATGAAATTTCCAAAGGGAATTATAAACCTCGAGAAGGTCGAAAGATGTATAAACGTTGCTAGATTTTTATGATGATTGTCTATCATTTTTAAAAGTATATAATAGTTTCTTATACAAATATATGTCTTTTAACAGGTATTATGTTACGCATAGTACTAAAAATTAACATTTTTTTAACATTAGTTGAGTTAGAATATTTGGATTATTTTAGTGGAAAATCAAACTGAATTTTATGACCATATCACCATCAAAACTCAATACCTATCTTATGTTTAAGCTTCCTTCAGCCTATTTTACAGGAGTGCGGACCAAACATATTGATGATACCACATGTGTGGTCACAGTAAAGCACCGTTGGATAAATCAAAATCCATTTAAATCCATGTTTTGGGCAGTGCAAGGTATGGCAGCAGAGTTGACTACAGGCGCTTTGGTGATGAAAAAGATAAGAGAGAGCGGTAGAAAAGTGTCCATGCTGGTGGCCAATAATAATGCTACCTTTACAAAAAAGGCTACCGGAAGAATTACGTTTAAGTGTGAGGAAGGCCATAAGATAGATGATGCTATATCTAAAGCCATTGAAACAGGTGAAGGACAAACGGTTTGGCTAAGCGCCAATGGAGTAAATAAAGATGGAGCAGAAGTGTCCTCTTTTAATTTTGAATGGACAATTAAAGTTAAGAGTTAGAAGTGTGAAGTTAGGAGTTTGAGGTCACAACTTTTTTGTCATTGCGAGGAATGAGGAACGAACGACGCGGCAATCCCAACTTTTTTGTAACAAAAACCTATAGAATTCAACTTATTAACAAATCAACTTAAAACGAAAAAATATTATGGAAAAATTACCAGACTTTACCGATAGAAATGCCCATGAAATCGATTATCGAATTTATGGTGAGGAAATGCAATATGTGGAAATCGAACTAGATCCACAGGAAGCCGTCATTGCAGAATCGGGAAGCTTTATGATGATGGACGATGGTATAAAAATGGATACCATCTTTGGGGATGGTTCACAAAAGGATAAAGGGTTTTTGGGTAAGATTTTAGGAGCTGGAAAGCGTATCTTAACAGGAGAAAGTTTATTTATGACGGCTTTTTACAATGATTTAACAGGAAAACGCAATGTGTCCTTTGCATCTCCATATCCAGGAAAAATAATACCCATAGATTTAAACGAATTTAGAGGAAAATTTATTTGCCAGAAGGATGCATTCTTATGTGCAGCCAAAGGAGTCAGTGTTGGGATAGAATTTTCTAAAAAATTAGGACGAGGTTTATTTGGTGGTGAAGGCTTTATCATGCAAAAATTAGAAGGTGATGGTATGGCCTTTGTACATGCTGGTGGTACTATGGCAGAGAAAACTTTACAACCAGGAGAGACCCTTAGAGTGGATACGGGATGTATAGTCGGTTTTACCCAAGATGTGGATTATGATATTGAATTTGTAGGCGGTATTAAGAATTCTATTTTTGGTGGAGAAGGTCTGTTTTTCGCTAAACTAAGAGGACCAGGAAAAGTTTATATACAATCCTTACCATTTAGCCGATTGGCCAACAGGATTATCGCCTCTGCTCCAAGAACAGGAGGCAAGGATAGAGGAGAAGGAAGCATCTTAGGAGGTCTAGGAGACTTGTTGGATGGTGACAATCGATTTTAATTAAGGTTAAGAAAATCAGCACTTTATACTGTAAGAATTCTCTTTTAAATTTTATTATGTTAGTCGATTCATTTCAACTTTTAACATAATATGCTGTTAAACTTTATACGAAGATTTCAGTCGAAAACGTTTTTTTTCTATCTTAGAAAAAGAATTGAAACAGTAGCCTATAGAGAAAATTACCTTTTTTGTTGAACCTAAAACTTAGAATTACCTATGGCGAGAGCAATGTTTGAGTACACGAAGACTGTACTTAAAAAGGTGAGTTTTGATGCGACATTATTCTGTAAAGAAGTGGAAAAAGCGGTAAAACGATTACTGCCTCACGAACTGGAAGAATTGAGAATTTTTATTCTGTCCCTAATCAATCAAAACCCAGAATTAAATAAAAGTTTAATTTACTTACAAGCATAGAGAAAAGCGACTTATGAGTCGCTTTTTTTATTTAGGTAAAGGACTAATAATCTCAACATCGCTAAACGCAATCGCCCCTCGTATAACTCCTGAAATCACATTATGCATCGCATCTATAATCTGCATCTTTAGTTCACTTTTGTGATAAATAATACTGACTTCTCTTGCTGGTGATGGCTCAGTAAAGTGTCTTAAATTCGGATTTAATTTTTCCTTTATGTCTAAAGTATGTAAATAAGGAAGCAGTGTCATGCCCAACCCTTCATTGGAGAGTTTTATAAGGGTCTCAATACTTCCGCTTTCTAGCTGAAAGTTGTCGTCTATTTGGTCTTTAAACGTTTTACATAAATTAATAACTCCCTCTCTAAAACAATGACCATCCTCCAGAAGAAGCATGTCTTCAATTTCCAAATCAGATATTTCTATGTTTTTTTTGTCCCTTAATCTATGGCTATTAGGCACATAAGCTACAAAAGGTTCGTAATATAACACCCGCTCTTTTATATTATCATTTTCTAGAGGTGTAGCTGCAATAGCGGCATCCAAATGGCCATCATTAATGCGTGTTAAGATTTCTTCAGTGGTAAGCTCTTCTATTTTTAACTTCACCTTTGGATACTTTTTAATAAAGTTTTTTAGAAACATTGGCAGTAGTGTTGGCATTATAGTTGGAATAATGCCTAGCCTAAACTCGCCACCAATAAAGCCTTTCTGTTGGTCTACAATATCTTGGATACGTTCGGCTTCGTTAACGATGTTTCGTGCCTGAAACACAATTTTTCGTCCAACATCGGTTAATTCGATAGGCTTTTTACCTCTATCAAAAATGACAACATCAAGCTCGTCTTCTAATTTTTGAATTTGTGTACTTAGGGTTGGTTGCGTTACAAAGCACTTTTCTGCCGCTTTGGTGAAGTTTTTATGTTCTGCAATAGCGAGTGCATATTTAAGTTGGGTGATAGTCATTTTAATTGATTTAGGCTATAAAATTACAAAAACCATTAGTATTGCCTATAACTGAATAAATAAAAAAAGCCTTCAAGAATTATCTTGAAGGCTGACTAATCAACTTACTTACTTAAATATGTAGTCAAATAACCCTAACCATACATGATTAAATTTTTAGTCGCAGTCTTTTTCTAGAGCTATAAACTCGTTATTAGATTCTAATAGTATAAATTCCTCACCGCACTGAACAACCGTCCAATCAAGATTAGAAATCGCATCTAGTGGCTCTGCCAAGGCAAAGGACATAAATAATTCACCAGAAGGATTACTAACTATTTCCCACGTTCCTGATATTGTTGTATCATCTTCTAATTCAACAGTAAGTGTTCCATTCGAATTAAAGGTCATATCAAGTTCTGAACCTTGAGATAATAGGCTACTATAAGCATACCACTCACATTCCACTAGATTACTCACAATATCATTTTCGTCACAATCTTGAGCGCCATTATTGTCACAGTCTTCAACAACGTCATTTTGAGTAAATCCTTCGCAGATAGCGTAGCAGATATTTGGAAAAACAACTATTTCAGTACCGGTAGCTGTTGATATTTCAATACAAACAGGGTCGAATTCTTCATCATCACATTCGTCACATTCTTCATAAGGGTCGTCGTCATCGTAATCATCATAACAGTCTTCTAAGAGGTCTTCAAAATCATCTTCATCTTCTATAGTTTCTATGCCATCTTCGGTTGTGACATCAAAAGGATACACAAAGTTGAAATCATAAACATCATAAATTGCATTACCCAAATCCTCTAAAGAATCGACAGTAACAATTGTATCTCCATCAATAACAATATCTAGTGGGAAATTAAATTCAAAACAAAATAGGTCTCCAGGATAATAGTCATTTTCACAGTCTTCTATAAAATCATCTTCATCAAACCCATCGCAGGCTGCATAGCAATCGTTTGGATAAGTAATAACAAAGACTTCTCCATTAGGGTCTGTAATTTCCACACAAACTGGGTCATACACTTCATAACACGCACATTCTTCAAAATCATCAAAGTCGCAATCGTCTAATAGGTCAATAAAATCGTCTTCGTCGTCTATAGTAACTATAACAATGGCATCTGTATCTTCGTTATAGACTTCTACATCAAATGGAAAGGCTATACCGTTTACAAATAGTTCTTGGTTAGAATTGAGGATTACATTCACCAAATCATTTAAACTTTCTACAGTAACTGTAGTTCCGTTGTTGTAGGATAAGGTCAATGGATATACAAAATCGAAACAAAAATCGAACACAACATTACCAGCTGGGTTACTTTGTGACGTAAAATTTCCATTTGGATCAACTTGCTGACTTAATTGATTTAGAGAGGTAACAATTGATTGACTTTCCTCAGTAACTTGTTGGTCTTGTACAACAGGCTCATTATTGGTACAGGATGTCAGTGCCAATAAAGCGAATGTAAAACTTAAAAATCCTAATTTAATCTTTTTCATTTTGGTTAAAAATTTGAATAGTTAAAATTAATTTATTGAGGTTAATCGCTAATAAGACAACACAGAAAAAAAAAACCCTACTTTTTTCTCAAAATATTTTTTTCATAGTTTTGAAACATTAACCTCAAAACACTCAATGTCTCGCGATAATCGTAATATTTGCCACTCAAAAACTTTTGAATATATCTACAAAACCTATGCGAAGGACATAAGACGGTTTCTTTTTTTTAAAACACAAGATATAGACAGGGCAGAAGATTTAATGCAGGATGTTTTTATAAAGCTCTGGGATAATTGTGAAAAAGTGGATTACGATAAAGTTAAGAGCTATATATTTAGTATTGCCAACAATATGTTTTTGAACGTTATAAAGCATGAAAAAGTAGTCAAAGATTATAATAAACTCAATAAGAAAGGAGATACTAATGAATCGCCAGAGTTTATTATGTTAGAGAAAGAGTTTATGGAGAAATTAGAAACGACAATTGCTAATTTGCCAGAGAAACAACGTGAGGTTTTTTTAATGAACAGAATAGAAAAGAAAAAATATAAACAGATTGCAGAACAGCTTAGTATTAGTGTTAAGGCCGTAGAAAAACGAATGCATCAAGCGCTTTTAACGATGCGAAAAGAAATAGGTAATATATAACTTGATTTTTTTAGTAGGGTTTTTTAATAGTCAGTTGTCTTAATTTGTAGAAACGAATGAAAAAAGGAAATTCACATAATAATTCAGAGACGTTTTTAGCCAAATGGTTAGATGGTGAACTTACAGATAAAGCGTTAGAAAATCTTGTAAGCAAGGAGGATTATGCGGCTTATTTAAAGCTAAGAAGCGGCTTGCGTGTTAACGAACAACTCAACGCTTCCGTTGATGGGTCTTTTGCAGAAATTCAAAAGCGAATTATCAATAAAACCAATAAGGTAAGACCGCTATACCTTAATTGGGCTATTGGCATTGCCGCTTCGATCATAGTACTTTTTGGCGTATTCACATTTTTGAATAATAATGAAGTTATTGTAGAAACTGGTTATGGCGAAAGTAGAACAATTGTACTCTTAGACGGTTCAGAAGTCATCTTAAATGCCAAATCAGTAATCAGTTATGATGAGAATAATTGGGAAAACGACCGTAAGCTGTTTTTAGAGGGGGAAGCTTATTTCAAAGTAGCAAAAGGCAAAACATTTATTGTTGAAACCGATTTTGGTTCAGTATCTGTTTTGGGCACACAATTTAATGTTAATGCTACAGAGGATTTTTTTGACGTCATATGCTATGAAGGAAAAGTAGGTGTTAAAACCTTAGAATCCGATCGCATTCTTTTGGCTAATGATGCCGTTAGATATGTTGGCGGAAAATCTATTGAAGTAGCCCAAGGCTCTGATAAAATACCAACTTGGATTCATGGGGAAAGCACATTTAAAAGCGTACCGTTGCGCTATGTTATTAAAGCCCTAGAAAACCAATATCAGGTAAGTTTTGATGCCAGCGCTATCAATGATTCCGAAATTTTTACGGGTAGTTTTCCAAACGATAGTTTAAATATAGCCTTGAAAACGGTCTTTCAGACACTCAACATTACCTATAATGAAAAAGAAAAACGTAACATTAAACTGAGGTATAAAGAATGAGGTTAATATATATCTTGGCCTTAATGTTACTTCCTACACTAGCCTTTTCTCAAGAAGAAGAGGCTTTTTATATTGAATTTAATGATATTAGTTTACAGGATGCCATTGCCGAAATTGAGGACATTTATGATGTTCTTTTTTCATTTAAGGACGATTATATAAAGGGTAAGAGGGTTTCGCTTTCTCGTGAAAAGCGAACATTATCCGAAGTTTTAAGCGAGCTTCAAGCCTTAACAAACCTTTATTATCAACTTGTTGAAAAACGATACATCATTGTAAGTGTATTTGGACGAACTAATATAGCCACAGAAACATTAGACAAAGTTGTGGTTAAAAGTTATATCGCAAAAGGTATTGAAAAAAATAGTGATGGTAGTTATAAACTTTATCCTTCACGATTAGGGATTTTACCAGGACTAATTGAACCCGATGTATTGGAAAGTATCCAACTTTTGCCTGGAGTATTAAGTCCTAATGAGACTGCTACTGGTTTTTTTGTTAGAGGTGGTTATGCCGATCAGAATAGGGTGTTGTGGGATGGCATTAATATTTATCATAAAGGCCATCTCTTCGGAATGATATCTCCCTTAAACCCTAATGTAGCTTCAGAAATAAGCTTTATAAATAAAGGCACACATGCGCGCTATGGCGAACGCTTATCGAGTGTTATAGATATCAATTCCAAAACGACAATATCTAATGACATACGAGCGGAACTAGGTGTTAATGGAGTTAATGCTGATGCTGTTTTAGAATTACCGATTGTGGATGATAAGTTGAGTCTTCAAGCCTCATTACGACATAGCTACACCAATGTTCTTGAAACCTTTACCTTTGATCAGTTGGCGGATAAAGTTTTTGAAAGCACAAAAATTAGTCAAAATGAAAATGGCGACAACGATTTCTCGTTTTTTGATTATAACGTGAAGCTAAATTATACACCTAATGCCTCCAACAGTATTTACCTTAGCATTATAAATATTGATAATCGGCTAGATTACAACTCAAATGAATCTGAAACGAATAGGGATTTTAATGATATACTAACCATCAGAAATACGGGTTATGGTGTGGGTTGGAACGTCATTTGGAATGATAAATTAAGGCAATCCACAAAAGCCTTTTTCTCGGATTATGCGTTTAATTACAACTTCATCACTTCCGAAAATGACACACAAGTTTCAGACTTTGAAAAAAGAAACACCATATTCGATTCGGGTATTTCTACCGAATTAAATTATAAAGCTTCAGAGCAATTTAACTATGATTTAGGGTATCAATATACACTCAAGGATGTGGCTTATGCTTTTATTAATACTACAGATCTGAGTTTTATCCTCGACGCTGAGCAGCAAATTGTACAAACACACAGTGCCTATGCTAATATCGATTACAAAAACCCAAAATTGTTTGACCTTTCTCTTGGCTTGAGAAGTACTTATTTTCAAGAATTAGATGCCGTTCGTTTTGAACCACGATTATTAATTTTTAAGGAAGTCAACGAACGATTGAAGCTTCAGGCTAGCGGTGAGATAAAAAATCAGATTATTAATGAAATCGATGAAACCGTGTTTAGTGATTTATCTCTAGAAAATAGAGTCTGGCGTTTGGCAAATGGGAATAACTCTCCTATTATAAACAGTAAACACGCCTCCTTAGGATTTATATATGCTGTTGGTGGTATTAGCTTTGATGCGGATGTCTACTACAAGCGGTTAGAAAATGTTTCTGCATTATCTCTTGGTTTTTTAAATCCAGAGAGCATTGGTTTTAATATTGGTGATCAAAATATTTTTGGTGCTGATGTATTTCTAAAAAAACAGTTTGATGGCTTTAACTCTTGGATTAGTTATTCCTACAACCGAGCTAGAAGCCAATTTAATAACCTTAATAATGGCAATTCGTTTAAGTCTAAATCTAATATTACACATGCGGTTTCCACGGCATTAAGTTATAAGTTGAATGGTTTTCAGGTAGCATTAGGTTGGAAATGGCAAACAGGAAGGCCTTTTACCATAGCTGAAGAAGGAAACGATGGTATCGAGTTTAACGATGGAGTTAATACAGGTCAATTGCCCGTTTACCATCGTTTGGATTTGTCTTCTACTTATAGTTTCAAGATGTCTAAACAGAATAAATTGCGAGGTAAGGTTGGCATTTCCGTCCGGAATCTTTACAATAGAAATAATTTGATATCTCGTGAGTACAGAGGAAATAATAGTTTGGATGATCCAGTTGAACTGATAGAGCGTTTTTCTATCGGGATTACTCCAAACTTTATGTTTAGATTGTATTGGTAGCCTAAAAAAAGCCTCCAAGAACCAGTTGTCATTGAAGGCTTTATTTTTTGATTGATGTTGTGTTATATTAGAATCGAATATTTAAATCCAAATCTTTGTTTTCTACTTTAAATTTGGCATCATCGTATTGTGGTGGTCCCATAGCCATGACGTTGTTTGATGTTCCAAAAGACTCCAATGGCATCCCATTATCTTGGAAGTCCATACGCTTATTATCGTTGGCATCGTGCAGGGCTAGAATGGCATATTCCCCAGGCAATACATTCTCAAATTTTACAGTTACCTTTCCGTCTTTAATTTTTGTTTCAGCATCCTTAATTCCGTTACCTTTCATAAAGGTTTCAGACGTGTGAAGCGACATTAATACTTTGCCTTCGTCACTGGTAACGTTGTCTATAGTTACTGTAATGGTAATGCCTTCATCTTGAGAGAAACCTAATAAAGTGCTTAAAGCTAAAGCGAAAGTTAAAACTAAATTTTTCATTTTAATAGTGTTTTAATGGTTATTGTTTTTTGATTTATCCGTCGAAACTTCTAGTAAAGTCGGATTGATGATTCAAATATCCAACAAACTTCTAACATAGAATAATTGAGTTTACCGAAATGTATTTTTAGCGGGACGAGTTGTGATTTTAGCCATTAGCCATGATATGACATTTGTTATATTTATTGACAATCAATTTCTCTAAATTTATAATAAAATTGGCTTAAAGGCTAACAGTTGTGAGCAAAAAAAGATTCAACGACCATATAAATGAGATTCAAACTTTCTCTAAGGTATCTGTAAACTGTATTGTTTATGGCTTTAATAAAGTAATCTTGATTTTAATACTATCACCACTATTGTCTTTTTCGCAAAGCACAGATTTTACGCCGGAGCAGGAAGCCTTGGCACAAGAGGTAGTGAATAAGATTAAAACTACTCCAGATGAAGCTATTGATTTTGGGCAATTCATTAAAGATCTAAATGCGGCTCTTGATGAAGCTCCCTATCATCCCGACTTATTATATCAACTTTTTAGAGTATATGCAAAGGGTATAAAAGATTTTAATTTTGTTTCAAATTATTGTGAACGCTTAGACCAAACATATTTACAAAACTATCAAAGACTTTTAGTAGAATTTTGTACTACTTGTTACTTTGCTGAGCAAAACTTTGACTTACTTTACAGCGTTATCCCCATTATAAAAGATAAAAAAAATAAAGATTTGTACTATGCACTTTATTATATGGAAACGGAAAATTATTACAAGGGTGAAGAGTACGCCTTGACTGCATTAAAGAATGATTATAAACTTCAATCCTCAGCAATTTTAAAAGCTTATCTTTTCGAGCTTTACATAAAGTACTTAGCTTCAAAACAAAATCGTAATCGTATATATGAATTGATGCTTGCCTATAAAGATCAATTGGAATCTTTTAACTTGGACATAGATACCCACTTTGTCTTGATTGAAACGGCAATTATAAATGACAATTACAAAATAGCAGAGGATTTAATCCGTTATTGTGGCTCAAGTTCTTTTCAAAATTTTAGATACATGTCTATCCCAAAGGCACTCCTCTATAGTCTTAAGGGCGATCAGGATATGGCTACAAGATTTTTAGAAACGGCTCTAAATTTGGATGATTCAGTTTTTGAATCTGTTTTAAATGAGACCGACGGATTTAATGTATTCTCATCTTATTTAAAAACTGTTAATAATTTGAGTGATTATGACACTAAAGTGCATTTGGTGACCCAAATGTTGGATTTCTTTAAAGGAAAATCATTGTTCACCCTACAGACCAAGCTTTATCAAAGCGTACTTTTGGCATCAAAGGATGCAGTACAAGCACAGGCTATTCTAGATTCTTGTAAAGAAGTTATCCATTCTCAATCTTACAAGAGTTTTAAGACGCTTATTCAAATGGAAAATGAACTGTATAAAGAAGATCCAGACTATAGATTAGTCGATCGGAAAATTGAAAATCTAAAACCAGCTCTAGACGAAAGAGCGTTTATTGAATTAAGACTAAATTATAGATCTGATGTTAACATCATAAAAAAATCATTATATTTTAATGCAGAGGAAATGGCTGATGGTTTAGATCAATTTATAAAATTTATAGATGATGAAACACAAAGACGTGATTTGATGCTTCTAAAAATTGAAACTATCGCTTTATTTGATATTGAAAGTGCTAATGCAGAATTAGACAAACTAGGTCTCGAAGAATCTGAAAAAGCACTTTTTTTTGAGGGTATTAATGATACAATGGATATTGATAATAGTAAAACAACAACAACCAAATCCGTAAAAGGTATCAATGGATTTAATGGGCTAAAAGCAACACTTATAGATATTATTATGACTATAAAAGTCTCAATAAAATAACCGATTAAATTTTGGAGATATCATAGAATTTTGGCTTGACGGTTCGTAGATCTTTTATATAAGTTATTCTTCACTAATGACTACAACAAACCTCTTGCCTTAATTTCCAGATACTTATTAATCGTATTGATAGTTAAGTTCTGTGGTATTGTCAAAATAGTCTGTATACCATGTTTTTGAAGTTCGTTTACAATCATTTTTTTCTCGTACATAAATTTCTCTGCGATGGTTTTCTGAAAGATTTCAAAGGTATTGTGTGCTTCAACATTGGTCAACTTTTCTAACTCCGTATTTTCAAAGAATATAACAACCAATAGATGATTTTTTGCTATGGCTTGAAGATAGGGTAGTTGTCTATGTAGCGCATCAAGGGTTTCAAAATTAGTATAGAGCAGCAGTAGACTACGTTGCGTTATCGTCCTTTTAACATCAATATATAATCTCGAAAAATCAGATTCTGAGAAATCAGTATTGATGTTATACAACGTTTCTAGAATTTTATTCATTTGCGTAGGTCTGCGTTCTGCAGCTACTCGATTTTCAACTTTTCTCGAAAATGTAAACATTCCTGCCTTATCTTGTTTTTTTAATGCTACATTACTGATAACTAAAGCCGCATTAATCGCATAGTCTAATAGGCTTAGTCCTTCAAAAGGCATTTTCATAGCTCTGCCTTTATCAATAACACTGTAAATAGGTTGTGAACGTTCATCTTGATACTGGTTAACCATTAATTGATTGCGTTTTGCTGTAGCCTTCCAGTTGATGTTTCTTATGTCATCACCTGGCACGTAATCTTTAATCTGCTCAAACTCCATGGTATGGCCAATGCGACGTATCTTCTTTAATCCATATTCAAACAACTTATTAGAGAAAGCAATAAGCATGTACTTGCGTAATTGCAAAAACGAAGGATAATTAGGTACCATGGCATTTTTAGCAAACTGAAAGCGTCTGGTCACCAATCCAACAGGTGAGTTAACATAAACATTAAGATGGCCAAAATAGTATTCACCTCGTTCTAGAGGTCTTAGGGTGTAGGTAATTCTTTTTTCTTGGTGTTTATTGAGTTGTGTTTTAATCTCAAAATCGCGTTTTTGATATTGAAACGGTAGCTCATCAATGAGTAATAGTTCAGTTTTGAAGTTATAGTTATTTGTGAGCGTAAGTTCAATGGGATTATTATCGCCGTTACTTAGTTTTTCTGGCAGAATTCGAGAAGCGGAAATTCCTTTTTGCTTGAAAAGTAAAATAAGATCGACGACTACCAGTCCTACAGCAACAAAAAACAGAGCGGTAACGATACTCAGTAAACCTAGATAGATGTAAGACAAGATGAATAGTGCCACAAATACTATGGCTAATATGAAAAACCGAAAGGTTAGATAGGTATGTTTAAAAAGGCGCTTCACTATCTCGGAATCTCAATAGTTTCTAGAATTTGATCTACAACTTTATCGACCGTAAAAGCTTCCATTTCACGCTCGGGTGTTAACACCAAACGATGCTTTAATACGGCTTTAGAGCATCGTTTTATGTCATCTGGAGTCACAAAATCCCTTCCTTTTATTGCAGCATTGGCCTTAGAGGCATTTAAAATAGCAATGGATGCCCTAGGTGATGCACCTAGGTATAAGTTGGCGTTGTTCCGTGTATTGGTTACAATAGAGGCAATATAGTTTAAGAGATTATCTTCAACGATAATCTGCTTTATGAGCGCTTGATATTTTTTAATGGCCTTAGAAGATAATACAGTAGAGATCGTATCAAAATCCATTACATCTAGTCGCTTATGATTTTCCATTAGAATTTGTACTTCATCTTCTGGCGAAGGATAGTCAACCTCTATTTTAAACAAAAAGCGGTCTAGCTGCGCTTCTGGCAATCGGTACGTACCTTCTTGTTCAATTGGATTTTGTGTTGCAAAAACCAAAAAGGGAAGCGACATATCGTAACGTTTGCCGTCCATGGTAATTTGACGTTCGGCCATAACTTCGAACAAAGCTGCTTGAGTTTTAGCTGGTGCTCTGTTGATTTCGTCAATAAGCACTATGTTAGAGAAGATAGGCCCTTTTTTATATTCAAACTCATTGGTTTTAACATTAAAAATAGATGTTCCCAAAATATCACTTGGCATTAAATCTGGCGTAAATTGAATACGACTAAAATCAATGTCCATAGTTTTAGCTAATAGCTTTGCTGTAACTGTTTTTGCAACACCAGGCACACCCTCAATAAGCGAATGACCATTAGTGAGAATAGAAATAATTAAAAGTTCAATCATTTCATTTTGCCCCACGATAAATTTGGCAATTTCTTGCTTAATCTGATCCACACTATCTTGTAAAGGTTTTAAATCTATACGATTTTTAAAATCCTCAGAAGATTCTTCTGGGGTTTGTTGTGTGTTGTTTGAATCATTTGGGATATTCTCATCTAAGTTTTCAGATGATGGTGTATTTTGATCTTCCATTATAATCTATGTTTTGTAAAATATTCTATTTTTTTGTTAAGTTCTATAAGCTCTTGTTCGGAATGGTATTTTTTGGACTTTAAAAAAACCAAGTAGTCCACCAATGCTTTTGTATCTTCTTTGGTGTTAGTGGACTTTATGCTCAATTTTTCTATGAAACTTTGATCTAGCTGATTGGTGTCTAGATAATAATTTCTCCGTACGAATTCTAAAAAGTATTCAATCTTCTTTTGAATAATATTAGTAAAATCACCATGCTGATAATAGAGTTCACCAATGGTTTTAGTAAAATCTACGGTAGCATTTTCAAGTTTTTTGATAACAGGAATAATACGCTGTGTTCGTTTTCCTCTAAAAACCACAAACAAAATAAGACCAAACATACTGATATAAAAAGCCCACTTTAAGGCCGTATTTTGTAGAATAAACCGCAGTGGACTCGTAATAACTTTTCGGCCACTTTTATAATTATTATCCCAAATAATTTGTTGTTTGGGAAGATAAGATAAAACAGTAGCAGTATAGTCTTCTTTGTCATTTATGAGATGATAATTGGTAAAAGCAAAAGGATTAGTGTGCAATATGAATTGCCCACCATGTTCACCCACATCAACCTTTATGAAATTTGCTTGTGTTTCATCAATGTCATCGTCGTTTTTCGTTGTGATTGTCCCTAGAACAGTAGTTTTTAGGGTATCAATAGAACTGAAGTGACTGTTTTCAATCACATCTTTAAACTGACGGTTATTCTTTTGAAGGCTAGGACTTGTAAATTTATGCTCAGAAGTTTTTTTGTATAGATTCCCATAACGACGTTCAACAGCAATATTAAGTGAATCGAGTGCGTTACCATAAAAGTAATTCCCGCTCATAAAGATGGTATTACCTTTTTCGACGAAGTCCATTAAAGTTTTTGATTCTTCCCCATCAAAACTAAGATAGTTGTTAATAAAGATGAGCGTCTTTGTTGTTGACGTATCTACACGTTTTAGATATTCATAAATAGATCGTTCAGATGTTAATATATCTTCATTGGTAAAAGTTTCGAGTTCATTAAACAAAATGTAGCAACCTAAAGGAATTTTGTCCGCCGCCGAGTAAGAGTCTCGCCAATTGATTGCTTTGGGTTTGGTAACTTCTGCAATCATCATAAAAACAATAACAGCGCCAATGATGTAAAGTGCTATTTTAGAACGCTTATCCACGCAGAGTTGATTTTATAAGTTGGTCAAAATCGTTTTTATTTCTATTGAAATTGTGTTCGTCAATCGGAAATTCCCCGTACCAAACGTAATCGTAGATATAAGATATACGCTTAAACAGAGCTTTCAATTTTGAATCTTTTATTTCATGTAGGTAGTCTGTATTAGTTTTGTCGTAATGCCATTCTATGGTCTTTTTATTTGCCAAAACCTTTAAGGATTTGAGGTACATGTAACGCGTAGCCAAACGGTAATTATTGTCTTTTAGGGCTTGCTTAATGAGTTTGTCAAAATCTACTTGTTCAATATTCTCTTCCACATAACTGAAGCCTTCAATAGCTTTGTCTTCGGTTTTAAATACAGTACTCACAGGGTTTTGCAATAAGAACTTTATCAATAAGTAAAGCACAATAATGCCCAATAGCCCATAAACGATATACTCCATAGTTTGGTAATCCATAAAGTCAATATCAAAACCAAAAACTTCGCTTAACCAAGTAAAAAAAGATCTTAGAATACGCTGCATGAGATTGATACCGCCAGTATCGTTTATGGAATAATTAAAATCGTCACCAGAATAATTATCTTTAAAGTTTTCTTTAAAATAGGTCACCTCAAGTTCGGAAGAATCTTGCTTTACAATAGTGTCTTGGGCGCTAATTGTAAAGGAATAAACCAATATCAATACAAGAGTACTTATATGTTTAAAGTTCAGTTTAGTCATTAACACCGATTTGATCTATTTTCTTTTGAAGAAAAACGTTATGCCTTAATTCATAAAGATTGTAATATAAAATACCATAAGATAGTTGTGATAAGGCTTGTGTATAAATAAAAGCCAATAAAAATGCAGCAAAACCAAATGTAAAGACTAAAGTCGCAAAGGTACTTGTTGCAATATTGATATTGCTACTGGCGGAAAAATAAGCATAAATACCAATGATAAATCCTGGTACAGATATAATTAAAACCGTTATCATCAGATTTAGTATTCCAATAACCAAACCAAAAAGAATAACACGCCAAAAATTTGAAAAGGTGAAATCGAATCCTTCAGAAATGGCTTCTCCAAATCCTTTTTTGTCTGAAAAAATGGACATAAACGTTAAACCAAAAATAGCAGTCATTGAAAAGCTCAATCCATATTGAATAATCATTCCTAAAAATGGAATGAAAGCTACTATCATAGAGATAACTATATATACAACATATAAAAGACCACCAATGAGTATAAAAATGATAATGGTCCCAATTTTATTTAAGATACTATTCCAGATGTTTTTGGAAACAATTTTCCCTTTATTATTCACATATTCAGCTATGTAAGCGCTTGAAAAGCTATAATTAATTAAGGATGTTACAAATACAATTAACAAGAGTATGACGATACCTGCAATGAAATAGCTGTCTGACGCGACATTGTTACCCATACCAAATCTAAAATCTTTACTTGCCAAGCCCATAAAACCTGTCACTAGTAAATAAGAACAGATTAGGGTCAAAATTATACTCACGGCATTGTATCTTAAGTACAAATTGGTATAAGACTTAAAATTATATTTTAGAAATAAAAAGTAAGTGTTGATAATATCACCAAACGTACTTCGGGTTCTTAGTTCAATATATTTTTCGTTCACGTTAGTTTGGGTTTGGGTAATGCTTCAGGAGCTACTTCTTTAAGCTTAATAGTTGAAGCTTTGTGTAATAATATAGGATAAACAATATAATAATAGACAATTATGAAAAGCGAAATAAAAATAATACCATAAGCTAATAACCAAGGCATTTGTTCACCATAACGGGTTATAAAACCTTCAATAAAACCAGCGATAATAAAAAATGGAATAGTACTCACCACAATTTTAAGGCCGTCTTTAGCACCCTTCATAAAGGAGATTCGTCTAGAATAAGTTTTTGGAAATAAAATGCTATTGCCCATAACCAGACCTGCACAACCAGCAATAACGATGACTGAAATTTCTATAGTGCCATGCAACCATATGGTTGATGTGTTTTCTATTAGGCCATATTTGTAAAAGAAGGTTATAAATGAACCTAACATAACACCATTTCTAAAAAGTACCCAAATGGTGCCAATACTAAAAAAGACGCCTAGGGCGAAAGCAATAATAGCTACCCTAATATTGTTTATTGTGATGCCTAGGAACGTACCAATATTACTTCCACTTTTATAAACCGCCATAGGCTCTCCATTTTCTATATTTTCGATAGTCATATTTACATATTGGTCAGTCAATATTAGCCTTGCAAAATCATCATCATTCAATGTTGAGACGACTCCTATAAGTACAGCAGCCATAAATATTAAAAAAGAATACAGTAATGTTTTATGGTATTGGTAAAAAAACAAGGGGAATTCATCGCGCCAAAATGAAATGATTTTGTTTTTCGACTCTTTTTTGGTGATATAAATCTTTTGATGTGCTTGTGAGGCTAACGAATTTAAATACAACAAAGTCTTACTTTCTGGATAGTAAGTTTGGGCATATGATAAATCATTGGTAAGTTGAATATAGTAAGAAGCTAAATCATCAGGATTTATTTTGGCATTATTGTTTAATGCATTTTCAAAACCAATCCATTTTTCCTTATTTTGCTTCACGAAAGACGCTTCGCGCATAAACCATTCTAATTTAAAACGAATATACATTGCAATGGGCAAATTAGCAATTAACACAGCACAAAATGTCAACTTGGACTATAAGCTAATAGGTTTAGGCGAACGTATGGTCGCTTTCTTAATTGATGGTGTGATTTTAGTGACTTACATGACCATAATGGAGAACCTTGTTGCGATTTCAGAGATTTTTGATGCTGATGCTTGGACCCAACGCGGTTTCTTGGGCTTATTTTACTTACCCGCATTCTTCTATTCCGTTATATGCCACATAGTTTTTGGTGGGCAAACTGTGGGAAAGATGATCATGAAGATTAAAGTAGTACGAGTTGATGGTGCACCAACGGAATGGTACAACCTTTTTGTGCGTTGGATGTTACGAATTATAGATATATGGTTGTTTTTTTCATCCATAGGCATATTGAGTATTTTACTGTCGGATAAAAAACAACGTGTTGGTGATGCGGCGGCTGGAACCGTAGTGATTAGCGTTAAGAAAAAACACAAAATTTCTAGCACTATTCTTGAAGAAATCAATGATGATTATCAACCCGTGTTTAGTAACGTCACACAATTGACGGACAAAGATGTAAGAATCATTAAAGAAGCCTTTACGATTTCTAGAAAGAACAATGATTTTAAAACGTTGACGATTCTAAAAGCTAAAATTTGTGAAACGCTTGGTATTGAATCAAAGTTATATGATGTTCAGTTTATAGATACCATTTTAAAAGATTATAATTACTACACGCAGAACATGTAAGCAGGGAACCAAGTTTTCAGAATGGAAACTTGTGTAAGTCGCTTATCCCGAACTTGTTTCGGGATCTCAGAGAGAAAAGCTTGTGTATTCAAAATTGTGAATATCGTTCATCCCGAACTTATTTCGGGATTACGCAGAGCAAAGTTTAATCAGACACAGGTAAGTGTTACCAGTGTTTCAATGAAATTAGAAATAGATCCCTGCCAAGGTTTATCTTCAATGAAGTCTAAGGGCAGGAATGACAGGAAAAATGTTTTTTCAAACTTTAGACATATTGGGTACCATCGCATTTGCCATCTCAGGTGTGCTAGTCGCCATGAATAAACGCATGGATCCTTTTGGTGTATTGATTATCGCATTTGTAACAGCTGTTGGTGGAGGTTCATTACGCGATATTTTGGTTGGTGTGACTCCAGTATCCTGGATGCAAAATATGACTTATGGTTATGTTATAGTTGGCTCTACAATATTTGCTATTGTATTTAGAAATCAGTTAAAGCATTTAAGACGTTCCTTATTCTTATTTGATACTATTGGTATTGGCTTATATACTGTTGTAGGTATCGAAACAGGCTTGGTGGCAGGTCTTCACCCTTTTATTTGCATAGCGCTTGGTACGATGACGGCCTGCTTTGGTGGTGTTATTCGCGATATCCTTTGCAATGATATTCCCGTAATATTCAGAAAAGAGATATATGCTACGGCTTGTATTATCGGCGGATTGACGTATTTTGGATTAAGAGAATTCCTTAAAGATCAAAATTATCTTTTTATCATTGCCGGTTTGGTAGTTATTGTTATTAGATTGCTGGCTGTAAAGTTTAAGATTAGCTTGCCAAGTATCTATAAAAAAGAAGACTAAACTATTCAAGATTGATGCTTGCTAAAACACCTACTACACTAGTCCTTAACGTATAATCAAATGAAGAGATTAAAGGGTCGATGGACCCAACTATGGCTTCAATCTCTTTATAAGTCGTTGCTAATGATTTATAATAGTCCAATAGGAGAGTGGTATCAATCCCATGGAAGTTACTCCATTCTATAATATCCTCACATTCATCATAGGTTTCTAAGGCATAGAGCACTAAAAACCAATCAAAAACAGGATTGTGCTTTGAAAAGTCGCCAAACTCATCATCGATGAGTATATCCCAAGACTTTGCTCCAATAGATAAGCTGGTAAAGAATATAGCTTTTCTTATGTGGTTAAAGCCTTGGGATATTTTTATCTTGTATTTTTTGAATTGAGTTTTAAGTTGTTCTACTTCGGGATATTCCATTAGATGTATATCGTATAGTAGCTTTTTTTAGCTCTGTGGCACAGGAAACCCTCTATCTCGCATTAAAGCTTCAATTTTGGCATCACGACCTCTAAACAGCCTGTAAGCTTCTGCAGGATCCAACGCATTACGAGGTGCAAATAAATACTTTACCAATTTATCAGCCATATCCTTGTCATAGAATCCTCCAGGTGCTTCCTTAAATGCTTCTGAAGCATCACTGGTTAATACATCTGCCCACATATAGCCATAGTAAGCAGTAGCATATCCTTCTCCAGAAAATACATGTCCGAAATGAGGTGTGCGATGACGCATAGGCAGTTCTTTAGGCATACCCAATTCGTCTAAAGTTTCGCGTTCAAATTTGTCGATATCTATATCAGTAGGATCTGCCAAGTGTAATTTCATATCGATTAGCGCTGAAGCCAAGTATTCAGTAGTACCAAAACCTTGATTGAATGTTGAAGCTTTTTTGATTTTTTCAACTAATTCTGCTGGAATGGGTTCTCCTGTTTCATAGTGCACCAAAAATTGGTTGATCACTTTATCAGTAGATAACCATCGTTCTAATAATTGCGATTGAAACTCAGTGTAATCCCTAACACCTCCTTGTAATGTTGGATATTTTACATCTGCCGCAAAGAAATGAAGGGCGTGCCCAAACTCATGAAAGAATGTAGTGGCATCATCCCAAGATACTAAAACGGCTTCACCCGGAGCAGGCTTTACAAAGTTGGAATTATTAGACGCTAAAACATTGGTTTCGCCTTCAAACGTAGTGTAATATCTGTAAGTTGTAGCCCAAGCACCAGAACGTTTACCTTCACGAGCATAAGGGTCTAAGTACCAAAGCCCAACATGTTTGCCAGAATCTTTATCGGTAACTTCCCAGACATTAACATCTTCATGAAAAACAGGAACTGATCCTTCTTCAACTGGCGTGAATTTATAATTGAACAATTCACCAGCAACAAAAAACATAGCATCAGTAAGTTTGTCTAATTGGAGGTATTGTTTCACTTCATCGCTATCTAGGTCGTACTTTTTCTGACGTACTTTTTCGGCATAATAACGATAATCCCAAGGTTCTATGGTAATGTTATCTCCAAGTTCATTGGCTACAGTTTGCATATCGGCAACTTCCTCTTTGACTCTTGCCGTAGAGGCTGGCCAAACTTTAAGCATAAGTTCCATGGCATTATCTGGATGCTTTGCCATTCGGTCTTGTAATCTCCATTCGGCATAATTGTCGTAGCCCAATAAGCCAACGCGTTCTTTGCGAAGTTTTAGAATTTCGGCAATAATAGCGTTGTTGTCATACTCGTCACCATTGTCTCCTCGTGAATAATAGTTTTCCCAAACTTGCTTGCGAAGCCAACGTTCGGTTGAGTAAGTTAAAAACGGATCCATGGAAGAACGTGTATTGGTTATGGCATATTTGCCATCTTGCCCTTTATCTGAAGCAATTTTAGCAGCAGATTTTATATAACCTTCCGATAAACCTCCGAGCTGGTCTTTGGTTAAATAGGAAACATAGTTTTCTTCATCATGCAAAACATTGTTAGAAAACTTTGTGTAAAGTGTTGACAATTCTTTGTTAATCTCTGCATAACGTTTTTTCTTTTCGGCATCAAGATTAGCACCGCTTATTTCGAATCGTTTATAAATTAAATCGACAACACGTTGCTCTTGAGCTTCTAAAGGATTTTTTTGAGAAGCATCATATACTGCTTTGATACGTTGAAACAGATTTTCATTTTGCGAAATTTTAGATCGGAATTCCGACAATTTTGGAGCCAACTCTGCCTGTACTTCCCTAAACTCAGGCGAAGACATATTGCTGCTGAGAATACCGTAATAGGTAAACACACGATTTAGTGCTTTTCCGGCGCTTTCCATGGCTACTATGGTATTTTCAAAAGTGGGATTCTCTTCATTATTGGCAATAGCATCAACCTCTTTTAATTGCAGCTCCATACCTTTTTCTACAGCTTCTTTTACATCAGCTACATTCATTTTATCAAACGCAGGTACACCTTGGTGAGGTCCTTCCCATTCTTGCAATAAGATATTATCCGTCATTAACTTATCATCGGTTTTTGGTTCTTCTTTACAGCTGGAACATAGAATAACACTGCATAGAACTGCAGCTTTAATGGATTTAGAGATCATTGTAGTTAGTTTTTGGAAATTACAAACTACAAGGTATTAAAAATTGAAAAGGGAAGTCTTAATTATTTTATAATTTCTACTTTCCGTATATACACATTGTGTAGTGGCCAATCTCCTTCATCGGTGTCTACGGCATTGATTTTATCAACCACGTCCATACCGCGAATCACCTCACCAAACACCGTGTAATCCTCATCTAAATAATCGGCTCCACCAATACGGTTAATGATAAAGAACTGAAAAGGTGATGCCAGTTTATAGGCATTTTCAATTTCGCTGCTCGGCATAGACACTGCTCCGCGTTTATGGGTATAGCCACGTTTGGTATCTGGCGGTAAAAGGTATTTTCCGATTTTTCTACGTCGCTTGGCAATATTATAATCATCACTACTACCCCCTTGAATCACAAAGTTTTTAACCACTCTGTAAAATTGAGTCCCGTCGAAGTACTTTCGTTTAGTCAAATAGATAAAATTGGCGCGATGGAATTTGGTCTTATCATAAAGTTGAATGTCGATAATACCAAAATCTGTGGTGATTCTTACTTTATTTTCCTTATGCTCTTTTTCATATTCCAAGAAATACTCCATGGCATTGTTGTCTGTCAATAAAGGATACTCCGATTCAGTCTCCGTTTTAGGAACCTCCTTAACCTTTTTTACAATGGTATCTTTAGGAACTATAGAATTTGTTTGTTTAGGAGTTGGTTTGTCCTCACAACTATAAAACATAAAAAGCCAACAAAAAGCACAAATTAATCTCATAAGCCAAAAATAAAAAAAGCCAATTAGTAAAACTAATCGGCTTTTTTTATCTAAACGTTGTCGTTTACTTTATGACTAGATTTTTGGTGATAACGGAATTATCTTCTAATACAATTCTTATAATATAAAAGCCTTTTTCAAAAGAACTGACATCAATCGTATGTTTGCTCGAGTTTAAGTTATTATTATTAATAACTGTTCTTCCATGAATATCATAGAGTTCAAATGATTGAATATTCATCTGATTATGAGATAAACGAACCTTGTCCTTAGCCGGGTTCGGGAAAATAACGATTTGATTATCTGATATTTTATCATTATTGAATATAGAATTTTTGGCAACTGGTTGCGTATTTAAGCAACCATCTATATAAGCTCTAAATGTTGACCCTGCTCTGGCATGGAATCCTCTTTGAAGTTTCACAAAATTACCAGCATCGTACTCGGCATTTGCGGCATTTTCAATTACATTAAGTGCAACAATCCAATTGGAAGCCTCTTGGATGTCATTAGTTCCATTAGAGACTGTTTGAGTTATAGTTAAATTGTCTGGACAATTGTTATTAATTTGATTCTGAACTTGTTGGGGGAGCTTCTTTGCAATAACATTTGTGCCTAAATCTATTTGATTATTTACGTAGTTTGAATTAGTTCCAAACAAGTTAGGGTTATTGATTACTCCTAAAAAATTATTATTATTTGGCACATATATTTTACCATCAATGCCTCTTACCATTGTAGGTAAGTCGGTTTCAGGGTTATCAGATAGTGGTAATGGCAATGATAAACCAATAGATACAGGATTGATATTTGTATTTTGTAGGTCAAATTGAAAAATCTCATAACTGAAGCCGCCTCCAACTAATAAATATAGATAATTGCCATTCCCAGAAAATTCAGATGCATAACCTGGCATTGCAAAATTGGGATTGTCAACAGTAAAGAATGAAGGACTTAATTGACCACTTGAGTTATTGAAGTTTAGGATTGTAAATAGATTTGATTGATTACCTCCATTCGCTCTGTTACAGTAATAGCTTATTTTATCGTTATTAGGAGAGATACTCATTCCTGATGCCCCACGAATATTCAAATTATAGTCTAAAGAGGGATTACCTTCGTCATAAATAATTGGATTTGATGATATTCCATTACTATCAATTTTTAATACAAAAAAAACATCAAAAGGATTCAAAATAAGCCAGTATGATTCACCATCAGAATGCTTAGCAACTACTATATTACTTTTTCTTTGCATTTCACCCTTTATATCAAAGGAACCATCAGGATTGAATGATGTATATGGTAAAATATTTAAGTTTGTATTTAGTGAGTTCGTATCTACATTTCCAAGACCATTGTTTAAACTCATATCAACAATTGAGTAAAAATAATCTAAGTTAAATGTACCATCAGAACCAATAGTAAAAATATAATATTTATCACTATCTCCTGGGAAAGGAACAACAGAAACAGTATAAAACCCATTAAGAGAGTTATTGCCCCCAGACATTTTGTTATGATTTTTATTCCAAACAGAACTTCCATCCGTATAAAATAAAAGGTTACCATTTTCGTCACTAACAGTTGCAGTGGACGAAAAGGCATCTTCCGTTTTACCATCTGTAAGCACAGAAACTGTACCATTATTAAAATTTAATCCACCACCATTTTGGCTACTAATTACATTATCGCCAAAATACCAATTCGCATTCTCTAATTGTGCATTACTTAGCAGTGGAAATATTAATACTAGGGTGACTATTTTATGAATATTTATTTTCATAACATCATTACTTTTTTGCTGCTAGTTCTATTTCCAGAGCTTTAATCCGCTTTTCTTGCTCAATAGTATAGAGTGTTAATTCTTCTACTTTTTGTAACAAAATGGTAGTCATTTCTTTAAGCTGTAAACCATCTTCTTTAATTTCATCTGCAGAAGGCACTTCAGGTAAGTGATGGTTCTCTTTGGTAAAGGCTTCTACTTCTTCTAAGGTTGGCATTACGTAATCTTCTTTCAAAGAAGAAATACCTGTGTAGTACTTTTGGAACACATAATCGGGAGCAACATTGGCGATGACCTCTACTTCTTCGCAAAGTATTTTACCATTAACGGTCAATAGTTCTGATGGGTTGACGGTTCCAATACCGACATTTCCTTGTGATTTAAGTATCATTATTTCTGCCGAATCAGTTCCAGCCTTTCTAAAGCGAAAATCTTCGTTGTCACTATACAGATTCCATCTAGCGTCGTTATTAGAAAAATAAGTGAGGTTGGTCTGACTAGGTGCATTACTTGTTACCCTTAAATAGTTATTGTTAATAACGTCCGGTTTTAATAGAGTTATACCGTCGACCTGTAGTTTAGCATTAGGGTTTCGTACCCCTATGCCAACATTTCCAGAATTGGTTATGGTCATTATTCTGTAGTCTTCAATCTCGGTATTAGTAAAATTTTCAATACCGCTATTAGTATTTGTTTTAGCATAAAACCCTATGTTAGAGCCATTCTCAAAACGAATTAAGTTAAAATCATTAAAACTTGATGAGCTTGAATTACTCCAAGTATTATTGGTACTATTCCAAAAGATGTTGTTTCCTATTAAACCTCTTGTCCAATCGTTATCAGCATCACTAGTGCTTTGTAAGAGTATTCTTGGATTATTACCTACTCCAAGAATTCGACCATCTGCCTTAATAGCGTTAGTGTCAAAATTTGGATTACTGTCAACTATAAATTGCGCATAAGATGTATATGCAGAAAGTAGTATTAAACTAGCTAGAAATAAATTTTTCATAATATTTAGATTTAATTGTTAATAATTCAAAATTTAATAGGCACACGAAACCTATAACCATTGCAATCTTTAAGAGAGAGCTGCAATCTTGCAGTCAACAAGAATTAAATCTAAATGATATGCTTAAAAGTAAGAAAAAGAATATAAAAGGTAAAACGTATTTTTGTTAATTAAACAAGGATTAACGATCTTATAACATTACATGATACATGCTTTTTAAAACGTTCTTAGAATCCGTCATAAACATAAAACATCTCGAACTTTTTGGTGAAACATCCCATGCTAAAATGTCGCCACCATACCGATTACAATTGGCCGAACGTATGCGAGAACGCGCTAAAAAAGCTAAAGTAGCTGGTGTATTGGCGTTATTTTATCCGAATTTAAATAACGAAACCTATTTGATTTTAATCCTCAGAAAAACCTACAAAGGCGTACACTCTGCACAAGTTGGATTTCCAGGTGGAAAGTATGAGGAGTCCGACAAAGATGTCATGGTTACTGCATTAAGAGAAACAGAGGAAGAAGTAGGCGTACCAGAAAAAGCGTTAAATGTTATTAAAGCTTTGTCTCCGTTATATATCCCACCGAGTAATTTTTTGGTACACCCTTATTTTGCAGTTTCCGAAACCACACCCCATTTTATAAAGCAAGACGAAGAGGTAGAAGATATTATTGAAGTACCGGTTCTAGATTTTTTAGATGACACTAATATTATAACGACCAGAGTGCCGACCTCATTTAATGTTGAGGTAGATGTACCAGCTTTTAAACTAAACGGTCATATAGTTTGGGGAGCCACTGCGATGATGCTAGGGGAAATAAAAGACTTGTTAAAACAAGTGCTATAGCACGGCATATTTGTTACATTTGTTACTGATTAATATCAAAAATTAATAATGGGTTTATTTAAAACCAATCCTTTTGGGCACATTCTTTGGGTTAAAAAATGGCTGATTAGAATCTTGGGGCTTTTAACGCACCAACGATTTCGAGGCTTTAATGAGTTGCAAATAGAAGGTTCCGAAATCATTAAAAATCTACCTGATACCAATGTATTGTTTATCTCAAACCATCAGACCTATTTTGCCGATGTTATTGCTATGTTTCATGTGTTTAATGCCAGTTTGAATGGACGTTTGGACAGTATTAAAAATGTGGGTTATTTATGGAATCCTAAGCTGAATATGTACTATGTGGCGGCCAAGGAAACCATGAAATCAGGACTCATACCAAAGATATTTGCTTATACGGGTTCTATCAGTATAGAACGTACTTGGAGATCTAAAGGACAAGATGTAAATCGTCAGGTAAAAATGAGCGATATCAGCAATATCAAAAAAGCACTGGATGATGGTTGGGTGGTAACTTTTCCGCAAGGAACTACAACGCCTTTTAAACCCATAAGAAAAGGAACAGCGCATATCATAAAACAGTATAAACCTTTAGTAGTACCTATCGTTATTGATGGTTTTAGACGTTCGTTTGACAAAAAAGGATTGCGCATAAAAAAGAAAAATATCTATCAATCTTTTGAGATTAAAGAACCTTTGGAAATTGACTATGAAAATGAAACCATAGATGAAATTGTTGAAAAGATTGAATATGCCATTGAGCAGCATCCTTCATTTTTAAAGGTAGTTCCCCAGGAAGAGTTAGAGGAAAAGGAACGTCTTAATAGAGAGCTTAGGGATTGGGCGAATAATTAGACCTCTAGCTTTTTTAATTCCTTATAGTTTCTATTTAAGCGCTTGAGCAAAATTCCATAGATTACTCTATAAAACAACAACAGAATTAATATAATGATACCAGCTATAACTATGGAAACAATATAGAAAATTAGCATTTGTGTTGTGCTAGCTTCAACTATTTGTTGATGAAATTCAGGATTGTCCTGATACTCAAAATAAAGAGATAGAGGAATGGAAAGGAAAAACAATGATAAGTTAAAAATCACATAGTACTTTATGACCTTTCGTGTTCTCAAAATACTTTCCATTAATTTTTTGGCACTATCGGTCGAAGAAATACCTCTATAAGATCTAAAGAGTAAATAGATAAACGTTAAAATTATCACATAACTTAAAATGGTAAGACCAATGAATAACGGGTTTTCATAGCTTATGTCTAACTTTTCCCTAAAGGTTGGAGATAAAACATATGGTAAGACCGATGCCAAAAGCCAAAACACCAATTCTCCAATACTGATGTAAAAAAGTGTTTTTACAATTGAAGATGACTTTTTATGCAACATTGGGTATATGTCCGAATCGCTATAACTCTTAAATTCAATTCTACCTTTTTGCCAATCCTTTTTTAATAATTCTAATTCATCCATAAGTCTACGGATTTAATATTGTTTTTAATTTCTTTTTTACACGGTTCATCTTTACACGTGCATTGACTTCGGTTATACCCAATGTCTCGCTAATCTCTCTATAATCCTTATCCTCTAAGTACAAGAAGACTAACGCTTTTTCAATATCGTTTAATTGATGTACCGCTTTGTACAATAATTTTAATTGCCGCTCTTCGGTATCATCATATTCTTCGGCTTTTATCTTAAATTGTACATTGTCAAATTCTTGCGTGCTTATTCTACGTTTCGACTTTCGATATAACGTGATGGCCGTATTTAAGCCCACACGATACATCCATGTACTAAATTTAGATTCGCCTCTAAACTTTGGGTATGCTCTCCAAAGTTGAATGGTAATTTCCTGAAACAAATCGTTGTGTGCATCAGCATTATTGGTATATAAACGACATACCTTATGAATAATGTTTTGATGCTTTTGCAACTGCTCAACAAAACTATGTTCGAGTTCTTTATTCAATTGATGAAATGGTTAGTTGCCTATTAGTAGTAGTACTTCTTTTATTGTTACACAATTCACTAAAAAGTATAGTTTTCCTATAGTTATGTCGTATCTTTACATCAGCAAATTCAACCTATAAACTTTATGAATATTCCTGAGTCTAACCTACCAAGGGTTGTTGTTATTGGAGGCGGTTTTGCGGGCATAAATTTAGTAAAAACATTAGCCAATAGAAATGTTCAGGTTGTATTAATTGATAAGCACAATTATCACACGTTTCAACCGCTTTTATACCAAGTGTCTAGCTCTGGATTAGAACCAGATTCTATAGCCTATCCCTTGCGGAAAATCATAAAAAAACATAAGACTTCTTTTTTCCGATTAGCCGAGGTGAAACAGATTGTACCAGAGCGGAATGAGGTTGAAACCAGTATCGGTAATGTATCTTATGATTATCTGGTTATTGCTACAGGAACAAGGACAAATTTTTTTGGCAATAAAACGATTGAGTCTCATAGTATGCCAATGAAAACAGTCCCACAAGCACTGAATATTAGAAGCTTAATTTTACAAAATTTTGAAAAAGCCACCATTGCAAATTCTGAAAAAGAACGCGAAGCGTTTCTAAACTTTGTTATAGTTGGTGGCGGCCCAACAGGAGTTGAATTGGCTGGGGCTATTGCTGAACTTAAAAATCATATTTTACCAAGGGATTATCACGATTTAAATCCAAGTGATATGAATATCCATTTGCTCGAAGGTGCTGATAGGGTTTTGCCACCAATGAGCAAGCATGCCTCCAAAAAAGCGGAACGATTTCTTAAAGAACTTGGTGTAAGAGTGCACTGCAATACCTTTGTTGAGAACTATGATGGTTTAAATGTAACCACCAATTCTGATTTAGAAATGCAATCCCAAACCTTAATTTGGGCAGCTGGTGTTACAGGATCACCAGTAAATGGATTAAAAGCTGACACCTTAGTTGAAAGAGCAAATCGATATCGCGTTAATCGTTATAATCAAGTGGAGGGCTATGATAATGTTTTTGCCATTGGTGATATTGCTTTAATGACTACGAAAGCGTATCCTAAAGGTCATCCTCAGGTAGCTCAACCTGCAATTCAGCAAGGAAAGTTATTGGGCCAAAACATATTGAGATTGGTTCGTAATAAGCCTTTAAAATCCTTCACTTATTACGACAAAGGCTCAATGGCAACCATAGGGAGAAATAAAGCCGTGGTGGACTTAAAACGGTATAAATTTGGCGGTTTTTTTGCATGGTTTGTCTGGATGTTTGTTCACCTCATGTCTCTTGTAGGTTTTAGAAACAGAGTTGTCGTACTGTTCAATTGGACATATAACTACATCAATTTTGATAAAGCTGCAAGATTGATTATTAGACCCTTTAAAAAATAATACCTATAGGGTTTTAATTTTTAAAATTCCGAGAACGATTAAAAATTGTGCTAGGGCATAAGTCAGCATTATACTTATGTTAGAAAATGGAACAGGTTGATAAAACTTATTAAGAGCCAAAATACTATCGGAAACCATAAAACAAATAGCACCTACAAAAACTAAATTATAGCTCAAACCATTAACGCCATCTTTTCTTAAAAAAGCTGTAGTGGCCATACTAAGAATTACAATCATATATAAAATTACGGGTACAAGCATTTCACCTAACCCATCTTTAAGCAAATAAAACAAACCAAAAGCATATATCAGTAGAAGTACCAGAAAACCTAAAGCCGATTTCTTTTGGTTTCTGTGTTTTAAGAATACCAGAATATACATAAGATGTGCTATCAAAAAAGCGACCAAACCTATTGCAAAAAAATGTTGCGATTGCTCAACAAACATCAATAGGATATCACCTAATAAAGAAAATACCAAAGCAATTATAGTAATCAGCCTCAGGTATTTATCTAATGCGCCAGAAGTATTTACAAATAGAAAAAGTAAACTAATAACAATAGCAGGTTTAGCGATGTAATGTACATGTTGCAAGGTTTCTGTACTCCCTGTAATGAGCTCAAAAAGTACAATAATAAAGTATAGGATAGTAAATTGTCTTTCGGTTTTGGTCAACATTGAAAATAGGTTTTAATGGACGAAATTCAATTCGTCATAGAATTATTACAGTTCGGTAAAATACAATTTCTATTGCTTCAAAAATAGAAGAAGTTTGTACAACAATCAGAATACGAACAATTATTACCAATCAAAAAATGAAATCACTCATCAAAATCTTAATCTTTATAGTTTCCACAATCTTATATGGTCAGACTACTATTTCAGGTAAGGTCACAGATAACAAAAACCAACCTATTGAAGGAGCTAATGTGTATTTAAATGGTACTTATGATGGTGCCACAACAGATATAGCGGGTGAGTTTTTGTTTACTACTGAAGAAAAAGGCACACAAGCTTTGGTTATATCATTTTTATCTTTTGAAACCGAGACTATCTTTGATGATGTCAGTAAACTATCTAATCTACAAATAAAGCTTCGTGAAGATGTAGAGTCCCTTGATGCAGTAGTTTTAAGTGCAGGGACTTTTGAGGCTAGTGATAATAGTAAGGTGTCTGTTTTAAAACCACTCGATGTAGTTACTACAGCTAGCGCATTGGGCGATTTTGTTGGAGCATTACAAACGCTTCCTGGTACCTCTACTAATGTTGAGGACGGACGTTTATTTGTTCGTGGTGGAGGTGCTGAGGAAACACAATTTTTTATTGATGGTATTAGAGTGTTCACTCCTTATACACCAACTCCTAATAATATTCCTGCTCGGTCTCGGTATTCACCATTTTTATTTGACGGCATTACCTTTTCCACAGGAGGCTATTCATCAGAGTTTGGACAGGCCTTATCAAGTGTAGTACTTTTAAATACTATAGATGAACCTGTTCAAGAAAAAACAGAAATAAACTTGATGACTGTTGGCGGCCAATTAGGGAATACTCAAAAATGGGAAAAGTCCTCTTTAAGTTTCAACGCGTCATATATTAATCTTGGCCCCTATTTTAATCTATTCAATAATAGAAATAATTGGGATAGACCGCTTCAAGCAGCACAAGGGGAATCGGTCTACAGGCAGCGACTGGATAACGGGATGTTAAAGTTCTATGCGGCATTCGATATTACCGACATAGCTGTCAACCAAGAAGATATTAATTTTGAAGATGGGATAGATTTTAGTTTAAACAATAGAAACTTTTATCTTAATACGTCATACAAAGGTATGTTAGGAGATAGTTGGTCCCTGAATACAGGCTTGAGTTATACCTATGCAAAGAATGATATTGGAATTATGACAAGTGATATTGTAGGTAAAGAAAATTCTGCTCACATGAAACTCAAGTTAAAGAAACGTTTTAGCAGTCGCTATAAATTAAGTTTTGGTGCAGAACAATTTTTAACAGATTTTGAAGAGAATTTTAGAGAAAGTACAACTGACGAAACTTATGGATTTAAAAATAACATTACTGCGGGATTCGTGGAGGCAGATGTAATATTCTCAAAAGATTTAGCTTTAAAAGTGGGAGTAAGGGCGGATTATAGTTCTATATTTGATGACACAAATATTGCACCTAGAGCGGCTTTAGCCTATAAGACCTCAAAAAATGGTCAGATTTCTCTAGCCTATGGGAACTTTTTTCAAAATCCAAATAGTTCAATTTTAAAGTTTGAACAAGACCTAAGAGCTGAAAAGACATCTCATTATATATTAAACTACAATTATGTTAACGAGGGAAAGTTTTTTAGAGCCGAGGCTTACAGAAAGGTTTACAACTATCTTGTAAAGTTTGATACTGAGTTTACTTCATTTGATAGTAACTATAATTCTGATGGTGATGGATTTGCTCAAGGAGTGGATTTGTTCTGGAGGGATAATTCCTCTGTAAAAAACTTAGATTATTGGATAAGTTATTCGTATTTAGACACAGAGCGCAACTATCTCAACTTTGAAACTTCCGCACAACCAAACTTTGCCACCAATCATAATTTTTCTATTGTCGGAAAATATTGGATTGAGAGCCTTAAAAGTCAGTTGGGTTTTGACTATATCTTTTCCTCTGGTAGACCTTACGATAATCCTAATACAGATGCGTTTTTGGCCGAACGGGCAAAACCTCTTAATAGCATAAGCTTAAATTGGGCTTATTTAATTGACCAACAAAAAATCTTGTATTTTTCTATTAATAATGTTTTAGGGTTCAGAAATATAAATGGATATCAGTACGCAAATACACCAGACATTAATGGGCAGTTCGATAGAATAGCCTTAAGACCAGCGGCTGATCAGTTCTTTTTTGTAGGCTTCTTTTGGACCATAAGTGAAGACGGAAAAGATAACCAATTGGATAATCTATAAGCGTTGAAATATTGACATTGGGGCAAACATGACTTTTGTCATAAGTTTTATGGGATTTGATGGGTAACTTTAGGGTATAAAATTAAACGTCATGGAACTCAAGAAGAACCCAAGAGCCAATGTAGGTCGAAACAGCAGTTTATATTTTGCTGTTGGCTTAAACGTAATGTTACTCCTTACATATTTAGGATTAGAACATAAGACTTACGAATCAGAAGCGACTAAGATAGATATCTTAATGTTGACAGAACAACTTGAAGAGGAAATTCCAATAACGACTATTAATATCCCACCACCACCACCGCCTAAGCAAGTGGTAACACAAGCTATTACTATAGTTGAAGATGTTGAAGAGGTTGAGGAAACTTTTATAGAAAGTACGGAAATAGGACAGGATGATATTATTGAAGAACGTGTGGTTTCCGTAGAAGAAGTGGAAGTTGAAGAGGTAGAAGAAGACATAGAAGTACCTTTTGCAGTGATAGAGCAAGTGCCTAAATTCCCAGGATGTACAGGTAGTAATGATGAGTTAAGAGCTTGTTTCCAACGAAAAATGAACGAACATCTACAAAAGCATTTTAGATACCCGCAATCAGCTGCTGAACTAAATATTCAAGGACGTGTCTTTGTCTTTTTCAAGATTGATAAATTTGGTAATGTCAATGGCATTAAGAGTAGAGGGCCAGATAAATTATTAGAGACTGAAGCTGAACGTATTATAAGCTTATTACCTAAAATGCAACCAGGTAAGCAACGTAACAAACCAGTGGGCGTACCATACAGTATACCTATTAACTTTAAGTTGCAAGGACAATAAACTAAACATAACATTTGGTTTAGATAATTTTTTGATTGATGACAAAACCCCTTATAAAAAGGGGTTTTGTTGTTTGTAAAGATTTTTTTTTAAAGTATACCAATTACATAAATCATCGTCGTATTCAAAAGTTCCCGAAGGTTCCATCCCTACTTTTTTTAGAATCGTATTTGAGGCTATATGGTTAACATGTGCTGCTGCACAAATCTCTTCTAGATTCAAATCCCTAAAACCATAGTTAAGTGATGCTATTGCAGCTTCAGTGGCATAGCCATTTCCCCAAAATGTTTCTTTAAGTCTGTAACCTAAATCATAATAATCAAATTCTTTGCGTAATTCGCGCTCAAATTTTAAACCAGACCACCCAACAAATTCTCCAGTATCTTTTTTAATCATGGCCAAACGGCCCACTCCATAGTCTTTGTATTGCTGCAATACGCCTTTAATTTTTGACTTGGATTGTTCAATAGAAGTCACAGGATTATTGCCTAAAAAGATATGAACCTTAGGATTAGAGTCCATCTCAAAAAAATCTTGAGCATCGTTTTTGGTAATAGGTCTTAAGAAAAGACGTTTGGTTTCTAGTTTTATGTTCATTTCCACTTAATATTACAACCCATACTTGGCTTTTGATTAGGTTTAATAGCTGTTTTATTAACCAAGGCATCCATAGCCGCTCTTAAATCCTTTCCTGTTATGGGAATACCATTACCAGGTCTAGAATCATCGAGTTGACCTGCATAAACCAATTTTAAATCCTTATCGAATAAAAAGAAATCTGGCGTACAGGCCGCATCATAAGCTTTGGCCACATCTTGCGTTTCATCATATAAGTAGGGAAAAGGGTAATGGTTAGCCTCAGCATGTGTTTTCATTTTATCTGGGCCGTCTTGCGGATAATTCACCACATCATTACTTGAAATGGCAATACTGTGAATGCCTTTCGTTTTATAATCGTTAGCTAATTGCACTAATTGCTCATTGACATGAATAACAAAAGGACAGTGGTTACAGATAAACATCACTAATGTTCCTGTATTCCCTTTTAAGTCATTGAGCGATTTTATTTGGTCATCTTTGGTATCGATTAAGCTAAAATCTGGAGCTTTGGTGCCTAAAGGCAACATATTAGATGGTGTTAAGGCCATTATTTCAATAAGTTTTGTATAATTTTAAAGCATGGATAATATAATAACATTTGAAGACTTTACAAAGGTAGATTTGCGTGTAGGAACTATTCTCGAAGTAAACGATTTTCCTAATGCAAGAAACCCAGCCTATCAGCTAACCATTGACTTTGGGGATTTAGGTATAAAAAAATCCTCGGCGCAAATCACAACACAATACACTAAGGAAGACCTTATTAAAAAACAGATTATTGCTGTGGTTAACTTTCCTAAAAAACAGATTGCCAATTTTATGAGCGAGTGTTTGGTGATGGGTGTCGTAAAAGAGAATGATGTGTTTTTACTGCATCCTGAAACAAAGGTTAAAAATGGGTCTCAAGTGTCTTAGGAATAGTATTGAGATCACTTCTCGATACTATTCTATTTTACAAAACCACTCGAAGCGACAGTAATAATAATCATTTTCACTAATCACTAATCACTAATCACTAATCACTACATCTCATCTCTAAAGAAAATAGCATTCATCAATAATTTGTTGGTACCGTACCAAAATGCTCTAAAGTTGGTGTTATCCGTAAAAGCAAAAATATTTCCGCGTCCTAGACCTCCAATTTTTAAAGGTATGGATAGACTAAGGCTGTCTAGATTTTCCTCTGAAATGTAACCGCTAAGTAATGGGTTTTTACTGTATTGAATTGGATTGTCATAACTATTTTTATTTGGTTTGATGAAAAGTGTTGTATTTCTAAACATCGCCAATTTATCATTCTTATAACCAAAATTTATAGGGTGTGAGCGGTCTAATTTAGTTTCGAAAATAGCACCGCCAATCACTTGAGCTCCTCTAAAATTGCCACGCTGTTCGTAACTAATATTTTTGGCCTCAATGGTATTTCTTTTCTTAAAGTCAATCTTCATCAACTCTTTTGAGTTTAACCAACGCAAGGCATTTCTGTAGGCGATTAAGGTACCACCATCCTGAATCCAGCTTTTTAAATTTTTGGTATTACCTTCATTTAAACCAGAAAAAGAATTGACCATAATGATGGTGTTATATCTGCTTAAGTCTGCACGACCAAAACTTCTAGTATCAAGTTTAGTAGCTATTATATCGAAACGAGTATCTAGCAAATGCCATATCTCACCTGCATCATAAGAGGTCATACCATCACCAACTAAAAGCGCAATTTTAGGCAGTTCTAGGGTTCTAAAGTTATTACTTCCTAAATCGATGCCGTCATTTAAACCTGTAGAAACGGCATCTATAGTGACATAACTATCTTGGGCAAGCTCGTTTAAAAGCGTATAAATTTTAGAAGACGATAAGTTTTGATTCTTAGCAGGAATCATAATAGTACCATAATCATAAGACTTACCGTTCGCCTTAAAGTCCTTCATACTTACTTTAGCTCTCAATCCTTTTTTAAGGATTTCATTCAAAAGTTTTGGGGCATAATATTCATTCCATGCAAATAAGTAGGCGTACTCACTTTTCTTGGTAACTCCTCCTTTTCTATGTTCTAGATTTGTAACCTCAGCTCCTGCATTAGCAGTTGTAGTTTCAGTATAATCAAGGTTAAATGCTAAAGGGAAGGTCCATGCTGAAATATCATAAAATAAACTGTCTTGAAACGTGGTACGTCTTTCAAACATAGCATTAATTAATCGTGTATTTTTCTGATTTTTTGGAACGATATAACTGTAGCCTTTTTTATAGTTTTTCCCATTAGCTGAAAAGTCTGATTTAATATCATGAAACCTGATTTTATGCCGTTTTAATATTTCGGCTAAATGATATGTTTTTGCTGCATCTTTCGCATCACCAAAGACAATAGCTTTATTACCTTCTTTTGAAGCTTCACTACGAGCGGTTTTATAGAAATTATATTGGTATTCTAATATTTCTTTTCGCATGCTATTGGCAGCTTCAAGAGTAGATAATGTTGCCGTAAACTGATTTTTTATGGTAAACGGAAATGTTAACAAACCGTTGTTACTTTCTTGAATATGACCTCGCGAACTTGCTTGTTCAAAGAGAATGCCAATACCTCCATTGATATCTGGAAACGTTGAGCCTTTGCCATAATAGAAATCATCAAAACTTTCTTCGGTATAATATAAAGATCCTATTTTATCTAAAGCCTTTGCATGATACGCTGCGATTTCTTTTGTCAATTCCTGATTCATTTTAGGAGTCAAAGGGTGGGTACGTGATGGAATACCAGGTTGAAAAAAGAAACTCGAATTGGTGCCCATCTCATGATGGTCTGTTGATATATTTGGAAGCCAATTGTGAAAGGTTTCAATGCGCGCTCTAGATTCTGGTAGCTGTCCTGGCAACCAATCTCTGTTTAAGTCGAACCAATAGTGGTTGGTACGTCCACCTGGCCACACTTCCCTGTATTCTCTGTCATTAGGGTCTGGATTTAAATTTATGTTCTTATTGGTGTTAGCCCAATAAGCAAAGCGCTGTAAGCCATCGGGATTCATGCACGGATCGAGTAGAACGACTGTGTTATTTAGAAAGTTGTCAATTTTAGGGCCTTGTGCAGCAGCGAGATAATAAGCGTAAACTACAGCTGCATTTGCTGCACTAGACTCGTTACCATGTACGGAGTATCCGTTGTAGATTACAATAGGTCTGTTCTCAATATTGGCAGTATTACGCTCTGTGGCTTCAATATGTGCTCTTTGAATAGCATTTATATTCTGAAGGTTAGATTGTGATGTAATTGTCAGTATCAAAAGAGGTCTATCTTCAAAAGTTTTACCTATTTCTTTAATATTTATCCTGTTTGACGCATCCGCTATAGCATACATGTATTGTACGAGCTTATCATGCGTAATGTGCCATTTGCCAACTTCATGACCTATCACACTTTCAGGTTTAGGTATGTTTGGGTTATATTTTACATCTTGTGGCAGGTAATACGATAAATCGGTTTCGGATTGAGAAAAAAGGATAGTTGATGATAAAACAAAAAATAGAGCGATACGATGCATATACTTTTAAAGTTGGTTAAACGCTAAAATTAAAAAAACCGTCACGAAGCGTAACGGTTTTTTATTATTATTTAACAGAAATTGGTGTTAGATATCGTCGAAACTAATATCGGTAAAACTATCTGTACTTTGCGTATCCTCTGGTGTTTTAGCCTCTTGGGCTACAAAGTCGTCATCGCGTTTAAAGTCTTTTTGATGACGCTCGCTAATAACTTCTTCACCTTTTTCCCTTATGATATAATCTGTCATTTCAGATAAAATTTCCCTAAATTCAGAAAAGTCTTCTTTGTAAAGGTAAATCTTGTGCTTTTTGTAATGGAAAGATCCGTCATCATTGGTGAATTTTTTACTCTCCGTAATGGTAAGGTAGTAATCTCCAGCTTTTGTAGCTCTAACATCAAAGAAATAAGTTCGTCTTCCAGCACGCAATACTTTTGAATATATTTCTTCTTTATCCATCATTTCATAATCACTCATAAATCAATCTTTTTTAATTTCAACTCAAAAATCTAAAAAAAAAGTTAACTAACAAATAAATTATTGGATTTCTTTTTCGGAGAGCTGTTTTGTATAAAGATCCTTATAATAACCTTCAACATTTATAAGGCCTTCGTGATTTCCTCTCTGAATTATTTTGCCGTCCTCTAAGACAATAATTTGGTCGGCATTTTTGGCTGAGGATACACGATGGCTAACTATGATTGTGGTTTTATCTTTAGTGAGTTTAACGAGGTTTTTAAGGATTTTTTCTTCGGTTTCGGTATCTACTGCCGATAGGCAATCATCGAATAACAAGATGTCAGGTGTTTTTATTATGGCTCTGGCTATAGAAACACGTTGCTTTTGTCCTCCGGATAAGGTGATACCGCGTTCTCCTAAAATAGTGTCATAACCTTGTTTAAAACCAATAATATTTTTATGAACTCTAGCATTTTTTGCGGCTTCATATACTTCTTCATCGCTTGCATCTTCTTTACCAAACTTTATATTGTTTTTTATGGTATCTGAAAACAGGAAAGCATCTTGAGGGACATAGCCAATACTTTTTCTAAGACTGATAAGGTTTAAGTCAGATATAATTTTACCATCTACCAAAACACGACCATTGTTAATATCGTAGAGCCTGCCTATTAAATCTAATATCGTGGATTTACCCGAGCCTGTTTTACCTAAAATTGCCAATGTTTCTCCAGATTTTAGAGAAAAACTGATATTTTTCAAGGCTTCAATATTTGTATCTGGATAGACAAAAGATACATTTTTAAATTCTATATCGCCTTTGATTGGTGTTAATTCGGCCGCTTTATTTTGAATTTCGGGTTCAGTCTTTAAAAACTCATTAATACGTTCTTGTGAAGCTTCAGCTTGCTGAACTAAGGAGGTCACCCAACCTACAGTAGCTACAGGCCAAGTAAGCATGTTAACATATATAATAAATTCGGCAATAGTCCCGATATTCTCGATTTCCCCATTAATATATTGCATTCCACCAATATAAATAACGATAAGGTTACTCATCCCAATTAACAATATCATTAGTGGGAAAAATAGTGCTTGTACCTTGGTTAGGTTAATTTGCTTTTGCCTATTTTCTATAGAAAGTCCCTCAAATTCAGTATTAGTTTTTGGTTCTATACCATAAGATTTAATGACCGAAATGCCACTAAAGGTTTCTTGTGCATAAGTAGAAAGTGTTGATAATGACTGCTGAACAATTGTGCTCCGTTTATTTATAAGCCTACTTAAGTTGTAAATAGCAATTGAAAGTATAGGCAGTGGTATAAGTGTATAAAGTGTGAGTTTTGGTGCAGTAGTTATCATATATATAATAGCTACGGTAAACAATGTTACAGTATTAATACTATACATTAAGGCAGGTCCAGCATACATTCTTACTTTACCTACATCTTCACTTATACGGTTCATAAGGTCTCCCGTTCTGTTCGACTTGTAGAAATTCAGGGAAAGTATTTGATAATGCTGATAAATTTCATTTTTCAAGTCGAATTCGATATATCTTGAAACATTGATGATGGTCTGACGCATTAAAAACGTAAACAAACCTGCAATAACAGCAGCTCCAATAATGTATGCTACATCAGTAATTAATTGTGTTTTAAAAACGTCATAAGATATTTTACCATCCAATCGATCAGAAATAACATTTATGGCGTCACCAACAAATCGCGGAGTAAACAACACAAATATCTTTGCTATTATCGTGATGATTATGCCGATAATTAATCGGTATCTGTATTTATAAAAGTATTTATTAAGATGTTTTAGTGCTTTCATAATGCATTTGGTCAGTCAAAAGTATTACGATAATCTTATTTCAGCGTTAATATTTTGCTAATCCTCCAATTATAATTTATTTTTGCTCGCTGTTTTAAGATAATCTTCAGACAGCCTTAAACCTAAATCAATAATGACTTCAGAAATAATAAGTTCAAAAGAACTTTCAAAAGCAGACCCAGTATTTGGTCAAAACTCATTTGACGACCATGAGCAAATTGTTTTTTGCCACGACAAAGATACTGGTTTAAAAGCTATTATTGGAATCCATAGTACAGTTTTGGGACCAGCGCTTGGAGGTACAAGAATGTGGGACTATAAAAATGAATGGGAAGCGTTGAATGATGTATTACGCTTATCTCGCGGGATGACCTTCAAATCTGCCATTACAGGTTTAAACCTAGGTGGTGGAAAAGCGGTAATTATGGGAGATGCCAAAACTGAAAAAACACCTGAATTAATGAGACGTTTTGGTGAGTTTGTCCATTCTTTAAGTGGCAAATATATTACTGCTGAAGATGTTGGTATGGAAACTGAAGATATGGATACCGTTAGGGAAGTTACGCCCTATGTCACTGGTATTTCACAAAACAAAGGTGGTGCAGGTAATCCATCCCCAATTACAGCCTATGGTGTTTTTATGGGAATGAAAGCAGCAGCTAAGTTTAAATTTGGGTCGGATGTTTTAGAAGACAAAAATGTACTAGTACAAGGTATAGGCAATGTCGGTGAGGCTTTAGTAGAACATTTAAGCAATGAAGGTGCCAATGTTACAATTTCTGACATTAATCAAGAACGATTAGAAGAAGTAAGTTCAAAGTATGGAGTAAAAATCTATAATGGTGATGAGATTTTCAGCAAGCCTATGGATATCTATGCACCATGCGCTTTGGGCGCTACCATTAATGATGACACTATTTACAAACTACAAGCTAAGATTATTGCTGGTGCAGCTAACAACCAGTTGGCAGATGAGAACAAACATGGTAGATTACTGCAAGAAAGAGGCATTGTGTATGCACCAGATTTTTTAATTAATGCAGGTGGCATTATCAATGTCTATGCAGAACTAGAGAATTATGATAGGCAGGAGATAATGCGCAAAACAGAGAATATATATAACACTACTTTAGAGATATTGGATAATGCCAAAGCCAATGATTTAACCACTCATGAAGCAGCCTTTGGCATAGCTCAAGAGCGCATCGAAACGCGCAAAAGAGAAAATTCCAAATAATTTTTTTCAGAATTAAATAATAGTATTTTTGCAAGGTGAATCAGAGCTGATTCGCCTTTTTTAATAACCTAGATAACGCAGTTCTTTCTATATGCTCAATAGAAGACATATCAGAATAAAAGTCATGCAATCTTTGTATGCCTTTAAAGGTCATGAGAGTGACGATTTGGTTAAAGACGAAAAGTTTTTATTGCATAGTTTGGACGGTATGCTAGATTTATACCTTTCTATTATTGCTTTGCTTACCGAATTGCATAAAAAAAGCAAGGACTATAATGAGAAGCTACAGAAAAAGCTATTAAGTGCTGATTCGGATAGAAACCCCAATACAAAGTTCCAGGATAATTTGTTGTTGAATTTTATTAGCAATAACAAAATGCTGCAAGATGTTATAGCCAAGCGTAAGCTAAACTTTTGGCATCTCGATTTTGAATATGTAGATATACTTTTTAAAGAGACTAGGAAAAGTAAGCTATACGAGGATTATTTAGAAGATGCTGATGCTGGTTTTGAACATGATAAGCAATTTATCATAAGCATTTATACCGAAATTATCGCACCAAATGATAAGTTATTCGATTATTTTGAAGATAAAAAGTTGACATGGGTTGACGATTTCCCTGTAGTAAATACAGTTCTTTTAAAGATATTGAGAAAGGTAAAACTTACCTCGCCTGAGACCAAATTATTACCAGATTTATATAAGGACGAAGACGATAAGGAATTTGCTAAGGATTTATTCAAAAAAACCGTTTTGAATAATTCAAAGTTTAATGAAGAAATTTCAAAGAAGACTACGAATTGGGATACAGAACGGTTAGCGAGTTTAGATGGGTTGCTTTTGAAAATGGCACTGTGCGAATTTCAGAAATTTCCTTCCATACCTCACAAGGTCACCATTAACGAGTATTTAGAAATTGCAAAAGAATATTCTACACCCAAAAGCAGCTTGTTTATCAATGGGATTTTAGATAAAATTGTTAAGGAATATCAATCCCAAAAGTTATATCCTAAAGCGGGAAGGGGACTTATGTAACAAATTTGTAGTATAATTCTTTCGTAAACCTGTTAACAGCAGCCTAAAAATTTTAATTGCTGGGAATAATTACTACCTTTGCCAACTGAAAAAACTAGAGTATATTAATTAAAAAATATAAGTAATGAAAAAGGTAATCTTAGGACTTAGTACTTTATGTATGGTAGCTTTCACATCTTGTAAAGATGATGCAGCAAGTAAAGTTAATTCAGAAAAGGTGGCTGTTGCTGCTGAGAGAGATGCTAATGCTGGTAACTTCCCAGTAATGGAAATGGATAAAATGGAGCACGATTTCGGTACTATTGTAAATGGTACTCCTGTTGAAACTATTTTTAAATATACCAATACAGGTAATTCTATGTTAGTAGTGAGTAATATTAAAAGTTCATGTGGTTGCACGGTACCATCAAACTACACTAAAGAAGTAGCGCCTGGAGAAACCGGTCAGTTTACTGTTAAGTTTAACGGTAAGGGTAATGGTAAAGTGTCTAAGTCTTTAACAATGACTACCAATACTGAAAAAGGTGCGGAAGTGGTGAAGATTACGGCTATGGTTGAGAAAGACCCTAATGCACCTCAAAAACCTGCAGGTAAGGCTACAATTAACCCATTGTCCACTAGTGGAGGTACACAAGGGTAGTTATAACATAACAATTAAAATAATTTAATGGAAGGATTAGGATCATTTTTACCGTTCATCGCTATTTTTGCTGTGATGTATTTCTTTATGATAGCACCACAGATGAAACGCCAAAAGCAAGAAAAAAAATTTGCTAGTGAGCTAAAACGCGGTGATCGTGTGATCACTAAAAGTGGAATGCACGGTAAAGTTGTAGAATTGAACGATAAGGACCATAGCTGTGTTATTGAGACATCAGCTGGCAAGATAAAGTTTGAGCGTTCTGCAATTTCAATGGAAATGAGTAAAAAATTAAACGCACCTGTTGTAAAAGCAAAGTAGCGTTCTTTCTGAAACGAATAATTATTTAAAAGCCACTCAAAAAGAGTGGCTTTTTTAATTTAACAGTTTTTGTATTTGTCGTTTAAACCAACACCATCTAAAATCATGGGTGTTATTTTTTCTATTCGAGATTGTTTGGTAGCCTCTCGTTTGGCTTGGTCGATGTATTCGCAATATTCACGCTGTTTTCCTGGCGTTAATGTCTCAAAACCTGATTTAAGTTCTACATTCGTATTTAAAACAACCTCTAATTCTGATGGTACAACTACTGGTTTAGACTGACGTTGAGGTTTTATTTCTTTACCTGCTTTCTGGTTAGTGATGGCTTCTTTTACGTAGGCCAAAACCAAATCTTTATTAATATCTGCTTTAGTTTTAAATCGCATTTGGCGTAATGCTTTGGTTTTGCCTTCTTGAGCATTAATTAAAAGATTATGCTTGTCTTTTAAAAATACACCTTGATGAAACCAAAGACAACAATGATGTTTAAATGCTCCCAGACCCACTATATTTTTTCCATCAAGGCAATAGGTTGGTGCACTCCATTTTAAAGTTTCTTCCAGTTCGGTTGAATTGATGATATCACGCAAAAAGGTAAGTTCTTCTGCATAATGTGAATTAGTTTCTATATATTCTTCTACCGAGTATACTTTTTTCATAATTTCTGATTTTATGAGAGAGAAAAGATTTTAACGCTTAAGATTAAATAGTCATCTTTTTCAATGGCAAGAATCAAGTATATTCGCTAATAGAGGATTAGTTTTCAGTAGCGAAATAATTTTTTGCATTATTCTCAATGGTTTTCTTTAGGCTTGCGAGATTTGTTTCTTCCTGTGCTTTGATAGAATTTCCTGCCAAGGCCATAATCGATCTCGATACCATGCCATTTCCCATGGCAGTGGTGCTAGACATTATTTTTGTTTTTCCACCTACAGATTCCATAGCAAGTTTATAATCCATATTCATAAAGTCCGATGTAAAAGACATTGTTATAGATTCATTTGGGACAATGTTCTTAATGGTTTCCCTAATTGTCATCTCTTGCCCTTCAGTAATAAAATAAACATCAGATACAGCGCCAACGGTACCAGGTGTTCCACTCACATGCTCAATTCGCTGAAATCCGTCCAACCAATCCGACATTTTTTCCTCATCCTGACTCACGGCCCAAGATTCTTCTAGCGGTTTATCGACCGTTATTTCGCATTCATAGGTGACTTCTGACTTGATTAATCCTAAAAGGAAAAATCCGATAATTAACAGGGCAATAATTACCAGTATGTACTTTAAATATTTCATGATTTGATAGTTAGTTATAGTTTGATTTACACCTTTCTAAACTTTAAATAATGAGCAATTGAGTTGTTTAGATATAACCTAAAGATAATGAATTACAATTGATTTGTGCTAAGAGACTTGTTACTCTATTTGTATTTACTAGCGGTTAACTCAGCAATCTTACAAATCACTTCAACTGCTTTTTGCATGCTTTCCACTGGTACATATTCATAACGTCCATGAAAGTTGTGCCCTCCTGCAAAAATATTCGGACAAGGCAAACCCATATAAGACAGTTGAGAACCATCTGTTCCTCCTCTAATAGGTTTTATAAGTGGTTTTATACCCAATGATTTCATAGCTTCTTCAGCAATATCGACAATATGTATTACAGGTTCAACTTTTTCTCGCATGTTGAAATATTGATTCTTAATCTCTAATTCAAAGATGTCGGCTTTGTGCTTTTGGTTCAAGTCCTTTATAATGTTTTCCATTAAAGCTTTACGAGCTTCAAATTTGTCTTTATCATGATCTCTTACAATATATTGTAAGGTTGTTTCTTCAACTTTACCGTCAATGCTGTACAAGTGAAAAAAACCTTCATAACCTTCGGTATGCTCTGGTGTTTCTTGTCTTGGTAAGGTATTAATAAACTCGGCAGCATAATACATGGAATTCACCATCTTACCCTTGGCATAGCCAGGATGAACAATTTTTCCTTTCACTTTTATTGTAGCACCAGCCGCATTAAAGTTTTCATATTCCAACTCACCAATTTGACTGCCGTCCATGGTGTAGGCCCATTCCGCTCCGAACTTTTCTACATCGAACTTGTGGGCACCACGACCGATTTCTTCGTCTGGTGTAAAGCCTACTTTAATGATGCCATGTTTAATTTCTGGATGATTAATTAGGTATTCCATAGCCGTCACTATTTCAGTAATTCCGGCTTTATCATCGGCACCTAAAAGTGTTGTACCGTCTGTAGTAATCAACGTTTGTCCTTTGTAGAGTAACAAATCCTCAAAATAATTTGGAGATAAGATGATATTTTCTTCGGTGTTCAAAAGAATGTTTTTTCCGTCGTAATTCTGAATAATTTGTGGATTAACATTAGCTCCTGTAAAATCTGGTGATGTATCGAAATGCGATATGAATCCTATAGTTGGCACATCATGGTCTACATTACTTGGTAGTGTTGCCATAATATAGGCATTCTCATCAATAGTAACGTTACTCATGCCAATGGCTTTAAGCTCCTTTACGAGCTTATTGGCCAAATCCCATTGCTTAGCGGTACTTGGAGTTGTATCAGAATTTGGATCGGACTCCGTATCAATGGTAACATAGCTTATAAAGCGGTCAATTATGTGCTGCATATTGAATGTTTTTATCAAAAAGTACTAACTATATAATATGAAACAATTTACAATATTTCATTGGAGAATGATACTAATATTGTCATTGCTTTTTGGAAATGTCAATAGTTTTTTTGGTAGAAAACTTAAGATTATTGAAAAACAACTGTAGCAGTAAGCAAATCTTAATAAATTTTGAATTTTCATAGAATTGATCAGTTGTAGTCATTTAACTTTCTGCCAAATTAATGATGCTGCACCCAAAATGGCTGCATTTTTACCATGCATTCCAGAAGAAAGCAACTTTACTTTTCCTTTATAAATATCTAAAAGATGAGCGTCCATGTAACTTTTTGTTGTATCGAGAATCCATTTACCGCTACTAGTTAAACCACCTAATAGAAAAATAGCTTCTGGTTGTGTGAAAGTTACAAAATTCGCTAGGGCATGACCCAATATTTTACTGGTATACTCAAAAGCTTTGATAGCTATTAGATCGCCTTCTTCTGCAGCTTGTGTTATATCTTCCCCGTGTAAATCGTTATAAGCAATACCTCTAAATCTACTTGGTTCCATATACTTACTGAGCATGTACATAATAGTACGCTTCAATCCTGTTGCTGAAACATAAGCTTCTAAACCGCCATCTACACCAAGTCCTGTATATCTGCCATCACCAAAAGTAAGGTCAAAGTGGCCTAATTCTCCGGCAAAACCGTCGTAACCTTCTACTAGTTGTCCATTTACTACGATTCCTGAACCCAAACCTGTGCCAAGTGTAATCACTATAAAGTCTTTCATACCCTTGGCATTTCCAAAAAGCATTTCACCTAATGCAGCGGCACTTGCATCATTCATTAATTGGATAGGTACATCAATATGTGATTTTAATTGATCAACAAAAGGTACACTACCTTTCCAAGGGAGATTGGCTGCATTCTCTATAGTTCCTTTTTTGCTCGAAGCATTGGGAGCACCTATGCCAATTCCAATCAAATTAGAACGATTAGGAATTTTGGATTTGAGTTGATGTATGGTTTGAGCCATTTTAATTAAATATCCATCTAATTCTGGATATTCCTTGGTTCTGTAAAATGTACTTTCTAAAGTGTTGCCACTTTTATCAACAAGTCCAATCTTGGTTTTTGTTCCGCCGATATCTATTCCAACTACTAAATCCATTCTGTAAACTGCTAAATTAAAAAGGTCATATCAAAGGCACTAAAATTATTGATACTAAATAAGAACAAAATAAGTAAAGAGATATCAACTTTCAAATAATTGATAAACTTATAATTGCCTAAGCCCATATCCTCAACACTTATTTTCTGCAAAGCATTCCCATTGGTAGCATAATTAGTAAAGTGGTCAATAATATATTGTATGTTTAAAGTTTTTATCAAAAATAAGAACTATTGGTAGGAAACATTAAACAGAAATCAAATACTTTTCAATTTATTGGTTTCTAAAGAAATAAACTTTACTTTTATTGAAAGCTAGCAACCAAATAAATTAACCAATGCGCTATTTTTACAGTGTTTTACTAACTCTCTTTTTATTTTTATTTTCTTTTAGCCAGACCAAAACTTATAAAATAGGATATCTATTAGATAAAACATCTCCTGAGATTGAAGGATTATTACAAGGACTTTCTAATGAGATTTCGGCAGTAGTTGGTGAGGATGCTGTGCTTCAATTTCCCGAAAACAATCAATTTGTTAATGACTTTAATTTAGATAGAGCACTATCTAATTATAACTTATTGTTGAATAACGATACCGATATTATAATTGCCTTTGGCATTGTTAATAATACAGTCATTTCTAAACGTGAGAGTTATCCAAAGCCAACCATTGTTTTTGGAGCACTAAGTGAAGAATTGGTAACAGACATCAAGGTCGATAGAGATATAAAAAACTTTATGTCAATTACCACATCGCAATCCTATGCTGAGGATCTGAAATTATTAAAGAAACTAGCAAATCCTAAGCGTGTCGGTGTCGCCGTAGAAAAGCACTTCTTGGATAATTTGCCCATTGAATCAGCTTTTGATAAGATTAGCACGGATTTGGATATGGGTTTTCGGCTTATTCCTTTTGAAAGTTTAAATGACATTACTTCTAATTTAGATAATATCGATGCACTATACTTGGCGGGTGGGTTTTACCTCACCGACGAGCAAATGCAAGATTTAGCTCAAGTTTTAATCGATAAAAAATTACCATCCTTTACTGCAAACCCGGTTAGGGACGTTACTAATGGTATTTTGGCTAGTAATCATGATCAATCCGAACTCGATCAGTTTTTTAGAAGGATAGCACTAACTGTTGAATCCGTCATCTTAAACGATGAATTCTCTGGCGTTAGTACTAAGCTCGAAACTAATAGTAATCTTAGCGTTAATTTTAATACTGCGGAGAAAATCGGACTACCTTTAAAGTATAGTTTAATCGCCACAACTACTTTTGTCGGAAATCCTGATGAAACGGTAGCAGATAAGAAGTACACTTTGGTAAGTGTTATGCAAGAGACCATTACGGAGAATTTGGATTTACAGGTTTTACAACGCGATATCACATTGGCAGAAAAAGACGTTCAAGTTGCTAATAGTGATTACTTACCTAATGTTACCGCAAATGCAACGGGATCTTATATAGATCCAGATTTAGCTGAAGTTAGTAATGGGCAAAATCCTGAGCTAAGTACATCTGGTAATATTGCACTTCAACAAACTGTATTTTCCGAATCGGTTAATGCAAATATTAGCATTCAAAAGTCTTTGCGCGAAGCACAAAAAGAAAATTATAATAGTGAGGCATTAAATACGGTATTTAATGTTGCTACCGCTTATTTCACAGCATTGATTTTAAAAGCCAATCTTGCTATTCAAAGCAAGAATTTGGAGTTGACTAGATATAACTTAAGAATAGCTACTGAAAATTATGAAGCAGGACAAGCTGGTAAATCTGACGTATTACGTTTTAAATCAGAATTGGCGCAGAATACTCAACAAATGGTTGAGGCGGTTAATCAATTAGAACAAGGTTTTTATGCCTTGAATCAATTATTGAATAACCCTATTGATACCAAGATTGATGTTGAAGAGGCAGAGTTACAAAAAGGTATTTTCAGTAATTATAATTACGAACAGTTGGGGCAGTTTCTAGACGACCCAACATTAAAAGCACCATTTGTAAAATTCTTAATTCAAGAAGCTATCAATAATGCCCCAGAGCTAAAAGCTTTAAACTATAATATTGAAGCTACTGAGCGCAGTGAGCGTTTATTTGGTGTCGGACGTTTTTTGCCAACTGTAGCCTTACAAGGGCAGTACAATTATGAGTTTTCGCGATCTGGTATAGGAACGGATTTTCCAATGGGTTTTCCCGCAATCCCTGAAGGTTATTATACGGTTGGTCTTAACGTTTCGATTCCAATATTTAATCAAAACAAACAAAACCTTAATCAGCAGATTGCTGCGGTACAAAAGGAGCAGTTAGAGGTTACAAAAGATAATATCACCTTAAATATTGAAAAAAATATCAATGATTCAGTTTTAGAATTGATAAATCAAATATCTAATATCCAATTGTCTGAAGTATTTGAGCAGACTGCTGAGGAAGCTTTAGACTTAACACAAACGTCTTATGCCAATGGTGCGGTAAACATTGTACAGCTTTTAGATGCTCAAAACAATTATCTTCAGGCGCAACTCGCTAAAGCCAATGCCACTTACAACTATCTACTCAGTGCCATGCAACTAGAACGCTCTTTAGGATTGTTCTTTTTGCTACAGGATGAAAGTGAGCGTGAAGCCTTCATACAGCGTTTTTTAGAATTTACTCAAAATAATGATTAACACTTTAAACACTTATAATAATGCTATTTAATAGAATCTTTAAAATCCATATCCTAGTTTTAGTTATACTTCTATCTAGTTGTGGTGAGAAAGAAGTTAAAGAAGACGTTGTTTTACGACCTGTAAAATATACTGAGGTTGGGTATTTGGGTGGTGAAAAAGCCAGACAATTCAGCGGAACAGCCAAAACTGAGAAAATCATAAACCTTAGCTTTCGTAGTAGTGGTATTATAACAAAGTTTGATATGAAGTTGGGCCAAGACGTAAAAAAAGGCCAGCTTTTGGGTACTTTAGATAATGTTGCAGCTCGCTTAAATTATGAGGCTTCTATCGAATCTAAAAATAGTGCAGAATCTCAAATGAATACGGCAAAACTTTCATTAAATCGTATGCGGACACTCTATGAAAAAGGGAGTGCTTCTTTAAGTGATTACGAAGCTGCTAAAAATTCTTATCGAACAGCCGTTGCGAGCTTTGAATCGTCCAAACGAAGTGTGGCCATTCAACAAGACCAAATTCGATTTGGTTATTTATATGCACCAGAAGATGGCGTTATTGCTTCTGTTGCCGCTGAAGTTGATGAAAATGTGTCTCCTGGTCAAATAGTAGGTGTATTAAATGCAGGTACAGCCATTGAAATAAGTCTGGGGCTTCCAGAATCTGTAATTAATGCTGTAAAAAAGGGGATGAAAGTTAAGGTATCTTTCACTGCAATTGAAGGAGAAACTTTTAATGCTGTAATCACAGAGGTGGCACCAGCCTTAGATGCAAATACCTCTACCTATCCAATCACTGTTACGGTAACTGATTCCGATGAACGTATTAAAAGTGGTATGGCTGCTGATGTGTTATTCGAATTTGTGGATGAGGATTTAGCAAGAAAAATGCTAGTGATTCCAGCTAATGCAGTTGGTGAAGATGCAGACGGTAGATTTGTGTTCTTAGTAGAAGGCGATAAAGATAAAGCAACCGTAAAAAAACAAATTATAACCATAGGTAACCTTACAGCTGATGGATTTGAAGTGAAGTCTGGACTCAATGCAGGTCAAAAAATTGCAACAGCTGGCTTACAGACGTTATTAGATGGGCAAGAAGTAAAATTAAACTAAGCGTAGATGAATTTAACTGCATTTTCCATCAACAGAAACCGTATTACGTTTACGGTTCTTGCCACAATTATGATAATGGGTATGGTATTCTATCAATCTTTATCTAGAGATAGTATGCCTCCATATACAGTAAGAGTAGCTACCGTTGTGTCTCAATTTCCTGGTTCAAGTCCCGAGCGTGTTGAGCAGTTAGTAACCGATAAAGTTGAAAAAGTTGTTCAAGAATTACCAGAATTAAAAGAAGTAAGCAGTACATCGCGATCAGGATTGTCTGTAGTTTCAGTAGAACTAAAGGATGAGGTGAAACCAGAGGATTTACAATCAGTATGGGACCGTCTGAGGCGAAAATTATCTCAAATCCAAGGCTTACCTTCTGGTGTTCAACCTAATTTAAATGATGACGGTATTGGTGAGGTGTTTGGTATCGCAGTGGGCTTAGTCATCGACGGATTTTCTTATGCCGAAGCCAAGGATTATGTTGATGATATTAAGGACGATTTAATCAAATTGGATTTGGCTGCTAAAGTTGAAGTTGGTGGTGTACAGGATGAACGTGTTTTCATAGAGTTTGATAATTCACGCCTTAAAGAATATGGGTTGTCAGCTTCAAAATTACAAGGGATTATTGGTTCAACTAACATTTTAAGCTCAGGAGGTCAGGTCAATTTGGGTGACGAACGTATTATTTTAGAGCCTTCAGGTAATTTTAATTCTATCGAGGATATTAAACAAACATTGATTCCTGTTGGTGATGGTACGCAGTTAGTCTATTTAGGTGACATTACCAATGTAAAACAAGGTTATATAGATCCGCCGAGTCAGCTTGTAACGGTGAATGGACAGGAGGCTATATCCATGCATGTGAGTTTAAAGGAAGGTGCAAATATTATTCAGTTAGGAAGTGATATCAACGGAGTTGTGGGTAAGTGGGAAAAGATTTTACCGGTTGGTTTAGAGCTTAAGCGCTTATCATCTTTAGATACCTATATAGATAATAAGATTAGTGATTTTATCGTCAACTTAATCCAGTCCATTACTATAGTCCTCATTGTGATGCTTATATTCTTAGGGTTACGAACTGGAGGTATAATTGCTAGTTTAATACCAATGGTTACTATCATGACACTTATGCTTATGGGTGTTATTGATATGGGCTTAAACCAAGTAACGCTAGCAGCCTTGATTATGGCTTTGGGAATGATGGTTGATAATGCCATTGTGGTAGCAGAGACCATAATGGTGAAAATGGAAAACGGTATTGAAGCCAAGAAGGCCGCTATAGATGCTTGTAGCGAACTGTTTACGCCTTTGTTAATATCAACTTTAACAACTTCCGCAGCTTTCTTAGCTTTTTACATGGCAGAATCAACCATGGGAGATATTGTAGGGCCAATATTCGTAGTTATTTCGATGGCGTTACTATCGTCATGGATTATTGCACTAACAGTAATTACATTATTATGCTTTTTGTTCTTGAAGATTACACCGAAATCTGAAAAGAAAGAAACCATAATTGATAAAACCATCAATAAATTAAAGCTGTATTATAAAAATCTTATTTTAGTCGCACTTTCTTACAAGCGCTTGGTGCTTTTTGGAATTATAGGAGCCTTCTTTTTATCCATGTTTGGGTTTGGTTATATTCCTTTTGTATTCTTTCCAGATAGTGACCGTAATATGATTACGGTAGATATCAATTTACCACAAGGAACACGTATTGAAGCCACAAAGGAGGTCATTCATAAGATTGAAGATTATATAACTCAAGAGCTTTTGGTTAATGATACTAGACCAAATGGTATTACGGATTGGTCTGCTTACGTTGGTGAAGGGCCTTCTTCTTATGATTTGGGCTATACTACTGACGAACCTGATGCGAGTTATGCCCATATTCTGGTGAATACTTCGGATTTTATCTATAACAATGACATGGTAGAGAAACTCGATGATTATTGTTTTAATAATTTTCCCAATGCGGATATTAAGGTAGGCTTATTAGGTTCTGGCGGCGGAGGTGTTCCCATTGAAATTAAGATATCTGGTGATAATCCTGATATTTTAGCTCAGCTTTCAGAACAGACAAAACAAAAACTAAAAACCGTATCAGGTACTAAAAATATTAAGGACGATTGGGGACCGAAGACTAAAAAATTTGTAGTCAATATCGATCAGAATAAAGCACAATTAGCTGGTGTAACCAGTTCTGATGTAGCGACTTCGCTTCAAACGGTTTTAGATGGCTTCCAAACTGGTGAATATCGAGAGAATGACAAGTCTATTCCTATATTGATGCGTAGTGACAAAAGTCAACAACAAACCCTTGCTTCAATAGAAACTTTGAATATTTACGCACAGAACTCGGGTAAAAGTGTACCCCTGCTTCAAGTTGCTTCTATAGAGCCACAATGGCAATATGCAAAAATTAAACGATTAGATATAGATAGAACGATTAACGTAAGTTCAGAATTAAATGCTTCCGGTAACGCTTCAGCAATTATGAATGTAATAACGCCTTATATGGAAGAGGTATCACAGGATTGGCCTGAGGGCTATACCTACAAGTTTGGTGGAGATGCCGAAAATACAGCAGAAAATATGGGTGCTGTAATAGGCTATCTGCCTTTATCTGGATTTATTATCATTTTGTTGCTTATCATTCAATTTAACTCAGTACGAAAAACAGTTATGGTGGCCTCAACAATTCCACTTGGAATTATTGGTGTAGTGATTGGATTGCTCATATTTCAAGAGCCTTTTGGGTTTATGCCATTCTTGGGTGTGATTTCTTTGGCTGGTATTGTCATTAATAATGCCATTGTATTAATCGATCGCATTCAGATAGAGGAAACAGAGTTAAAAAGACCTATAGAAGATGCCATTATAGCAGCCTGCCTTCAACGATTTAGACCGATTCTTTTGGCAACCTTTACGACGGTTTTGGGTCTTATTCCTTTATATTTAAGCGGAGGGGAAATGTGGGAAGGTATGGCAGTGAGCATCATGATAGGACTGCTTTTCGGTACAGTAATTACGCTTTTATTTATTCCATCATTCTATAGTATTTTGTTCAAAGTGAATTATAAAGGTTATGAATTTAATGAGTCTATTTTGGAAGATTAAATCTTCAAAATGATTAAAGAGCTCTATACATACCGTTTTGAAATTTTTCTGATCACACAATTAGTCATATTGTTTGGGTCACTGTTTTTTCCACCAGAGTTTTATGATCATATTCTTCTACCAGTTTTCTATCTTATTAGTATAGCGGGCGGTATTTTAATGATTTCTAAGAAGAAAAAGTTAATGTGGCTTTTTGTTGTATTATTTGCTATTTCTGCCTTAGTCTTTGGTTTTGAAATGCTTGCAAGAAGACAAAACACAGAAAACTTACTAATTAGGCTTTCTATTTATTTCATCTTTTATATCACTGTCGCTTGGAATATTATTAAACAAGTCTGGCAAGCAGAGCGTGTCACCAAGAATGTCATTATGGGTCTAATGTGTGGTTATATATCATTAGGATTTTTGGGATTTTTTCTGTTTATGTCAATAGAGCTAACAAATCCTGGAGCATTCTCCGGAATTTTGATGGAAACCAATGATATAGTTTTAAAATCAGACGCAATTTTATATTATGCTTATATCACTTTGCTTACCATAGGTTATGGGGAAATTGTTCCAACAATTCCGATAGCACAAAAGGCTGCAATATTGGTTGGTCTTATGGGCCAGTTTTATCTAGTAATTATTACAGCAGTAGTGGTTGAGAAGTATATTAAGCATTCTTCATCAAAAGATTAAAGACCTTAGAAGAATAACTCTAAGGCCTTTAAGCTATCTATAATTTAAAGGTCACCACAGGAAGTTTTGAGTGGTTGACTAAATCTTCAGAAATACTGCCTCCAAAGAAATGGCTTAGACCTGTTCTACCATGTGTGATGATAGACACAGCGTCTGCATCTTCTCGTCGCGAATAATTGAGTACACCATCCTCAACAGTATGGTCTGCCGTATAAGCGATGTGTAAATCCCCTTCGTCAAGCCTAGAAAGTTTTAAAAAGTCTGAGACATTCTCATTGATTTCATCTGTGCTTAAAAAACTCAAATTAGGAAGGTTAACATGTAATAACGTCACTTTTTCAGCCAGTTCATTTAATAACTCTAACGCATTTTTAACAGCAGAAATACTATCTTCACTAAAATCACAACTAAGGACAACATTCTTGAAATTAACGGATTCTGGTTTTGACTTTACCACCAAAACAGGAGTATCACTATAGCGCACTACTTTTTCAGTATTAGAACCTGTGAAAATACCATCATGATCGCTATGTCCTCTAGAACCCATCACGATAAGGTCTGCTTTTTCGTGACTAGCAACTTCAGCGACTTCTTTTAAAACTTTATGATGTTTTATAAGAGGAGTTACTGTAATGTCTTCTAGGTAAGGCTTGTCCAAGAATTTTTCAAATTCTTTATTGGTAACCATAAGCATAAATGCCGTTTCTTCGTTTCTATCAGAGCTAGAGGCTGAGAAGATAGATTCTGAAAGCTCTAGCATGTGCATTACAATAAGCTCAGCATTATGCTGTTTTGCTAGTGCAGCTCCAGTTTCTAAGGCATATTCGGAATGTTTTGAAAAATCGACAGGAATTATGATTTTTTTCATGATTGTTATTATTAGTTATAAGCTCAAATGTAATAATTTGTAGCGTCAAAAAGAATGACAATTGACAGTTTATGTTGAAATAATTAGTATCTGTATGAGGCTCACATAATTATTTAGATTCTTATTTTTGCATAGCAATTTAGCAGATATGTATAAAGCATTATTACGACCCATTCTTTTTTGTTTCGACCCGGAAAAAGTTCATCACTTCACCTTTTCATTAATTAGAATAATATCTAAGATTCCAGGGTTTAAGTACCTCTTTAGGAATCTATATCTTATTGAAGACAAAACACTCGAACGCGAGTTATTTGGACTGAAGTTTAAAAATCCGGTTGGTTTGGCAGCAGGTTTTGATAAGGATGCCAAGCTCTATAATGAGCTTTCAAATTTTGGTTTCGGTTTTATTGAAATAGGAACCTTAACACCAAAGCCACAATCTGGAAACCCCAAAAAGCGATTATTTCGATTAAAAGAAGATGCTGCCATTATTAACCGAATGGGATTTAATAATGGTGGAGTAGAAGTAGCTGTTGAACGACTTAAACGCCCTTCGACTACGCTCAGGACAAGTGGAGTTTTGATTGGTGGAAATATTGGGAAAAACAAAGTAACGTCCAATGAAGATGCCGTAGAAGATTATAAAACCTGTTTTAATGCACTTTTTGATTATGTGGATTATTTTGTGGTTAATGTGAGTTCACCTAACACTCCAAACCTTAGAGCGTTACAAGATAAAGAGCCGCTAACCCAGTTGTTAAAGGCATTACAAGTTTTAAATTTTCAGAAGCCAAAATCAAAACCGATTTTATTAAAAATAGCTCCGGATTTAACGGACGAACAACTCTTGGATATCATCGATATTGTTACTGTGACAAAAATTGATGGTATTATTGCCACAAATACTACGATTTCTAGGGAAGGACTTAAGAGTAATAATAAATCTGAAACGGGAGGCCTAAGCGGTAAACCATTGACTAAAAGATCTACGGAAATAATTCGCTTTTTAGCCAAGGAAAGTAAAAAAGCATTCCCTATCATTGGTGTGGGTGGCATCAATTCTGCTGAGGATGCTTTAGAGAAGTTAGATGCTGGAGCCGACTTAGTGCAATTATATACAGGCTTTATCTACGAAGGCCCTAAGCTTATTAAAGAGATTAACAAAGCGATATTAAAAAAGGCACAGTAATTACTGTACCTTTTAGAAAGCTTCAATAGCGGTTTTTATTGAATTTTTGCCTCAGTTTATTATTAATCTTTTACTTTCAACTGTTCCAGAGTTGTTGGTTAATCTTATAATATAGATACCTTGTTTTAAATCGGTAAGATCAACGACTTTTTGGTCATTGGTATTGTTGGTAAACTTTATTTGCTTCACTTTTTTACCCAAAACATCATACATGGAAATTTCGCTTAAAGCAGTTGCGTTAGAAATGGTGACTTTACCAGTTGTATTAGGATTAGGGTATAATTCTATAGTATTTTGATTATCAAAATCGTCAATGCTTAATGATGAGCTCTTTAAAGTAATGGTCAGTATTCCTATCTTTTCAGAATTAAAAGGATAACCTGAAGCACCAGCAATATTGGTAATCACTCCTTGAGGTACAGTAGCAGCATTATTAGTGGAATAGCCAAAACCGTCTTCAGTGCCTGCATCATAAGGAAATAAGTCTACCGTAAATGTATCTTTCCAATTATTATTAGTCGTATCCCAAAGGTTTAAACCATTTATTGCAATCATCCAGTCAGGACTCGGTGCAATCATAGACACTAAGGTTAATAAAGGAAAATCTTGTGACACTGTGATATCACTTAAAGTGGCCGTACTAATGGCAGCAAAAGGTGCAAATTCTTGTTGGAGCCATTGCCCAGCATTTCCTGCATTAATGGCAGCTTGTACTTCTAAATTAAAATCGGTATTGACTCCTCTTTCTGCCACTTCTTCAATGCCTAGTGTTGCCATACTACCGACCTCCCAGAACGTAATATTACTATTATGATTGGCACCCACTAAATCAGACCAATGTGCACTACTAGGCAAGGTCCCATGGTCAGTTGAATTCCAAGTACTTGTGAAGCTAATGTCATAAGTTGCCGTAGATTGTGCAAATAGGCTACATACAGCTAACGTTAAAAGTGAGAAAGTAAATGAGAGCGTAGTTTTTGTCATAAACCTTTTTAGTGTTATTTATTTTCAGTCGAAGGTAAGATAGCTTGCTTACAATGAATGGTGTATTTTAGCACAAATATTTAAGTTTGAATTACGACATCCTTATCTCATTCACCCTAGCAACATCTGCTTTGGCCATTTCTCCAGGACCAGATAATATCTATGTTTTAGTGCAAAGTATTACTAATGGAAAGGCCTATGGATTAGCTACAGTTTGTGGATTAATCACAGGATGTATTATCCATACAACCTTATTGGCGTTTGGTGTTTCTGCGATTATCAAAGCCAATGACAATATCTTTTTCACCATAAAACTGTTGGGTGCTATTTATCTTTTATACTTGGCTTATAAGGTTTATAAGTCCAATACAGAACTCGATTTTAATTCGGATGTTGCACCAAAAAAGAGTTTAAAGGCGCTTTTTGTTCAGGGTTTTTTTATGAATGTCCTTAATCCAAAAGTGACTATTTTCTTTTTGGCGTTTTTTCCTGGGTTTTTGTTTTCCCAAACCATCAATACGGTTTGGCAGTTTTATATTTTGGGAGGGATTTTTATGCTGGTCTCATTCTTTATTTTTTCAGCTATAGCATTATTGGCAGCCAAAATCAAAGAATTTTCATTAGAGCATCAAAATTCAGGTATTGTATTTAAGTGGCTTCAAATCATTGTCTTTATAGGCATTGCTATTTTCATACTTATTTAATTTTTAAAATTCAAATTTCGATTATCGACTAAAGTTTGAAAACGTTTTCGTTAGCCTTATATTTACGGCAATGAACGACGCAGTGAAACTTATAGAATGTCCTCGTGATGCTATGCAAGGCATAAAGGATTTCATTCCTACTGAAACTAAGTCACAGTACATTCAGTCATTGCTTCGCGTTGGTTTCGACACCATAGATTTTGGCAGTTTTGTATCACCAAAAGCCATTCCTCAAATGGTGGACACTGCAGAGGTTTTAGCACAATTGGATTTAAGTACTACCCAAAGCAAACTTCTAGCTATTATAGCCAATGTACGTGGTGCTAATGATGCCTCCAAGCACACTGAAATAGACTATTTGGGCTTTCCGTTTTCGATTTCCGAAAACTTTCAAATGCGTAATACCCATAAAACCATTGCACAATCCGTAGTGACACTTACTGAAATATTAGAGATTGCAAATAAAACCAATAAAGAAGTGGTGGTTTATATCTCTATGGGTTTTGGAAATCCTTATGGTGATCCTTGGAATGTGGATATAGTAGGGGAGTGGACAGAAAAATTAGCAAATATGGGAGTGAATATTCTCTCCCTAAGTGATACGATAGGAAGCTCTAACCCAGAGAATATAGATTATCTATTTTCTAACCTTATTCCTAAATATCCTAATATTGAATTTGGGGCACATTTACACACTACACCAACGAGTTGGTTTGAAAAAGTTGATGCAGCCTATAAAGCAGGTTGTAGACGTTTCGATGGCGCCATTCAAGGCTTTGGTGGTTGCCCAATGGCGAAGGATGAACTCACAGGTAATATGCCAACCGAAAAAATGTTGTCTTACTTCACACAAAAAAAAGCTCACAGCTTAAATGCCATGAGCTTTGAAAGTGCTTATAATGAGGCGACTAAAGTCTTTACAAAATATCATTAAAAAAGCCCTTGTCATAATCACAAAGGCTTGTAAATAGTCCTAATTTCTTTTGTCTATTCAAATGATGTTTCACCCGCGTTTGGTTGATAGGTGTAGTTAAATGTATAATAACGAGCAGCATCAACAAAACCATCTGGATTGGCTGGTGCATCTTGATAGTAACTTAAAATTTCTACTTTAGCATAGCGTCCATCTCTAGTTCTAAAGACTAAAATTCGCCCAGCTAAAGGTGAAACGACATTAGTCATAAAGTTATAGTTATACCACCCATTGTCACTCCCTGAAGGAATTGCAAGTGCTGCTTCTGAATCTTGTACTAATAGATTGGTGTTTACCTCTGTAACATTTGCAAATGTGCTTTCTGCAATGTAGGCGGCTGCATTACCATTTCTTACCGGCTCATCAGTCGTGCCTTGGGATACTCCACCATTAACGATGATTGTAGTACCTCTAAAGGCAATATCCCAATCCGTTTCACTATCGGTTTGCATACCAGTTGAAAAGTCGAACTTGGCAAATGGTCCTGCTGGTGGTTCACCAAAATTACTTGTCGTTGGTGCAAATAGATTAGATACTTGATCTGATTCCACTGCTTGTAATTGTGGTCCGTTATCATCATCGCTACAAGATGATAGTGTCAGTAAGACTAAGGTTAAAAAAGGTAAAAATTTTAAGGTTTTCATGTGTGTATTTATTTTGAGTTTAAAAATTAATGTTCAAGGTTGCATACGCTAGGCGTCCTGGAATATTTGGTGTCTGTGTATCGGTTAGATTAAAAATATTGTCCAAACCGACGCCAAGTGTGTAGTTTTTATAAAAGGTTTTGTTTATTGCAAAATCAATGATGGTTTGTGCATCTATAAATTCATCAAAATCATCGAGATAAGTATTATTGTTAGTGTCACCAATACCAAATTTGCTTCTATAAGTGGCTCTTAGGTTGGTGTTTAAATTCCATTTAGGGATTTCGTAAAATATCTTAAAATTTGCTGTATGGCGCGATCGATTAAAGAGTCCAAAGTAGTCGTCTTCATCAAGTTCAAAAGTAGATAAGGTCTCAGGGTCTCTAGCAAAAACACGACCCTCTCTAAAATCTTCTTGCGCTTCTTTATCAAAAGCGTAGAGTAGTTGGTAACCACCAGAAAGGGTTAAATTATCATTAACTTTCCATCGACCATCAAACTCCAGTCCTTGTGTATAAACTTCAGCTCTGTTGATGTAGCTAAATACATTCTGCCCATTTTCTCTTCCGACCAGTTGCGGTCGATCTGTAACCGTTCCAATACCTTCAGACTGTAAAATGAGAACATCTATAAGATTTGTGATATTATTTCTGAAGGCATTGACATTGAACTTTAGATCATTATTGAATTTTATATCAAAACCGAGATTAAAATTAACAGAACTTTCAGGTCTTAAGTCACCATTAAAACGCTCGCCGATGGCAATAATTTCTTGTTGTTGTTCTTGAAAACTAAATTCTTCACCATTTGGCATCGTGGTAAAGCGTAATAAATCTTGTTCAAATAATTCTTGTAATTGTCTGCCCACTTCATTATAACCAATTACAGTATAACCCACAGTAGAATTAGTAAAGTCTAAATAAAGTTGTCTAAAGTCTGGCGCTTTAAATCCATAACCAACAGATCCTTTAACCGAAATCTTATCATTGATTTCATAGCGTAAGGCAGCTTTAGGACTAAATTGTGATTCGTACTCATTATGGGCATCAAACCGAGCACCAACGATGGCATTTAATTCATCTGTAATATCAGTATCATATTGTACATAGACATAAGGGGAATTAAACTCAGGCGTTGTAGAAAATAAGGTTCTAAATAAGCGTTCATTGGTGAGTCCTAGACCAAAAATAAACTCACTGTTTTCATTTGGTTTATAAGTGGTACGTAGCTCTGGTCTTAAAAAGCGCTGTCTAAAATCGGTTTGAATGGTTTCATCCGAAATGTCACTGCCAAAAAATTCTTCAGTTTGGTATTCACTTCCATAAAGCTCTAAGTAGCTTTTCCATTTACCATCGAATTCATGTTCAGCTCTTATGTTAATATTCCATTCATTGATGGAGCTTTCACCAGATAGTTCTTCGGAAAGGACAACATCATCCTGTATTTGATAATAGTAACGGCCAGAAATGAGTAAATCGGTTTTTTCACTTATCTTATAATTGATATTACTGCTAAAGGTGTAGTTGACAAAAGGATCTACCGTATTGGTTATGGTACTCTCGTTTAAATCATAGCCTTCGCTACTATTCCTATTGATAAAGGTCGTAATTCCGAATTTATCTTTTTTATAATTGATATTCGTTCCTGTGTCAAAGGAATTGAATGTTCCAACTCTATTATTTAGCATGCCAGAGAACCCACTTTTTGGGGTTTCTGTGATAATATTTATAACACCTCCTAAAGCTTCATTGCCATACAAGCTAGAAGAAGCTCCTTTGATAACTTCAATTTGTTTGATGTTGCCGACACTCAGCCTATTTAAATCAAAAGTCCCAGCTGAGCGACCAACTAGAGGAACACCATCAATAAGGATAAGGATATACTGCGAATCTAAACCTTGTAACTGAATCCCTTCACCACCACCAAAATCGGGCACTGTAATTAATCCCGTTTGTTCTTCTAGTATGTCTGAAAGTCTAATGGAGTTGATGGATTGTATTTCTTTTTTGGAGATAATTTGAGCCGGAAGCGGTAATGAAGATAATTGTCTCAAAGTCCTTGTTGCTGTGATTAAAACTTCATCTAGCTTTTCGATTTTGGATGAGTCCTTTGAGATTTCTTTAGTCTCTTGTCCTTGTGAATAACTTATAAAAAAAATTAGAAAATAAAAGCAGATTTTATTTTTATTTAGACTCATTCTTATTTAAATTTGTCGCAAATATAAAAGTTATTTTAAATCAATCTAAATAAGAATAGAAAATTTTATCAAAAAAAACAAAACCTTTAAAAATGAAAAAAGTAGCACTATTAACAAGCTTAATTTTTGTAATGTCATTAACTGTTAATGCCCAAAAAAAGAAAAAACAAGATAGAGAAGCCATTAAGGAAATGTGTGGTTGTTTTGAAGTCACTTTTAATTTTGCGGAAACCTTTCACTATAGTCAGGATTCGTTGTATAAACCATCAAAGACCAAAACTGATAGAGGTTTAGAATGGGGACAATTAGTGGTAGACGAAAATGATAAAGTCTCTATTCAACACATACTTCAAGTAGGAAGACCAGATGAGCCAATGATTGTAAAACACTGGAGACAAGACTGGTTGTTCGAAAACACAGAGTTTTATATGTACAATGGCGATAACGAATGGTTGTTTGAAGAAAAAGACAAGAGTGACGTTAAGGGACAATGGACACAAAAAGTATTTCAAGTCGATGATAGTCCACGTTATGAAGGATCTGGAACTTGGGTTCATATAAACGGTAAAAGCTACTGGGAAAATACAACTACCGCACCATTACCTAGACGTGAGTACACGAAGCGCAGCGACTACAATATTACTATGAGAGGGAATAGACACGAGATTACAGATTATGGTTGGGTACACGATCAGGATAATGACAAGGTCATTCGCGAAGCTGGAAAAGAAGACGTGATTCTTGCAAAAGAAAAAGGCTATAACACTTATAAAAAAGTAGATGACAGCCGTTGTCAGGCAGCCCAAGATTGGTGGAAAACAAATTATGATAAATGGGTAATGGTAAGAGCTAAATGGGATGATGTATATAGTCGTAATAAGGACTTAAATCTTGAAGCTAAAGTCGATAACAAAGTATTGCATAAACATCTTTTTGATGAAGAAATGATAGCAAAAGAAGATATAGAAAAGGTTATCGAATCTTTCGTAAAAAGTAGTATCTAATGAAAAGGAGAAATCTAATATTAAGTATTGTCATTATACTTTTTGTTTCACCTTTTTTTGCTCAGGAATCGAATGTTTTCCTAGACAGGGATTATTGGAAATCTAACCCTTCCATTGCTGATATCGACAAAAAAATAGTGGAAGGGCACGACATTTCTGAATTAAATCGAAATGCGTTTGACGCTATTACTTATGCCCTTATTGAAAAAGTAGATAATGAAACGGTCAAGTATTTGTTATCTAAAGAAGGCAATGGAGTTAATAAGCTAACGCACGATGGAAGAACCTATATCTTCTGGGCCGCTTACAAGGATAATCTTGAGATGATGCAATATCTTGTAAAGCATGGAGCTAAGACCGACATTATTGATAGTCATGGATATTCACTATTGAATTTTGCAGCAGTCACAGGCCAGACCAATACCAAACTGTATGATTTTATATTTGATCATGGTGCTGATGCATCAAAAGAGTCAAATCATGATGGTGCCAATGCCTTATTATTAGTTGCTCCGTTTTTAGAGGATTTTTGGTTAAATAATTATTTTACTTCTAAAGGCATTGATATAAAAAGCACTGATAATAATGGCAACGGCATCTTTAACTACGCTGCTAAAGGTGGTAATGTTCAGTTTTTAAATCTGTTGATTGAAAAGGGTTTGCCATACAAAAATCTTAATTCTAAAGGCGGCAATGCTGTTATATTCGCTAGTCAAGGTTTGCGAGGGCGTAAAAACACTTTGGAGACTTATCAATTTTTAGAAAGTAAGGGCATTGCTATTAATGTTGTCGGTAGTGGAGGAAAAAACCCATTGCATAATATCGCTTATGATAGTGAGGATTTAGACCTATTTAAGTTCTTTATAGAAAATGGTGTTGACATTAATCTGCAAGATGAGAATGGACATTCACCATTTATCAATGCCGCTAGCCGAAATTCTTTAGACGTCGTAACATTTTTATTGCAATATGTTAAAGACATTAATATGGTTAACACCGATGGACGTTCTGCTTTGGCTATGGCTGTGAGCAGAAATGATATTGAGGTTGTAAATTTCTTGTTGAAAAAAGGTGCTAATGTAAGCACTATTGACAAAGAAGGAAATTCTTTAGTTTATGAGTTGCTAAACAATTACCGAAGTAATGATACAGCTACTTTTGATGCTAAATTAAAACTGTTAACTGAAGCAGGTTTAGAGATGTCTAAAGTACAAGGACAAGGAAAAACACTTTATCATTTAGCCATTGAAAAAAACAATATCGATTTGTTGAAGCGTGTTCATGAATTCAAAATTGATGTCAACACTAAAAATAATGATGGCTTAACACCCTTGCATTTGGCAGCTATGAAAGCTAAAAATCAAGATATGTTAAAGTATCTCATTTCCATTGGTGCCGATAAATCCGTTAAAACTGATTTTGAAGAATCGGTATATGATTTGGCCAGTGAGAATGAACTACTTCAAAAAAATAATGTCAATATCAATTTCTTAAAATAGCATGCAGGATTTTAAAGTAATAAAAAAAGCACCTTTACTCGTCTTAGCCATTATATTATTTGGGTTTACTCTGAAACAACCATCCTCGACTTATAAATGTATGATTCAGTTGACGAATTACACAGGTGAAGGTGCTTATATCGTGATTTCGTTGTTAAATCCGGAAGGAGAGTACGAAAAGACACTATATGTGCTTGGCGATGATGACGAATGGTATTTTGATATTACGGAGTGGTGGAAATTTCACGGTAAAGTACGTACAGATATTGATGCTATAACTGGCGCAACTATCAGTGGTGGTGAACGCGCTATTAGTGTTATTGAAATTGAAGATGAAAAGATTGACAGTGGCTACAAAATTAGATTTGAAACTGCTGTTGAAGATCAGGAATACTATGCAGATGATGTGGAGTTTGAGTTAACTTCAGAGTCTGTAAAGAGTAAGGTGGAAGGCAAGGGATTTATCCGATATATTCGGTTAATGCCGCAATAATCAAAGTTTGAATATGACGATTTCGATATGGAGATACAGTCATTTAATATTGGCTGTATCTTCTGCTATATTCATTTTTATTGCAACGGTCACAGGTATTATCTTGGCATTCGAACCTATTTCAAATCAGGTGCAACCTTATGCTGTGGATAATGCTAAGAATTTATCCTTGTCTAAAACACTAGGAACTTTGCAGAATACATATGATGAAATCCTTACCCTAAATATTGATAAGAATGATTTTGTAATGGCGTCAGTGATTACAAAAGATGGAAAGAGCGAGACGTTTTACATCAATCCCCTTACAGCAGAAAAATTAGGTAATCTCATCAAAAAGAAACCTATTTTTGAATTTGCCACTAATCTACATCGCTCATTATTCTTAAAATCTACAGGGCGCTTTCTAGTCGGCTTCTTTTCTTTTCTTCTATTTCTTATTGCGATTACTGGTATAAAATTGATTTTGAAGCGTCAAGGAGGATTTAAACGGTTCTTTTCCAAAGTCGTTAAGGAAAATTTTGAGCAATACTACCATGTTGTTTTAGGTAGATATACTTTGATTCCAATAATCATCATTACGTTGACTGGTGTTTTTTTGTCACTTGAAAAGTTCGATTTGTTGCCATCTGATAAGTTGGTACATGTTGAAAATGAAAACAATTCGACACTAAGTAGAATCGGAATTGAAGATTTCGAAATATTTAAATCCACTACGCTTGGTCAATTAAAGACTTTGGAGTTTCCTTTTTCTAATGATGAAGAGGATTATTTCATTTTAGAACTAAAGAATGAGGAATTATACGTTAATCAGTACAATGGAACCATCATCAGTAAAGCAGAAATTCCATTGGTGACCTTAGCTTCAAATTGGAGTTTAGTATTGCATACAGGTCAAGGGACTATCATTTGGGCTGTTATTCTGCTATTGAGTTGTTTTGCCATTTTGTTTTTTATGTATTCTGGTTTTGCCATGGCACTAAAGCGCAAAAAAGATAACACAAAGATTAAAAATACATATTCTAAGGATGAAGCAGAGTATATTATATTGGTAGGTTCCGAAACAGGCCATACAAATCGTTTTGCTAAACAGTTTTTTGATGCACTAATCAATGATAAGAAAATCGTTTATCTAGACCAACTTAATAATTATTCAACCTATCCAAAGGCAAAACATTTGGTTGTGTTTACGGCGACTTATGGTGAAGGTGAGGCACCATCAAATGCTAGAAACTTCGAAAAAATATTTGAAACCGTTAAGCAAAAACAGCAAATAGCTTATGCTGTTATCGGTTTTGGGTCTCTGATGTATCCAGACTTTTGTAAATATGCTATAGTGGTTGATGCACTGCTTCAAAAACATCTTAATTATATACCAATCTTGCCACTTTTCAAGATTAATAACCAGTCTATTGAAGCTTTTAAATCTTGGATACAACAATGGAATGATAGTACAGGTCAAGACTTAAAGATTGTATTTAGTCAACCACAAGTCAATAGAAAGAAGCTGAAGGATTTAGAAATTATCCATAATTCAGGATGCAACATTGACGATACATTTTTATTACAATTAAAACCTCTAAAAAAACAAAAATTTCAATCTGGAGATTTATTGGCCTTTTATCCTGAAGAAGACCATGTTGAACGACAATATTCTATCGGTAGAGTGGATGGTACCATTCTACTCAGCATTAAAAAGCACGAATTAGGGATTTGCTCTAAACAACTAAGCATCCTAACACAAAATGATATGGCTAAAGCAAAAATTAAAAGGAATTTGGATTTCCATTTTCCATCATACGCTAAGGAAGTCATCATGATAGCCAACGGGACAGGAATAGCCCCATTTTTAGGGATGATCAATGAGAATACTATTGACATAAAAACACATTTATTTTGGGGCGGACGCACACAAGAATCGTTTCAGTTGTATTCAGAATTTGTTGAAAAAGCATTTAAGAAAAACTATTTAGAAAGCTTTCATATCGCATATTCACAAGAGCAAGATGAAAAGGTTTATGTACAAGATGTGATAAAGGAAAAAGAAGATTTGATATGCAAGGTTTTGAATAACGAAGGGGTCATTATGATTTGTGGTTCCATAGCTATGCAGAATCGCGTTTTGGAAGTTTTAGATAGGATAACAAAATCAAAATTAAAGCAACCTTTAAGTGCGTTTGAAAATAACGAGCAGATAAAGATGGATTGTTATTGATAACTAAGTCAATAATGTATTCCCACATATATCAAAGGATCTACGATTAAGGTAAAAGCAAATCCTAATTAAATGAAATAAAATGCGTAAATTTGCACGCAATTATATCTGAATTGCATCATGACAGCACACGAAAATAAAATCCTAGGTGAAGGTCTTACCTACGATGACGTCCTATTAGTTCCGGCATTTTCTGAAATACTTCCGCGCGAAGTTAATATTCAAACAAAATTTACACGAAACATTACGATAAACATTCCTGTGATTTCTGCAGCAATGGATACGGTTACAGAAAGCCGAATGGCCATTGCTATGGCACAAGAAGGTGGTATAGGGGTACTTCACAAAAACATGACTATTGAAGATCAAGCCCAAAAAGTAAGACGTGTAAAACGTGCCGAAAGTGGTATGATCATAGATCCGGTGACTTTGCCTTTAGATGCCATTGTTGCTGATGCTAAAAATGCCATGCGCGACCATAGCATTGGTGGGATTCCTATTGTTGATGAAAATGGCATACTAAAAGGGATTGTTACCAATCGTGATTTACGTTTTGAGCATAATAACAACAGACCTATTGTTGAGGTAATGACTGGCGAAAACTTAGTGACGGCACCTGTTGGAACATCCTTAAAAGATGCAGAGGCTATTTTACAAGCCAATAAAATCGAAAAGCTATTGATTGTTGAAGGCGATAAATTAGCAGGTTTAATTACGTTTAGGGATATCACTAAAGTCACACAAAAACCAATTGCCAACAAAGACCAATATGGTAGACTAAGGGTAGCTGCTGCTATAGGTGTTACAGGAGATGCAGTTGATAGAGCAGAAGCACTAGTTAACGCTGGAGTAGATGCAGTAGTAATAGATACCGCACATGGTCATACTAAGGGTGTGGTTGGTATTCTTAAATCGATAAAAGATAAATTTCCAAATCTAGAAGTTATAGTCGGTAATATAGCAACTGGTGAAGCTGCTAGATATTTGGTAGAAGCGGGTGCTGATGCCGTTAAAGTAGGTATCGGACCTGGTTCCATATGCACAACCCGAGTAGTTGCTGGCGTTGGCTTCCCTCAATTTTCAGCCGTGCTCGAAGTAGCTGCGGCAATTAAAGGTTCTGGTGTACCTGTTATTGCTGATGGTGGTATTCGCTATACGGGTGACATTCCTAAGGCTATTGCTGCTGGTGCGGATACGGTGATGTTAGGGTCCCTTTTAGCAGGAACTAAAGAGAGTCCAGGGGAAACCATAATTTATGAAGGGAGAAAGTTTAAATCTTATCGAGGAATGGGTTCTGTAGAAGCCATGACACAAGGTAGTAAGGATCGCTATTTCCAAGACGTAGAGGACGACATTAAAAAATTAGTGCCTGAAGGTATTGTAGGTCGCGTGCCATATAAAGGTGAGTTGTTTGAAAGTATTCACCAATTTGTTGGTGGACTAAGGGCTGGTATGGGTTACTGTGGTGCAAAGGATATTGTTACTTTACAGGAAACAGGACGCTTTGTGAAAATTACAGCGAGCGGTATTCATGAGAGTCATCCGCATGATGTTACAATCACCAAGGAAGCGCCTAATTATTCAAGGTAAGAAGTAAATCCATAAAAAAACTGCATTGTAATCAATGCAGTTTTTTATAAGCCATAGCGCTACCTTTTAGAATTCCAAATCGACCACAATATCGAATTCGTCATAGATGACTTTGTCTTTTAGATTATCAAAAAAGCTGGCTGAGCCATATCTTACATCGAATTTTGTTCTATCAATTTTCAATGAGCCTGTAGCCTTATTACCATAAATGGATAAATCAAATTCGATGGTTTCAGTCTTGCCTTTAATGGTGATGTCCCCTGTAATTTCATAAGCATTTTTTCCACTTGCTTTTACATTGGTGAAAACCAATTTTGCTTCAGGATGATTTGTGGTTCCAAAAAAGTCATCCGATTTTAAATGGCCTTCAAGTTGTGTTTTATAGTCTCCTTTTAAGTCAGTAACGCTAATGGTCGTCATATCGATGACAAAGTTACCTCCTGTAAGCTTATCGTTGTTAAAACTTAAGGTTCCAGATTTAATGGAAATCTGTCCTGTATGTGAGCCTGTTACTTTATAGCCTTTCCAGGTTACTGTACTTTTGTCTGCACTTACTTTTTTATTAGTTTTTTCTAAGGTTGTAAATGAGAAGGTCATAAAGGCAATGAAAATGACTGCTGTTATTCTTTTTATTGTTTTCATAATTTTTGGTGATTTAATTTTGTTATTCAAGATCTGTAGTAGAATTTTTCTTTGATGATTTTTCCATTTTTCCATTCTTGTAGAGCCACTTGGGTATAATTGCGTTCTCCCCAATCTTTGTGTGTATAGTCAAAATGCCACTCGACCATCGTGGTATTTTCCCCAACCGTAACATTCAAAGGCTGTGCACCTCTAAACTCTGTAATAGAGGCAAAGAATTCTTCTTCGCGTTGGCGGTTTGCTACTTTACCTTTTACAATGGGGTTATCGTTTTCCTGCATTACAACGTCTTCATGATAAAACTGATCGAAAGCTTCTAAAGCCTTGCCTTCTAAAATCATGCTATTAATGGTACTGATGTTGTCTAATAATGTATTCATCTTTTGTGTATTTAATGTTATGGTACAAAGGTCTCTAACATTAAATCCTTAAAAAATGAACTAGAATATGAAATGAAGTTAAACTAGATTAATATTTTGCTAGTCGTGGATGAGTTTGCTCTTTATTTTGCTTAGAAATTCCTTGGTAATGCCAAGATAAGACGCAATCATATATTGTGGTACGCGCTGATCGATTTCAGGATATTTAGATCTAAATACTTTATAACGCTCCTTAGCATCAAGACTAAAATTTCTTATAATCCGTTTTTGAGAGGCAACAAAAGCGCGTTCAATGATTTTTCTAAACAGACGTTCTATTTGTGGAATTTGGGTGTAGAGCTCTTCTAAGTGTTCGTAGGTAAATTGAACTAACGTTGTGGGTTCTAGGCATTGTACGTTAAAATCGGCTGGGGTTTGGGTAATGAAGCTGCCCAAATCTGAGGTCCACCAATCTTCAATAGAAAACATGACGATATGCTCTTGGCCCTCTTCATCCATATAGAAGGTTTTGGTACAACCAGAAATAATAAAATTAGCACTTTTACAGACATCTCCTTGCTGAACGATGTACTGATTTTTAAGATAGGTACGTTCATTAACTTTAGAATTGAGTAACTCCAACTCGTCTTTGTTAAGCTTTATATAGTTGCTGATATAGTTTAGAAATCTGTCGTTGAGCATTTATGAGTTCTTTGTTACCTGAAACACTGTTGGAATGTTTTTTAAGTAGGCGAAGGACAATTACTTACAATGGTTTTTTGAGTTGTCTAAGCCTCAATTTGATTTAGTAAATCGCACACAATAGTTACCATGGTTGGTTTTACCCAAAAGAAAATAAATTTTCTACAACTGTATATCAAATGTTATTCGGTAATTACTCTGTATTATAAATGCTTAAGGTAGATGACCTCAAAGTTTCTTACCGCAAAATAATCATCTAAGCCATAGTCGGTATTAATGATAATACCACCCAAAAGTGTAACGCGATCTACATGAAACTCATCCTTACATGTTTTAATGTGATCATGGACTTTTTTATCTATAATTTTATAAGTGGCTTCGGTGATAGCCTTTTGAGGATTATCACTATTTAGAATATCATCTCGGTAGGGTAATAAACTTTCTTCAAGTTTCATTTGTTGATAGTCATCATCATTTAATACAGGTTTATACTTACTATCCTCAAATCGATTTAAGGCTAGCATAAGTGCACCGCACGAATTCCCAGTTTCTTCTTGACGTGGTCTGTACATTTTACCCAATTCACCATCAAGTGTAACACCAATATGAGGGCCATAAAAAATGAAGGCACTACCACCATCTGGAATATGGTGGGCAAATGCCGTCATACCTGTTTGTCCAGCGAAAGGAAGCCCTCCTAATCCTCCCATAATAAATGGGCCAAATAATACATTAAAGAATGTTGTTGAAGGGACATTTATATCATCTGAACATACGGATGTCGCCATCAACACTTTGGAAATGTCTATCTTATACTCGAGTTGCATTTTTCCTAGATAATGAATAGAGGTGTCTTTAGCATCCATAGCACCTGGGAATTCTGCTTTCACAAGGTCGTCAAATTTTCTTTGTAACATAACTAGATTGGTATTAAAAGATTGATTTTATTAACTTTTAAAAATACAATATTAATTTTAAAGATGATTTACTTGAATTTTACTTTTTATGGTAATTAAATGAGGTCTTACCAAATCCCTAAAAATAAAATACGTTGTTATGAAATTTTAGTTTCATAACAACGTATTTAATATTAAAAATTAAGGTTATTCTGCTACAATCGTTAATTCGTCCACAATGTTTCTGGCATCGGAATAGTTGTCTATTAACCAAAGGACATATCGAATGTCCACGTTAATGGTACGTTGTAAATCCTTATCAAATATCACATCTCCTGCCATGGCTTCAATATTGCCGTCAAAAGCCAAGCCTATTAGTTCTCCTTTTCCATTGAGAACCGGTGACCCTGAGTTTCCTCCAGTAATGTCATTATCCGTTAAGAAATTTACTGAAAGTTGTCCCTTTTCATTGGCGTAACGTCCATAATCTTTCTTTTCAAAAAACTCAAGCATATCTTTAGGCAAATCAAACTCATGATCATTTGGCTTGTATTTATTAATCACGCCTTTAAAGGTGGTGTAGTTATTAATTGCAGCATCGTTTCTTGCGTCTTTAGGTAAAGCTCTTACTTTACCGTACGATAATCGAAGCGTGGAATTTGCATCAGGATACTCTATTCTACTTATTTCAGATGCGCGCAATCCTTTGACTAGTAACCTGAATGATCTTTGGTAATCATTTAAAGGTTGCTGAAGTGCTTCGGGTTCTTCCCTGTATTTTGTCAATAATGCTGATGATAACTTATAAAGTGGATCATTTGCCAATAAATCAGCGTCAGGGTAGTCTAAAAATGCTGCTACACGTTCTTTCGATGAGAACATACTAAGATTAAACATAGCTTCAACATACGCATTAATATCTTCCTTGGATGCGATTTCGTTAATTAACTCAGGTAATTCATAATTAGATTTAGAACTATATAATTTTAGTTGTTCTGCCAAAATCTCCTTTTCCAAGGGCAAATGATAGTCTGTGTAAGCATTATTAATGAATGCAGATAATCGAGGACCTAACTCTTTGCGTTTTGCTTCGTTCGATGAAACATAGTTTTCTAGGCCGCTTCCAATTCTGTAAGGAAGTACAGCGAACATACTTGAACGTAATAAAGCCAATAAATAATTGTCGTGTTGTGCTTTTTCATTTGTGAGGCTGTAATAGTTATTAATGGTGCTTATTACGTCGCCATAAGTGGCTTTGTTCTTCGATTTGTTGGCCCACTTATTAAATTTCTCCTCTATTTTACGTTTGGTAGCTGCAGTGCCGTGTTTGGTTAAGGCATCTATCATACCTTGTCGGTTTTTCCAATAATTGGCAATTCCTGCATATTGTGATGCATACATTAGATTTACGGATTCATCTTCATCCATATATTTTTTCATAACATCCATACTAAGCTTGGAGCCTTCAACCCAAGCAGGATAAGCATACTTAACATTTTGCTCTATGCCTTCCGCAGGCATCCAACGATTTGTACGTCCCGGATAACCCAAAATCATGGCAAAGTCATTCTCTTTTACACCATTGATGTTAACTGGTAAATGATATTTTGCTTTTAGTGGAACATTGCTAGGGGAATATTGAGCAGGTTGACCATTAGCGTCTCCATATACTCTGAATAAAGAGAAATCTCCTGTATGACGTGGCCACTCCCAATTGTCAGTATCTCCTCCATATTTTCCAATACTTTCCGGTGGTGTGCCCACCAATCTTACATCCGTATAATCCTCATATACGAAATAATAGTATTCGTTGCCTTGATAAAAAGACCTTACTGAGACCGTATATTTTCCACCGCCATTATTTTCTCCTTGAATTTTAGCAATCTCTTTATTAATAGCCGCTTCACGTTCTTTCTCTGTCATTGCATCATTAACCTTAGACAGAATTCGTTCACTAACGTCATCCATTCTCACAAAAAATCTTACGGATAAACTTTGTGGCTTTAGTTCTTGATCTAAGGATTGTGCCCAAAAACCATTTTTTAAATGGTTTTGCTCAGCAGTTGATAATTCGGCTATCACATTATAACCACAGTGATGATTTGTAAGTACCAAACCATTACTAGATATGATACTTGCAGTACAACCACCACCAAACTGCACGATGGCGTCTTTTAAACTTTGATTATTAATACTATAGATTTCTTCAGGGGTTAACTGAAGTCCCATCTTTTGCATATCGCGATGGTTAAGACGTTCAATATGCATTAAAAACCACATGCCTTCGTTAGCAAAGAGCGATGTAGGTAAAGTAAATAGGAGGGCAATTAGAAGATAGTTTAGTCTTTTCATTTTATGTTTCATTCTGTTATGAGTTGTTTAATATTAATTAATTATCTATAGTTTATGGTTGTATCTGTTTCCATTTAGGTAGTGATCTTTTGTCCTTTTCTTTTGACTTTTCCCTAGGTGTATATGGTAATTCTTCAATCATCCAATCTTTTGCTGTTGCACCTTTTAGATAATGGTCAAAGTATTCTTTTAGTCTTTTTTGAACATCGAGTCGATTATTTTCTTGTCTCATACCATGACCTTCATCCAAATATGAGAGAAAAACAACTGGTTTTTGAAGATAACGCAAAATACTGTAGAAGCCAAATGAATGTTCCCATTGTACGACTTTATCCGCTGTGCCATGGAAAAGTAAGAGTGGCGTATTCATTGTAGCAGCATTAAATACAGGTGATTCTGAAATATACATTTCAGTATTAGATGTAGGGTCTGTACCAAGCCTTCCTTGGCCTGTCATGTAATAATCTTGTTCGTTACTACCATCTCGCACAATATCTATATTAAATCCTTGAACCAAGTTACTAACTCCAGCGCCAGCGGCTATAGCTGCAAATTTATTATTTTGCGTTGACATATACATACCACAATGACCACCAAAACTAAAGCCTTCATAACCTATTTTTTGTTCGTCAACATATCCTAAGGCGATAACTTTTTCTATAGCGGCATCAATACTTTCATGCATGTCAGAATGTGGTGTGCCAACATTAAAATGGATGTCAGGTCTTAAAAACAGATAACCTTCGGATACATATAACATTTCAGGAACAGTTGCACCATTTAAATAAGGTATCGCATAGTTATATCTACCATTAGAAAGCTTTTCGTATGAATACACAATCATAGGTAATTTTTCTCCTTTTTTGTAGTCCTCGGGAATGCTTAATATACCTTGAAGCGGTACTCCATCATCGTTAGTATAATCTATGAGTATCCTTTTTCCCCATTTAAAATGTTCTTGTTGCGGGTTAGTATTCGTTATTTTTTTTGGTCTTGAAAAATCTGATTGTGTTAAATAAGCTTCAGGAAAGTTTTGGTAATCTCCTTTTTTAAAAACAATAACATCAGTATTCTTACTTTTTGTTATGGTGTATCTTCGGTAAGGATCAGCGTAAGCATTAGGACCATAAATGAGTTTTTTTAATTTTCCATTTTGCAAATTATAGTAGCCTGCATACTTAGTTTGCGTATTAAAAGCATATAGGAAATTTGGTTTTGAAAAATCTATATATCTATCCTCAATTTCTGGTTCGTATGCAAAACTATAGTCTTCAAATCGAAAGCGTATGGAATCCTTGGAAGTTAGTTCTGATGTAAGATTTTGAGCTTTTTCATTCTTATCTAAAGGCAATAACCATAAATCTAGCTTATGATTTACAATAACAGCATTTTGATTTTTAACCCACCCTACAAAGCCATAATTTGGGCTATAACCGAATTTGTCATATTCCTTATCTATAAAAGAAATTTCATTTGATATATTTTCTTTCGTACCCTTTTCAAAATCATAGGACCAGTAGTTGGCTCCATCCCATAGGATCGCGTTATCACCATCTGGTGAGATTTCTATACCTGTACTATATCTGGAACGATATTCTTTTTCAATTAACTTTTTGTCACCAGTTTTAAGATTAATTCGATATAAATCGTTTTTATATATATCCCAATCCGAAATATACTCCCTATTATCTGTGCCAATGGCCCACTGGTCTGTACCTTCACTACGAATAAGTTTTTGAATTTCTTCACCTGTTAATTGTGCAAGAGTATTTGTATTTCTGAAGAAGATAGCCTCGTAAACCTCATTTTGTTTGTCATCATATTCCATTATGCGTTCAGACAAGAGCTTTTTGTCTTTCCAATGCCATACCTGAACGGTAGATGCTTCTTGGTCATCCTTTTTACTTTTGTTTTTCTCGTCTTCTTTAGCTGGATATGTTTTGAGTTTTAGGAATAGACGTTCATTATCTTTACTCCAACCAATTGCACCAGATTTTGTTGCTGGGCCCATAAGTTCGGGTAATTCTTTAATACCTTTTACTGCGTATTTATCTGACTTAACAGAGTTTGAATCCAAAGCACTAAACACATTAATTTCCATATTGATATAGTCTACTTCATCATCAAGTAATTGATACTTGTAGGCAGCTAACTTAGTATTGTCATGATTCCAAGATAAATTAGAATACACCTTATTACTCGTTTCAACAGCTTTGGTGGTCATTAGTTTTGGATTGTATAAATAAATACCATTACCACGATTGTCTTTTGAGTTTATAGTATAGGCAATGTAATCTGATTTTTTATTGATTACATATTCTCCAATGTTGCCTATATAGTGTTCCCGTCTATGATTTAAATCATATATTAAGAGGCTTTTTTTATCTGAAGTAATGAAATAATTTTTCCCATCAAGAAATTGATACTTTGCACTCGACTTATATTTTACCGTAAAACCAGACTTGAGGTGTTTTAGTTCTATGAAGGTTTCCTCTTCTTTATCCTTTTTGGATTTATCTTTTTTAGGTTTTGGTATTATTTGATAAGCTACCCAATCTGATGCGCTTGAAAATGCAGGTCTTCTACCGTCTGGAATTTTATATTTAATGCCATCCTTAGAATTACAGATGTAAAGTATGTCGGTTTGATTATTATCATCAAAATAGTTTTCCAACTTTTGTTCCGTAATGGTATCTTTTTCAGACTCAGGTTTATCGAACAAGCTGTATAGCTTAGTGTACCATTCTCCATTGTCAGATAAGGTAATCGAATGGGTACGCCATTGTCTAACATCGTTGAATGAAAGCGGTTCTTTTTTTGATTGGGCTATTGTTTGAAAGTTGCCCAGAACACAGTAAAGTAAAAAAAGTATTGTTTGAAATAAATGTCTAGACATGTTAGCCTGTATATTTAATTTGAGATGAATATTAGTCATTTTTTATTATTCTTTCAATATAGGTATTTTAATAAAACTATCCCCATACCATTTGACGATTAATGGCTCATTGGCATCCGCTATGGTTTCATCACTAACATCCTTACCAGTCCCATAGTTAATTTGCCAATTAGGGTTTTTATTTATACCTAAAGCTACTACCAATCGACTACCTTTATCCACTTGCTTAGATGTTATATAGGATGTACTAATATTTATGGTCTCCTTTTTTTCGGGTTGAAGCAGTTGACGTTGGGTCCTATCCATGGCATAACTTGCTCTTTGCAAGGTACTAAAGCCACTGGCTGAAAACAAGCTAAAGTACTTTCCATTTGGCATAAGTTCATAAATCTTTATAACTATGTCAACATCCTGTTTATTAATCGATGCTTTAATGGAATTTATAAATGAGCCACTTATAATGGTAGGCTTCTCAAAAGGTTCAGAAACATAGCTTACCGAATTTGGGATATCAGAAGTAATGGAATCCTTTAGCACTTCGAATTTAAAATTCACGGTATCACTACGGTCTTTAAAATCTACTTTTTGCTCAATATAACCTGCGGACTTATTTGGACTTAAAGTGTAATTCGCACCCAATTTTGTAGTGCTAAAATACAAGGTTAAGGTGTCATTGCTCATTTCTGATAAAGAATTGCTATGGTACCAAGTGTTTGTTCCCATAACTTGAAAATTCACCTTATCTTTAAGAAATGACGGTTGTGGTGTACCTTTTAAAATATGGTCAAACCATTCTACAGAACGATTTCTAAAATTAAATGAGGTCGCTACTGAATCTGCCTTGTAGCCATACACTTCTTTCTCTGGATAAAGTTGCGCACCGCCATGGGAATAAGGGCCAATAATCAAATAATGCTCAGCATCTGGATTATGCTTATGATGTTGTTTGTAGTAGTATAAGGCACCCATTTGGTCATCATCAAAATAACCAGTAGTGGTCAAAACTGGAATATCAATTCTTGAAAAATCTGCTTTATAAGGTACCATATCTTGCCAAAATGAATCGTAAGATGGATGGTCTAACCAGCGTTGAAAAACTGTATTTGGCCGTCCTTCGATACTATCTAGAGAGCGAAATGAAGCCCCGTTCTCATACCATTTTTTATAAATACTGTTCCATTTAATGACATTTGAAAAGTCTTTATAGTCGGTTGTTCTGTTAGAGGTTACATAATTTATCCAGCGAAGCATGTAACTCATAAATACATTACCGTTCATTGGGTAATCAATTCCAGGTCCCACAGCTACCTGAGGCATAATGGTCTTTAGTGCAGGGTGAAGTTGCTTAGTAGCTGCCCATTGTCCAAAACCTAAGTAACTGCCACCAACCATGCCCACTTCTCCATTGCTCCAATTCTGCTTACTTATCCAGTCTATGATATCGTGAGCGTCTTTCCCATCATATTCAAAAGGTGAAATTTCTTTGCCTTCAATTGATTTTCCTCTGGTATTAGCAACAACACAGTTGTAATTTTTATTTGCATAAAACTTTGCTCTCCCAATATCACGTATGGAATCAGCATAAATATTAAAAATAAAGACTGTTGGTCGTTTCTCTTCTCTGTTCTTTTTCCGTACAATATGGGCCCGTAATTTACTGCTATCTCGTACCTTAATATTGGCTGTTTCAATAGTGTAAGTTTTTTGACTGTACGTTTCAATCACACTTTTTAACGTTGGAACAGTTTCCTTAAAAACGTTATAAACATTGAACATTCTAATAAGTTGAATCGCTTCTTTCATCTGAATGGTATCACTGGCCTTCCGTTGTTCTAAAATGGTCTCGAAGGACTTTTTAAAACCATCAACAGAAACCATAGCATTACTCTCAATAATTTCTTGCGATGGTACATTAATTGAAGTAAATGTTTGGGTAAATTGGGATTCTAAAAGTGTTTTAAAGGTAGTATTATCATCTATATTATTTTGAACTTTAGCATAGACCTCATAAGGGACAAATACACCATATTTATAATCTTCATTAAAAGGTAGTCTTAGCGAATCTAGGTAAATAAGGGCATTCTCATATTGCTTAGCCGCTAAAGCTAGATTCATTTTTGTATTCATTGATACTTCTGTCCAAGATATCGTCAATGATTCTTGTAGTTGCTCAGCTAGTTTTGGTAAGGATTTAGCTAATATGGTACTATCATTGTAATTTTTTTTAGGAAAATAAAAGTTTTGGGAAAATGAAATAAGCGTTGAAGCTAAAAGCAATGAGCTTATCGATATTCTTATTTTCATATCTTATTCATTTTCAATCACTTATTTAAAACGTTTGTTAGTTAACTAATCACAAAGCATAAGCTCTATCCACAGGCCATTGGTCTTTATAACCCTCCATCCATCGTTGTGTGGCTAATTCTTCGTCCGAAGATAAACAATTGTCTAATTGTGCTCTTATAAGCGATTCGTTGATGTCTAAACCTATAAAAACAATTTCATTTTTTCGGTCACCAAAGGTAATGTCCCAATCGCTTTCAATCAAATCCTTATTTTCTACGAATGCTAGTTGTTGAATGCGATGTTCAAAGGGCATACTGCTCCACCATACACCAGCGCTTTCTGCATTTAAAGAACCACCGGCTTGTCCCCAAACTAAAGCCTGATCAGGTCGCGATGCCAACCAAAATAAGCCTTTGCTTCTGATGATATTATCAGGAAATTGATTTTGAATATAATTTAAAAATCGTTCTGGATCAAAAGGTTTTTTTGTACGATATACAAAAGAAGAAATCCCATATTCTTCAGTTTCAGGTGTGTGTTCGTCTTTACTAAGTTCTTCTATCCATCCTGCACTTTGCTCGGCTTCTTCAAAATCGAATAAACCAGTATTTAAAATTTCTTTAGGGTTTACTCTACTGTAACTCGACTCAATAATATGTGCTGAAGGATTTAATTTTTGGATAGTCGCTTTCAATATGGTGAGGTGATCTTCAGAGACCAAATCAGTTTTATTAAGAATAATAACATTGGCAAACTCTATTTGGTCCGTCAATAAGTTAACAATGGTACGGTAATCTCCTTCAATATCGGTAAGCTCTCTATCCATTAGAGTTTCTGGACTGCCAAAATCCTTAAAAAAGTTAAATGCGTCCACTACAGTTACCATAGTATCGACATAACTGAAGCGTGATAAATCAATGTCATTTTCATCATCTACAAAAGAAAAGGTTTGGGCAACAGGGATTGGCTCACTGATACCAGTACTTTCTATAAGTAGATAGTCAAATCGATTTTCTTTAGCCAATCGTTCTACTTCTATCATTAAGTCTTCTCGAAGTGTACAGCAAATACAACCATTACTCATTTCGACCAACTTCTCTTCGGTACGAGAGAGTATGTTTTCACTTTTTACCAATTCAGCATCAACGTTGACTTCACTCATATCATTAACAATAACGGCAACTTTGAGACCTTGTTTATTATGTAAAATATGATTAAGTAATGTCGTTTTTCCAGCTCCGAGAAAGCCACTTAATACTGTTACTGGAAGTTTGTTTAAAGTTGTCATGATTATAAGAGTTGTGTCAAAAAAATTAGGGGAATAAAATTAATAATAAATATTTAAATGCAACTTAGTTGCAATAATGTTTGTGAAAATTATGTTTTAATTTCTAGAGTTTTAATGAGCCTTTGCTCGAGAGATGTGACTAAAGATTGAGATTTATCAATAGTTGTCAGGATGAGCCGTTATGAATAAAATAACTTTTTGTGTCTGTAAATTAACAGTTTTATTTATTACAAAATTTAATTTGTTATTTTCACGAGGTTTTTAGGCCAAGGGTCTTCAAATTCATAACCATTAGCCCAGTGCGCTATTTCTTCATCTGTTAGAAAGCAAGATTTTAGTGCATCCGTAAATCGATCCACTTGTGCTTTATCTCCAATTACGGTAAGATCGCAGTGACGATCACCAAAACGTCCTGATTCTTTTGCCAATAGTTCTTTTAGCAGTTTTATCTCCGTTTCTGAGAGACCGTGATGCTCATCTTCAACGATCCCAGAACGCCAAGTTCCGACTAATTCCAGATTGATGCCTCCGGCAGCCTGATTCCAAAGTAGTGAATGTTTGTCTCTGCTAGCAAGCCAAAAAAATCCTTTACTACGATAAATTCTTTTGTCGAGGTATTGATGGCAGATGTCCCATAAACGTTGTGGGTGAAATGGGCGATCATCCTTTATGACTCGTGTTGCAAGATCATAAGGTCGATCGGCTTTTTCCTCAGCTTCCAAGACTGGTTTTAATTCCTCAACTAATTGTGCCACTTTAAAATAATCATATTCATCGAGCTCAAATAAAGATTCAATTCCTAGATTGCCAAATAACACAGAATGTATGGATGTATATGGGTTTATATCCTGAATATGTGATGCAATTTGTAACATTTTAGCTTCTTCAACACGATCTGCTTTGGTTAGTATAAGATGACTGCAAAACAAAATTTGCTCTACTAATAAATTTACAGTATCTCTTTTATTCTGAGTTAAGTTATGCTGCATTCTAGGAATTAGACTTTCCCCATAATTAAAGTCGTGAGTCAACATTAAACTATCGACTAAAGCGAATACTCCATTTAGTTTAACTTGTGTTTGTTCTTTAAAATATTCTATAAGCGGCATAGGATGGCAGCTTCCTGAAGTTTCAATAATAATCAATTCTGGATTTTGACTTGATATTAATTTTTGAATGGCCCGATCAAGTAGTTCAATTCCTTTTTTACTGCTTAAAACGTAAGAGTGAATGGACTCTAAGATACTTTTGTCTTCCTCAATAAAATCGATATTACCAAGTAGCTCACCATCAACATCAAGTTCGCTCATATCATTAACAATAGCACAAACATGTATGCTTTTCTTTTTTGATTGATATAAAAGATTTCTAAAAAGTGTGGTTTTACCTGATCCAAGAAATCCATTTAGGATAATAACAGGAACCCTTTTAAATGTGCTCATTGATTAATGTTAACAATTTTATTCAGTTTAAAAATGATGCTTTTAACAAAAAGGTGTAGCGTACGCTACACCTTTTTGTCATTGTTATATTCTTTTTATTATTCAGCCTTCAACGTTACTTTGCGCTCAACCGTATTAAAAGGACCTGGGATGTTGTTGCCTTCTGCATCTACTAACTGTAAATTAATGGTTACTTCTCCCATTGGCAAACCAGTCACCACATGAGGTAACCATTGCGAAATAGTAAATTCTTCGCCATTGATGGTCGCTATAACTTTGTTACCGGTTTCTGACAATTCTGTGTTCAATACAAAGAAGTCTAGCAACAAGTTGTCGGTATCTTTCCCAACATAGGTGCCTTTTGGTCGGCTATAAATCAATGTTGGTGCATCCATGTCTAGACCTAAACTGTCTTGGGCATTTTCGCCAACTTCCAATTTTCTCACTACCATAGAATTGTCGTTTTTTACGGACTCATGATACGAACGGCTTAGAAAAGCTACTAAGTGGTGTACACCTTCTGGAATTTCCTTTTTAATATTAGGCTCATAGTGCGCTGAATACGGTTGATTATTTAAAATAAAGTGGATATGCTGCCCTTTGCCAGAATTCGCCAATTTTTGAGCATTAGGGCTATCGGTTTGGTCGCCAAGGACATAATTTTCTAGGGTAAAATTAAAATCTACTTCACCAGCTTCAGCCATAGTCATGGTTTCAGGAGTGTCTAGCATAAGTTTGGCATCTGTATAGGCTGGTGAATCCGTAAGTGGTGCGATTGCAATTTTAGATGTTTCTTTGCTTTCAGTTTGCTCTGTGGTGTCGACTTCCTCTGTTTCTTTTTTATCGTTTTTACAGGCTGTTGCAAAAATAATGCTGAAGGCTAATAAGGTAAGTTTTAGATGTTTCATGATATGTTTTTTAGTTTTTGGTTTATGACCTTAGGTTAAGCCTAAAAAAGTCGAGAAGAATCTTTACCGATTTTAGAATCAAAATTCTTCTTGCTTAAGCTCGATTATTGAGTAAAGTTAAGCAGATAATTGCGCAACTGCAAAAAGAAATCAATGCTTCTTTAACCAAAGTTTTTGATCGGTAATGCCGCGTTTTAAATTTTCAGTCAAAATTAAAGCTTTATCCACGCGCATTTGAGAGGATTTATAACGTGATATGGCATAGATGATACTGCGTTGCTTGCCTGGTGTGAGATTTTCAAAAATGGTGTAAGCTTCATAATCGCTTAGTAGAACAGCTTCCAATTCTTCGGATATGTCCACACCATATTTCGAGTTATCTTCAAACACCTGCAACTCAAAATAATCGTTCATAAAAACACCTAATACTTTTTGCTTTGCTTTGCTAAAATAGATGCGATATAGACCCGATTTTTCGTATTTTAAGGCCGCATAAAATTCAATACTTTGGTTTTCAAAAGTGGCGATAACCTTAACGCGCTTATGATTTCCTTTTATGAAATTTGCAATGGGGGTTTCTGGCAGAATAATACTCTGCTTATCGGCAAGGGTAACTTCAAACGAAGAGCTTTTTAGCATTTAACTGTTTATTAAATCGTTACATGACAAAAATCATATTTTTTACAATGCCTTACAATTAAATTTGATATAAGACAATCATAAATATGTGTCAAAAGTTAGTAAATAAATACAATGTGGCAGGTCCACGCTATACCAGTTACCCAACGGTTCCGTATTGGAATGCGGATTCATTTTCGTTATACGAATGGAAAGAAGTGCTTAAAAAGTCCTTTGACGAATCTAACAAAGAAGAGGGTATAAGCCTGTACGTGCACCTGCCATTTTGTGAAAGTCTTTGCACATTTTGTGGTTGCCATAAACGTATCACCAAGCGTCATGAAGTTGAGTTGCCCTATATTAGTGCGGTTTTAAAAGAATGGAGTTTGTACCGAAAATTATTAGGAGTAAAGCCCAAAATAAAGGAACTGCATCTTGGAGGTGGCACACCGACTTTTTTTTCACCCGAAAATTTAAAGTTCTTCATTTCCGAATTGCTTAAAGTTTCTGAGATAGCAAAGGATTACGAATTTAGTTTTGAAGGCCATCCTAACAACACTACTGCAGAACATTTACAAGTATTGTATGATTTAGGGTTTAGGCGTGTGAGCTTTGGTGTTCAGGATTATAATCTTAT
>NZ_JANQOM010000043.1 GCF_028289625.1 Winogradskyella sp. | reverse complement strand
CTCCACTATCGTCGCACAGTCCGTGGCTATGGTCGCGCTCTCCACCCTTGCATACAGGGTCTGCGCGTCCACGACGATGTTGTTGTAGTCCACGCTCGTGTCTATCGCATCGACATTATTATCGGCATTTGCAAATGTCTCGTGGTAGGTCACCGTCAGCCCAGGGGCACCGCCCGTAATCTCATTGTCCGAATCGTCCAACGGAAACATCCCGAAACCGTCGTTGTCCGGGTCGCAGTAGCGCAAAGGCTCTGGAACGTTGGCCACCGGGGCCTGCTCGACGCACAAATCCAATGCCGTCGTATCGTAACAGCCCGTAACGGTATCCTCCACCCTTGCGAATACCGTCTGGCAGTTGCTGATGTTCGTATAGGGGATCGGCAAAGGGGCCAGCCCAGCCTCAGCATCCGCCAACGTCAGGTAATAGCTCACCATGTAATTAGGGTTGTTGCCCGTAATCTCCGTGTTCTTTATGCTTAGATCTATCTCCGTAAAGCCATCCGGAACGCCGTCGTCGCAGACCTCCAAAACCGTGGGGACCACTACTGTAGGTAATTCTAATACCTCTATTTCAAAACTCGAAGTCACAAAACACAAAGGATTGGTGTTGTCTTCGAGCCTTACAAAAATCGTTTGTGGGTTATCTATGTTCTGATACAAATTAGATAAAGACCCAACATTGTTATCCGCATCGCCTTGGCTCAAATGGTAGGTCAGCGTAACATCCGTCAGAGGTCCCAAAATATCAGCGGTCTGCTGTGTAAAGTCAAATATCTCAAAACCGTCCTCACTAAAATCATCACATGATGATAGATCAGCTGGAGGATCTACCGTAAAACCTGAACTTACCAGTAGCTCAAATGTCGTAACGACATAGCAGTTTTCATTATTGATATTTTCTAATCTCACATAAATCGACTGTGGATTTTCTACATTGGTGTAGAGATTCGGTAAGGCGTCAACGTCATTGTCTGCATCCATCTGATCGTCGTGGAAACTTACATTGACATCTGTTTGTCCTCCCAAGATCTCAGAAAGCCTTGTACTCAAATCAAACTCGGTGAATCCGTCTATTGTGGCATCATCACATAATACTATGTCACTAACTGAATTCGTTAAGGGAAGGTCTGATATGTTAATGGTGAAAGAAACGACATCGAAACAACTTTGTGAATTATCAGCCATTCTTGCCCAAATAATTTGAGGATTAGATATATTGGTATAACTATCAGGAAGTACTGCTAAGTTATCTATAGCATCTTGTTGGGTGAAATGGTATGAAATCACAAAATCATTTGGGTCTTCTGTTCCTAAAATATTGCCATTATTCTCAGTTAAATCAAAAGTAGCTGTTCCACCACCCACATCACATGCAAATAAATCTTCTGGTACGCTAGCGGTAGGGTTAGGTCTAAATTCTACAAAAATTGAATCTGATGATTGACATACCCCATCAAAAACTACATCTACGAAATAATACCCTTCTTCTGTAACTGCTATCGTAGAGGTTGTTTCACCTGTAATGATAACACCATCGACTGGGTCATCTGAATCTGGAGAGTAGTACCAAGTATGTGTAGCTGTTGTTACTTCTGTATCTAAAGTTACGGACGCCCCTCCACATGCTGCGGTACCCGCTTCAATAGTAATATCTTCACCCAGGTCACCTCCTAGGTTAAAACTACCTGCCGGAATGAAAACACCAGAATCTTGTTGATCATCTCCGTCATCTGCTATCACTAACTTAATGGTATATACCTCACCAGGAACAACATTAGCTATTGCTGTAAACACTACTGTTCTTCCGTCAAATGCCGTAGGTGGTGAATTAAAAGCGGTGTAACCTCCAAAGTATTGAGGGTTTACCGCACCGCATGACGAATTTGCCAGGTGAATATTCGTAACTAATATTGGAGTATTTGTTCCTGGTAAAACCGCTAAATTTGTTGTATTGCCCATTGAATCGGTTAGAAAAAAGGCAAATACATCTGAGAAATCACATTCAAAACTACCCATATTATATTCTTCTGAAGCCATCAAAAAATCGAAAGTAATCTGATCAATTAGAGGTGTGAAATCGAATTGTATGAAAGTAGCATTGTTAGTACTAACTCCAAGTTGTGTATCTAAATCATTATCCCCGGGCCATATTGACGAAGTACCAGTAGATAAGTTTTGATTATTGGGTCCTCTGGCCTCACTCGCATTACCGCTAGTAAGTAAAATTCCATCTTCAAAAGGAAAGTCTACGCCATTACTTATAAAATAGCCTATTCCATTTGGTTGTGACGGACTGAAGTCACTCCCTGTGGAGGAGACAATATTTGAAACAGTAGCACAGGGACTATTCACAAGAACATCTTCTATTAGTTGTTCAGGTGTATAGGTACCTTGGTCTACAACAACGTTTGAGCCTAAAACGAAAACAGTAATAGTTTCAGTATCTGAACAGCCTTGTGGATTATCATCTGCAACTGTCAAAGTCACTGTATACGTCCCTGTATTAATAAACGTATTAGATACATTTGTACCAGTTGCTACATTACCATCATTAAAATCCCAATCATAAGTAGCATTAGAACCATCTTGAGAAAAGGTAGCGCTTGCTGTAAAGTCAACTGTTTCTCCAGGTAAAATGCTAACAACACCAGAATTATTTGGTGCAGGGACTGTATTATCTATAGAAGCAAAGATATCTTGACATTGTGAAGCGCATAAAATATTTGCTGCCCAACCATTTACATTTCCCGAATCGCCGGAGATAAACTCAATAGTAAGGCAACCTGACGTATTAGATACCTCTGTAGCAGTTACCGTGAAAGCACCTACAGGACCTTGGAAAGTCCCAATTAGTGGAGCAGATATATCATCACCATCATAAATATTCATGACATCTGCGTTTAAACCTTGCTGCGTTGTAAACTCTGTAAATTCTAAAATTATAAAATCCCCTGCATTTTGAGGACAGATGGTAGTTACCAAATTTTCGTCATTCCCATAATTTCCAAATTCCCCACCAGAATCAAAAAAACGATCGGGCTCACATCGGTTAAATGTACCATTCTCCATAGCTATATCCTGAGAAAATCCTATAGCTGAAATCATTAGGGCAATAACGAAAAATGTCTTTTTCATAGTTAGCTAAGCTACATTTAAAAAGGCTTAAATATGTGGATTTATTTCATATTAAATCCAGTTTTTGCAAATGAGGACGAAATTTAATCAAATTATATGAAATGAGTTAAGAATTTGGTTACAAAACATAATAACAGGATTAACGTTTCATCCCAATATTTCATATTTTTGCAAAAAAAAAGATGTCAAAGACAAATATATCCATAGTTCCAACAGCTAACGAAGCAATTTTAAAATTTGAAGCTGACCGCTTCTTAACCAATCATAATAGCTTCGAATTCAATAATATAGATGAAACCAAGCATTCACCTCTAGCTCAACAATTATTTCACTTACCTTTTGTTAAGAAGGTATATATAGCATCAAACTTTGTCGCCATTGAACGCTTTAACATTGTTCAGTGGAGCGATGTTCAAGAAGAGGTGGCTGCTCAAATTGAAGATTATTTATCGAATGGTGGTGTCATTGTTTCAGAGGAAGCTACTAAACCAAAAGCGGCAGTAACTGTCTATGCGGAAAGTACTCCTAATCCCAGTGTTCTAAAATTTGTCTGCAATAAAGTTTTGGTGCCCAATGTGTACGAATTTACTTCAATAGAAGACGCTAAACCGTCTCCTTTGGCGACAGCATTATTCCAATTTCCATTTGTGAAAAATGTTTTTATGGAAAAGAATTACATCTCAATTACAAAGTTTGACATTATTGAATGGGAAGAAATTACACTTCAATTACGCGAATTTATAAAATCTTATGTTGAGGAAGGCAAAACTATTCTTAATGACGATGCCCCAAAACAACTCAATAAAACCGAGGAAGCCATTGAGCAAAAATTTGAAGCTTTGGATGATACTTCTAAGAACATTGTAAATATTCTGGAAGAATATGTTAAGCCTGCTGTAGCAAGCGATGGTGGTAATATAGAATTTAGGTCATACGATGCCGAGACCAAAAAAGTTGAAGTTTTGCTACAAGGTGCCTGTAGTGGCTGCCCATCATCAACATTCACCTTAAAAAATGGGATTGAAAACATGTTAAAGGAAATGCTTAATGATAATACGATTACAGTCAATGCTATTAATGGGTAATTGGCTATTAAGCATTACATGAATTCATTTATTCATATATTTAACGTAGTTAAAAATCGTATTCGGCACAGTTTTAGTGACAAATATTAAAAACTACTTATCATGATAAATCAAATTAGAAAATTTACAATTGTCATTTTACTTGCTTTTGTAAGTAACATTCATTCTCAAACTGTTATTGACTTGGCTAGTGAATATGGTCAAATGTCAAAGAACGCCAGTGGAAAATTAGATGCTGAAGGAAGCCCTTATATTCAGGAAGATTATAAGAGTATTAAAATAGACAAATATGGCGATATCATTTATTCAGCACGTTACAACGCCTTTAATGACGAAATAGAAGTAAAGCTAGATGATGATAATATTTTGGCTCTTGATAATTCTAAAGATATTAGCGTAACATTTATCTCTGATAATAAGGTTTATAAAACCTTTAGCTACACTAATGAAGATAAAATATCTAAGCGCGGTTTCCTAGTAGTAGTTGAAGAATCAGAAAGTTATTCGTTATTGAAGAGAGAATATATTAAATATTATGAGGGGCAAAAAGCCGCATCTTCTTATCAACAAGCTAAGCCTGCAACATTTAAAAGAGAAGGTGATACCTATTATGCAAAACTTGATGATAAAATTGTGTTCATTCCTCAAAAAAAGAAAAGCTTCTTAAAAGCTTTCCCAGAGCAATCGTCGGATCTTAAAACTTATATTAAGGAAAACAAAATCAATCTTAAAAAGGAAACTGATTTAAAAAAAATCATTAAATACTTAAGTGGACTTTAGTATGTTATAATTTTTAGGGACTTCAATATGTGACTTTTGGTTATTTTTTGTTTCTTATTCATATAAATCGAAAAATATATCAAAATGGCAGTATTAAAAGTTATTGAAGTATTATCAAACTCTAATGAAAGTTGGGAAGATGCGACTAGAAAAGCGGTAAAAGAAGCGTCAAAAACCTTGAACAACATACGCTCGGTATATGTGCAAGATCAAAGTGCAATTGTCAATGGTGATAACGTAACTGAATTTAGAGTTAACCTAAAATTGACTTTTGAAGTAAAATAAATTTAAACTAAAATTATAAATTTACTCGGTTATACTATTAACCGAGTTTTTTATTCAACTTAAAACTAATTAAACCAATATGGACACACAACAATGGATAGACAAAGGCTATAATCTAATTGTAGAATTTGCACCAAAACTACTTGCAGCTATTCTGATATGGATTGTTGGAAGCTGGATTATTAAATTATTACTCAAAGGAATTAAAAAAGTATTAAACAAAGGAGGTTATGATGAGAGTCTTAAAAAATTCCTCGTAAATCTTACCAACTGGACTCTTAAAGTAGTTTTAGTTGTTGTAGTATTAGGCACAGTAGGTGTTGAGACTACTTCTTTTGCGGCGATTTTAGCCGCGGCTGGTTTAGCCATTGGTTTGGCTTTACAAGGATCTCTAGGCAATTTTGCTGGTGGTGTTTTAATTATGATTTTTAAGCCATTTAAAATTGGTGATTTAATTGAAGCTCAAGGAGAATTGGGTGTAGTAAAAGAAATAGAGATTTTCACTACTAAACTAACTGGTCTTACAAACAAAGAAATTATCATCCCAAATGGAGCACTTTCTAATGGTAACATTATCAATTACACCTCTGAAGGTACAAGACGAGTTGATTTGGTTTATGGTGTAAGCTATGACTCAGATATTAAACAAACTAAAGAAGTGATGATAGATGTGCTAACATCCCATCCTAAAGTATTAAAAGATCCTGCGCCTGCAGTAACTGTTTTAGAATTAGCCGATAGTTCTGTTAACTTTGCAGTTAGACCTTGGTGTAATGTAGATGACTATTGGGATGTTTATTTTGACGTTACTGAGAATATGAAAATTGCCCTTGATGCTGCCGGTATTGAAATACCTTACCCTCATCAAGTCGAAATACATAAACAAGGTTAATTAGTTTTCCCTTTTATTGCAATAAAATCTTTTAAATAATAAGGTTCAAAATAGGCGACATCTTCGATGTCGCTTTTTTTATACTTCAATTCGGATAACTGTGCCATCTCATTTGCCGAGGGCAATTTGCCTTCGATAAAAAAGGCATTAGGATGTTTTACTAAAGCTTTAGTTTTTTCAACTCCACTTCCGATAAAATAAACCTTATTATGGTTAAGAAGATCGCTAAAACTTTCTGAAGTTATAACCTCTGCCTTTATTGCTCTCCTCTGTTCAAAATCAGAAGTATAAATCGCTGAGTATACCTCCATTCTCCTAGCATCTAGCATTGGCAAAATAAATCCTTCTTCAATATTAACTTGATGTGCTAAACTCTTTAAAGTGGAAATTGAAATTAAGGGTTTATCTAATGCATAACAAAGTCCTTTAGCTGAAGATACGCCTATTCGTAATCCTGTATAAGAACCTGGTCCTTTACTTACTGCAACCGCATCAATTGCGGCAGATTCAATATTAGCCATTTTAAACACATCCTTAATAAAAACATGTAATAACTCCGCATGAGAATACCCTAGACTATTGTCTTCCTTTAAAACTAAAGTCTCCCCATCTTTAGATAGAGAGACCGAACAATTTGTTGTTGCTGTTTCTATATTTAGCACTAAGGCCATCTATATGAATATACTATTATGATTCCTCTTCTTCTTTCCCTGATTCTTTTGGAGCTTTGTTCTTATCTTCAATAAGATCTCCTGGCTTTAAAGTCTTAGAAACGGTATTGTAAGGACCCGTAATTATTTTGTCTTCTTTATTTAGACCTGAAACAACTTCGATGTAAGTATCATCCTGAATTCCGGTTTTGACAACCTTTAGTTTGGCTTTACCATTGTCATTAATAAAGACACATTCAAACTTTTCTTCTTCCTGTTTAGACTCATCATCGTCTACTCCAGATTTTTTGCTATATGGTTTCTTGGTAGAACTTGTATCGGTTTTTATAACTATAGCACTAATAGGAACGGCAATTGCATCGTCTCTTCTCTTTGTTATTATATCTACTGTTGCAGTCATTCCTGGTCTAAAGGGAGAATAATTATCTGGTTTGCCTTCTGTTAAATCGGCATAAGACTCTTCCAGAATTCTAACCTTAACTTTAAAATTAGTTACTTGATCTGCAGCTAAGTCGCCAGCGGCCGAATTAGCAATTTCCGTAACTATGCCTTTAAATTCTTTCTTCAAATAAGCATCAACCTCAACAATTGTGGAATCACCAATATTTACCTTTACAATGTCGTTCTCGTTAACATCGACCTCAACCTCCATATTGTTTAAGTTGGCTACTCTTAAAATCTCTGTACCTGCCATTTGCTGTGTGCCAACTACACGCTCACCAAGTTCGACATTGAGCATCGAAATAGTCCCACTCATGGGTGCATATATCGTTGTTCTGGTTAAATTATCTCTTGCCTCATTAACTGTTGCAGCCGCACTTTGAACACTGTAATAGGCCGAACTCTTGGCTGCTTCCGCTGTTTCGTAAGCAGCTAAAGCACTGTCCCAGTCTGCTTTAGAGATCACTCCTTTCTCAAAAAGGGCTTTATTTCTGTCATAATCTGCTCTAGCTTGTTTTAAGCTAGCTTCAGCCTGCTCTAGGCCTGCTTTTACATTTTGATATGATGCCTGAGATCTGTTTAAAGCTGATTGAATCAAATCGGGATTTACTCTTACCAATAAATCACCTTTCTTTACTTCTTGCCCTTCCTTGAAAGGTAAATCTAAAATTTCTCCTGAGACCTCTGAAGATATTTTAACTTCTACTTCTGGTTGAATTTTCCCTGTTGCTGAGACTGTTTCAACAATATCCCTTAGAGTAACCTCTTTTACAGTAACTTCCTTGAAGTTTCCTTTTTTACCAAACCATCCCATTGATTTTCCAGCTACAAGAAGCACGAGTAGAAGAACAACAATTCCTAAAATAATTTTTACTGTTTTACTCATTTTAAATTAATTTAAATCAGTTATAGGCAATCCAAAATAGAATTCTAAAATTTTAAGTCTAAAAATATAATCATATTTTGTTCTAACCACATCTGATTGGGAATTTTCATAAGTCGTTCTTGACTGATTAAAGTCAAAGGAGTTTGATAGTCCAACGTCATAGCGTTCTTTCGCATATTCAAAAGCTAAACGACGTGCTTCTTCAGTTTTTAAAGCTGCTTCATATGACTTCTTAGAATTCTTAGCATCATTATAGGCTTGATATACTGTTGACTCTAAATCTAGTTCCGTTTGTTCTAACTGAAATTTTTGCCGTTCTATAGCTACTTTACTACGTTGAACATTATTTCTTACACTAAGTCCATTAAATATCGGAACCCTAAGCTGAAGTCCTACTGAAGTACCATCGAATAAATATAACTGATCAATGAAAGGAATATCTTCTCCTGTAAACGGATTTGTCTGAGAACTCGCCCAACGCGTATTGTATTGAACAAAACCTGATAATGTTGGATAATAGCTAGCTCTACTTATTTGTAGATCTTTTTCTGCTAAATCTAAGTTTGCCTTTGCAATTAACACATCATTAACCTCCTCTTTAGCCCTTTCTGCAATTTCGGAAGGGCTTTTATCTAGGATATCGGCTGATACCAAGTTATAATCATCATCAGCTATATCAAAATTTAAGTAATCTTTTAATTGAAGTGTTTGAGCTAGCCCTAACTTTGATATAAACAAAGTATTTTCGGCATTAATAATTTGCTGTTCTTGGGTTGCATCAGTAGCTAAGATTTCTAACAAATCGCCTTGCGGTAATACACCAGCATCTACCAAATCTTGAGTGTTTTTTATATTTTCTTTTGTAACTTGATTTTGTCCTTTTAAAACCCTCAACTGTTCTCTATTTGCTAGTATTTGCAAAAAAGAATTCGCTACAAAAAGAGATGTATCATCTTTCATTTTGTCGAGACTATACTGAGATGCAATCTGATTTAGTTTTGCTCTTTGTAAGGTTTTCCAGTTTGCTAAACCATTAAATATGTTTATCCCAGAACTTATAGAACCATTTGCAGACTCAAAAGTATTATTTTCGAACTGGTTTGTTGCAGGGTTAATATTTGCACCTGTATTACTGCCAAGGCTACCATTTGCATTGAGGTCTGGTAAAAAGTTTCCTATCGCTTCTTTCTTAGCAATATCTGCTAAATCTAAATCCAGCTCACTTTGTTTTATGGATATATTATTTTCTAGGGCATAGTTAACACACTCTAAGAGTGTCCATTTTTTGTTTTGTGCTTGCCCAATTACTCCTAATAGAAGTAATAGGATTATGATTGATTTTTTCATGTTGTCTATTTGTCTCTTTAAATCTTTAAGTGTTACACTAAATCTTAAAATTATTGTTGAGCATAATTTGGCACTCCTTGTAATTGGTTCCAAACTTTAATCTTGTCGTCTTTTGAAACACCGCTTTTAACTTCAACAAAAATACCGTCACTAATACCTAATTCAACATCTTTTCTTTCAAATTTCTGGTCTCCTACTTCTATTTCAACAAATGGTTTTTTGGTTTCATCATCATATTGTACTAAAGCTTCCTTAATGGCCAATATACTTTCTGCTTTTTCTAAAATTATTGATGCGTTTGCACTTAAACCAGCTCTAATAAAGGTAGAATCCATCTTCTCTAAAGTTCCTTTAATTTCAAACTGTATAGCGCCATTTTCTTCAACTCCTTTGGGCGCAATGTAATCTAAGACAGCATCAAACTTTACATCTTCAATTGCTCCCACCGTTATTTCTAATGGTAGACCTTCTTTTATTTTACCTACTTCACTTTCGTCTACTTTACCCTCAAAAATCATCTTCTTTACATCGGCTAGTGATGCTATCGAAGTCCCTTCATTAAAATTATTGGCTTCAATGACTTGATTCCCTGCTTTAACTGGGACATCTAAGACCATACCTGCTACGGTTGCCCTAACTTGAGTTTGCGCAATGTTACCTAGGCCAGAAGTGGTACCTGTCTTAATGATATCATAGTTTTGACGTGCTTGCTGCACATCTATCCTTGCCTGTTCTACTTGTTGCTTGGCTTGGAAATAGGTGTTATTTACCTGATCAAAATCATTAGCTGCTACGACACCTTTGTCAAATAATTCCTTTTGACGATCATATATGGTTTTTTGTGTCTTATAGTTGATTTCAGCTGTTTGCAGTGCCGTCTGATTTGAAGCTATATTATTCTTGGCACTTGTTAAGGATGATACATTTGGTATGACTCTTATTTTTGCGATTAAATCACCTTGTTTTACATATTCTCCAGCTTCCACGAAAACCTCATCAACTACACCAGAAATATTAGGTTTGATTAAAACCTCTTCTTTAGGCACAATACTACCTGTGGCAACAGTCTTTAATACAATTGTTTCGTTTGAAGCCTTTTCGGTGACATATGTCACTGAATCCTCTTGGTTTTTGGACCATAAATAGTATAGTGAAACTCCGAAAACTACGACTATTAGAACTAATATAATTACGGTTGTGGTTCGTTTCATTTTTAATTCTTTTTATTTGATTGATTGTTTTTTATTCTTAATTTTTAATTTATTCAATTCTTAAGGCATCTACTGGTTTCATTTTTGTGGCACTATTTGCAGGTATTAGACCAGCTAGTAAGCCCGAAACTATTAAGATTATCAGAGCCGTAAATACCACTTGCATACTCACGCTTGGATTAGCAAAATTCTCAACAGGACCTACACTATCTAAAATCGCATTCATTCCCCAGATCATTAGCGCTGCAAAAGAGATACCAACCATGCCAGATAAAATAGTAAGTATTAAACTTTCTTGTAGAATTTGACCTTTAATGGTCCATGGTGTAGCTCCTAAAGCACGCCTTACACCTATTTCTTTTGTTCGTTCTTTAACAACGATAAGCATTATATTACTTATGCCAATAATACCAGACATTAAGATTAAGGCCCCAACAAAATATCCAACTACAGAAAGAATATTAAAAAGCCCATTTATTCTTCCAAATTCTTCAGCTAAATCAAAATGACCAATAGCTCTCACGTCTTCTGGATGAATTTTATGACGTTCTCTCATTAGGGAAAATATACCTTCTTTTACAGAAGTTATGGGTGTATTATCTTCTGCCGTAATAGCCATCCATCCCACAATTTCACCATAATTAAACGCTTGACTAAAAGCAGTAAAAGGAATAAAAATAGTATTAGCCTCTTCTTCTGAATCCCCTTGGCTATTGGTAATTTTAAAGGTCCCTACTACCATAAAGTTTACACCGTTTATTTTAATGTAAGATCCTACAACTTCTTCCCCTTTGTCATATAGTGCCTTTACAACATCAGGGCCAATGACACATATTTTGCGCTTAGCATTAATATCAGAGTAATTAATAAAGCGGCCTTGAAGAATATCCATAGGTTTTTGTTTTATAAACTCTGGATAATCACCATAAATTTGAAAAGCTCCGGTTTTCATACCTCGCACCACATTATTAGCCCCTTGATATCCACCTAATTGATTTCTTGGCGACACATATTTTAAATTAGGTACTCCTGCTTTAATGGCTGCTACATCATCGATTTTATAATTAAAATAACGTGATTTTGGCATCCCTTTATAAGGCTTAGATGTCCTTTGGGTCCACATAAACATAGAATTGGTGGCAAAATCGCCAAAATCTGCAGTAACCCCATTGCGTAAGCCATTGGTAAGTGCTAATAATAAAACCAATATAGCAATACCCCAAAACACACCAAATGCTGTAAGAATGGTTCTTATCTTATTAGCATTTAATGCCTCTAATATTTCGCTCCAACGTTCTCTATTAAACATGTTATTCGTCTCTTAATGCAATGATTGGTTTTATTTTTGCCGCACGATAGGCTGGAAGGAACCCTGCTAACGCACCTGCAAACACAAGTATAAAAACAGTGGTTATCGCTGTAGGGAAATCTACTTGTGGAAACTTAATAAATGGACTATCAACCTGAGGTCCAATCAATTCAAGAAGACCCATTCCAAAAATAAGACCTACGAAACCTGAAAACATAGTAACAAAAATCGCTTCTTGTAAAATCATGGCAATTATCGATAATGGTTCAGCACCTATAGCCTTTCTAATCCCAATTTCTTTGGTGCGCTCTTTAACGATAATAATCATAATATTACCTACACCTACAACCCCTGCAATTATTGTAAAAATACCGATAACCCAAAATACAGTTTTGATTGTATCTATTAGCGAATAGATTTTTTTAGCTTCTTCTAAAGTATTCCAGACTCGTATGGCAGCTTCATCATCTGGCGCAACAATATGCTTTTGTTTCATATCGTTTTCTATAGCTAGACTTAGGTTTTTAGAAAGCTCGACAGCCTCATCAAAGTTTTCAGACATTTTAACAGTAAACTCAATGTGTCTTATATTATCACCACCATTAAATGCTTTTTGAACCGATGATACAGGAAGCATTATATTACTTTCCTCACGTTCGCCACCTGGATCTGAATATACACCAACTACTTTATAATTTATGCCCCAAATGGAGATGTATTTATCTATAGGGTCTTCATCCTTAAACAAATCGGACTTAACTTTTTTACCGATAACAGCCACTTTTCTAGTACCATCGAGATCAGCTTGATTTATAAAACGGCCATCAACGATATCACAGTTTTCTATAAATTGCCCGTCGGGCATCATGCCCCGTAACGTGTAATTACCTGTTTCATTTTTATATGCTACCTGTCCACCCCAAATATTATAGTTTGAAGATTTATACTCTAAAAATTCATCATAAGTTGATGACAACATATCGAAATCCTCATTTTTTAGCTGAATACGTCTACCAGGATTTAAGCCTTTGTAGCCTTTGGTGGTGACACGTGTCCTTACTCCTAGTTCGTTAGTCGCATCTTTCTGAAACTCTGATGTTACACCATTTTTTAAGCCAGAACTTACGCCTAATAATATCACTAGAATAAAAATTCCTGAGGCCACTGACAGACCCGTTAGAAAAGTTCTTAGTTTATTTTTTCTAAGTGTTTCAAATATTTCTTGCCAACGTTCTATATTAAACATATTGTTTGGCTCTTACTTGTTTTACTAAACTATCATCAATGATAATACCATCCTTAAGATTAACAATACGCTTTGTCATATGCGCTATATCATCTTCATGGGTGACTACTAAAATCGTTTTACCTTCATCATTAATCCCTTGAATTAATTCCATTACACCATAAGAAGTCTTAGAATCCAAAGCTCCAGTAGGCTCATCAGCTAATAATACTTTTGGTTCGCTTGCCAAAGCCCTTGCAATAGCTACACGTTGTTTTTGTCCACCCGAAAGCTCACTTGGTAAATGATGGTGCCAATCTGCTAAGCCTACTTTTTCGAGATAGTGCATGGCACGTTCTGTACGCTCTTTCCGTTTTAAACCTTGGTAATACAAAGGCATAGATACATTGTCTAAGGCCGATTTGTAATTAATAAGATTGAAGGATTGAAATACAAATCCTAAGAATTGATTTCTATATTTTGCGGCAATTTTTTCGTTAAGGTCTTTTATAACAACGCCATCCAAAGTGTAGGAGCCTTGATCAGCTTCATCTAACATTCCTATTATATTGAGCAATGTCGATTTACCCGATCCAGAAGAGCCCATAATCGAAACCAATTCCCCTTCTTCAACATTAAAGTTAATTCCTTTGAGTACGTGAAGCGAGTTGCTTCCCATATGGTAAGACTTATGTAAATCTTTAATCTGTATCATAGACTGGATGGTTAACAAGTGCAATTTTAAGAAAAACCTTAAGGTTATTGTGCCAACAAATTGTTAAGACTTCCCTTAGCAAACTTGATATAATTAAGACTAACTAAATAAGAAAATGTTACAAAATTTGGCCAGTATTTTTGACCTTTTTTGATTTACTGTAAGTTCTGTAGACGATATAGCCTATTGTTGCTACTAAAATATAAGGCACAACCATGAGGAACATTATACCATCGTTTATGCCTTCAGCAGCTGATTGATCTTCACCACTTTCTAAAACTGCTCTACACATGGCGCATTGTGCTTTGGACTGAAGGAAAAACAGACTAGTGATAAAAAGTAAGATCATTTTCTTTTTCATATTAAGCGTAATATGGTGAAATCATTATGTAAACTATGACTCCTGTTACTGCTACATAAAGCCATAACGGAAAGGTAATTTTTGCTATTTTTTTGTGCCGTTCAAAATTATTTGTGATGGCTCTTACGTAGGTAATCAGTACAAAAGGAATTACAGCTATTGATAATAAAATATGGCTGAATAAAATGAAGTAATAAAAATATCTTGTACTACCTGTTTGGTCAAGCTCCGAGTCACTTAACACCTTATCGTTATTTAAATCGCCAAATTTTGTTGAATCGCTGGTCATATGATACAATACATACATAACCAGAAACAAAACCGATAATACAATGGCAAACTTCATTAAGCTTTCGTGCATCTTTCGGTTGCCTTTCTTAATCATTACAACTGCAATGATCAATACCAAAGCTGTTATCGCGTTTATTGTGGCATAAATTGGCGGTAAGAATACTGGAAGCTCTATATTGAGTTTAACACCAAATAACAAAACCACTACTAAGGGAATAGCTATGGAAAGTATAGCAATCCATTTATTGTATTTTTTTTCCTTTTCTAAATCAACTGTATTCATATCTACTCTTTCAATAATTTAGCAATATCCTCTTTTAAAATGGTAATTTGTTCTTTCTGACCATCCTCTTCGCCTTCTTCCTGGCTAATAACACCACTGTAATAAATCATGGGATTACCATAGGCATCTTTTCGACTTCGTATATAACCCTCTTTATCAATTAAAGCAAAGTTGCCCGAATGTTCAAATCCTCCTTCAACGTCTACATTTTTCCCTGCGTAAATGTTAAACCCATTATTTGCTAAATCATAAATATCTTTTTCCTTTCCCGTCATGAAATGCCAATTAGGGTTTGTGACACCATATTTCTCAGCATATTCTTTAAGTATTTCTTGTGTGTCGTATTCTGGGTTTATTGTAAATGATGCTACGCCAAAATCCTCAAATCCTTTGAATTCATTCTGAATATCAACTAAATTTCTATTCATCCTTGGGCATATAGTAGGACATGTGGTGAAAAAAAATTCAACAACATAAACTTTACCCAAATAGTCTTCGTTAGTAACCGTATTTCCATTCTGATCTGTAAAACTAAATGCTGGCACTTTTCTATTTTCACCATTAATAAGTATATAAACCAAATCTGGTGTTTCTTTACTTGCTTTTACGGCAACCTCTTCGCTTCGGCTTTCATCTCTTGTGATATCGTCTTTACTTATCCTATCTATAATCCTAGGAATGAAAATAATTCCAAAGACTAAAACGATAAATGCTATACTGATGTATGAATAATTTGCTTTTTTACTCATTGCTTTGTTTTATGCCCTTTTGTCGCCTTTTATCAGATTCTGCAAAATTGCCTTTTCGCTTATCTCTATACTCTTTAAATAGCACGCGCATGTCTTCTGCAGCCATTTTATTTTTTAACTCAGCTACTTCTATACAATCATAGTCATAAAGTCCATATACAGGCTCACCATTTTCTATTTCCTTTTCTGTTCTGTCATCTAGCCTTCCTCTTTGATTCATGTCCCTATCTATTATATAAGCTGAGTTATTTGCCAGACTCCTATCTAATTTTGATTCTGATCTCAATGTGCTAAATACCCTTTTAATTTCAGATTCATCCGCATATAAAAGATGCCAAAACCTTAGGTCTTCATATGACTTAATTTCCTTAAGCAACTCTTCCGCTTCATTTTTAGCAGAATAAGGTAACATCACCACTACCTGAAACGTTTTGAAACCTTTATTTTTATCGTAGACAAGTTCTTTGAGGTTTAAGGCAGCTATTGAATGTTCCATTGGGTTTTCGCCCCAAAACGATAATACGGTAAGATGTCCCTTTAACTGAATTTTATCTTTATTGACAGGGAGTTCGGAAACACTTTCGTTTACTACATCTAGAGGATTATAATTATCCTTAGACAACATCATTACCACAATAAATGCTACAGGCAAAAAAAACAAAATACTCAGCACAAGATTGCGCTTTCTACTACTCAATTCCATACTGCAAAAATAAAAAAGGCAGTTAAGAAAAACCACCTTTTAATATCTTATTTAACACTTTGACTATACTCAGTCTCAGCTCAATATTTTAATCTAAAAATCTCTTTTAATTATCGCGTCATCTGCATTGTAAACCTCAAAGACATAACCCCCTTCTTGTAATAGAATGAAGATTAAATAACAAATCAAGAAAACGGCTGTCCATACTACCATACGTCTTAACGCCTTGGTTTCGTCTCTCATGTGCATAAAATCCCAAGTAATGTAATAAGCCTTGACTATCGTTAATACGATGAATATTAAATTTAAAGGCTTCATGTAAACAAAAGGAGATAATATAATATTTGCCAATGTTGCGAAGAAACCACCTTCAATAGGATTTATCCATGTATGCATCAAGAGGTCAGGCTTATATATACCTAGTATAACCTCTACCGCAGTAACTATAGTTAGTAAGATTAAAACACCCCATATCTTCTGCGTATTGGACTTAAATTTTAGACGTCCTCTGAAAATCTCTAATTTATGTTCGTGAGCCATAACTATATCTCAAATTGCTTTTTATACTAAATAGAAGAAAGTAAATACGAATACCCAAACCAAATCGACAAAGTGCCAGTACAATCCAACTTTCTCAACCATTTCATAACTTCCTCTTCGTTCGTAGGTTCCTAAAATAACATTAAAGAAAATAATGATATTAATTACTACACCTGAAAATACGTGGAATCCGTGAAAACCAGTAATGAAGAAGAAAAAGTCTGCGAATAGTGCAGTACCATACTCATTAACTTGGAGGTTAGCACCTTTAACTACTAACTTTCCATTATCTTTTATCTGTTTCAATGATTCTTCTCGTGATAGAACCGTTTTTTCTCCTTCTTCATTGATGATTTGGTTTCTTACCAAAATATTTTCGTTTGCAGCTAAGCCTTCATAGATTTCATTTACTGTATATGGTGGTAGTGTCTGCTCTGTAACATACCAAAGACCGTTGTTTCGCCCATGCTGTGACCTTTCGGTTGGATTAGTCACTGCAAACTCATCTATAGATATACGTTTAAATTTTTCTTTACCATTAACCGTTACGTATTCACCAAATTGTAAAATATTACCTCCTTTAGTTTGAACCGCACCGTAATCTCCTTGAATGAATGTTGCCCATTCCCAGGCCTGAGAACCAACAAAAATTGCACCTCCAATAATGGTTAAGAACATGTATAAAGTAACTTTTGCCTTATTCATATGATGTCCTGCATCTACAGCCAATACCATAGTTACAGAAGACATGATAAGAATGAATGTCATGAATGCTACATAGATCATTGGTAATTCTTGACCATGTAAAAAAGGTACGTGTGTAAATACCTCATCTGCAATTGGCCACTCTTTAATAAACTTAAATCTAGAAAAGCCATAAGCTGCCAAGAATCCAGAAAACGTCAGGGCATCAGAAACGATAAAAAACCACATCATCAGCTTACCGTAACTTGCCTTAAGAGGCTTATTACCGCCTCCCCAAGTTCTTTCTTCTGTACCAGTACTTGCTACTGTAGAATCCATAGAAATAATTTAATTTTTAAGATTGGACAAAAGTAATCAAATTCTTCATTTAAAGAAACACCAAATCCCAATTTTTAGGCATAATTGAGCGGTAATCGACAATACACTTTTCCTTATTTTAAATTTCGTTCTTTGTTATTTGAAAAAATAGAGAAACAAAAACAGGGATATCCAAAGAATATCAACAAAATGCCAAAAATTTGCCGCTAATTCAAAACCTAACATATTATTGGCACTATACTTCTGTTTAAAATGATTATAAATAACAACGATTATGCATATTAAGCCAACTAAAACGTGTCCTATGTGCAAAGCAGCTATCAAATAGATATAGGACATTGTAATATTGCTTGTGGGACCTGTGAAGTTATAACCCGCTTCAATAATCTGCCTAAAACCTTCAAACTGGGTAAAAATAAAAACAGTGCCCAATACCAATGTGCTCAATAACCAAACTGTTGTCATCTGTCGATTATTACGCTTTAGAGTACGCTTAGCTAAAATAAAAGTGACACTGCTAACTAAGATGATTACAACACTAATTAAAAAAGCATCGGGTAATTCATAATTACTTAACCAGTCTTTATCTTTTCGTTGTTTTGAGCTTACAATAAATGCACTAATCAATGCAGCAAAAGACATAATTAATGATCCTATGGCAAACCACAACATCATTTTCTTTGCTCTTGCTCTTTTTTCTTGAGGTGTTCCTTGTGTTAAATCCATCTATCTCAAAAATTTATCTGCAACATATATAATCTGTAACATGGTGATATAAAAAACACTAGACAACATTAATTGTTTGGCTGCTTTTATAGTTCGCTTCTTAAATAACCTAAG
>NZ_JANQOM010000079.1 GCF_028289625.1 Winogradskyella sp. | reverse complement strand
CTTTTACAATGAAAATCTTCAAGATAATAATACCAACTTCCTTTTTACTAATTCTATTGAAGGTGTAGGTGCTATAAATAGTCTTAACCTATCTAAAGTTTATGTGCTCACAACTAACCGAAGAACAGCTTCAGCTAGTGAATTGGTCATTAATAGCTTAAAGGCTTATTTAAATGATAACGTTATAGTCATTGGAGAAAATACTGTTGGTAAAACCCAAGCTTCTATTACTATTTATGATTCGCCTACATTAGCATTCGAAAACGTTAATCCGAATCACACTTACGCAATGCAACCCTTAATAGCCAATTCTACAAATGCGAATGATGAATTAGTGCCGCCTGATGGTCTTGCACCAGACATTTTATTAACGGAAGTAAGATATAATTTGGGTACGTTGGGAAATCCTGAAGAACCTTTATTAGCTGAAGCAATTGAAGACATACTGGGTGCTGGAAGGTCTTTTAACAACCAAAACGGAACTATTAATTTCCATTTAATTGAAGAAGACGGACAAATACATCCTTTGGAGCAGGAAATGTACATAGAAAAATAATAAAAATTGCTACCCCCTAAAAAAATTTACAATCTAATAGTTGTAAGTACGGACAATATAGACCGATTAATAGTAAAGCCGCTAAAAAGCGGCTTTACTAATTGGGATAAATAAAACGCTTAAATCCCATAGCTCTTTAAACTAAGTCTAGAAGCTTAGACAACCTGTTTTTCAAACGCTATATAATGTGTTGTTTGATCATTGTACAGCGGAATAATACGAACCTCGCATTTATAAGGCGTTCCATCTTTCTTATAGTTAAAAATTATTTCTTTAAAGGGTTTGTCCTTAGCTATATTTTGTCTTATGGTGTTTTTGGTCTTTTTTGATGTTTTTTCACCCTGTAGAAACCTCGGCGTTTTATGTATGGCAAAGGTTTTAGAATATCCCGTCATTTCCGTAAAGCCATTGTTAACCCAAATAATGTTTTGGTTTTTATCAGTAATGACCAAAGCTTCATAATCATTATCTTCAAAGGCTTTTACGAGATCGTTTTTCCATTTGAATTTTCGTGCAAATGTGAGCACCTGATCTAATTCTATCCTCTTTAGAGTTTGTGCAATTCTACCATGGTAATCCGTCATAAAAATATCCCAACTCATTAAAGGCATCACCTTAAATTTTGCTGTTTCAATGTCTTTTTGAAATTTTTTAAGCAGTAAGTTTTTGTTGTTGAAGGTATAAATATCCAGACAACTCATATTGTTAATATTACTCGCCATAATTTTCAATTATTCTTCTTTATGACCCAAAAATAATAAAATGTAACTGAAATATCCTAATGAATGTATTTAGCACTACGAATTGTAATATAGAATTGGCCTTTATCTAAATTTAAAGCTTCATTTTCCTATATTTGTAGTATAATTTGGTTTGCTGCCTAATCGATTAGGTAACGATTAAAAGGGAATTTGGTGAAAGTCCAAAGCTGTTCCCGCAACTGTAAGCTTAGTCCCTAATATATATCTGGGATGCTTGTAATAACATTTAAACAGAGTCCACTGTTCCGAGAAATCAGAATGGGAAGGATTATTACAAGACGTAAGTCAGGAGACCTGCCAATTATTTATTAATCTTTAAAACGACGGCTTTCGGGTAAAAAGCCTTGTGTTTATGAAACAAATCGTCTGCATATTATTTATAGGCGTGTTGTCTAGTTACGAAATTTATGCTCAAAAAGATAGTATCACCGTTCTTAAAGAGGTACAACTTAAGCATATTAAAATTCGCGATTCTATCTATACAACCAATACCGTTGTATTAAGTGATAGTGTATTAAGACAAAACCAAGCTTCACTTACCAATCTACTTAATTTTAACAGTCCTATTTATTTCAAAGAAAATGGTCTTGGAATGGTATCCTCACCATCCTTTCGAGGTACAACAGCCTCTCAAACCGCAGTGCTATGGAACGGTATCAATATCAATTCCCAAACTACAGGTCAAACTGATTTTAACACCATTAATACAAGAGGTTTTAACAAAATAGAAGTTAGGGCTGGAGGTTCGAGCGTCTCTACTGGCAGTGGTGCAGTTGGTGGCACCATTAATTTGGTAAACGAACTTCACTATGACACAGGTTTCAACAATGAGCTTTTTGCTAACTACGGTGAGTTTAACACCTATGGCATGGATTACCGTACAGAATATGCCAATAAGGAATTCAGTATTATGATTGGACTTTCTCGAAACGGTTCTGATAACGATTATCCTTTTCCGGAAACAGATATCATAAATGAAAATGGGCAATACTACAATAGTAATTTTAGTTTTGCTTCAGGTTATAAATTGAATAAAAAAAATACTATTAATATTTATGCCAATGTTTATGATGGCAGAAGAAATTTTTCTGTACCTACCCCTAATGCTTTAAGGACAAAATATACCGATTTCAACACTCGTGCTCTTGTGGAATGGGAAAGTATCATTGGCAAATATGTATCTTCCAATCTTAAATTAGCTAGTATAACTGAAGAATATAATTTTTTCGCAAATATTGACAATGATTTTTTCACATTCGGAAGGGTAAATAGCTTTATTGTAAAATACAATTTGGATTACAAACCTTCAAATAAAGTATTACTAACGGCGGGTACTCATTACATTCATAACAATGGAAGAGGATCTAACATACAATCCGAAACACGAAATCTTACGGCTGTAAATGTAGGTATTAAGCATTTTGTTTCAGATGCTTTTTTATATGAAGTTACATTACGACAGGAGACCAATGAACAATTCGGTAATCCTCTGCTTTATTCGGCAGGCATAAGTTACCGTCCAACTTCTTTCTATCAGCTTAAATTAAACACATCTAAGAATTTTAGGATACCTACTTATAATGATTTGTACTGGACAGGATTGGGAGACCCTAACCTTAAACCAGAAACATCATATCAAGGGGAAATAAGCCATAATTTCTCAATAAAAAATGCCTCTTTTGCAATAACAGGATATTACAATTCAGTTACTGATTTATTACGTTATGTTCCAGGAACTGACGGTATCTTTAGACCAGAAAACACTAATAAAGTAGAGATTTATGGTTTGGAATGTCTTTTGAATGCCGAAAAAAACATCAATGATCATAAATTTACTGCCAATGCCACCTATGCCTATACGGTTTCAGAAAACCAAGAAACAGGACGACAGCTTATTTATGTACCGTTCCATAAATTCACAACATCAGTAGGATACGCCTATAAAAAACTCTCAGCCTATTACCAATATATAAACAATGGGGAGGTTTTCACTACAACAGATAATGCTACCAATAATATCTTAGATAGCTACATAGTGGCAAATTTAGGTGTTGATTATACCTTTGGCACAAGCATTAGTTACAAAGTAGGATTCCAAGTATTGAACCTATGGAACGAAGCTTATGAGAGCGTCTTAAACCGACCCATGCCTGGAAGAAATTTTAATACTTACGTCAACCTCATTTTTTAAACTATGAAGCATTTTTCATTCAGACATTCAGTTTCATTTCTCGCCATAGTGTTCTCGTTTATTTCATGTACGAGTGAGGACCGCGAAACACCTATTGACCCACCACCACTTTCAGGCGATTATAGTAATGGGGTTTTTATTTTAAATGAAGGCAATTTTGGTTCCGTAAATGCTTCCGTATCTTTTTTAGATGAAAGCGACCAGGTTTTTGGAAACATATTTTCAAATGTTAACAGTGCTAATTTGGGAGATACAGCACAAAGTATGGGCTTTAATGGTGATAATGCTTATATCGTAGTTAACAATAGTGCTACTGTAGAAGTGGTAAATCGAAATACCTTTGACCGAATAGCTACCGTTACCGATATGTTAGTAAATCCCAGATATATTGTCTTTAGCGGTAATAATGGATACATCTCTAACTGGGGTGATCCCAACAATATCAATGACGATTATATTGCTGTACTAAATTTAGAGACTAATTTGGTAGAAAGTACTATTTCGGTAGTTGAAGGCCCTGAAAGATTACTTATAAATAATGGTAAGCTCTATGTGGCTCATAAAGGTGGTTTTGGCTATGGGAACACCATTTCTGTAATTGATTTGGAGGCTCAAAATGTTATTGAAAGTATACCTGTAGCCGATGTCCCAGACGGATTGGTCATTACTAATGGTTCATTATATGTTACCTGTACGGGAAAGTTACCCTTTACTCAAGACGAGACTATCGGAGGAATTTTTAAGATAGATACTGCGGATGCTACTGTGGAATCTTCGCTTATGTTTCCTGAAGGTATACACCCCAATTCTTTAGAATACATTAACAACACACTTTACTACACGGTTGAAAACGCTATGTTTAATATAAAAATTTCAAATTTCCAGCTACCATCAGCACCTTTGTTTGAAGCTTCTGATAATGGTTTGGAAATTCTCTATGGCTTTAATGTCCATAATGGGAACATATACGTAGCAGATGCAAAAGATTATATTTCTAATGGCGAAGTCTTTATTTACAGTTTAGATGGTGTATTACAAAACCAATTTAATGTAGCCATTATTCCAAATTCATTTTATTTCAATAATCTATAAAACCATTTAATTATTTCGTTTATGAAACACCTTTACAAAAAATCAATAGCATTTATCACTGTACTTCTTTTAAGTACAGCTGTATTCTCTCAAGACTTCTCTGAAGGAGTTCTAATACTAAATGAGGGACTGTTTGGCTCTGACACGGCTTCAGTATCACATCTTAATGAATCTGGAATGCTAACTAACGACGTATACAGTACTCAGAACAGCAGTATGGCATTAGGTAACACGGCTCAAAGCATGGGTTTTAATGGTAACTTCGCCTACATTGTTCTTAACGGGACCAATGCCGTTCGTGTCGTAAACCGAACTACTTTTCAGGTAGTTACGACTATTACAAATCAAATGTCGAACCCTCGTAACATAGCTTTTGCAAATGGTAATGGCTATGTAACCAATTGGGGAGACGGCGTAGTAACTACAGATGATTACATTGCCGTCATTGACCTTGCAACCAATACGGTTACAGGTACCATTCCTGTAGTTGAAGGTCCAGAAGAAATTGTAGAAAAAAACGGAAACCTTTTTATAGCTCACCAAGGTGGGTTTGGTCAAGGAAATACGATATCAGTAATCGATACCACAGACAATTCTATTCAGAGTATTACGGTTGGTGATGTTCCTTCTGCACTTAAGGTAGACGACAACAACCTTTACGTATTATGTAGTGGCAACCCGAGTTTTACAGGAAATGAAACTGCTGGGTCACTCTTTATCATTGATTTAAATAACTATACGAACATTATAGAATTTACCTTTCCAGGTTTAGAACATCCTGCCTTTTTAGGTTTAGACACAACCGATTTATTCTACACTTTAAATTCTGATATTTATAAAATGGATTTAACGGCTAGTTCACTTCCAACGGTACCATTTATAGATACTGCTGCTCAAAGTGTTTCTACGCCTTACAGCTTTAACAAAATTGGAAATCAATTGTATTTAGGTGACGCTTTGGATTTTGTTAGTAATGGTACAGTTTTCGTTTACGAGGACAACGGAAGTTTTAGTACACAGTACACAGTAGGTTTACTTCCTAATGCTTTTTATGACGCAGGAGAAAATACTTTGGGTATTAATGATGTATCTCAGAACTCAATTACTTTGTATCCTAATCCAGCATCTAACAATTTTAAACTAAATACTCGGGAATACGTCAACGTTTCAATTATAGATGTTTCTGGACGATTGGTAAGACAAACCAAATTCGTAGGTCAAAATATCTCATTGGAAGGGTTAAACACAGGAATGTATATTGTTCAACTCGAAATCAACGGGAAAACCACCACACAAAAATTAATGGTAAAATGAAAACAGTAGCTTTCTCGCTATTTCTAACTGTGTTCAGTATTCAGGCACAAAGCTATCCGCCGGCAGCAGGAGAATCTGGCTCTACCGCTATAGCTACAGATAGTCCTTTGTTTGTTGCCTGGGCAACTGGTATAACTGTTGAGCGAGGTTTAGTAGATATTTCAAATCCCACTACAGTACATATGGGCAGTAACTTTGCATCCTTTGGTCAGCCAGAGGATGCATTAGGACCAGCCACTAATTCACCTGTAAGCCTTGGAGATGCTGGCGTGGCTGTCCTTACATTTAGCACACCAATTGGAGATGGTCCAGGATTTGATTTTGCTGTGTTTGAAAATAGCTTTAGTGATACGTTTTTAGAATTGGCTTTCGTAGAAGTAAGTTCAGACGGCACTAATTACTTTAGGTTTCCTTCACATAGTGAAACCCAGACAAGTACACAGGTAGATGGTTTTGGGGATTTAGACCCTACATTTCTTAATAACCTAGCAGGCAAGTATCGTGCCCTATTTGGTACGCCATTTGACATTTCTGCATTGGATGATGACCCACTGTTAGATAAAAACGCTATAACGCATGTAAAAATAGTAGATGTAGTAGGTAGTATTGCACCAGAATACGCAAGTTATGATAGTTTTGGCAACGCTATTAACGATCCGTTTAGTACACCTTTCTGGACTGGTGGTTTCGACTTAGATGCTGTTGGAGTTATTAATCAAGGAATGCTTAGCGTCTCAGAATTTGAAAAAATTCAAGTTTCAATATATCCTAATCCTGTTGCCGAACAACTATTTGTTAAAACCGATCAATCGGTAAATTACAAAATATTCGATATTCAAGGACGTGAAATGCTATCTGGAGTCTCTGATAATAACAGACCTGTAGAGGTATTTTCTCTCCAAAACGGTCTTTATGTGTTTAGGGTAATAACCGAAGAGATTAAGAAAGATTTAAAATTCATTAAAAAGTAAACAAAAAAAGCCTAGGTCTAAAATTACAAGGTTGTGAGATTAAAACAAACATAAAGTCTTGTTTTAATGTTGACCAGACAAGACAATTCATCATATGAAATTGGTAGGTTTCCTAACTTTTCTTTACGATATCGCCTTCATAGGATACCTGTAATATTGAAGATAATACCAACTTCATAAACAAAGTATCAAAGTAAACAATTTAGGTAAAACTTTAAATAATCTTACTTTTGAGCTTATAATGCATCTAAAAAAATGAAACCATCCGTTTTCCTTCTATTCTTAATTGCTTTTGTTTCTTGTAAAAATGAATCCGCCAAAACAGTTGTTGATAATACAACTGGTGAATCTTTAGAATTAAAGTATGCCGATGGGTTCAAATTTCAAGATTTTAAAGCCTACAAAGTACTTGAGATTAATAAAGCTTGGCCTGAGGCTACTAAAAACTTTACATATCTTATAGCTTCTAGCAAAGAATTGTCTAAAATGACGTTTCCAAAAGATACATACGATGGTATCATTACAAACGATATAAAAAAAATAGTGGTCACCTCAACAACACATATTCCCGCCCTAGAACTGCTAGGTGCTGAGCAAACTTTAGTTGGCTTTCCTGGTACGAATTACATTTCCTCAGAAAAAACAAGAAAACGTATTGATGCTGGTGACATAAGAGAATTAGGAAAAAATGAAGGTATAAATACAGAAGTTCTACTCGAACTGAATCCAGATTTAGTCGTAGGTTTTGGTGTTGATGGAGTCAATAAAACTTTTGAAACCATTAAAAAAGCAGGAATTCCGGTAGTCTATAATGGTGATTGGGTGGAGTCCTCTGCATTGGCAAAGGCAGAATGGCTAAAATTTTTTGGGGTGCTTTTCAATAAAGAAAAGGAAGCGGATTCTATCTTTAACCAAATCGAAAAAGATTATCTAGCGGCTAAAGCTATTGCAAAACAAGCCAAAACGCAGCCTACAATTTTAAGTGGAGCCATGCATAAAGACGTATGGTATTTACCAAATGGATCTAGTCCAGAAGCACAATTTTTAAAAGATGCCAATGTCAATTACTTATGGAGCGAAACCACAGGAAATGGCAGTTTGGCCTTAAGTTTTGAAGCGGTATTAGATAAAGCCAAAGATGCCGATATATGGTTGAGTCCATCTTACTACACAAGTTTTAATCAACTTGAAAATGCAAGTTCGTTATACACCAATTTTAATGCTTTCAACAATAAGTCTGTTTATACATTTTCTAGTACAACTGGTGAAACAGGTGGAGTACTCTACTATGAGCTAGGTACAGCGAGACCGGATTTGGTGCTAAAAGACATCATAAAAGTGTGCCATCCTGAACTTTTGAAAGATTATGCTCCTTACTTCTTTAAACCGCTGGATTAATTGAATCATCAAAAAGCATATCATTTTCAGTTTGTTTTGCTTATGGCAATACTCGTTGTGTGCTTTTTTGTCAATGTTAGTTTGGGTTCGGTACACATACCTTTCAAAAGCATTTTCGGAAGCCTTTTTGGAAGCATCGACAATAACACTTGGGAGGTTATTATAACAGACTATCGCTTGCCTAAAGCGATAACAGCTGTTTTAGTGGGCTCTGGTTTAGGTATTTCTGGTTTACTCATGCAAACCCTTTTTAGAAATCCGTTGGCAGGACCATTTGTTTTAGGCATAACTTCTGGAGCTAGTTTAGGTGTGGCTTTAGTGATTTTAGGCTCTGGTCTATTTGGAGGGTTTTTGGCTACAGCCTTGATTTCGAAATGGAGTATTGTCATAGCAGCAAGTTTGGGTAGTTTTTTGGTATTATTGGCAGTTTTAGCCGTTTCTAATCAGGTAAGAGATACGATGGCCATCCTCATCATTGGTTTAATGTTTGGCAGTATTACTGCCGCTGTGGTTAGTGTCCTCTCTTATTTTAGTTCAGCAGAACAACTACAACAGTATATTTTTTGGGGATTTGGAAGCCTTAGCAATTTATCATGGCAAGAATTGTTGATTTTCTTCGGAATTTATCTTGTTGGTATCCTCCTAAGTGTTGTTTCAATCAAAGGATTAAATAGTCTCCTACTTGGTGAAAACTATGCAAAAAGCTTAGGGTTAAACTTAAAACAGAGCCGCGTAATCATCATATTATCAACAAGCTTGATTGCTGGCACCATAACAGCTTTTGCTGGTCCTATAGCCTTTATTGGCTTAGCCATTCCGCATTTAACACGGCAAATTTTTAAAACGTCCAACCATAAGGTTTTACTTCCAGCCGTATTCTTATATGGTGCTATAGTTATGCTCATTTGCGATAGTATTGCGCAATTGCCAGGAAGCGATTATACCTTACCAATCAATGCTATAACAGCTATAGTTGGTGCTCCTGTAGTGATTTGGTTATTGGTCAGACAACGAAAAATGATGTTTTAAAGAATTTAGACGTATGAAGTTAGGAGCTAGAAGTTTTTTAATTGGTCTTTTTATTCTTATACTGTTTGGATGCAGTAAGAACTTCAGCTCATCAGAGTTAGAGAAACATTTTACTACAGTTGAAATTGAAGATTTAAACAAAATCAACAATTTTTTTATCACCAAATTTTTGAAGAGTGATCAAAAGAATTTTAAGGAAGCTTTTTTATCATTTAAGCATAGGCTCGTATTTAAGGGTCAGTTTTCGAATAATGATGAATTGCTGTTCAAAAAGCAGCTAGAACTCTATAATTCAATCTCAAAATCGACCTTTGATGAAATCTGGGAAGTTGGTGTTACATCAGGACCACCTTTTCCCGATGAAACATATATGGACGGAAAAACCAACGGAAAATATTATTCATTTCTAAATGAACTCAGTGAAAGTAACGCCTTTGCCCAAAGCTGTTATGAGCGAATTGAACGAACTGGTGATTATAATGCGCTGCATTTAGATTCCTATTTTCATTATAACCGAGATACTTTTGATTATGACGATTTCCATAATCAATTAATTCTCGCCATTTACTATCTTACCGCAATAGATGCCTCCGAAAGAGATCAGAAACGCAAAAAAAGGTTTGAAGAATTTAAAGAAAAGGCAAAATTAGATTTTGAGTAAAGATCACAATAATATCATATTAAAAGCATCAGAGCTTTCCATTGGCTACAAAGCTAAAAAAGCCGAAAGTGTTGTGGCCTCTAACATCAATTTTGAGTTAGAAAAAGGACAGCTTATCGGCTTAGTTGGCGCTAATGGTATCGGAAAATCCACACTTTTAAGAACATTGATTAAAGTGCAACCCGCTTTATCAGGCTCCACTATTTTAAATGGCAAAGATTTAAAATCAACTACGAGTTTAGAACTTGCTAAGCAACTAAGTATAGTTTTGACTGAACCCATCAGTTCTAAAAACCTACTGGTTTATGAGTTGGTGGCTCTTGGCAGACATCCTTATACCAATTGGATTGGTAGTTTAACCGAGAGTGACATTGCAATCGTAAATAACGCACTCAAACTCGTCAATATAGAAGACTTAAAAACCAAACGATGTTATGAACTTAGTGATGGCCAATTGCAGAAAGTGATGTTAGCACGTGCCTTAGCTCAAGATACTGACATTATTGTATTAGATGAGCCCACCACGCACCTCGATATGTATCATAAGGCCTATATCTTAAAGTTGCTTCAAAAGTTGACCAAAGAGACAGGAAAAACCATATTGTTTTCGTCTCACGAAATTGATTTGGCCATCCAATTATGCGATACAATGATTGTGATGCAAAGCGATAAGGTGATCTTTGATGAGCCTTGCAACCTAATTTCTGAAGGAGTCTTTGCATCCTTATTCCCATCAGATTTGATTGTGTTTGATACTACTTCTGGAAGTTTTCGTGTTAATAAATAAGCTTTATTTCTACTTTTAAAAAAGGTATCTTTGAGTCTTACAATTTATTTAATGAACGACAATATCATCCTTATACTTGCTATTATAGTTTCTGCGGGAATTGGTGCCTATTTGGGTATGCTTTTTACAAAACTCAAAACCAAAAGTGAACAAAGTACTTTAGAGGAGCGTCAAAACCAATTGGGTTTAACTATTAATGAGCTTAAGCAAACTATTTCCAAAATTGAAAGTGAGCGTGAAGAGATTCGGCGTGAGAAAGAGTTTTTAAATGCTGAGTTATCTAGAAAAAACACAGAGTATGAGAATCTTCAGGACCAGAATCTTAAACGTGATGAGGAATTAGCTAAACAGCAAGAACAGCTTAGAAAGGATTTTGAACTGATGGCTTCAAAAATTTTAGACGAAAAATCCCAAAAGTTCACGCTTCAAAATAAAGAGAACATCAAAAACATCCTCAATCCGCTTGAGGAAAAGATAAAAACCTTTGAAAAGAAAGTTGAAGATACTCAAAAGGAAAGTATCAGTATGCATTCGGCTTTGAAAGAACAATTATTAGGTTTAAAAGACCTTAATCAGCAGATGGCTAAAGAAGCGACTAATTTAACTAAGGCCTTAAAAGGCGATAGTAAAACCCAAGGGAATTGGGGGGAATTGGTTTTGGAACGTGTTTTGGAAAAATCCGGATTAGAAAAAGATCGAGAATATTTTGTGCAACAAAGTTTTCAACTCGAGGATGGGTCTCGTGCCATGCCAGATGTGGTATTGCATCTTCCGGATTCCAAAAAGATGATTATTGACTCTAAAGTATCCCTTACCGATTATGAACGCATGGTCAATGCTGATGGAGATCAGCGTGAAGTATTCTTAAAGTCACATGTTAATTCAATAAAAAAACACGTCGATCAATTGTCTGAAAGAAACTATCAAGATTTATACGATATTGAATCGCCAGATTTTGTATTAATGTTTGTGCCTATAGAGCCAGCCTTTGCAGTAGCCATTAATGAAGATAATACGCTCTATAACAAGGCATTTGAACAGAATATTGTTATTGTAACTCCTGCGACCCTTTTAGCCACATTGCGTACCGTAGACACTATGTGGAACAACGAAAAACAGCAACAAAATGCCATAGAAATTGCTAGACAGGCTGGTGCGCTTTATGATAAGTTTGAAGGTTTAGTCTCTGACCTTACTGGAGTAGGTAAAAAAATTGACGCTGCAAAGAGTGATTACTCAGCAGCCATGAATAAGCTAGTTGAAGGGAAAGGGAACTTAATTTCGCGAGTGGAGAATATCAAAAAAATGGGTGCTAAGGCTAAAAATCCCTTCCCGAGACTATTATAAAACGTGCCACTGAAGATTTATAATGAAACCCATAATATGTACAAAACTGTTGACGCTTCAAGAATTCAGATATCTCAACTCATGTTGCCTTCACATTCTAACTTTAGCGGCAAAATTCATGGTGGTTATGTTTTAAATCTTATGGATCAGATTGCTTTTGCATGTGCTTCTAAACATTCTGGTGCCTATTGTGTTACGGCCTCTGTAGACACTGTAGATTTTATAAATCCGATTGAGGTTGGTGAATTGGTGACAATGAAAGCATCGGTCAACTATGTTGGTAAAACATCAATGGTCATTGGTATAAGGGTAGAATCTGAACACATACAAACCGGAGAAATTAAGCATTGTAATTCGTCGTATTTTACCATGGTTGCAAAGGATGAAAATAGCCATCCCACAGAAGTGCCCGGTCTTATTTTAAACGATAAAGTTGAAGTTAAGCGATTCCTTAAAGCCTTAACGCGTATAAAGACAAAACGACAACGACAAGCTGAGTTTGACAGCACAAGCTTTTCGTTACAGAATTACCTAAAAGAACTCGAAGGTTATCGCGTAAAAATAGAATTACCCGAAAATCAAGAATAAAAAAAAGCAATCTAAAATTAGATTGCCTTGTTTTATGATTGAATTTATCTACTGTTTTATAAATCTTTTTGTTTGTGTTCCTTGGTCACTAGAAACTTTAACCAAGTAGACTCCGCTTCTCCAATTAGTTACATCTATAGAGGATGATAATTGCGAAATCGATGCATGATACACACGCTTACCTAAAACATCAAATACTTCGAGTTTCATCTCATCATTTGAAGACAAAACAATATTTAATTTATCTTTTGCCGGATTGGGTGAAATTGTAAATTCAGTATTCTGAAGTTGAAAATCCGATATACTTAAAGGTGCACTTGCCGTTATATTATCTAAGTGCATTTCGGCATCCGTAACTTCCCCAATCCACGAAGGATTGGCATTACTTAATAGTCTAAGTTCAGTAACGCCAGCTAAAGTGGCATTTACATCTGTACCAGCTGCACTATTATCATTAGCTGCAGGTGCAGACAACAAATCTGACGAAGTAATAGGCAATGTTACTTGTGTCCAACCACTACCTGCAGTTACAATAAATCCGGGTGAGGAAAAGTTTCCACCTGGGCCTGTAATCGAAGCTCGTATCGTTATATCAACATTCAATGCCCTCACATCAACAATAATTGACCCTACACCTTCGGAGATAAAATTACCTGTCCATTGTGTAGTATTTCTTATAATCAATCTTGAACCAGCACCAGTTGTATTTTGTGTGGTGTAGTCTCTTAAATAACTATCGTCAGCCCCATTTGGGCCATCAGTAGATACATTCTCTGCTGGTGCTCCTGATGCACCTGCCTCAAACCAACCTTGCTCTGTACTATCCTCAAAATCATCAACTTGATTTAGTGTCACTTGAGCACTAAGAATTGATAATGAAAACAGTAAAGAAAAAATAGGTAAAGTTCTTTTCATACATATAGATTTTGTGCTAAGTTAATAATTATTAATGAAACGCCTCTACCGTTCATCGAAAACAAATAAGATTTTACTTACTTAAATACATCTTACGTCGAGAATATAAGTCGTAGAACTCATCTTCTTTAAGACTATCAATAAAAAGAATACTCTCGCCTGTACTCTTCATTTCTGGCCCTAATTTCTTGTTCACATTAGGGAATTTGTTAAATGAAAATACAGGTTGTTTAATGGCGTAACCGTCTAATCTCGGTTTAAAATCAAAATCAGTGACCTTGTTTTTTCCTAGCATTATTTTCGTGGCATAGTTGACATAAGGTTCTTTGTAAGCCTTTGCAATAAATGGAACCGTACGCGACGCTCTCGGATTGGCTTCAATAATATAAACGGTATCATCTTTAATAGCAAATTGAATATTAATTAAACCAACAGTATTAAGAGCCAATGCAATCTTCTTTGTATGGTCTTTGATCTGTTGCATTACAAATTCGCCTAAATTAAATGGAGGTAGCGTTGCATTACTATCGCCAGAATGTATGCCACAAGGCTCAATATGCTCCATAATACCAATAATGTAAACATTCTCGCCATCACATATTGCATCGGCTTCGGCTTCAATGGCTCCATCCAAATAATGGTCTAAGAGTAACTTGTTATTTGGTATCTTTCTTAACAGGTCAACCACATGCTCTTCTAACTCTTGCTTGTTAATCACAATCTTCATGCCTTGACCTCCAAGTACATAAGACGGCCTTACCAATATTGGAAAATGCAAACGATCGGCAATAGCTAAGGCTTCATCCGCAGTCTCTGCAGTATCAAATTCTGGATAAGGAATATTATTATCTTTTAACAAGGTTGAAAAGTTGCCACGGTCTTCAGCCAAGTCCAAAGATTCGAAATTGGTTCCCATAATCTTCACACCATAACGCTCTAACTTCTCAGCAAGTTTTAAAGCTGTCTGCCCACCGAGCTGTACGATGACACCTTCTGGTTGTTCATGTTGAATAATATCGTAGATGTGTTCCCAGAAAACAGGTTCAAAATATAACTTATCTGCAATGTCAAAATCTGTAGAAACTGTTTCTGGGTTACAGTTGATCATAATCGTTTCGTAGCCACATTCCGCAGCAGCCAATACACCATGAACACAGCAATAATCAAATTCAATACCTTGACCAATACGATTAGGACCAGAACCTAAAACAATGATTTTCTTCCTATCTGTTACAACACTTTCATTAGCAACTGAAACCGTTCCGTCTGCAGTCTCCACCTCACTTTCAAAGGTCGAGTAGTAATATGGTGTCTGTGCTTTAAATTCAGCAGCACAAGTATCTACCAATTTATAAACACGGTTAATTTTAAGCTCTCTACGTTTGTTATGGACTTCACTTTCTAAGCATTGTAACATATGTGCTATTTGACGATCACCATAACCTTTTTGTTTGGCTTCTAACAGTAGTTCCCTATGAATTGAGTCTATAGTATAGGTAGAAATTTCCTTTTCGAGCTGGAACAGCTCTTCATATTGTTTTAGGTACCACATATCAATCTTTGTAATCTCATGAATACGACTTAGAGGAATTCCCATTTGTATGGCATCATAAATCACAAATACACGGTCCCAACTTGCATACCTCAGCTTATTAATGATGGTGTCATAGTCTTTATAACCCTTGCCATCTGCACCTAAACCGTTTCGCTTAATTTCTAGCGATTGCGTCGCTTTGTGCAATGCTTCCTGAAATGAACGTCCAATACCCATAACCTCTCCTACTGCCTTCATTTGTAGACCCAAAGTTCTATCAGAACCTTCAAACTTATCGAAGTTCCAACGTGGAATCTTAACAATAACATAGTCTAATGTTGGCTCAAACAGTGCCGAAGTGGATTTGGTAATTTGATTGCTTAATTCATCAAGGGTATAACCTAAGGCCAATTTAGCCGCAATTTTGGCAATTGGATACCCTGTGGCTTTACTTGCTAATGCCGAAGAACGTGAAACCCTAGGGTTAATTTCTATGGCAATAATTTCTTCTTCCTCATCTGGACTTACCGCAAACTGTACATTACATCCACCAGCAAAATCACCAATGCTTCGCATCATATGGATGGCCATGTCTCGCATTTTCTGGAAGGTCTTGTCTGATAAGGTCATGGCTGGTGCCACGGTTATGGAATCACCAGTATGAATTCCCATCGGATCCATGTTTTCTATGGTACAAATGATAACAACATTGTCATTTCTGTCGCGCAATAACTCTAGCTCATACTCCTTCCAACCCATCATCGCCTTGTCGATCATCACTTCGTGGATAGGCGAAATTTCTAGACCTCTAGTGAGTGCCTTATCAAATTCGGATTCATCGTATACAATAGAAGCTCCCGCACCACCCAAAGTGAAGGATGCTCTAATACATAGCGGGAATCCAAATTCCTGAGCAATTTCTTTGCCTTTTAAGAAAGAGGTCGCCGTTTCTTGAGGTGCCATGCCCACACCTATCTTTGTCATCAAATCCCTAAACTGTTCTCTGTCTTCCGTTATGTTAATGGCATCAATATTAACACCAATAATATCTACATTAAAATCGTCCCAAATCCCTTTTTCATCAGCTTCGATACAAAGGTTTAAAGCTGTTTGTCCACCCATTGTTGGTAAAACTGCATCAATTTGCGGATGCTCCTTTAAAATTTTGATAATAGACTTTGTATTAAGCGGTAATAGATACACATGATCAGCCATGGTTGGGTCTGTCATTATGGTCGCTGGGTTAGAATTGATAAGAATCGTTTCTATACCATCTTCTCTAAGAGAGCGCAATGCTTGAGAACCTGAGTAATCGAATTCACAAGCCTGACCGATAATAATTGGACCAGAACCGATAAGTAAAATGGATTTAATGTTTTTGTTTTTTGGCATGAGATTGTCTTTTGGTTTGCAAAAATAAATATCAGTAGGGTATAAAAAAAGGTGTTACACCTAAGTAACACCTTTAAAATATTAACAATTGTTAATCATTATTTTTTATGTCTTAATTCTGAAGATACAGACAATTTCTTTCTTCCTTTAGCTCTTCTTCGTGCTAAAACTTTTCTTCCGTTAACAGAAGCCATTCTTTCTCTGAAACCGTGCTTGTTTCTTCTCTTTCTTTTAGACGGTTGAAACGTTCTTTTTGGCATGTCTTATCTATTTAAGTCTTATTTTCTTTCTAATGCTTTGATGCTATTTCAAAACTGCGTGCAAATATACAACAAGTTTTTACTCTGGCAAGCCTGTAAATAAAATAATTTTGGTAGAATTTTATTAACTTTGCCCTCCTTTAAAATAATCCAGAACAATGTTCAACAAAAATATAAAACTCATTTTAGCCGCGTTAATTATTGCCTTTGGCATTTATCAATTTACCGAGGGCTACATTGGTAATGGCATTATGTATATTTTGCTATCAACCATTTTCATTTTCCTCTATTTTAAGAATGAAATAATTCTTTTAGCATTTTTAAGATTGCGAAAGCAAGATTTTGAAGGAGCAAAAAAATGGCTGAATAAAATAAAACATCCTGAATCGGCATTAGTCAAAAAACAACAAGGCTATTTGAATTATCTCAATGGGATCATGGTATCACAAACCAATATGAACGAAGCTGAAAAATACTTCAAAAAAGCAATAAGTTTAGGTTTATCGATGGATCATGATTTAGCCATGGCCAAACTCAATTTAGCAGGAATAGCATTTTCTAAACGTCGTAAACAAGAAGCTCAAAAATTATTATCAGAAGCCGAAAAGCTTGATAAGCGCGATATGCTTGCTGAGCAAATAAAAATGATGAAGCAGCAGATGAAGAAAGCTTCTATTCCAAAGCAACATTATGGGCAACCAACTTCTGCAAGACAACATAGAAGAAGTAGACGATAGCGTGATTAGTGATTAGTGATTAGTGATTAGTGATTAGTGATTAGTGATTAGTGATTAGTGATTAGTGATTAGTGATTAGTGATTAGTGAAACTAGAAATTTAATGTCAATTTCAAGAAAAGACTAATAAGCTTTATCATTAACCAACCGCTTACTATTAAAAAACTAATTCCTATTTATTATCAGAAGAACAAGTGAGCAGATACACTTAGCGGCTACTTATAATACCCCTCCTTAGGAATTTCAATTTGGTATAGCTTGCGCGACTTGTTATTGAGATGTCCTTCCCGTAACCAAGGGTTATGGATTTTAAGGATTTTGTAGTTGATACCAAACTGTTTTGCGAACTGAGAAAAATCGGTAACTGCAGTATCTACATCGACGGTATATGTTGGAATATGATTGTATAAATCGCTTTTATTAAAGTTAAAACCATATTTAGAAGGGTTATTGAGAATTTCTTTTAAAGCCAAAATTCTAAATACATATCTCTCAGTCTCATCAGGTAATAATGCATCATAATAACTATCCACCTGTTGTGCTTTAAGCCGCTTAGCTACACCATAAATTCCAGCGTTATATGAGGCTGCAGCTAGAGTCCAGGTTCCAAAACGTTCTCTGGCCTTTTTTAAATATTCTGCAGCTACTTTGGTAGATTTTTCTATATGATAACGTTCATCAACGTTTTTATTTATTTCTAAGCCATATTCTTTTCCCGTATCTCGCATAAAGTGCCACATTCCTGCTGCACCTGCACTCGAAGTCTCATCAATAAAACCACTTTCTGCTAAAGCCAAAAATTTAAAATCATCTGGCAGGTCATACTTTTCAAGTAGTGGTTCAATTATAGGAAAGTATTTTTGAGAACGCTTAAACAGTAATAAGCCATTAGATTGCCAATAGGTATTAACCAAAAGCTCTCTATCCATGCGTTCGTAAACATCAGGATCTTCTAAAGGAACTGGTTCACCAGCAAAATTTAAACCTTCAGGCATCTCTAAAGCATAGACATTATAATTGTTAACAATAGGGCTTTCCTTTCCGATGGTTTCATCTGAAGGTGCTTTTTGCATTGAGAAGATAAAAAGACCCGAAATACAGACTAATCCTATTCCTGCTAGTATATTTTTTAAGATTTGCATGGCATTATTTTTTTGTACAATGTAAAAAAACTATTGAATTACACAAACCTAAGCTTCAATAAGTTTCGGTAGATTTTCGTTAAACCACTTAAACTTGTTGATTATCATAATATGTGTGCCTCCTTTAATAACGATACAATCTCCTTGGCATGAATGCGGAAAAACAATGTCTTTATCTCCATGAATATAAATAGCCTCAGGGTGAGGCTCTTCTTGTTCCCAACAAACCACCTGTTTTATAGCCCAATCCAAATAGACTTTATCACTAACCGAGAGGTATTTTTTGTAAAGGTCAACACGTTTCTTAATAGTTTCCCCAAGTGCGTACTTGGCCAGTAGGTCTATGTTACTAACCAATTGGGTAGGTATAATCTTGTAGGCTTTGGTATATTTGAGCAATTTTAATCGCTTGGGCAATTCATGATGGGATTTTACACTAGATACAACGAACAGTTTCTTCAAGTTTAGAAACTTGCTCATCTCTTGCACTAACATACCACCAAACGAAACTCCTAACAGTACACTATTTTCATATGTAATAAAATCGCACATGCGCTTAGCATAGGCTTCTAAAGTTTCATCCTTTTCAGGAATTTGCCATTCCAACCAGTGAATTTTATAGTGGTCTTCAGGTAATTTTATATGCTCAAAAATTGTAGGATTTGCAGCCATTCCTGGCATTAAATATACGTGGGTTAAATTTGAGGTCATCCTAGAAACTTTTGATTTTAAATTAACTATTTTTCGCTGTAATCAAATACATAATTAGTTATTATTTAACCTTTTAACAACCTTATCTTAAAACTTAAGCTGATTTTTTGTACCTTTGCACTGCAAAACTATATAAAATATAGTATCTACTTGCCAACCGCTAACTTAAAAACAAAGAAAATTATGACTGAAACTGCTGAATTGATTGATAATGACTTTCTGCGTCAATATGAATTAAAGGTTGAAAATGAGATGGCCGTTATAGAATATTCCCTCCAAGAACGAAAGATATTCTTAACAAAGTTAGTAATTCCAGAAGCAATTAAAACTGTAGAATTTGAAAAGGAATTTTTGGCAATGGTATTTGACGATATTAAGGAGCGTAATATCTGTGTGGTTCCTACAAGTCCAGAAATCGCAAAATTTGTAAGAAGTAATAGAAAATATAAGCGCATGCTACCTGTTGGTATTCGCATATAATTTGAAAAAGAAATAAAGGAAAAAACCCAAAACTTTAAGTTTTGGGTTTTTTTATATTACTAAACTTTCAACAAAATCGAACCTTACCAATCCGTCATCATCAATCTTAGTCAAATGAACTTTGTGAAGCGTATTTACTAATTCAGGATTCCAAGGTGTTTTAACCTTCACATAGTTTTCTGTAAACCCATGAATATAACCTTCTTTGTTTTCGCCTTCAAATAAAACAGTGCGCTCCGTATGAAGCTGTTTTTCGTAAAATGCTCTACGCTTTTTTGCTGATAAGCCTCTTAGCATCTTACTTCGCTTTGCTCTAACATTTTTAGGCACTATTCCATCCATAGAAGCCGCTTCAGTATTATCACGTTCGGAATACGTAAACACATGTAAATACGAGATGTCTAATGCATTTAAAAAATTGTAAGTATCAAGGAAATGTTCGTCAGTCTCACCAGGGAATCCAACAATTACGTCCACACCAATGCAGGCATGAGGCATCACTTCCTTTATTTTTGAAACGCGATCAATGTATAATTCTCGCATGTAACGACGTTTCATTTTTTTTAGAATAGCGTTACTTCCACTTTGTAGAGGCACATGAAAATGAGGCACAAATGCTCTAGATTTTGAAACCAAGTCAATCGTTTCATTCTTAAGTAAATTGGGTTCAATGGATGATATCCTTAAACGTTCTATGCCTTCTACTTTATCGAGTTCAGTAACTAAGTCTAAAAAAGTATGCTCGTGCTTTTTGTTACCGAATTCCCCTTTTCCATAATCCCCTATATTAACACCAGTCAGCACAATTTCCTTAATCCCTTGCTCAGAGATTTCCTTGGCATTTTTAAGGACATTTTGCATAGTATCACTACGTGAAATACCTCTTGCTAAAGGAATCGTACAATAGGTACATTTATAATCGCAACCATCCTGAACTTTTAAAAATGCTCTTGTTCTATCACCAATAGAGTAGCTCCCAACATAGAAATCTGCATCTTCAATTTCACAACTATGAACTTCACCGACCCTTCGACCGCGCTCAGGATTATTTATTAGTTCGTTTATATAATACGTAACGTTGAATTTCTCAGTGGCACCTAAAACCAAATCCACACCCTCAACATCAGCCAGTTCCCGAGGCTTTAATTGTGCATAACAGCCAATGGCTGCGACAAAGGCTTCTGGATTAACTTTTTGAGCTTGTTTTACAATGGTCTTGAAGCGTTTATCCGCATTCTCGGTAACAGAACAGGTATTTATAACGTAGATGTCCGCCTTCTCCTTAAAGTCTACACGGTCAAATCCCTCATTACTAAAACTTCTTGCTATTGTAGAAGTTTCAGAGAAATTGAGCTTACAACCTAAGGTGTAAAATGCGACTTTTTTTGTTTCCATCTTTTGTCACCCTGAACTTGTTTCAGGATCTTTTTAAATTTACCTTTAACGCTAAATTTTTAACGAAAAATATCTTAAAATTTTTGTGGCTGCAAATTTACAACATATAAGTTACATGCAAAAACCCACTGGGCTCTTATTCAAATACCTAATTATTTGTATTACAATATGTTCTTGTGCTGCAAAAGATAACTCAAGTAAAGACCATTTGGTATTTCGATACAATGAGCACAAAAATATAGGTTCTTTAGATCCTGCTTTTTCAAAGGACATAGCTGATATTTGGGCAACACATCAGTTATTTAACGGTCTGGTACAAATGGATGATCAGCTTAATGTTGAACCATGCATTGCTAAAAGCTGGACTGTAAGCGATAGTGCAACCACTTATACGTTTAGATTAAGAAATGACGTATTTTTTCACAAACACCATCTTTTCGATACTTCGGCAAAGCCTGTCTTGAGCGAAGACGAAAGGCTCAGCAAACGAGATTCAACAAGAGCTGTAAACGCCTCGGATTTTGAATATAGTTTCAACAGATTAAAGGATAAATCCGTAGCCTCTCCTGGCAGTTGGGTTTTGAATAAAGTCGACCGTTTTTTCGCTGTTAACGATTCAACATTTAAAATTAAATTAAAACAACCCTTTCCTGCTTTTTTAGGCCTTTTGACCATGAAATATTGTTCGGTCGTACCTAAAGAAATTGTTGAGCATTACGGCAGCGATTTTAGATCGCATCCTATTGGTACCGGGCCATTTAAATTTAAGCGTTGGGAAGAAAACATTAAACTAGTCTTTAGACGAAACAACCATTATTTTGAAGCTGATGAAAATGGTAATGCATTACCTTACTTAGAAGCTATTGCCATTACATTTTTACCAGATAAGCAAAGTGAATTTTTGCAGTTTGCCCAAGGTAATATTGATTTTGTTTCGGGCTTGGATGCCTCTTATAAGGATGAAGTATTAACTTCTGAAGGTCATCTGCGTGAGCTTTACAAAGATGATGTAAATATGATTCGTGGGCCTTACCTTAATACAGAATACTTAGCCTTTTTTATGAAAACTGATGTAGAAGCCTTGCAAGCTTTAAAACTCAGAAAAGCTATAAACCTTGGCTTCGATAGAGCCAAAATGATGACTTACCTTAGAAATGGCATTGGCATTCCTGCTACTGGTGGTTTCATTCCAAAAGGTTTACCAGGTTTTGATAATGCTATTGGGTTTACCTATCAACCCGAAAAAGCAAAACAATTGATAAATGAATTTAAATCTGAAACTGGAATAACCAATCCGGAAGTGACTCTAACCACTACGAGCAATTACCTTAGTTTTTGTGAATTTATTCAACGTGAGCTTCAAAAAATCGGTTTGCAAGTGGATGTGGATGTAATTCCTGCCTCTAGCCTAAAAGATGCCAAAGCCAATGGTCAATTGGATTTTTTTAGAGCCAGTTGGGTAGCAGACTATCCGGATGCAGAAAATTATCTATCGCTCTATTATAGTAAAAATTTTGCACCAAATGGCCCTAATTATACGCATTACACTAACGATGAATTTGACCAATTATACGAAGCATCTTATCTAGAAACTAATCCTACTGAGAGAGCACAACTCTACACCAAAATGGATTCTTTAGTGATGGCTTCGGCACCAATAGTCCCTTTATTTTATGATGAAGTGGTACGTTTTAGCAGAAAAGAGGTTAGAGGTCTTGGGATTAATGCCACTAATTTATTGGAACTAAAAGCCGTGAAGAAAAATTAGAACTTCTCGAAATAATACAGATCATCACCTCCTTCTCCTTTAAGTCGTCTTGAGGATAGATAACCCGTAGTTAAATCATCATTTAAGAAAAATGAGAAATCATCACCTCTGCTATTAATAGGTTTTTCAAGAGATACTGGTACTTGCTCGCTATCATTTGAATTTAAATCGTAAACATAAATATCTATGCCTCCTTTGCCTCCTCTACGATTTGATGAGAAATATAACTTATTGTCTGTGCTTACAAATGGGAAAATCTCGGTACGCGATGAGTTAATAGTTTCCCCTAAACTGGTGACTTCTCCGTAAGTCTTATGATTGATTACAGACACCTTATACAAATCGGACTTGCCTTTGGTATCTTTAACATCTGCAATGAAATAAAGGGTATTACCATCTGGACTTAAGGCTGGATGCGCATAATTATAATCGGGTTGACAAAATGGTAAAGTTTCAAAATTAGTCCATCCTTTACCTTCAATATATTCTGCACGTCTAATCTGTAAGTTGTAAGTCTCAATGCCTTTTAGTTTATTGGTACCCTTGCCAAGTTGATTGGTCGTAAAATACATGTACTTCCCATCTTTAGAAAAGGTTGCAGCTGACATATTGAATCGTCCTAACTCTGTTTTCTTTATGGGTTCGGCATTATTAATTTCACCATCCTCACTTACTGGAGCTTCGTACATCGTATAAATAAACCCATCAAATTTATCTTTAATGGCCCTTCCGCGTTTTGTGGTAAGGTTATAGCTAAAAAACAATTTATCACCAACCACACGCGTGGCAAAATGGTCGAGTTCATTGTTAATTTTTAGCTTTTTTACGTCTACATCTTCACTTTGGGAAAAGCAAAAGGTAAAAGTTAACACAAGCAGTAATGTAAATTTGGTCTTTAACATCATATTATTCTCTTCTATAGGATTTAGTTATTTCAAAAACATGTTCTAAAATAGCTTCATCTTTTTCCGTAAACTCTTCCTTACGTCTTGCCATCACTACCTTGGCAACTTCAAAAGCTTTATTGGTTTTATAGGTTACGAAGCCTTTACTTCCACCCCAAGAAAAGCTTGGTACAAAATTACGAGGAAAGCCACTTCCAAAGATATTAGCACTTACACCAACAACCGTACCAGTATTAAACATGGTATTAATACCACATTTACTATGATCTCCCATCATAAGACCGCAAAACTGAAGTCCAGTTTTTGCAAATCCACCTGTTTTATAGTCCCAAAGTCTTACCTCGGCGTAATTGTTTTTTAAATTACTATTATTGGTGTCGGCACCTAGATTACACCATTCTCCTAAAACAGAATTTCCTAGGAAGCCATCATGTCCTTTGTTAGAATATCCAAACAATACTGAATTATTAACTTCTCCTCCTACTTTGCTGTAAGGCCCAACCGTCGTTGGCCCATAAATCTTAGTCGCTAATTTTAATGTTGCATTATTACAAAGTGCCAATGGCCCTCTTACTACAGATCCTTCCATAATCTCAGCATCTCGCCCAATATAAATGTGACCCGAACTTGCATTGAGCGTCACAAAATTGAGCTTAGCACCTTTTTCTATAAAAATGTTCTCTGGGTTGATGGTATTAATAGTAGTTGGAATCGGTTGCGACTTTCTGCCTTTAGTGATTAAATTAAAGTCGTCTTCAATGGCTTCTCCATTTTTAGAAAAAATATCCCAAGTGTGCTCTATCTTTAAAATATTTCTCTGAAACTCTATAGCTTCAAATTTTGAAAAATCCTTGACTTCCTCACCTTCCCTTGCAAAAAAAGCAATAACGTCCTCGCCTTTAAATAAAGCCTGATTATGCTTCAAGTTTTTAACAAATTCAACAACTTCAGCATTGGGAAGAAAAGACGCATTAATCATAATGTTGTCTTCCATTTCCACCATAGGGAATTTATCGGATAAATAATCTTCGGTAACTGTAGTTGTGGTATATTCTAAATACGATTCCCATTTTTGGCGAATCGTTAAAATACCAACTCTAATATCTGCAACAGGTCGCGTATATGTAAATGGTAAAAGATTGTCGCGATAAGGACCGTCAAAAAGTATGTAGTTCATTTGCTAATACATTTGTGTAAAAATAAAAAAAGCCTTTCTAGTAAAGAAAGGCTTTTTAAAATATCTAAATGCTTTAGCTTATTTTTTAAACTTTGCGTATTTGTTTTTGAATTTATCGATTCGACCAGCAGTATCTACCAACTTAGATTTACCAGTGTAATACGGATGAGAAGTTCTGGAAATTTCCAATTTAACTAATGGATATTCAACACCATCTACATCAATAGTCTCATTGGTATCTGCTGTAGACTTAGCTAAAAAGACATCATCGTTAGACATGTCTTTGAATGCTACAACTCTATAATTTTTTGGATGTATTTCTGCTTTCATCACTAAATGCTTTAAATAGTTTCGATTTTTTCGAGGTGCAAATTTAAATATTTTTTATAAATCCACAATGTTTTTAATACTTTTTATTTTCATTGTTTGCTGTAACAAATCCTTATCTTTGGGTACTAACTAGTCAATTAACTAAAACCCATCAAAAATTATGGAACATCAAAAACCAACCGCTGGTAAGTTTGCACTGAATTATGGAATCATTCTTGGCGTAATAATGTTAGCTATATCCGTAACAATGTATGTTACAGGGATGGCATTAGAAGGGGTACAATGGCCCGTATTCATCTACTATGTCTTATTTCCAATCATTATCATTTATGGTATTAGTCAGTTTAAAAAGACAAATGCCAATACTTTGAGTCTTGGGGACGGATTAAAAGTTGGATTGGCAATAGCTATTATAAGCGCACTGGTTTATGTAGTCTGGATCTTTGTTTTTAACTATGCTATTGACCCTGAATTCACTGCTCAATCCATGGAAGTCGTTAGGGAAAAAATGCTAGAGAACCCTAATATGACTGAAGAACAAGTAGAACAAAGTATAAAATGGGCTGAAATGTTTTCTAGTCCTTCAGCAGCGTCACTAGGCTGGACAGCTATGAGCCTGATTTTTGGTCTCATCTATTCGTTGATAGGAGGATTAGTAATGAAAACGAAATAATAAACCGCCTTAAATAATTTCTTTATTTTTGATGTCTAAGAAACATTTAGACAGCACTACATATGAACCTATCAGTAGTTATACCACTACTTAATGAAGAAGAATCCTTAATAGAATTATACGATTGGATTGTATCTGTGATGCAATCCAATTCATTTTCATATGAAATTCTTTTTATTGATGATGGCAGTACCGATGGTTCTTGGGATGTCATTACTCGACTTAGCCAAAATAACCTCAACGTTAAAGGTATTCGTTTTTTAAAGAATTTTGGCAAATCCCAAGCCTTACATGCTGGTTTTGCACAAGCCCAAGGAGATGTTGTG
>NZ_JANQOM010000078.1 GCF_028289625.1 Winogradskyella sp. | reverse complement strand
GAGAACGTAGCGGTTGCACACGTTCTCAATTTTGTAATTAACTTAAAACATAATAATTACTGAAATTCAAACGTGTGAAACACTATCCACTTGTTAAGCGTATCGGACTTTTCTTAGGTCCTTTATTATTTATACTATTTCAAATTTCTTCGATAAAACTTATTTCAGAAAATGCTGATACTGTTATAGCCACCACAATTTGGATGATTATTTGGTGGATTACTGAGGCGGTTTCAATATCAGTTACATCATTATTACCATTGCTATTGTTTCCATTATTTAAAGTGATGCCAATGGTCGACGTTGGGGCTAATTATGGCAGCCCTATAGTTTTTTTATTCTTTGGTGGGTTTGTCTTGGCACTGGCTTTAGAAAAAGTGAATCTTCACAAACGTATCGCACTCACTATTATAAAATTAACTGGCACAACACCTAATAAAGTTATTCTCGGTTTTATGATTGCCACAGCTTTTATGAGTATGTGGATTAGTAATACGGCAAGCACTGTAGTCATGTTACCAATTGCACTATCAGTCATCAACTTACTGATAAATGACGAGGATGGCTTTACTAAGAAAGATCAAAATTTTGCATTGAGTGTTATGTTGGGTATTGCCTTCTCTGCAAATGCTGGAGGCATCGCCACTATAATTGGCACCCCTCCAAATTCAGTACTCATCGGACTGCTTGAAAATGAATATAGCATTGAAATCTCATTTTTGAATTGGATGCTCATGGGATTGCCTTTTTCAGCTACATTAATTGCCATTATTTACTTTATCTTAATAAAACTATTTCCTAACAAAGGTTTGGTGTTTGGGGCTTCAAAATCTGCAATAACCAATGAGTTAAGGCAACTAGGTAAAATCTCACCCAAAGAAAAACAAGTGCTCTACACTTTTGCAGTAATAGTTTCCTTATGGGTTTTTAGATCTTTAATCAACAGCTTATTACCTAATTTGGGGCTTACGGATACTATAATTAGCATTCTTGGTGCCATAGCTTTGTTTGCAATTCCGCATAATTTAAGACAAGGTGATTTTATATTGCATTGGAACGATACTAAGAAACTAGCTTGGGGCATTTTAATCCTATTTGGTGGAGGTTTAGCCTTAGCAAAAGGGATGTCTGCTACTGGCATAGTAGACATCGTAGCTACTGCTATTTCTAATAGCGATATTAGTATTCTTCTAACGGCCACTTTATTAATTATACTCATGTTATTCATGACGGAGCTGATGAGCAATGTCGCTCTTACAGCAGTTTTGGCGCCTGTGGTTGCTGGTATTGCAATAGGCTTAGAAATTCCTATATTATATTTGCTCATTCCTGTAACTATGGCAAGTAGTTGCGCTTTTATGCTACCCATGGCCACACCTCCTAATGCTATTGTTTTCGCCAGTGGGTTAGTAAAAGTTCACCAAATGGCAAGGGTTGGCATCATCTTAAATCTTATCTCGGTAGGTTTGCTTATTTTATTGTTTCAGTTTATTTTACCTTTTATATTCTAAAACCTTTCTAAAATGCTTAATTATATTTTAAATCCTAAGGCGATTTTGGTTTCAATTTTTATATTTCTTTTTTTATGTATGGGATGTGAAAAAGTCGAAACACTTCCAGATCCATTAGAAGCTGGTTGGAAAGGTGAAACTGTTTGTGAACTTGTGGAAGAGAATAAGGATGTACGTGTTCTAAAATGTACATTTCCACCCAACGTTGGGCACGAAAAGCATTATCACAAACCTCACTTTGGTTATGCACTTGCTGGAGGTAAATTTAGAATTACGGATAGTTCTGGGTCAAGGGATGTTGAAATTCCAACCGGGTTTAGTTTTAGTAATGATAAAGTTATTAGGCACGAAGCCTTAAATATTGGTGAAACAACAGCTATATTTTTGATTGTTGAGTATAAGTGATACTTTTTTCTTATCTTCATATTTGAAAAAGAAAATTAGATACAGATGGATATTTCAAGTCGTTTTGATGCTGCTGTAAGAAAGTTGTATACGGCATTTCACAATAATACTTTAAATCCTGAAGATTGCACACAATGTGCGGTCGGTAATATCTTAGACCATAAAGATATCTGGAAACATATGACGGATATGCATGGCTCAGTAAAATTGAACTATGTTGGTCTTGTACATCAAAACTTAGGCAGACGTTTTAATGGTTATTCGCCTATTGAGCTTCTTCAAATTGAAGCCTCCTTTTTAAAAGGCTGCGGTTATCGTTTGGGCAAAAACTATTGCCATAAACCTGACTTTTTTAAAGATAAAGCTATTTTGTTCAATGGTTTAAGCGAAGTTATTGCGACCTTATGTCGATTAGACCATATAGATAACGTGATGGATTGTTCCTATGTATTCAATTATCAAACAGAGCCTCTGGAATTACAACATTAAAAAATCAACAGCATAAATTAAAAAAGCCAGTTCAAAACGAACTGGCTTTTCTTTATATCTGTCTTTTGAATAATTTATCCTCCAAAATCATCAAATCTAATATGCTCATCTGGGATACCAAAATCCTCACCCATTTTCTGTACGGCTTGGTTCATTAATGGTGGGCCGCAGAAATATAATTCAATATCTTCTGGTGCATCGTGATCATTCAGATAGTTATCAATCACACAGTTGTGAATAAATCCAATAAATCCATCACCTTCTTCGTCATTTAAATCTTTCTTCACTTTCCAATTGTCTTCTTCTAAAGGTTCGGACAAAGCCATATAGAATTTGAAGTTAGGGAAGTCTTTTTCTAAATCCCTGAAGTGCTCAATATAGAATAATTCTCTCTTAGAACGACCACCATACCAATAGGTCACTTTACGACCTGTTTTTAAGGTCTTAAATAAGTGGTATAAGTGCGAACGCATTGGTGCCATACCTGCACCACCGCCAACGTAGAGCATTTCACTTTCAGACTCGTTAATGAAGAACTCACCATAAGGTCCAGAGATGGTTACTTTATCTCCTGGCTTCTGTGCAAAAATATAAGATGAGGCTACTCCAGGATTAACATTCATCCATTGATTCTTAGCACGGTCCCATGGTGGAGTTGCAATACGAACATTTAACATAATTTCACGTCCTTCAGCAGGATAAGATGCCATAGAGTAAGCACGTTCTACAATTTCTGTATTTTTCATCACCAAAGGCCAAAGCCCAAACTTGTCCCATTCGGTCTTAAACTTATCTGGTGTTTCATGCTCTTCTGGATGTGCCGTGATATCAATATCAGAATATTTGATTTCACATGGTGGAATTTCAATCTGGATATACCCACCTGCTTTATAGTTCATTTCCTCAGGAATTTCAACAACAAATTCCTTAATAAAAGAGGCCACATTGTAATTACGCACTACGGTAGCTTCCCACTTTTTAATCCCAAATACTTCTTCAGGAATGGTGATTTCCATATCCTGCTTCACTTTTACCTGACATGCTAAACGGGCACCATGCTGCAATTCCTTTCTAGAAAAATGAGGTGTTTCTGTAGGCAATGCTTCACCACCACCGGAGAGTACGTGACACTCACACTGAATACAAGTCCCACCACCACCACAAGCAGAGGGTAAAAATACTTTATTGCTTCCAAGTGTGGATAATAATGTTCCACCTGAAGCGACTTCAATTTCTTTTTCACCATTAATCTTGATTTTCACAGGACCAGATGGTGATAATTTTTGTTTTACAAATAATAACAATGCGACTAACAATAAGGTTACCAATAAAAAGGCACCCACAGTTGCTACTATAGTTCCGATTGTATTTGCGGCTAATATCATCATGCTCATCAATTACTTGTTTGTGTTCTGCGCTATCTCTAGGTCAGACTTAGTTGTAGTTTCTTCTTCGTTAATGTCTTCTTCAATAACTTCAATAGTTGCAGCCTTTTCTTCTGGCTTTGCACTTTCATCTCCACCAGTTAACATACCTCCAAAACTCATAAAACCAATTGCCATAAGCCCTGTTATAATGAACGTAATCCCTAAACCTCTTAATGCAGGTGGTACACTGCTATATCTTATTTTTTCGCGGATTGCAGCAATTGCCAAAATTGCCAAGAACCATCCGATACCAGATGCTATACCATAATTTAAGGCTAATCCTAATGTTGCTATTTCACGAGACTGCATAAATAATGAACCTCCTAAGATGGCACAGTTTACAGCAATTAATGGTAAAAAGATTCCTAATGAATTATATAAGGCTGGAGAGAATTTTTCAACGACTATTTCTACTAATTGTACCATTGTTGCTATAGTCGCAATGAACATAATAAATGATAGAAAACTTAAATCATAACTTGCATATTCTTCGCCTAACCATGATAATGCTCCTGGTTGCAAAATATACTGATCCAATAACCAGTTTAATGGTACGGTTATCGCAAGTACAAAAATCACGGCAGCACCAAGACCAACTGCTGTTGATACTTTTTTAGATACGGCTAAGTACGAACACATTCCCAGGAATGTCGCGAATACCATATTATCTATAAATATCGATTTAAAAAATAATTCTACGTGTTCCATATAATTTTAGTATTGAGCCTTGAGCAGTTAGCATTGAGAAATTTTAATTCCCAAACCTAGCATCTCATTACTATTTTTAATCTTCTATTAATGCTTTATTTCTTGTTCTTTGTACCCAAATAATGATTCCCACGACTATCAATGCCATTGGCGACAACAACATAAAACCATTGTTTTCGTAACCTGTGGCATAAAGTCCTGTTTTTTCAATTGGGTCTCCCAACACTGGGATTCCTAATAATGTGCCAGAACCTAATAATTCTCTAAAAAATCCAACGATAACGAGAATGATACCATATCCTAAGGCGTTACCGATTCCGTCTAAAAACGACCTCCAAGGCCCATTACCTAAGGCAAATGCTTCGAAGCGTCCCATAATGATACAGTTAGTAATGATCAGCCCTACAAATACCGAAAGGGTCTTACTCAATTCGTAGGCAAAGGCTTTCAGTACCAAATCCACAATAATTACAAGAGTTGCTACGACTATAAGCTGAGCAATAATCCTAATTTTTGAAGGGATAATATTTCGCATCAAGGAAATCACTACATTTCCAACTCCCATTACAAACAAAACAGATATTGACATTACAATTGACGCTTCCAATTCGGCTGTAATTGCTAATGCCGAACAAATACCGAGTACTTGAATAGTAATTGGATTGTTATCTGTTAGTGGGTCTAATATTAATCTACTATCTTTTGCCATAGCTTATTTTCCTTTTAGTGAATTAAAGTAAGGTAAATATAATTTCAAATCTTTTTTGATCATCGCTGTTACACCGTCACCTGTAATTGTTGCGCCAGCGATAGCATCGACCTCATTGTCGGTTTTGTCACTATTTTTTGGATCAGCATTGCCTTTTGCCACTGTGATTCCTTTGAATTCACCAGATTTTGAAATTAAATGCTCGCCTATAAAATCATCCATAAAGTAACGTTGCTTAATGTTAGCACCTAATCCTGGTGTTTCACCCTTATGATCAAAATAGGCACCTCTAACTACCATATCTTCATCCAACGCCACATAACCCCAAATGGCATCCCAAAGTCCCTTTCCTCTTATTGGAGCAACGTAAACCGTCTTTCCTTCTGAATTTTCACCAACAAAAAGCGGCAACTTTCTTTCTCCTCCATCTTTTGCATTAGCTTGCTGTTTCTTTACATCTATTAGATAAGGCTCTTGTTTTGTTTCCTCAAAATACTCATCCCGATTTTGGGTTTTTACAACTTTACCATTCGCATCTACTGTAATGACTATTTGATCTGCAACATTTTTATCAAATGCTTCTGGCGCCTTGTCTGTAGAGATAAATACAGCGCTAGTTTCATCATTATCATTGATACCCATGGCATAAAGAATATTCTGTTGCTTTTCTAGCCTTTGATTTTCTGTGATCTTGGGTTTCAATGACGATGCTAGGTATGCTAATAAAGTACCTACGACCATCACCATGCCTATGGCAAAAATTACAGTATATGAATTCTTGTCTGTTCTATTTTCCATCACTATGCAACTTTAGCTTTTAAACGTTTCATTCTCTTTTTCACATTCCCTTGAACCACATAATGGTCTATAGTTGGTGCAAATACATTCATTAGTAGAATGGCTAAGAATACACCTTCTGGATACGCTGGATTAAACACACGGATCATAATGGATATGAACCCAATTAAAAATCCATAAATCCATTTCCCTTTATTAGTTTGAGATGCAGTTACAGGGTCTGTTGCCATGTATACAGCACCAAAAAGTATACTACCTATAATTAAATGTTGCCAGAATGGTACGCTCATTAGCCCATAGAACTTACTCGATTCGCCAATCCATCCAGCATCGACAACTCCATTAAATATCAATCCCATAACCAACGCGCCAATAACAGTACTGAGCATAATTCTCCAGCTTCCTATTTTAGTAAAGATTAAGAATAATCCACCTATTATTATTAAGAACTTAGATGTTTCTCCAACAGATCCAGGAATAATTCCCCAAAACATATCCCAAAACGAATATAAATCTGCAGCGCGTTCACCATAAGTGGTTACTGTATCTGTACCTGCAATGGTTAATTCCTGTCCGGACTTAGCATAATATCCCAATAGTGTTTCACCGGAAATAGCATCCAAATTTTCACCAGCTGCAATAGCTGCATCACGCTCAACGGCACCATGTACCCAAACCTTATCGCCTGACATCCAAGTTGGATATGCAAAGAATAAGAAAGCACGAATCGTCAGTGCAGGGTTTAAGATATTCATACCTGTACCACCGAATACTTCCTTTCCAATTACAACACCAAATATTACTGCTACGGCAAGCATCCAAAGTGGAATATCAACAGGAACTATTAAAGGCACCAACATTCCCGTTACCAAGTAACCTTCTTCAACTTCGTGACCTTTGATGATTGCAAATACGAATTCTACTGCTAGTCCTACACCATAAGATACAATTACCAATGGTAATACTTTCCAGAGTCCAATAACCAAGTTATCCCAAGTCCAGAAAGATGCACCTAAAAACCCGTCTGCTGAATCTATTAAACCTTGAGCCAAATAATGCTGATAACCAGCATTAAACATCCCAAATATTAAACATGGTACTAAGGCTATGATTACGGTATTCATGGTACGCTTTAAATCATCAGCTGCCTTAATATGAGTCCCTCCATGAGTGGTCTCGTTTGGCGTATATAAAAAGGTGAAAAGAGCATTAAAACCTGGAAGCCACTTTTTATCCCTATTCTTTACCTTAAAATTGTGTAAATTCTGTTTTAAACCCATTATCCTATCTCTTTAAGCATTAAGTCTAAGCCTTCTCTTATAATTTTTTGGTGTGGTTGTTTAGACACACAAATAAATTCCGTCAGTGCAAAATCTTCAGGTGCTACTTCATACATTCCTAAAGCCTCCATTTCATCTAAATCTTTGTACATACACGCTTTTAAAATTTGCATCGGATAGATATCCAGAGGAAAAACCTGTTCGTAATTTCCTGTTACCACAAAGGCGCGATGTTCACCATTAGTATTGGTATTCAGTTCATACTTTTTCTTTGGATTCAACCAAGAAAACGTTAATGCTCTGGATGTTGAAATTTTATTGAATATTGGCTTGTTCCAACCAAAGAACTCGTAATCGTCACCTTCAGGAATCACTGTAATCACATTGCTGTAGTAGTCTAAACTACCATCTGGTGCTATATGCTTTCCAGATAAAACATTTCCAGAAATAATTCGGTCATTACCATCTTTTTCAACACCGTTATCGTAAACCATAGTTGCTATTTCTGAACCAATCTTCGTTCTAAAATATCTTGGTTTCTTTACTGAAGAACCTGCTAAAGCCACTATACGCTCGGCATTAAATTTTCCGGTTAATAATAACTCACCGATAATCACTAAATCTTGTGCATTAACCGTCCAAACAACTTCTCCTTTATTAACGGGATCAATTTTATTAATTAGGGTTCCAACATTACCTGATGGATGAGGACCAGAAACTTTATGAGTGGTCACATCATTTAAATTAGCTAGTGGTGAATTAGCACTTCCAACAGAGATGTGTACACCACCTTCTGTTAGCTTTGACAATGCGGTTACTGCAGCCTGCAATTCTGCTTCTTTCCCAGATAAGGTATAATCTAAATCTGCGGCTAGAGGCGCACTGGCATAACCAGAAATAAAAATTGCTTTTGGTGTATTATTTGCATTTGCTACAATATCATAAGGACGTTGCTTAATAAATGCCCAACAACCAGAAGCTAACAGGTGTGCTTTTATCTTATCAGCATCTGCTGACAAATCAAATTTACCGTGATCTACATAGGTTTGTTCTTTATCCGCAGTAATTTTTATGGCATCAATACGGCGTCTTGGTCCACGCTGAATTTCTGTAACCTCTCCAGATACGGGAGATACAAACTTCATAGCTTCATAATCCTTATTGTAAAACAGTGCCTCACCTGCTTTAACACGCGCACCTTCTTTAGCTACAAGTTTTGGGATAATACTGTGGAAATCTTCAGGTCTAATAGAATAAAAGTTGCTTACAATGGCGTTTTCGATATTTTTCTCAGCTTCACCAACCAACTTTATATCTAAACCTTTTTTAATTCTGATGTCTCCTGACATATACTTAATGATTAGTTATCTAAAAATCCGTGCAAATTTAAGAATTAAAGGTCGAAATTTTAGTTAATATAAACTGGTCTTATTTTATTTATACTGATTCTAAATAATCAAATGCATAACGAAAACGTTTTATTTTAGAATTGGCTGATTATTCATTGAGATTTAATCGAAAATCATAGATTGAGGAAATACCTAATTTAAAAGGCATGGATTTTGATTATATTTATAGCAATGTTTATAAACTCGAAATG
>NZ_JANQOM010000063.1 GCF_028289625.1 Winogradskyella sp. | reverse complement strand
GAGTTAGCAAAAGATTATGCAAAGCGACACAATATACCACGTTTTTATAATGATGCGGATAAATTAATTAATGATACTGAAGTGGATGCTGTTTACATTGCTACACCGCCAGATACACACCATTATTATGCCTTGAAGGTAGCAAAGGCCAAAAAAATCTGCTGTATTGAGAAGCCAATGGCTCCGAGCTACAAAGAGTGTAAGGACATACAAACCGTATTTGAAGAACAAAATTTGCCATTGTTTGTGGCTTATTATCGCAGGTCTTTGCCAAGATTTAATAAAGTAAAATCACTTTTGGAAGAACAGGTTATTGGAGATGTGAGGCATATAAGTTGGTATTTAAGCCGTAGTCCAAGTGATTTAGACCAGTCAAGAACGTATAATTGGCGCACGGATGCCAACATTGCATACGCTGGCTATTTTGATGATTTGGCTAGCCATGGATTAGATTTATTCATTTATCTATTAGGCAATATTATTAAGGCAAAAGGTGTGTCAAGAAATCAGCAACAATTATATAGTGCTAAGGATATTATTTCAGGATTTTGGGAACATGAATCCGGTGTGGTAGGTAGTGGTATGTGGAGTTTTGGAGTCTATAAAAGAGAAGATAGGGTTAGAATTATTGGTAATAAAGGTGAAATAAGCTTTTCTGTGTTTTTGGAAGAACCGATTAAATTAATTACACCAAATGAACAAAAAGAACTCCAAATTGAAAATCCAAAACATATCCAACAGTTTCATGTTGAAAATATGGTAAAGCATTTAGACTCTAATTTTCAACATCCTTCAACAGGAATTACAGCAGCGCATACAGCTTGGGTTATGGATAAAATATTAGGCAAGATTTAATCCAAATCTGTTCTTTTGAAAAATTCAATTCATTAAAAAGCACTTAAATTCGTGATTCAATGACTTATAATGAAGCACGCTTTGGATTCGCTTTAGACTTTAAATTTATAGGAGTTGGTAGGGTTTATTATGCTTAAAGTAAAAACCATATGTTATGATACCTCTAAGGTATTTCTATAAATCGGCGATTACATCTTTCATAATGAGCGTTAATGACAGACTATATGTATGCTAATAGTTAAATAAAAAACCACAAAACTTTAGGAGCTTTGCGGTTTTTTTATTTTACAGTTATGAATAACTTTCTAATCAGCTAAGATAATTAGCTTATTGTCTTTCATTTCGATAGTGCCAGAATTTATCTTTACGGTTAACACTTTCTTGTCATCTTTATGGGGAACTACATCGGCATGTAATTCATTAAAAATCAAATGACTTTGAGAATGTGTCTTTACTCTAATCGTACCTTCTTTTAAAATTGAAACAATAGGAGCATGATCTTTTAACATCTCAAACTCACCATTGACTCCTGGTACAACGACAGAGTCTACTTCTGAACTAAATAAAGTGGCTTCTGGTGATACGATTTCTAAATACATAATTTTCGAGTATTCAGTATTCAGTATTCAGTACTCAGTAGCATAATCTGCAAACTGTTACTGTTAACTGTATACTAGTTTAGGCCTCAGCAAGCATTTTCTCACCAGCTTCAATAGCTTCTTCGATAGATCCTTTAAGGTTAAATGCAGCTTCTGGTAAGTGATCTAATTCACCATCCATAATCATGTTAAAGCCTTTGATAGTTTCTTTAATATCTACTAGAACACCTGGTATACCAGTAAATTGTTCAGCAACGTGGAATGGCTGAGATAAGAAACGTTGTACACGTCTTGCTCTAGATACAGCCAGTTTATCCTCTTCAGATAATTCTTCCATACCAAGGATGGCGATAATATCTTGTAATTCCTTATAGCGTTGTAGAAGCTCTTTTACACGCTGAGCACAATTGTAATGCTCATCACCTAATATTTCGGGTGTTAAGATACGCGATGTAGAATCTAATGGGTCCACAGCAGGGTAAATACCAAGCTCAGCAATCTTACGAGATAATACCGTTGTTGCATCTAAGTGAGCAAATGTTGTCGCAGGTGCAGGGTCAGTTAAATCATCCGCAGGTACATAAACAGCTTGTACAGATGTAATAGAACCTTTTTTAGTTGAAGTAATACGTTCTTGCATTGCCCCCATCTCAGTGGCTAAAGTTGGCTGATACCCTACAGCTGAAGGCATACGACCAAGAAGTGCAGATACCTCAGAACCTGCTTGAGTAAAACGGAAGATATTATCTACGAAAAATAAAACATCTTTCCCTTGTCCATCACCAGCACCATCACGGAAATACTCTGCAATAGTTAAACCAGATAATGCCACACGCGCACGCGCTCCTGGAGGCTCATTCATCTGACCAAAAACGAAGGTTGCTTTAGAATCTTTCATCGCAGCCTTATCTACTTTTTTAAGATCCCATCCACCTTCTTCCATAGAATGCATAAAATCATCACCGTATTTAATAATACCAGACTCTAACATTTCACGGAGTAAATCATTTCCTTCACGAGTTCTTTCACCAACGCCAGCAAAAACGGAAAGACCACCATGACCTTTAGCAATATTGTTGATTAGCTCTTGAATCAATACTGTTTTACCGACACCAGCACCACCAAATAAACCAATCTTACCACCTTTAGCATAAGGCTCAATTAAATCGATAACTTTAATCCCTGTGAATAAGACTTCCGTAGATGTTGATAATTCTTCAAATTTAGGTGCTTGTCTGTGAATCGGCAAACCTGCTTCACCAGCTTTTGGTAAGTCACCCAATCCATCAATAGCATCACCAATTACATTAAAAAGACGTCCGTAAACATCCTCGCCAATTGGCATTTGGATTGGCGCACCAGTTGCAAGAACTTCGGTTCCTCTACTTAAACCATCAGATGAATCCATAGCGATTGTACGTACTGTATCCTCACCAATGTGAGATTGTACTTCTAATACCAACGTGGAACCATCTTGGTTTTTAATTTCTAATGAATCATAAATCTTTGGAAGTTCTGTGCCAGCAGCGAATTCTACGTCGATTACTGGGCCTACAATTTGTGCAACTTTACCTGTAACTTTTGACATTACTTATATGTTTTTGTTTTGCAATAATTTAAATACAGAAAAACAGCTTACCCAATCAAGTTAAGCACATGCGTTTTTCGCGCTGCAAAGATAGAGTTAATATTTAAAAAATATGTCTTTTTTGAATAAAAAAAACACGCCTTTTAAAGGCGTATTTTTAATTAGAATATTATTGATGAATTACTGCAATGTTGGTGAGTAATTTGTTGGGAAATCACCCGCTTTAGCTAGATTTCCTGAAGCAACAAAATTAGATCCGTAAGTGGCATCTATAGCTTCTAAGAAACTATTAGCCATTAAAGCATAACCTCTAGCCGTTAAATGTATACCATCCAGACTAACTAAGCCACCAAATACCAAATCAGTGTTCAATAGAAAATCATCGAACATAATACCAGTCGTTGAGGCCTCAGTTAAAATACCATTCACATCTACTAAGGCCAAACCATTAGCAGTTGCAACAGCCGAAATTGTAGCATTGTATGCATCTACGGCCGCCACAATCTCAGTGTTTTCACTTGGTAACAAAACCCATCTGTCGTCTAGAGGGTAGGTAATGCCTTCAACAGCAAACTGACCTGCAATATCGGCTGGTATACCTTGACTCGTTAAAAATGCAAAGAAATCACTATTGACTGTGCCAATTACTGAACTACTTGGCAATGTCAATAAATCATCATTTGTTGCTTGTCTAGATTGCCCATACGTAGATCCTAATAAATTAGCAACTAATGGTGCGGCAGCTGCAGGTAAACCTAACGATTGTACAAAAGCCGGGAAAGTTGGGCTTGCATTAAAAACAGCTATCATTTGTGTTGAAATATCTGCTATACTTTCATCTCTAATGACTACTGGACTAGCCGAAGTTTCTGAGAATACAATTGATCGATTAGCCTGTCCAAGTGCCTCGTAAACTAAATTTATTTGACCAAAAATGCCATTTAGAGTCGGAATTAATGGTCCAAAAGATGGGTTCGAAGGATCTAAAGCATTCGCCGGAACTGTTGTAAAATAAGGCAAACTTGAAACATAAGGAATATTTGTTACCGCGCCTTTAGCTCCATTGGAAGTAAGTCCTGCAATTATAGCATTAAAAGCAACTTCAAAAGTAGCAGGATCTGTTATTTGATCTAATGTGGCATCACCACCAGAAGTAGCATATCCTAGAACATCATTGCCACCAATTAAATCTGCAGTAAAAAAGCTAGGACTTTGGGCTACGGCCAAATCTAATATTGTAGCACTTGGTGTATTCCCGGTCATTCTTACGGCGTAGGGATTTGCGGTAGCGGGCATTGTTAAAAGACCACTTATATTTCCATAATCTGGAGCTATAAAGTGAAAACTTTTAGCTCCAGGCACACCTAAATTATTAAAGGGTCCTGTTGGGTTATTTAATGCCACATCCGTTGAAACCGTAACCGGACCAATAACATTCTCTAAGGGTACAGGTCCTGCGCCACCAAAAACCAATCTTGGCTGGGCTATTCTATTTCCTGAAAGTGCAAGTCCTCCAAAATTATCATTCATTAAGGGTTGTGTAAATGCCCCACCACCAGCATTAGCAAATTGACCAGCCAAAATATTTGGGAAAGAATTCTCTTGTGCAGCGATAAACAGACCATTATCTGTAAATCCTGCTGTAAACGAAGGACCTATAGCCACATAATTTGAAAAGTCAGCAGTTCCTACAGTAAGATCTGGTAGAATAACTTCATCATCTTCTACATTATTGTTATTCTCTCTTAGTTCATCTAATTCGTCATACTCGCATGCTAGAAAACCCATCGCGAACATTGACAACAATATATACTTTATATTTTTCATTGCTAATTTTTTTAAAGATTGTTGATAGTTAAAGATACGTAGTATTGAGAACCTATGAATCCTGTTCCGAATGCAGTAAAGTATTCATCAGCCAATAAATTAGTAGCACCTGCTTTGATTGTTGATTTTAAACTAGGAATTCGAAGATTTATTTGAGCATCTAACACATTAAATGCAGGTATTTCTCCACTACCAAAAGAGGCCTCCCAGAAGTAGTTGTCGCTCCATCTCCATGCCATATTGAAGCCAAAATTTTTGAATAGTTCTGTTTTACCAAAACCTATTTTCACTTTGTGCTCTGGTGTATTAAAATTGGTTTGAAAATCTGGATTACCAGCAACATCAAAATCTAATCTTGCCCAAGTATAATTAGCACTTAAATCGAAGCCATCAAAAACCTTAGTAGAAACAGCAACTGCAGCGCCATAAGAGTTTACGGTTTCTTCAGTATTTGTATAAGTTTGGTAGCCAACAAAATCATCATTTTGTAATGCCGCTAGGATCTGTTGAGTATCTGAATTAAGACCAGCTATCGATCCTGGGTTGTTAGGGTCGTAACCTGTTAAATCAAAGTTTGAAACATTTCCGTATAGAGGTGCAATAACATTTTCGTTGGCCAAAAAGTCGTTGTATATACTGTAATACGCCGAGGCATCTATAATAAAGTCGTCTATTTTACCACGATAACCAACTTCGAACGAACTTACTTGCTCTGGCTCAACAAAGTTTGAATTTGCTACAAATTCTCTACCATCATTTGCAGCATTATGATTTTCTAAATCATTGCCAATAGATGAAAACAAAGAATTGGTATATGCGATATCTCCTCGTTGTGTAATAAAGGCTGGTTGACCTAAATTATCTTGAGCAAACTGACTTACTTCTATATCTCTCTGGTATCGATCACCAATATCTGTTGCACCTCCAATTAATGTTCCGGCGTTGGTTTGTAAACCTATGTATAATGCTTGCGTATCAGGGTTTCTAAAACCAGTTTGGAACGATGCTCTAAAGTTATGATTTTCATTAACTGTTAAACCAGCTGAAATTCGAGGCGAAAAGAAGCCATCAAATAATTCTGATTTATCGTATCTAATAGATCCTGTTAATTTTAATTCTAAACTCTCATTTATTTCCAGTGAACGCTGTAATTGCGTATAAATACCTAATTCTGAATAAGTAATTGGTCCGTTGGCATCCGCATAAATGGTACCAAAAGAGTTTAATCTATAGGTTCTGTAAGAGCCTCCTACTTGAACTTCTGCAAAGTTAAAGGTTTCTCCAAAATTATAATTGGCATCACCATGATAGATTTTAGAATTATCTCTAAACCCGGCACCTGTTAGGAAATTAGTGTCAGATGTAACCTGCTCCAAAAGTTGATTGTGTTGTTCTGATCCTATTTCTGGTCTTCCTTGCTCGGCAACAGCTCTCGCTGCAGCATGAGCTTGTGCATCAGGGACACCATTTAATAGAGCACCTGCATAAGTTTGAATGTATTCGCCATACCACTGCTCATGAGTTTTCCAAGCGTTCAATAAGTTCGGTCCTAATACATCCATTACATAGGTGTCACCCGCTTTGTCTGACGTTATATAACCTCTAACAAAAAAGTTATCATTTCTAACTTCAATTTTATGCTGTTGTAATGAGAAACCGTCTATACGGTAACGTTGTGCACCTTGATAAATAGTAGAGCCTGTACCTACTTTACCTACATATTGAATTTCAAAATCATCTGCCCATGGTCGGAAATATAAGCCCCAATCAGCTTTAACGCTTTCTGCGTCGTAGTCAGTTAAATCAGACTCTAAATAACCTGTTCTACTAACAAAAGTATCCTCTGCTATAAAACCAATGCCTGATAACTCTCTAATGTCTGCAGTAACTTCATCACCATAAACATTTACACCATTATAGTTTATGTTTGATTCTCTTGTACCGCCACGCATATTTTTGTCGTCGTAATTGGTAGCAAACCAATCCGTTCCTTTTAAATAACCAAAGTTAACTTTTGCGGCAAACTTATCACTAAATTTATGAGCCATACTTATACCAATATCGGTGTAAGAATTATCTCCAGCAGCCTCTTGAGATGTAATACCTTGTTTAATATAGCCTCTAATTCCTTGATGGTCAAAAGGATTTTTACTTCTCATAAAAAGAATACCATTGAAGGCATTAGCACCATAAAGCGCGGAAGATGCACCTGGTAAAAGCTCTACGCTTTGTACATCTGTTTCTACCATACCTAGCAGATTTCCCAAAGGAAAGTTAAGCGCTGGTGCGGAATTGTCCATACCATCAACCAACTGCATAAAACGCGTATTAGCAAAAGTTGCGAATCCTCTTGTGTTAATGGATTTAAACGTTAAACTATTAGTGTTAATGTCTACACCCTTTAAATTTTCTAAACCACCATAAAAGTCAGACGATGCTGTATTCTTTATTTCTTTTAATCCAAATCGTTCTACGGTTACTGGAGATTCAAAGATTCTTTCTGGTGTTCGTGAAGCTGCAATAACAACTTCATCGAGCGTATTGCCTTCCTTTAGTGTCACATCAATTGTTTGATCTTTGGCTGTTATCTCGATAGTTTGTGTTTCAAAACCTGTGTAGCTTACTCGTATTGAAAATGGCGGGTCTTGATTTACGGTGAGAATGTAGTTACCATCAAAATCCGATACTGCACCTGAAGTTGTGCCAACTACGACAATATTTGCACCGGGTAGGGGTAATCCCGTATTGTCAGTGATTTTACCTTTAATTGTGGTTTGGGAATAACACACCACGCAAAAAAGCATTGCAAAAAGCTTTAAGATTGTCTTCATTTTAGAGAATTAGTTAAATTTATTAGATGAGCAATTTAAATAAATATATGAAAAGTCTGTAAAAAATTCACATAAAATTATGCGCGCATAGTATATTTTAATAAATAAAATGCCCTAAAATTGAATACTATTCAATTTTAGGGCTAATAGAGAGTTAAATTTTTAAAAATAAACTATTCTACAGTTACAGATTTTGCAAGATTTCGAGGTTGATCAACATTTTTACCCAACATCACTGCAATGTGATACGATAGCAATTGCAATGGTATGGTTGTTAATAGAGGTGTAAGGCACTCTATAGTTTCTGGCACCTCAATGACATGATCCGCTAATTCCTTCACACTTTTATCACCTTTAGTCACTATACCTATAATCTTCCCTTTTCGAGATTTAATTTCTTGAATATTACTAACAACTTTTTCATAATGCCCTTTTTTTGTTGCAATTACTACAACGGGCATTTGCTCGTCTATCAAAGCAATAGGACCATGCTTCATTTCTGCAGCTGGATAGCCTTCCGCATGGATATACGAAATTTCTTTAAGTTTTAGAGCGCCTTCTAAGGCAACAGGGAAGTTAAATCCACGTCCAAGATATAGGAAGTTCGTAGCATCCTTGTAGATGTCAGAGATGGTCTGGACAAAGGCATCAGATTTTAGTGCTTCTTCAACTTTATCTGGTATTAGTTCAAGTTCTATGAGATGATGTCTAAACTCAGAACTAGAGATTGTTCCTTTTGCTCTTGCTAAACGTAATGCCATTAATGTTAATACCGTAATCTGAGTCGTAAAAGCTTTTGTTGAAGCTACACCAATCTCAGGACCAGCATGTGTATAAGCTCCAGCATCAGTTTCTCTGGCTATAGACGAGCCGACAACATTACAAACACCAAATACAAAAGCGCCTCTTGACTTGGCCAATTTAATAGCGGCCAGCGTATCGGCTGTTTCACCAGATTGGGAAATAGCGATAACAATATCTTTTTCGGTAATAACCGGATTTCTATATCTAAATTCAGAAGCATATTCAACCTCTACTGGGATTCGGGCTAAATCTTCAAAAATATATTCTGAAACTAAACCAGCGTGCCAAGACGTTCCGCAAGCTACCACAATAATTCTGTCAGCAGCTAAGAATTTTTTCATGTTATCTTCAACACCTGCCAACTTTACCATAGCTTCTTTACTTAATAATCGTCCTCTAAAGGTATCTTTAATGGCTTCAGGTTGTTCGTAGATTTCCTTCAACATGAAATGATCATAGCCACCTTTTTCAATCTGCTCGAGATTGAGTTGCAGTTCTTGAACATAAGGATCAACTAAGGCATCGTTCTTAATTTTTCTAATCTTTACTTCTTTGCCTCTTCTTACGATAGCCATCTCTTCATCTTCAAGATAAATGGCGTTTTTGGTAAACTCTATAAAAGGCGAAGCATCACTAGCAATAAAAAATTCATCTTCTCCAATACCAATAGCAAGAGGGCTACCTAATCTTGCCACTACAATTTCATTAGGTTTGTTTTTATCAAAAACGGCTATGGCATAGGCGCCAACGACCTGGTTCAATGCGATTTGAACAGCTTTACCGAGCTTTATGTCCTCGTTCCTTTTAACATCTTCAATAAGATTGACTAATACTTCTGTGTCGGTATCTGATTTAAATACATAACCACGCTTGATGAGCTCCTTTTTTAGAGCATCATAATTTTCAATAATGCCATTATGGATAATCACTAAATCGCCCGAATTCGAATAGTGCGGGTGCGAATTAACATCATTTGGCACACCGTGGGTTGCCCAACGCGTATGACCTATCCCAAGAGAGCCTATAGTAGAAATTTCACTTTCTAACTTATCTTTTAGGTCGACAACTTTTCCTTTGGTTTTTGACAGTTTAATATCGCTTCCGTCATAAAGTGCAATACCTGCACTATCATAACCACGGTATTCTAGTCTTTGAAGTCCTTTAATTATTATAGGGTAAGCCTCTCGATGGCCTATGTACCCAACAATTCCACACATAGGTTAATATTTAGTTATTTGGTTCTGTATAAAATATTTCCAGATACACTCTTCTACTTTCGTCTTCAGTGGTATTACCATGAAGAACTGTACCTCTAGGCGTCATAATTGAACTTACAGGTATCGTAAAATCTGTATCAACATTATCTTGAACTTGTCTCTGAGGACCTCCTATGGTTGGGTTTTCTAAATTTATATTAATTGAAACTGATAGTCCCAATTCAACATTAGTAGAATCTCTCAACAATAAATTGTTAATGTGCTCCGTGATTCTCAACTTATACTTAATGCCTTCCCCATCTGGTTCATCATCAACACGTTGTAAAGGTCCAAGATGACTTAATTTCGAAAATGAAGGTAAGGTATTATTAGTCACATCTAAAAAATAATCCCTCAAAAACGTTTTATTTTCGACATCATACACATAAATACGTTCTGGTTCGCCATCCTGAACAATTTCTTGGTCAACGTGGAATACCAAATTAGCCTCATTTACTAATCGCCTAGATCTTACTACTTCACCATTTTCATCGATATCAACAAACTCGTTTCTCCAGTCATCGAAAGTCATGTCATCACCATCATCAAAATTATCACCATTAAAAAGTTTAATTTTTGCTACTGATCCTTCACCGCCTTTTAGGTATAATCTTGCATCGCCGTTTACTGGATCTCCATCATTTATTGATATTGCAAAATTATTATCGAAGAAATTCACTCTATTTGGCCCAAAGCCCATATCAATTTCTACTTGTTCTGTGGCATCTTCATCATCAGAAGTCGATATACTCAATCTTGTGTAATAAATAGTGATGTTATAGGTTTCAAACGATGGGTTGAAAATAATAAGACTCCCATCATCATTTACGGATTCTGCCTTAAAATATATCCCTCTCAGGTATTCTGAAAAGTTATTTTGGCTTGCCAGAACTGCATCTCCTTCCATGTCAAGAATTTTACTTTTCCAATATGCTGTGTCTAGTTTAACCCTAATACCAGGTGGTTGTCTTAACGTTACTAGGGTTTCGCCATCATCATTGACTTCGGTTAATGTGTAACCTTGATCACTAACTATGATATTACCTTGTGTATCTAAAGAAACACTATTGACACCATCTGGATTTTGAACAATATTTATAGGCACACTTTCTAAAAGAGCCTCAGAAATAGGTTCAGATTCTGAAGCTGACTTATTTGAGAAATATGCCTGGGATTCATCAAAATCGCCATTAGGATCAAAATCCCTTAGGAAATAATTGCTCTCAAAAATACTCAGCTTAATCGGTGAATCCCCTAATACCGAATCAATTTCATATTCAATATTTCCATCTTCATCAACATCAGACACCAAGCTAGAGTAAGGTATATTGAGCACTACTGAATCTATCTCAACTTCTTCACCAAATTCTGGGTCAAAATTTGGTAAGGTTAATTGTGTTAAAAAACTTGAAGTAGTCCTGCCGTATACATCATCATCGTAAATCCCTATTGAGTTAAGTGTTAAGTTATTTGTCTGCACTGGTCCCAATGCATCGGTATAAGTAATAATATCATATTGCTCTGAACTGATTTCGAAATTAGTGGCATTGTCTTCATTAATAATGTCCGAATCTAATGTTGCAAAATCTTTGTCGCAAGCTATTATACTAAAAACAAATATTAAAATTGTTACAATCTGAAATGCAAATTTGTGTTTTTTCATAGTCACATCTAACTGTTGAGAACAGCACTTTTATAAAATTCTGTGTAAGAATCGGCAAATTCTTCCAAAGAATGGTAATCTAAAACAGGTTTTGACAAATTTTTAATATAATCCTCTAGTTCTTTAGGGAATTCTTGGGAACCTTTAATTACTGCATCAGAATTATCTACTGCTATTTTCATTAAATTAATGTAATTAGGATTTTCAAGTGGTTTAATCGCTTTTTCGTCCAACCCATCAAACTTTACCTTGTCTATCATTCCTTTATCTAACGTACCTTCGAAGTTTTGATTGTATACTGAAGTGATAATTTTACTTTCTGTAAATAAGGGTTCTGTTTTATAAAACTCTTTCAAATACAGTGGCAGTAATGATGCTAACCAACCGTTTACATGTATAATATCTGGAGCCCAATTAAGCTTTTTTACAGTTTCTATGACTCCTTTGGCAAAGAAAATGGCACGTTCATCATTATCCGAAAACAACTTTCCATCCTCATCGGTTAAAGTGGCCTTGCGCTTAAAATATTCTTCATTATCGATAAAATAAACTTGAATACGCTCTTTTGGGATTGATGCCACCTTAATAATCAAAGGCATATCTAAGTCGTTGATCACTAAATTGATCCCAGATAGTCTGATTACCTCGTGCAACTGGTGCCTTCTTTCATTAATATTACCAAAACGAGGCATAAATATACGTATCTGACCTCCCTGTTTGTTTACCATTCTTGGTGCCTCAAATGACATTGAAGAAATCTCCGTTTCTGGTAAATATGGAACAACCTCTGATGACACATATAATATTCGTTTATCTTTCATAAATCTGCTCCTTTAGAAAATTAAGAGTAAAAAACATGCAAAATTACAAAAATTTGTGCAGATTGCCAGTAAAATATTATGTTTGCAGGCATTAATTTTTATTACTGTCTTGAACGTTTTTCACAATAAATCCGAATTATCTCATCACCTAAACTCATTAAAAGTAAAAGGTAAAACCCTAGGGTTTGTACCTACCATGGGAGCACTTCACGAAGGGCATTTGGCTCTGGTGAAAAAAGGGTTAAGCGATAATGACTATGTAATTACAAGCATTTTTGTTAATCCTACTCAATTTGATAATGAGCAAGACCTTGTTAAATATCCCAGAACTTTAGAAAGTGATGTGGCACTGTTAAAGACAGTAAATGAAACAAAAATAATGGTCTACGCACCGACAATCGAGGACATATATAACCATAACGTTCAATCTGAACGCTTTAATTTCGATGGTCTTGAGAACGAGATGGAAGGTGCTTTTAGAACAGGTCATTTTAATGGTGTGGGCACCATAGTAAAACGCCTTTTTGAAATTGTAAAACCACATAGAGCATACTTTGGTGAGAAGGATTTTCAGCAGTTACAAATCATTAAAAAACTCGTTGCGCTATACGATATCCCTGTTGAGGTGATTGGTTGTGCAATCCACAGGGCATCGGATGGATTGGCCATGAGTTCTAGAAATACAAGACTGACAAAAGAACATAGAAAAGCAGCACCGTTTATCTATAAAACACTAAAATCTGCCAAAATCAAATTTGGCACAAAAAGTGCTAAATATGTAACGGAATGGGTTGAGAAGCAATTTAAAAAACAACCACTCTTAGAGCTAGAGTATTTTATAATTGCGGATACGGAAACCTTAAAACCATTGAAACGTAAATCAACAAAAAAGACATATAGAGCCTTTATTGCTGCATATGCAGGAGATATAAGACTTATAGATAATATCGCCTTAAATTAATTATCTTTGCCTCATGCAAATTCAAGTTGTAAAATCTAAGATACATCGCGTAAAATGTACAGGTGCAGACCTCAATTACATTGGTAGTATAACCATTGATGAGGACTTAATGAATGCCGCTAATATTATTCAGGGTGAAAAGGTTCAGATTGTAAATAACAACAATGGAGAGCGTTTAGAGACCTATTGTATACCTGGTCCTCGCAATAGTGGTGAAATTACACTAAATGGTGCTGCAGCACGAAAGGTTGCGGTTGGTGATGTTTTAATTTTAATCACCTATGCCTTTATGGATATTGAAGATGCCAAAGTATTTAAACCATCGTTGGTATTCCCTGATGAAGCGACCAATCTTCTAAAATAAATTTTTGAATAATCCAAAATCCATCCTAAAAGTTGTATTGCCTTTACTATTAGGAATTGCACTGGTTTGGTATTCGTTGTCGCAAATTTCGATTTCAAAACTCGTTCAGTATTTTAAAGATGCCAATTATTTCTGGATAGTGCTTGGTGTAAGTTGTGGGATAATGAGTCATACCTCAAGAGCTTACCGTTGGTTATTTATGGCAGAACCTTTAGGCTATAAGCCACGGTTTATCAATAGCTTTATGGCTGTGTATTCGGCCTATCTTATCAACCTTACAATTCCTCGTGCTGGTGAAGTTGCCAGAGCTTCTATTTTGTCTAACTATGAGGATGTCCCTTTTGATAGGGGCTTCGGAACTATTGTAGCTGAACGTGTAGCTGATACTATAATGTTATTTATAATTATTGGGGTTGCCTTAATTTTAAAGTTCGAATTCATTTATGACTATTTCATGAATAAGTTTAACCCTACATCTTTAATCGTTATAGTAGTTGCTGGATTGATTGTCATTTCAGGCATGTATATATTCATTAAAAAAAGTGCTTCAAAATTCGCTTTAAAAGTCAGAAACTTTATTAAGGGCCTTATCGAAGGTGCTTTGAGTATTTTTAAAATGAAAAAAAAGTGGCCGTTTATTTTTCATACCGTATTTATTTGGGTAATGTATGTGTTCATGTTTTATATCACCACTAAAGCATTACCTGAATTAAGCGATATTTCACTAGGTGCAGTCTTAATAGGATTTATTTTGGCAAGCTTTAGCATTGCGGCTACCAATGGTGGTATAGGATCTTTTCCAGAAGCTATAGTTATTGCTTTTTTGTTATTTAACATGCCCGAAGACCCAAGTAGGGCTTTTGGCTGGATTATGTGGTCTACCCAAACTTTGGTTATAATAATTTTAGGTGGTTTATCTTTAATTTACTTACCAATCTATAACAGAAAGAAAGCTCGGATATAGAAATATTTTTTACCTTGCTTTAACTTTAACTATCATCTATAACATGAATAAATTCTACACGTTTATCATCCTGTTTCTTTTAGCAATTCACCTTCCTGCACAAGCTATATATAAAACGATTGATTCATACAAACTAGATGGTGAACGTGAGTTAAAAATTCAATTACCTCGAAACTATGACCCAGAAACTAAGCGCAGTTATCCATTGGTGATTGTTCTTGACGGTGATTATTTGTTTGAGCCTGTTGCTGGTAACATTGATTATCAAGCTTATTGGGAAGATATACCCGATTGTATTGTTGTCGGAATTAAGCAAGATAAGACTAGGGAGGAAGACTTTTATTACGATGATGAAACCTATTTTCCATCTAATGGGGGTGCCAATTTTTATGAATTTTTAAGCGCCGAGCTATTACCATTTATAGAAGACAGTTATAAGGTTTCTAATTTTAGAGTCATCATTGGACACGACTTAAGTGCTAATTTTATTAATTATTACCTTTTTAAGGATGTTCCTTTATTTAGAGCCTATGTGAGTTTAAGTCCAGATTTAGCACCAGAGATGATTAACAGGCTACATGAACGTTTACCTACCGTTGCAAAAGAAACGTTTTACTATATGGCCACTGCGGATGCTGACGTTAGAGCGCTAAGAACTGATATTTTAGAGTGTGATGCAAAACTAAAAACCATTGAAAACCCCAAATTCAGTTATAAGTTCGATGATTTTGAAGATGCCAATCACTATTCGTTCGTTGGAAGAGGTATTCCTAAAGCACTAAACGAAATATTCACCATTTACAAACCCATAAGTGGAAAGGAATACAAGGAAAAAATCCTGACTTATGATGGTTCTCCTTATGATTACCTTATAAAAAAGTATGAAAATATTGAGTACTTCTACGGTTTTGAAAAAAAGTTAATTGAGAACGATATAAGAGCTATTGCTACAGCTTGTAATAAACGAGATGACCTTGAATCTTTAGAAAAACTGGCAAAATTGATAAAAAAGGAATTTCCTAAATCCATGTTGAGTGCTTATTATATGGGCATGTTTCACGAAAAAGAAGGCAATCTCAGAAAAGCCTTGTTGCGTTATAAAGGAGGGCTTCTTATGGAGCCATCTCAGTATATTGATAAGGAGATCATGCTCGAAAAAATGTATGAAGTACAAGATGCAATGGACAATTAATTGCATTTCATCGAAAAAAATTCACAACTTAACGGTATTTTAGTATGTTTGGTAATCCAAAGCTAAACCTACTTATAAATGAGAAAAACTACCCTAATAGTTTTGGCATATGCGCTTTGTATGCCCTTATTTGCTCAAATTAGTTATGATGAGATACGCTCATCAAAATTAAATGCAGTACGAAAGTTAAAAATTAAGCTTCCAAAAAATTATGATCCATCTTCAGAAATAAAATACCCTTTAATTATTGTTTTTGATGGTGATTATTTATTTGAACCTATTGCTGGTCAGGTAGATTTTCAAACGTATTTCGACGATATGCCAAGCTCAATTATAGTCGGTGTTGTACAAGGTAGTGAAAGACGTTATGATGGTTATTGTGATGAAGTTACAGGCTTACCAAAAGAGTCGGGTTTACGCTTTCACGACTTTGTTGCCGAAGAGTTGATGCCTTATCTCGATGAAAAATTCAATACCAGTAAATTTAGAGTGGCTGTTGGTCACGATTTAATGGGAAACTTCATTAATTCGTACTTGTTTAAAGAAGATCCGCTTTTTAATGCTTATGTGTGTATAAGTCCAGATCTATCTGGCACTGTAAGAGACTATTTAGGAAAACGCTTGGAGTTTTTTAAGGATGATATTTTTTATTACATGGCCACATCTGACAAAGATTTACCTTACATTAGAGAAGCCGTGCTAAGTGCCAATTCGAAAATAGCACAGGTCAAAAACCAATACCTTACTTATTACTTCGACGATTTTAATAACGATACGCATTACACATTGGTAAATAGTGCCATTGCAAGATCGTTCGACAAGATTTTTGAGTTGTATAAACCACTTCGTGAAAAAGAACTCGAAGAAAAGGTGTTGCCCTATGAAGGCACCTTAGATAAATACTTGGTGGATAGATACGATAGAATTGAAGAACTGTTTGGTATTAAAAAGCCTATAACAGAAGGGGAGTTTGAAAAAGTAGTTAAGGCTGCTGAACAACGAAACGACTTGGAGTCCTTAGAAAAAATAGGAAAGCTTGCTAAGAAATTGAATCCAGAATCATTGCTAGGCACTTATTACCTAGCCCAATATTCAGAAAAGATAGGCAAGAACAAAAAAGCTAAAAAATTATACGAATCTGCATTAACACTAAATGATGTAAGTCATATTGATAGGGATTTCATCTTTTCTAAAATTGACGAACTTACCGTTGTTGATACTGATAATGAAGGAGAGGAGGAAGAGGATGAAGAAAATTAAGAAAAAACCACTGTCTACCGATTACTTTTTTGAAGCATTATTTAAAAGGGCAAGAGCATTTTTGCTCACAAATATTCCTGCAAAACTAGCCACTATAAAATTTTTAACCATCATAAATTGGTTTAAGGACATCAACTAAAATTATATTAATTTAGCTGTTCTAAAATTACTTCTCTAAGCCCCTTGGCTTACAAATAGAACATGGCTAAAGTAAAAACAACCTTTTTCTGTCAAAATTGTGGTGCTCAATATGCCAAATGGCAAGGGCAATGTACATCTTGCAAACAATGGAATACTATTGCTGAAGAAGTCATACAAAAACCAGAGAAAAACGATTGGAAATCTTCGTCATCCAACTCTAAACGTGTTTCAAAACCTCTTAAAATTGATGAAATTGACACTTCACTCGAATCCAGATTAGATATAAAAGATACTGAGTTTAATCGTGTGTTGGGTGGTGGAATGGTGCTCGGATCGGTAACACTTTTGGGAGGTGAACCAGGTATTGGTAAGAGTACACTTTTACTTCAAATCGCCTTAAAGCTTCAACAGAAAATCCTATATGTATCTGGAGAAGAAAGCCAGAAACAAATTAAAATGCGTGCCGAGCGCATTAACCCTCAAAGCAAGAGTTGCTATATTCTTACGGAGACTAAAACTCAAAATATCTTCAAGCAAATCGAGCAGTTACAGCCAGACTTCGTGATTATCGATTCTATTCAAACCTTGCATAGTGATTACATTGAGTCTTCAGCCGGAAGTATCTCACAAATCAAAGAATGCACTACAGAACTTATTAAATTTGCCAAGGAAACTGCCACACCTGTATTGTTAATTGGTCATATTACAAAAGATGGTCATATTGCAGGTCCGAAAATCCTGGAACATATGGTTGATACCGTATTACAGTTTGAAGGTGACCGTAATCATGTCTTTAGGATTCTTAGAGCTCATAAAAACCGTTTTGGTTCTACCAATGAGTTGGGGATATACGAAATGCAAGGTTCTGGACTAAGAGAAGTCTCCAACCCATCCGAAATTTTAATTTCCGAAAAAGATGGTGAACTCTCTGGCAATGCTATTGCGGCTACACTAGAAGGCTTAAGACCGTTGATGATAGAAGTTCAGGCTTTGGTGAGTACAGCTGTTTATGGTACACCACAACGTTCAGCAACGGGTTTTAATGCCAAACGATTAAATATGCTTTTGGCTGTTTTAGAAAAACGAGCTGGTTTTCGTTTAGGGGCCAAGGATGTATTCTTAAATATTACGGGAGGTATTACTGTAGATGATCCTGCAATTGATTTGGCAGTTGTAGCTTCAATATTATCTTCTAATGAAGATGTTGCTCTTCCCAATGATTTTTGTTTTGCAGCTGAAGTAGGCTTATCTGGAGAAATAAGACCTGTACAACGTGTAGAACAACGTATATTAGAAGCAGAAAAGCTTGGATTCTCAACTATTTTTATTTCTAAGTACAATAAGTTTACCTTAAAGGAACCCTCTATTAAGATTCAACTGATTTCCAAAATCGAGGATTTAGTAGATTTTCTCATTTAGATATTAAATTAATGACTCTAGGACCTTTTTAGTAGTATTAATAGATTATATTGAGCACCTATAAAAATTTTTAGAATCTCGAGTTGAGATTAATATTTTAGAATCATGGATGACCCTAACTTTGATTTTTTAAAATCAAAATTCCGTATTTCAAAAGAAGCCTATGAGATTTTAACAAGCCTGGCATCTTATAAAAAAATAAAACAAGGTGAGATACTTGTAGAACAAGGTTCCATAAGTAATCATATCTTTTTCTTAAGCTATGGTTTAATACGTTCTTACCATATACTTGAATCTGGTAAAGAAATCACCAAAAATCTTTATACAACATATAGTTTTGTTGGTCCCTTTTCTTCGATATTAAAAAATGAACCCTCATTATTAACCCATGAGGCTTTAACAGATTCTATTTTGTACGAAATAAATTTTAACGATTTTATTCAGCATACTAAAACCAATATCGAAATAAGTAATTTATACAGTAGAATTTTAGAGTATCTGTTTATTCTTTATGAGAGAAAACATTTAGATCACATATCGTTGAATGCCACAAAACGGTATCAAATCCTAAAAGAGCAAATCCCAAATATAGATAGCATTATCCCTCAATATCAGATAGCGTCCTATCTTAATATTACCGCGGTACAATTGAGCAGAATAAAAAAATACCTCCCAGATTAACATATGTTAATCAATTAAAGAATAATTCGGCATACCTTTACTAATAAGATTAATTCTACTAACCAAAAATTAGTTAATAACCCTAACAGAAGAAAGCAAACGACATTCGTTTGCTTTTTTTATGATATAAACTATACCTTAGATAGAAATAGTTATATATTATTAGATTTTCCTAAATTGAAAATCAAATTTTTAAGTTTAAATAAGTCCATCTCTTTAATGATTCTCAAAAGCCCAGTAATTTTAATTTTAATAATAATCTCAGTTTCAAAAATTAGTTTTTGCCAAGATCAAGAAGCAACTTTACATTTTTATGATGGTTCTTCTATTGAAGGTTATGGTTATATTTTTCAAAGATATAAGATAAAATTCAGGGCATCTTTAGAAGATGAACCAGATGTTTGGGAGGGATTGGTTGTTAGTGGGATTACATTTCATGGATTTGAGTATGATATACGTTTCGATTACCAATATGCCAAAAATCATGAACGATATCCTTTATTATTAGAGGTCTTAACTGAAGGTGAAGTTACTCTTTACGCAAACGTAATTAAAGATATTTTTTTTATACCCTCTTTTGATGATAAGATTCCTGGGTTAGGCTCATCTTTAATTACAGGGGTAAAATATTACGTTAAACGAGAGAACGAAGAACTAGCAACAAAATTAAAAGGGCGTTTCAAAAAATGCATCATCGCATACTTTGGGGAATGTTCAGGCTTAATCAAAGGTATTGATAATCATGAATTCAGGTGGGCAACTATGATTGATTTAGTGAATTATTATAACGATTTCTGTGTAGACTAAATCAATACTTTATTTAGATTAACATTAATTGTATTTACCTTTAATTTCCCTTAAAATTCGTTAATTTCGCAGATTGAAAAGAATTTTGATGATATGAGCATAAAGTTCCCTGAATATAAAGGACTTAACTTGCCAAAAGTAGCCAAAGACATAGGTGGCTATTGGGAAGAACATAACATATTCGAAAAAAGTGTCACCACCAGGGAAGGAAAGTCCCCTTATGTGTTTTTTGAAGGACCTCCCTCTGCAAACGGATTACCTGGAGTGCACCATGTTCTGGCAAGAGCCATTAAGGATATTTTTCCTCGCTACAAAACCATGAAAGGCTTTCAGGTAAAACGCAAGGCTGGTTGGGATACTCATGGATTACCTATTGAGCTTGGTGTTGAGAAAGAACTAGGCATTACAAAGGAAGATATTGGCACCAAAATTAGTATTGAAGAATACAACGAGGCTTGTAAAAAAGCTGTAATGCGTTATACCCACATCTGGAATGACCTTACCAAAAAAATGGGCTACTGGGTAGATATGGACAATCCATATATTACGTATAAGCCCAAATATATGGAGTCTGTTTGGTGGTTATTAAAGCAGATATACGATAAAGATTTATTGTACAAAGGCTATACTATTCAACCCTATTCACCAAAAGCGGGGACAGGTCTAAGTTCACACGAGTTGAACCAACCAGGGACTTATCAAGATGTAACGGATACTACGGTGGTTGCTCAGTTTAAGGCTAAAGAAGAATCGCTTCCAGAGTTTTTACAAAATGAAGGGGATATTTACTTCTTAGCTTGGACGACTACACCTTGGACATTACCGAGTAATACCGCATTAACTGTTGGGCCGAAGATTGACTATGTGTTGGTAGAAACTTATAATCAATATACGTTTAAACCGATGAATGTTGTGTTGGCCAAGAACTTGGTTCAAAAGCAATTCACAGGAAAATACCAACAGGTTGAAACAAAACCAGAGCTGTTAGACTATAAGGAAGGAGATAAAAAGATTCCGTTCTATATAGTTGAGGAGTTTAAAGGCAAAGACTTAGTTGGTATAAATTATGAACAACTTTTAGATTATGCCTTACCAAACGATAACCCAGAAAATGCCTTTAGAGTCATATCTGGAGATTTTGTTACCACTGAAGATGGTACAGGAATTGTTCATACCGCGCCTACATTTGGTGCAGATGATGCCTTGGTTGCCAAACAAGCAAGTCCAGAAGTGCCACCACTATTGGTGAAAGACAATAATGGTAATCTGGTACCACTAGTGGATTTACAAGGTCGATTTAGACCAGAAATGGGTGAGTTTGCAGGGAAGTATGTCAAGAATGAATATTATGAAGATGGAGAATTGCCAGAGAAATCCGTAGATGTAGAGTTGGCTATTAAATTGAAGATTGAAAATAAAGCCTTTAAGGTCGAAAAATACAAGCACAGCTACCCAAACTGCTGGAGAACGGATAAACCAATCCTCTACTATCCTTTAGACTCTTGGTTTATTAAAGTAACCGATGTTAAAGATCGTATGTATGAGTTGAACACTTCCATAAACTGGAAGCCAAAGTCTACAGGCGAAGGTCGTTTTGGTAATTGGTTAGCTAATGCAAACGATTGGAATTTATCGCGTTCACGTTTTTGGGGAATTCCACTTCCTATATGGCGAACGGAGGACGGTAAAGAACAAAAATGCATTGGTTCGGTAGCAGAACTAAAAAGTGAGATGGCAAAGGCTGTCCAAGCAGGTATAATGACTGAGGATATTTTTGCTGATTTTGAAGTCGGTAATATGTCAGAGGAGAATTACGAAACAGTCGACTTGCACAAGAACGTTGTTGATAAGATTATTTTAGTTTCTGATTCAGGGCAACCTATGAATCGTGAAAATGATTTAATCGATGTTTGGTTCGATTCGGGTTCGATGCCCTATGCCCAATGGCATTATCCTTTTGAGAACAAAGATCTCATTGATAAAAATGAAGCCTTCCCAGCGGACTTTATTGCTGAAGGTGTCGACCAAACACGTGGATGGTTCTACACATTACATGCCATCGCCACTATGGTATTCGATTCGGTAGCCTACAAAAATGTGGTGTCTAACGGATTGGTCTTGGATAAGAATGCACAGAAAATGTCTAAGCGCCTCGGTAATGCGGTTGATCCTTTTGAAACCTTAGCTAATCACGGAGCGGATGCCACCAGATGGTATATGATTAGCAATGCGAATCCTTGGGATAATCTTAAGTTTGACATTGATGGTGTTGAAGAAGTTAAACGTAAATTCTTCGGGACTTTGTATAACACGTACTCGTTCTTTTCATTGTATACCAATTTAGATGGATTTAATTATTCTGAGGATGATACCCCTTTAAATGAAAGACCAGAGCTTGACCGTTGGATCCTTTCAGAATTAAACACACTTATTCAAAAAGTAGATACGTTTTATGCGGAATATGAACCGACAAGAGCCGCACGAGCGATTTCAAACTTTACTCAGGATTATTTAAGTAATTGGTATGTGCGTTTAAGTAGAAGGCGCTTCTGGAAAGGGGATTATCAAACGGATAAGATTTCCGCATATCAAACTCTTTATGCCTGTATGGTGACTATTGCAAAATTAGGCGCGCCAATTGCTCCGTTTTTTATGGACCGCTTGTATCTAGATTTAAATGCAGTAACACATAAAGAAAGCTTTGAAAGTGTTCACTTAGCCGAATTTCCTAAAGCAGATGCATCTGCAATAGACAAGGTCTTAGAACGAAAAATGGAAAACGCACAGACAATATCTTCCTTGGTATTATCGTTGAGAGCAAAGGAGAAGATTAAAGTGCGCCAACCATTACAGAAAATAATGATTCCTGTTGACAACGATCAACAAAAGAAGGAAATTGAAGCCGTTTCTGATTTAATAAAGCACGAAGTCAATGTTAAGGAAATTGAACTTTTGGAAGATGCTTCAGATATTTTGGTAAAGCAAATTAAGCCCAATTTTAAGGTTTTAGGGCCTCGATTTGGAAAAGATATGAAGCTGATTTCTAACGCTATAAGCTCATTTTCAGGGGAAGACATCAAAAAAATCGAGCAAAAAGGTACTTTAGACGTTGAAATTAACGGAAAAAATATTACATTGGTATTAGATGATGTTGAGATTACATCTCAAGATATAGAAGGTTGGCTCGTTGCAAATGAAGGTGTACTCACTGTAGCCTTAGATGTAACAATAACAGAAGAATTACGCGAAGAAGGTATTGCACGTGAGCTCGTAAACCGAATTCAAAATTTACGTAAAGATTCTGGATTTGAAGTTACTGACCGTATAGACGTACAGCTTCAAAACGATGAGCAAGTTTCAGCAGCGATAGCTTCAAATGAAGCCTATATTAAGTCTGAGACCTTAACGGAAAATTTAAAAATAATTGATAATTTGAGTGATGGTATAGAGATAGCTTTTGATGAGGTCAATACCAAACTATTTATACAAAAACACTAAACCTATGGCAACAGATACAAAAAATAGATATTCGGATAAAGATTTAGAAGCTTTTAGAGTTTTAATTCAAGAAAAAATCGATAAAGCTGAGCACGATTTAGAGTTGATAAAAAGTGCCTATATGAACGATCACAATAATGGTACTGATGATACGTCTCCAACGTTCAAAGCCTTTGAAGAAGGAAGTGCTACAATGAGTAAGGAAGCAAATTCCGCATTGGCTATTCGTCAGGAAAAATTTATTCGCGATTTAAAGAACGCTATGATTAGAATTGAGAATAAAACTTATGGTGTATGTAGAGTTACAGGCAAGCTTATAAATCCCGAACGCCTAAAATTAGTGCCACATGCCACACTAAGCATTGAAGCTAAGAACATGCAGAAGTAAAATGTCAAATACCTATAAATTAAAGCCTTGGAACTACTACTTCAAGGCTTTTTTATTGTTTTTAATTTTAACTAATTGCCTTTTTGTTAGGGCTCAAGCCAATGATACAGAAGCAGCTTTATATAATATTGGTTTTGGTGCTGTTTTTAGTACCGTTGGTGCTATTATTAACAAACCAAAAGATGAGCCTTTAGGTAAGGTAATTAAAAAGTCCTTGTGGCAAGGGGCCTTGGGTGGCTATATAACTTTTGAAAGTAAACGTATTTTAAGAGAAGCCCAACGCCAAGAACAATGGGAATACTTTTGGGCTGCAAAGCTTGTAAATGCAGCAGGTACGTCCATAAAAGAAAATGCGGCACTTAATTACGATTTTTATGATAGATGGCATCTTAATATTGGCTTCAACCGCATAGAGTTTAATACTAAAGGTAAATTTTCATTAAATTATAAACTCATGCCAATTGCTTTTGTTTTCAATATAGATGCAATATTTAGGTATAATTTTGAGTTAAAGGAAAGTTTAAGAATAGGAGAGTTTATTTACTCAAGTTCTGAATTGCAAACAAGTAACAATTTAAACAATGTTTTTGCTGCAGCATCAGCAGGTTATATAGTTTATGATCAAATGTTTTTGGATGATTTTAAAACTAGTGTGCATGAAGTAATTCACATATATCAATCTAATGATTTTCAAATATTTAATACCTATTTAAATAAGCCTTTAGCCAATTGGTCTTCAAACAATTCTGTAGTTAACTGGTTGAACAACCATCTTTATGTAGAGTATCATTACGCAATACTCAGACCTATATATATGTTCGAGACTGAAACTGCAAATTCATTTTATGATAATTTCTTAGAGCGTGAAGCAGGTTTTTATAGTCATACGCTATGGAATAACTAATATTAGAGCAATTTAAAATATTGGTTTACATTTGCCCAAAATTGTTTAATGTCCCTAAAGAGAGCTTCATTAGTCATCGTCCTTATTTTACTTATTGACCAAATCAGTAAAATCTATATCAAAACACATTTTGAATTGAATGAGGATATTACCGTGTTTTCTTGGTTTAAAATTGCTTTTGTAGAAAACGACGGTATGGCTTGGGGCACCAAATTAAGTGATTTTGTTTCCTTTATATCCGATAAGACTGCAAAGCTAATTCTAACTTTATTTAGGATTATAGCAGTAACTGGGATTGGATTTTGGCTAGTTGATGTTACCAAAAAGAAAAAATCAAAAACACTTGTGTTCGCTATTGCTATTATTTTTGCTGGTGCTTTGGGAAATATCATTGATTCAGTATTTTACGGAATATTCTTCAGTGATAGTTATATGCAAGTCGCAACATTTTTACCCGAAGATGGGGGCTATGCCGAAGTGTTTCATGGTAAAGTCGTAGATATGTTACATTTCCCTATTTGGAGAGGTATTTTACCTGAATGGCTACCATTTTTTGGAGGAAAATATTTTTCGTTTTTTGACCCTGTATTTAATGTGGCTGATATGGCTATCAGTACTGGTATTGGTATTTTAATTGTGTTTAACAAGAAGGCCTTTAAAGATATCTCTAAAACAGAAACACCTGATGTGGAGTCACACAGTAATTTAATTTAATATCTTCTTCTGAAGTTACAAAATCGCCTTCCTCAACATTAAAAAAAGATAAGCCAATTTTTATGGTTTTAGGATGGCACTCAGCTAAAAACCGATCATAAAAGCCCTTGCCATAGCCCACTCTATTTCCATTATTATCAAAAGCCAATAATGGCACAAAAACAACATCTATTTGAGAAGGTAATACCTCAATACCATCAATTGGTTCTGGAATATTATAGGAATTTTTTTTTATTCTTGTATTGTCGGTTAACAGGTAATGCGTCATGGAGTAATCATCAAAATTGCTCTTAGAGATTACGATGTTTTTATCCTTACCCGCCAGAATATTTAAAATATATTCCGTGTTGATCTCCTTTTGTTCTTCAATACTCAAAAAGATATGGTAGAATGATTTATCCCAAATTTTAAGTGACAGTAACTGGTTGGCAATGGCAAGACTAAAATCTTCGATTTGTTCAGCTGTTAACTTCTGTCGTAGTGCTTTATATGTTTTCCTTAAGCTAGCTTTATCCATTACGCTAGCTTTGTAGAAATATGAAAAATAGCATCTCCTTGATAGATTATAGGCGACTCATTTACATTAAATACATAACCGTTATTTGGGGCCTTTACAAAATGATTAAAACTACCGTAGGGATCAGTGATATGGCCTAAGACATCACCTTTCTTAACTTGAGTATTTACAGAAATATTAGACCTAAACATTCCTGAATGGCTAGCTCTTATCCACTTACTATCCGTGATTTTTATACAGTTCTTTTTTGGTTTAGAAGCTTTGAATTTTCGATTTAGCATTCCTAAATGATGTAATACGCGTTTTATGCCATTGACACCTGTATTTGTGACTGTTTTATCAATATGGAATGACTTTCCACCTTCAAATAGTAACATTGGAATACCTAATTTATAACAGGAATTTCTAAAGGACTTATTAAGGTTTTTAGAGTAATAAATAATTGGCGCTCCAAAAACCTGTGCTAATTCATCTAAAATAATTTCATTTTTTACGATTCGTATTTGAGCTGCATTAAACCGATCTGCACCACCAGTATGAAAATCTAAAATTAAATCAGCGTGTGGCACAATTTCTGTCATTAATTTATGGGCAACCCTACTTGCTAAAGAGCCATTTTTTCCGCCAGGGAAAACACGGTTGAGATCTCGCCCATCTGGAAACTCCCTATCCATATGGATAAATCCAAAAACATTAATCACAGGAATACAAATAATGGTACCTTTCTTTGGTTTATTAATACCTTTAGCAATAATCTGCCGAACAATTTCCACACCATTAACTTCGTCTCCATGAATCCCGGCGGTTATTAATACAGTTGGACCAGGTTTTTTAGAACGTTCTATAATTACCGGGACATCAATTGTATTTTGGGTATGTAATTTGGCGACATTAAAACTTACTTTGGCACTTTTGCCTAGTGCTACTTTTTCGCCAAGTATATCTAAAACTTCTTTTTCGCTCATCTATCTTCGATTGCGTTCTACGAAAGTAATGATAGCTCTTGCTATATTTTTTTGAGTAGCTCTTTCAATGCCTTCCAAACCTGGTGTAGAATTCACTTCCATGATTAAAGGCCCTCGTGCGGACTGAAGCATATCTACACCGCAAACAGGTAACTTTAAGGCACGTGCTGCTTTTATTGCTAATTTTAATTCATCTTCCGAAAGGCGTATTAAATCGGCTTTTCCTCCTCTGTGCAAGTTAGAACGAAATTCCCCTTCCCTCCCTTGCCGTTTCATTGCACCAACCACTTGACCATCAACGATAAGTGCCCTTAAATCAGCACCTTTAGCTTCAGCAATGTATTCTTGTACGAGTGCTCTAGCTTGTAACCCGTTGAAGGCTTCAAGAACTGATTCAGCAGCGTTCCTAGACTCTGCTAAAACTACACCTAATCCTTGTGTGCCTTCAAGCAACTTAATAATTACAGGAGGCCCACCTACATGGTTCAATACCTCTTCAACATCTCTAGAGTAATTAGTGAAAACAGTTTTTGGCATTCCGATACCAGCCTTAGACAAACGCTGAAAACTTCTTAGTTTATCCCGACTTCTTAAAATAGCATCAGAGGTTACAGTCGTAAACACATTCATCATTTCGAATTGCCTTACAACAGCGCAGCCAAAAAAGGTTACGGACGCTCCAACTCTAGGGATGATAGCATCAACATAGTTCAGATACCGGTCTTTATAAAAAATAGTAGGTTTCTCTCTTTCAATAATAATATCACACTTCAGAGGGTCAATGACTTCCATATCATGTCCTCTGTCTTCACCTTCTTCAACAAGACGCCTTGTGGAATACAAGTTTTCATTTCGGGAGAGGATGACGATGTTCATAGGAATACTTAAAGCGCCTTAAATTAAAAAGTATTTAAAGTTATTCATGCTAAAATATTCAAAGTTTTTCATATTCACTTAACGTACTTAAAACTTTAGGTGCTTAGAACTTTTATTTACCTTTGATTTAATGTCGGAAACTTCATTGGAAATACAAATTAAAACCTTACCTCACCAGCCTGGAGTATATCAGTATTTTGATAATGATGACACCTTAATTTATGTTGGTAAAGCTAAGGACATAAAGAAGCGTGTTAGTAGTTATTTTACAAAGCATCACGATTATGGAAAAACAAGAGTCCTCGTTAAAAATATAGCATCCATAAAGCATATTGTTGTAGAAACAGAAAACGATGCGCTTTTATTGGAAAACAATCTCATAAAGAAGTATCAGCCCAAGTACAACGTTATGCTTAAGGACGATAAATCCTATCCCTGGATTTGTGTTAAGAAGGAACGTTTTCCAAGGGTGTTTTCCACGAGGAGAGTCATTAAAGATGGGTCGGAATATTTTGGTCCTTACACGAGCATGAAGACAGTGAGGACGTTGTTAGATTTAATCAAAGGGCTCTACCATTTGCGTACTTGTAATTATGATTTATCCGAAGCTAAAATCGAGTCAGGAAAGTATAAAGTTTGCTTGGAATATCATTTAGGTAACTGCAAAGGAGGCTGTGAAGGTAGAGAAACTGAAGGAGCTTATCATGCCAATATAAAAGCCATTAGAGAAATTCTTAAAGGAAATTTTAAGGACTCACTGCAACAGTTTAGGGCTCAGATGAAGCAATATGCTGAAACCATGCAGTTTGAAGATGCTCAAAAGATAAAAGAAAAGCTAGAGATTTTAGAGAACTATCAGGCTAAATCGACCATTGTAAATCCGAAGATTAGCAATGTCGATGTGTTTTCGATTGTAAGTGATGAAACCTATGCTTACATTAATTTTTTACAATTAAGTTACGGCTCTATTATAAGGTCTCATACACTTGAAATTAAGAAGAAACTTCAAGAAACTGATAAAGAACTTTTAGAAATTGCCATTACGGAAATTCGTCAACGATTTAATTCTAAATCTAATGAAATCTATGTGCCCTTTAAAGTAGATCTAGGAGAAGAAATTAAAGTTACTATTCCTAAACTTGGAGACAAGAAAAGTATAGTCGATCTGTCTAAGCGTAATGCCATGTACTATCGCACGGATAAACTCAAACAAATTAAAATAGTCGATCCCGATCGACATGCCAACCGCATAATGGCACAAATGAAAGCAGATTTGCGATTATCTGAAGAACCAAGGCATATAGAATGTTTTGACAATTCCAATATTCAGGGAACAAATCCTGTAGCAGCCTGTGTTGTATTCAAAAATGGAAAGCCTAGTAAAAAAGACTATCGCCATTTTAACATAAAAACGGTTGAGGGACCAGATGATTTTGCCTCTATGGAAGAAGTCGTACACAGACGCTATAAGCGCTTATTGGAGGAAGATCAACCACTACCTCAGCTCATTATTATAGATGGTGGTAAAGGTCAATTGTCTTCTGCACTTAAAAGTCTTGATATTTTGGGTTTGAGAGGAAAAATAGCGATTATCGGAATTGCCAAACGTTTAGAGGAATTATTCTATCCAGATGATCCAATTCCATTATATTTAAACAAAAAAAGTGAAACCTTAAAGATTATTCAACAGTTGCGTAACGAAGCGCATCGTTTTGGTATTGAGCATCACAGAAACCGAAGAAGCAAAAGTGCTCTGACGACCGAACTTGAAAATATACCAGGTGTGGGAGAGCAAACGATTGTTGACTTAATGAAACAATTTAAAACGGTTAAACGCATTGCCAATGCAAAATTAGATGAACTAGAGGCCATAGTAGGAGTCTCGCGAGCCAACAAAGTGTATAATCATTATCATAAAGAATAAATTGAAGCTGTCCCAAACATATGATTTAAAGTGTAAGTACTTATCCATTTTTCTTATCCTATTTTTTTTAGTATTTAATACACACCAAATACAAGCTCAAAAGGAAAAAGAGCCTAAAGTGGGCCTAGTGCTAAGCGGAGGAGGCGCAAAAGGCTTTGCACATATTGGAGCTTTAAAGGTAATTGATAGTCTAGGTATAAAGATAGATTATGTGGCTGGAACCAGTATGGGAGCTATCATTGGCTCTCTATATGCAACAGGCTATTCAGGGCAGCAGTTAGAAGATCTCTTCAACACTATTGATTTTGATGAATTAATCAATGACGAATTTCCTAGATCATCAAAACCATTTTACGAACGTGAAAACGCCGAAAAATATGCGGTTAGCCTTCCATTTGATAACTTTAAAATCAACTTACCATCGGGATTGTCTCGTGGGCAAAATGTCTATAATTTACTGTACCAACTGATGCTTCCCGTGAGCGAAATAAGAGATTTTGGGCAATTACCGATTCCTTTTTTCTGTATAGCAACCAATATAGAGACAGGTGAATCCATTGTAATGGATAAAGGACGTTTGGCCGAAGCAGTAACGGCTAGTGGTGCTTTACCATCATTGTTTCAGCCAGTAACCATTAATGATACTATTTTACTCGACGGTGGAGTGACCAATAATTTCCCAGTTGAAGAGCTTAGGGCCAAAGGTATGGACATTATTATTGGTGTTGACGTACAAGATGCGCTTAAAGATCGGGAATCCTTAAAATCGGCACCAGAAATCTTAGTCCAGATTAACAATTTTAGGACTATTAATGCTATGAAGAGCAAAGTTCCCCTAACTGATATTTATATTAAACCAGACATTACTAACTTCTCTGTCATTTCTTTTGATGAAGGAAGAGATATAATTGCCAACGGCGAAATTGCTGCTAGAGGAAACATGTCACAGCTATTAAATGTAAAGCGCCAACAACGTACTCCTTTTAAGAGACCTAAGCTTCAAATTTTAGATAGTATAAAAATAAATTCAATTAATATCAGTGGCAATAAAAGGTACACAAGATCTTATCTTTTAGGGAAACTCAAATTCAAAAATGGTGAAAAAATCAGTTATAAAGACTTTAAGGAAGGTATAAATAATCTAATAGCCACCAGTAATTTCGAGACATTTCGATATTATTTAGAACCAAATACAGAAAACTCTGGTTATAACTTAGTAGGTAATGTTATAGAGTCTGAAACATCGACCTTTTTAAAACTTGGCGTGCACTATGATGGTTTGTATAACAGTGCGGCATTAGCAAATATTACCAAAAAACGATTGTTGTTTAATAATGACATTGCCTCTTTGGATGTTATTTTAGGCGATAATTCGAGATATAACTTTGATTATTTCATTGATAAAGGATTTTATATAAGTATTGGGCTAAAATCACGCTTCAATCAATTTAATAAAAATGTTAACCCATTATTGGCCCTAGAGGAAGACTCCCCCTTGCTTACTGGTCTGAATAAAATCGATGTAGAACTAACAGATTTCACCAATCAATTATACCTACAGACCATTTTTAGACGGGACTTTGCACTTAGGGTTGGCGCTGAACACAAACGTCTTAAAATAACTTCCGAAACCATCATTGATGATGACCAAGAAGATGAATTTACTTTTGAGAGCACGGACTATTTTAGTGTTTTTGGAAACTTAGTTTTTGACGATTACGATAACCCATATTTTCCTAAATCTGGATTCTATTTTAATGGTGATTTCCATCTGTATCTTAATGCTTCTGATTTCAATGTTGATTTTGAGCAGTTCTCAATTGCCAAGGCAGATATAGGATATGCATTTAGTTTTACGGACAATTTGGCTCTTAAGACCGAAACCAGTGGTGGGTTTAAAATCGGTGACAACTCTACTACAACTTTGGGATTTGGTTTGGGAGGCTATGCCAATAATTTTATTAATAACTTTCAATCTTTCTATGGTTATGATTTTTTGGAGCTTTCTGGCGACAGTTTTGTTAAGGCAACCTTTACCTTGGATTATGAAATATTTAAAAAGCATCATATTCTACTAGCCGCTAATTATGCGAATATAGCAGATGGTATTTTTGAAACTGGAGAATGGTTGTCATCTCCAGATTTTAGTGGTTATGCATTGGGTTACTCTCTTGAGACGTTTCTTGGTCCATTGGAAGCAAAGTACACCTACTCACCTGAAACAGGGAATGCCTATTGGTTTTTTAACCTTGGGTTTTGGTTTTGATTATCAGGGTGTGTGATTATGCCGAACTCATTTAAGTAGTCCTTTTACGATTAAAGACACATTTATGCCAAAAAGTAAAAGATTTAGTTTTTAGATGACAACAGTCTGGTTAAAGGACCTCTATCTTTAAATAGTACATTGTTAATAAAGTTGTTTAAGACCATCGAAAGCATGCGGTCACCACTATTTACATTATTTGCAATGCCGTCATCTAAAGGGCTACAAAGACTAAAAAAATCACTGTAATCTTTGTAGGTGTTTTCAATTATCTTAATGTTAGAAAATAGTTTTGTGTTTAATTCTTCGGAATTGGGTTTAAAATCAATATTATTTGTAGCATCAAAGAACGAAAAAGATTTAGTATCATCGAACGATGTGTCCAATGATAACAATTCAGATTCATAATCGATTTTAGGTATGGCTACAATATCAGTAAACGAGTAAGGTTTTTCACCTGAATTCTGAGCACAGACAAACTGAATAGAACACAATACCAAATATAAACTGAAGATAAGTTTCATTTAATGAATAAAGATAATAATTATATAAAGTTACGAAATTTTCGCATATTTGTGACTATATGAAACCATTTTGGTCAGATATAAAACTTTATTTGCACTTCCTTATCAAAAGGAATCCAGAATAATAGATCTATTAAACTAAACTTACCTCTTTACAGAATTCGTTTCAGCATTTCAGTATCCCATCCTAATAATAGTAAATGTGGGTTCAACAGGAATAAATTGATTATTATAGCAGTAAAACAGAAAATTAGACACTCAAAAATTATTATGTGTGTAATGAATCCAAACACCTAAGGTGTGATTTTTCTTTACTAGTATCTTATTTCCGGATTTTAGAGCTTAATGGAGTGACTATCGTAACCTTTTCTAAACCTCCAAATACTTTTATTAGGACTCCAGCTATTAGCATGTATTCAGTGACTTGAGTGAGAAATTAAAACAAAATTTTACATACCTAAGCCCCAGGTCTACAATCTAAGAAGAACTGTCGTAGAAGCCATTTTGAATAACTTAAAGATGTGCTAAGCAGAACGCGTTAGGTAAGGAAATGCGAAAGGAAATTTTAAAAAAGTCTTTTCTACATTATTAGACTAGATTTGATTATGTTAAATGGCTTATTTAATTTGTTTGATAGTTTTGTTGGACTCACGCTAATCACTTAAATTAAAATCAAAAGAACCTTTGGAAAATGCGACCTTTAAAAATAAAGTTATTAATATAATTGTTAAGGATGTAAGATAGTATGGCATCACGACTATCAATACTATTAGAAATGCCGTCATTTAAAGGAGCGCATAGGATAAAAAAACTACCGTAGTCTTTATAGGTGTTTTCTACAATTTTAAAATTTGAAAACAACTTTTTATTTAAAGCTTGGACTGTTAATACATGGTTATTGCTATTGTCATATTGGTACTGAAAAGAGCGATTTTGATTCATAATATTAGTAATCGCCTTCAGTTCGGAATCGAAGAAATGTTTGGGTTCTAAAAAATTATTTGAGAAGGAATATTCAGATTGCACTATGTCTTGAGATTGCACTGATAGAATTGTGATGAATAAAGAAGTAAAAAAAATCAAATGTTTCATAGCTAGTTCTTTTTAACCTGTAATTGATTAAATTTTGAATAATCAACAACACCATTTATTAATGGCATATCGTTAGATAAAACTATTGTTTTAAATCCTAAATCCTCCAGTTTTTTTTTGTGCTTGATGTATCGAATCCCTAATTTTTTCCAATCAACAGAAAATAGAAATAGTGCTGTAATAGTATCGTTTTGGTTCAGAATATCATTTGAATTTAAATTCTTTAAAGTTAAATCTACGTTATAGCCTTTTTGATCTAGTAGATTTTCTACAAGGTCGTAAGAGAGCTGTGTGAATAATTTTCTAGGTGGGCAATTGGAATTCAAACTGTTAGCTACCTCATTAATAGTTAAAATTTTATCTCCTTTAATGAAGAACGTAAACGCAGGGATTAAAAAAACAGTTTTTTTAGTCGCATCTGAGACGTAATATATGCTGGTGCTGTCTAAAGAATATTCCTTATTTATAAATTTAAAATAAGAACTTTTGTTATCGAATCTATAATCAACTTGTCCCTGGCTCGTTTGAGCCAAGAGACAAATTTTGAAAATTGTTATAAGAATTTTAATTTTTATCTTCATAAGGTACAATATATTTAAAAAAGTCACCATCTGCTATTTTAGAGTACGAACCTTCAATTAATTTGATTTTGTTTGTAACATAAAAATCTTTGCCAACATCAAGAGTATCAAAATCGGATGGTATATGATTTTGGGAGTTAACTATATCTCTGTCAAAATAAATTGTGATTTGGGATTGACTAGGGTCAGAAATGCCTATCGCAATTGTTTCTTGAGTTATTTTGTCGTAAGATACATTTTGTAAACGAGCAGATATTTCAGGCGAATTAGGTACACATTCAAAACTTATATTTAAATTTGCCGCAAAACAAAAGCCAAAACTTTTCTTTTTGCAAGTGCCCTTTTTTGCACCACCTGCGGCAAATAATAATAATTCTTCAAAGAATGTGATTTCTAAATGATGGGTTGGGCCACAGAACAAATCTTTTGCCTGTGCTTCAAAATTTATATTTTGCTCTTCATTATTTATTTCATTTTGGTCATTAGAACAAGCAAATAAGCCTAATGTGAGAATGAGTAGTATTAATGGTTTCTTCATAATTTTAAGTTTAAGACCATAATCATGGTCGATTAATATAAAACTTTTCCCAATAAAAGGGATAGAAGCATTTAAAATTTAAGAAGCATATTTTATCTCTAGTTAAGGGCAAGAGATGTAGAAGCATTTTTTAGAAGTCTTTTTGCGCTATTTATTTGAATTCTTAGGGTTTCGAAAAAAAAGCTTGCGCAAGCTATATGTCAACATTTTTTGTTAACCACAAAATCTAAAGTTCGCTTCTAAATTAACTCTAGAAAATATTTTTAACATTACAAATTTAAGAAAAAAGTAGAAATTAACGAAAAAATATTAAGAATTTTCTTAAATTTTAGTCTTGATTTTTTCGTAATCCCTCGCCTGTTTAATTTTCAATTTTAAACACTTTTTAATCTGGATTTTAGTATAATTTTTTTGTAATGAGGTTTCTAATTTTTTTAGGAAGTAAACCTCATGCGAAGTAAGATGTTGTTTACAAAATTATAAATAATCACAGATAACATTAAGTCACCACTATCAATAGGGTTTGTGATGCCGTTTTCTAAAAGACCACAGCCACGAAGATATTCGTTGTAATCTCTATAAGTGTTATCAACTAGCTTAATATTAGAAAATAGTTTTGTGTTTAACTCTTCAGAATTGGTTTTAAAATCAATGCTATTTGCATCAAAGAACGAAAAAGATTTAGTATCATCGAATAATCTATCCAATGGTAACAATTCAGATTCATAATCGATTTTAGGTATGGCTAAAATATTAGTAAATGAGTAAGGTTTTTCACCTAAATTCTAAGTACAGACAAGCTGAACAGAACACAATACCAAACACAAACTGAAGATAAGTTTCACTTAATTAAATAAAGGTAATAATTATATAAAGTTACGAAATTTTCGCATATTTGTGGCTATATGAAACCATTCTGGTCGGATATAAAACTTTATTTGCACTTCCTTATCAAAAGGAACCCTGAATAGCTTTGTTTCGTTATTCCTGCTTGGTGTCATTTAGCCTACACTGAGCGAAGCCGAACTGCAGTCGAAGCAAATTCAAGGCTCAAAGGGAATACCTTCATTTTTTGTACCTTTAGAACACTATCAATTGGCTGTAAAGTATTAAAGTCAATTGAATCTTGAACATTGAATTTTAAACTTTAAACAAACATGCCATTTTACCATAAATTAGGAAAGATTCCTCCAAAACGCCATACACAGTTTAAAAAACCAAATGGTGACTTTTATTATGAACAATTATTTGGTACCATTGGCTTTGACGGCATGTCAACCAATAGTTATCACGAGCAACGCCCAACACAGGTAAAAGCAATAAAAGCCCAGTACAATATTGCTCCAAAAGTAGCAAAGGCAAATAATATGCAATCCTACCGTTTCCATGGGTTTAAGGTAACACCAGAAAACGACTATCTAGACAGTAGAAAGGTGGTTTTAACCAATAGTGATTGTAATATTATTTTAGCAGCACCCAAACAATCAACTGAAGATTATTTTTATAAAAATACAGATGCTGATGAATTGATTTTTATTCATAAAGGCTCGGGCAAATTAAGGACACATTTGGGTAATTTAGATTTTAAATATGGAGATTACCTTTTGATACCCAGAGGTATTATTTATAAAATAGACTTTGATTCTGAAGATAACCGTTTATTTATTGTAGAATCTTACAGACCTATTTATACACCAAAGCGTTATCGTAATTGGTTTGGGCAACTTTTAGAACATTCCCCATTCTGTGAGCGCGATTTAAGACAACCTCAGGAATTAGAAACTTATAACGAATCGGGTGATTTTTTAATTAAAATCAAAAAGCAAGATGAGATATTTGATATGGTCTATGCTTCGCACCCTTTCGATGTTGTGGGTTATGACGGTTACAACTATCCATATGCGTTTTCAATTCACGATTTTGAGCCTATAACTGGTCGTATACACCAACCACCACCAGTACATCAAACATTTGAAACCGATGCTTTTGTGGTATGTAGTTTTGTGCCAAGATTATATGATTACCATCCTCTTTCTGTACCAGCCCCTTATAACCACAGTAATATAGACAGTGATGAGGTACTCTATTACGTTGATGGTGATTTTATGAGTAGAAATGATATCGATGCTGGTCATATTTCATTGCATCCTGCTGGTATTCCGCATGGACCACACCCAGGGGCTATGGAACGAAGTATAGGTAAGGTAAAAACGGATGAACTTGCCGTTATGGTAGACACATTCAAACCTTTAAAGGTTACAGAAGAAGCCTTAAAAATAGCTGATGAAGATTATTTTAAATCTTGGATTGAATAAAATGCCATCTTAACCTTTTCGAAAGAAAGGAACACGTGGCATAAAAAAATAAAATAACCATTTAAACAAACTCTTTTAGCCCAACAGTAAGAGTTCTTCCCCCTTGGGGAAGTTAGAAGGGGCTTCTAATTATTATGAAAGAAGTAAAGTCCGTTAATTACGGTTTAGAAAAAATATTCGACGGAGCGCAAGATTTCCTTCCGCTTCTAGGAACAGATTATGTAGAATTTTATGTCGGTAATGCCAAACAGTCGGCACATTTTTATAAAACCGCATTTGGTTTTCAATCGTATGCTTACAAAGGTCTGGAAACAGGTTCTAAAGACCATGTTAGCTATGTTTTAAAGCAAGATAAGATACGTTTGGTGCTAACAACACCACTTAATAGCAGATCACCTATAAATAACCATATTGTAAAGCATGGAGATGGTGTTAAAGTCATTGCGCTTTGGGTCGATGATGCACGTAAGTCTTACGAAGAAACTACAAAACGTGGCGCTAAATCTTATATGGAGCCCATTGTAGAAAAGGATGAGTTTGGTGAAGTTGTTAGGGCTGGGATTTATACTTATGGCGAAACCGTTCATATGTTTGTCGAACGCAAAAACTACAGTGGGGTATTTATGCCTGGTTTTGTGGAATGGAAAAGTGATTATAATCCAGAACCTGTCGGTTTAAAATATATAGACCATATGGTAGGTAATGTAGGCTGGGGACAAATGAATACTTGGGTGAAATGGTACGAGGATGTCATGGGATTTGTAAATTTCCTATCCTTTGACGATAAGCAAATTCATACCGAATATTCCGCCTTAATGAGTAAAGTAATGAGTAATGGCAACGGACGTATTAAGTTTCCGATTAATGAGCCAGCAAAAGCTGCTAAAAAATCACAGATAGAAGAATATCTGGATTTTTATGAAGATTCTGGCGTGCAACATATAGCTGTAGCTACTGATGATATCATAAAAACAGTATCGCAATTAAAAGCTAGAGGCATAGAATTTTTGCCACCTCCACCTCAAGCATATTACGATATGATTCCAGAGCGATTAGGTGTTCATATGGAAATGATGAAAGAAGATATTGCTGAGCTTCAAAAATTATCGATTTTGGTAGATGCAGATGAAGAAGGTTATTTGCTACAAATATTCACTAAACCGGTAGAAGATCGCCCGACCTTATTTTTTGAAATTATTCAACGAATGGGAGCCCAAGGTTTTGGCGCAGGCAATTTTAAAGCGTTATTCGAATCCATAGAGCGCGAACAGGCAAAGAGAGGTACCTTATAAAAATTGAAGCGCGTCTAGACCCCTACTTCTAAACGCGCTAATATAAAAACTAACTCTAAAATTTATTGCACAAAAATAAATTAGTATCTCTGTGTTTTGGTTTGTTCTACATTAACATCGAAGAATCTTAAAAATGTGAGCATTAATCGAAAAATTTTAGAAAACAACTAAGGTTTTTGCTTGTGCTTCAGGGTTTTAATAGATTTGGAACAGTAATTGTATTTAAGAGAATAGTAACATTAAAATTGCGTTACATTATTTAAATTTACAAACTGTAGAGTATGAAATATTTATTTACCATATTGGTTTTCTTAATTGGACTAAAAGCCCCCGATGTTCAAAAAGAAACTGCCTTTCAATCAGGAGAGTGGTTTAAATTTAGAATGAGCTATAGTGGCTGGTTTAAGGCAGGTGAAGGAACCTTAAAAGTTGAAGAAAAAAAATTAAAAGGAAAGTCCGTTTTTCATGTCGTAGGAAAAGGAAAAACTACTGGAATAGTAAACACCTTCTTTAAAGTAAGGGACCGCTATGAAAGTTACTTTGATACGCAAACTGGTGTTCCATATAAGTTTATCAGAAAAGTAGATGAGGGTGGCTACACTAAAGACATAGAAATTGAGTTTAATCAAGAAGAACAAAAGGCAATAGTCAATAATAAAAAGCATAAAAAGGTTACGACCGTAACTACCGAAAAAGATGTTCAGGATATGGTATCTATGTACTATTATCTCAGAAATAAAATAGATATTGAATCCTTAAAAAAAGGAGACGAAATAAGGTCTAATATGTTCTTCGATGCAGAGAATTACGGTTTTAAACTTAAGTACTTGGGAAAAGAAATCATAAAGGTAGATATTAATGGTTCTAGGGTTAAGGTAAGGTCCCTTAAATTTAGGCCTTATGTTATGGCTGGCCGTGTTTTTAAAGAAGAAGAGAGTTTAACATTGTGGGTAAGTGCAGACAAAAACAAAATTCCATTAAAAATAAAAGCAGATCTTGCTGTAGGATCTTTACGTGCAGATTTAGTCCAGTTTAAAGGACTAAAACATTACTTTCCAATTATATTTGATAATTAATTTATGTCAGATCAGCCAAATTACGAAGACATTATAAAAGCGCTTCAAGAGAAGTATACCAAAATAGACCAAGATACAGACGACCATTTATACGGCTTGCTATATAGCAAGCCGATTACGTATTGGGACTATATCCAAACCGATGCATTGCTAAATCTTCAGACTCAACGTACAACACTTCCAGATGAGATGGTTTTTATTGCCTACCATCAAATCAATGAACTTATTTTTAAGATGATTCTCTGGGAAATTTCACAGGTTGCTGAAAAAGAAAACTTAGATGTTGTGTTTTTTGAAAACAAAATAATGCGCATTAGCCGTTATTTTGATATGCTTACAACGTCTTTCAACATTATGCGCGAAGGGATGGAAGTTGAGCAATACATGAAGTTTAGATATACCTTGACTCCTGCCAGTGGATTTCAAAGTGCTCAATACAGGCTTATCGAGTTTGCATCCACTGAGTTAATAAATCTTATAGATTACAGATTTAGGAAAAATATAGATAGGAATACACCTTATACGCATGCCTTTGAACATTTGTATTGGCAAGCAGCAGGAAAAGATCATAAAACAGGTGAAAAATCCACACTTTTAATTAATTTTGAAAAGCGTTATAAGGACGAGTTCTTAAGATTTATGGAAGCTTACAATACTAAAAATCTCTGGACACGTTTTAAAGAATTACCAAAAGAAGATCAAAACGATGAAGATTTAGTAAAAGCGATGCGCCATTTTGATTATACAGTTAATGTCACTTGGGTTATGGCACATTATAATACTGCAAAGCATTACATAGACAGTGGTATAGGCGATGGAGAGGCAACAGGAGGAAGTGATTGGAAAAAGTATATGCATCCGAAATATCAAAAACGTATTTTCTTTCCAGATTTATGGACAGAAGAGGAATTAGAAAATTGGGGAAATAACATATAATTAGCACAATTGATGCACATAAAACGATTAATAGCAATAGCCGTTTTTATAGTACTTGTTTTTGCATGTAAAGAAGATAACATACCATCTAAAGCCAAAAAAGACATTGCAGAAAAGATAGAAGAAAAAAAAATAATAGAATTTGGTTTTGACCAAAGCCAATACGAATTTAAACGAGACACCATTAAGAAAGGAGATACTTTTGGTATCATTCTAGAACGCCATAACATTGGTTATCCAGAAATCTTTCAAATTGCTGAAAAGACAAAAGACACTTTTGATATAGCAACAAAGCTTCAAGTCGGCAAACCTTATACGCTGCTATATTCAAAAGAGAATAATAACGACAGTATCCAAAAGCCCACTACCTTTATTTATCAGAACACATTGGAAGACTATGTGGTTATTGATTTTAAGGATTCCATACAAGCTTATACAAAGACAAAACCAATAACATACATCGAAAAAACGGCTACTGGTATTATAGAAAATAACATATCACTGACATTAGAAGAAAAAGGTCTGAGCCAAGTATTGGCTAACAAATTGGCAGATGATATTTATGCATGGACTATAGATTTTAGAAAACTACTCCCTGGGGACAGATTTAAGGTAATTTATACTGATAAATATATTAACGATTCCATATACGCTGGTGTACACGATGTGCAGGCTGCTTATTTTGAGCATAAAGGGGATACATTGTACGCCTTTCAATTCGAAACGGATTCTATTAAAAATATTAAAGATTACTTTGATGAAAAAGCTAAAAATCTTCGCCGTGCATTTCTGAAGATGCCAGTTAAGTTCGGACGGCTGTCTTCGCGCTACAATCTAAAACGTCGTATTGCCTATTATGGTTACAAAATAAGACCTCATAAGGGTACTGATTTTGCCGCACCAATAGGTACTCCAATTATGGCAACCGCAAACGGAACCGTTATTGAATCGACAAGAAGAGGTGGCAATGGCAAATACGTTAAAATAAGGCATAATGCCACATATATGACCCAATATTTACATATGAAGGCTCAAAATGTAAAGAAGGGCGATTACGTAAAACAAGGCGATGTCATAGGTTGGGTTGGCATGACAGGAAATACAGGCGGTCCACATGTTTGCTATCGCTTTTGGAAAAATGGAAGACAAGTTGATCCGTTTAAACAAAAACTGCCTGAAGCAGAGCCAATTTCTGATAGCTTAAAGGTAAGATATTTAGAATACATAAAACCAATTAGGCTAAGGCTAGACAATATTTTCTTTTTAGAAGCTGAACTTACTAAAGAAACAGAAAACACAATAACCGAGGACCCTCTTACAGATATACAATAATGGCACTTAAATCTACCAATCCGACCACAACAAATTCTTGGAAAAAACTACAATCACATTTTGAAACCATAAAAGGCAAACACCTTAAAGAGTTGTTCGATACTGATTCTAATAGAGCTACAGATTTAACGATAAAGTGGGATGATTTTTATGTTGATTTTTCTAAAAATAGAATTACAGATGAGACTTTAGCTTGTCTTATTGATTTGGCAAATGATGTCGATTTAAAAGATGCCATTTCAAAATATTTTAGTGGTGATATTATAAATGCTACTGAAGGAAGGGCGGTTTTGCATACGGCATTACGTTCGCCAAAAACTACTGAAGTATTTGTGGATGGTGAAAATATTATCCCTAAAGTTTTTGAAGTAAAAGAAAAAATTAGGGGGTTTACTGAAGCTGTTGTTTCTGGGGAACATAAAGGTTTCACAGGTCAGACGATTACGGATATTGTAAATATTGGTATTGGTGGCTCTGATCTTGGGCCAGCTATGGTTGTAGATTCCTTACAATATTATAAGAATCACCTGAATACACATTTTGTGAGTAACGTTGATGGAGATCATTATAACGAAATAATCAAACGTTTAAAGCCAGAGACCACACTTTTTGTCATCGTTTCTAAAACCTTTACTACCCAAGAAACCCTTTCAAATGCCAATTCAATAAGAGCCTGGTTTTTAGAGTCGTTGCCACTAGAAGCTGTCTCAAAGCATTTTGTAGCGGTATCTACAAATATTGATAGCGTTAAAGCATTTGGTATTGATGAAGACAATATCTTTCCTATGAAAGATTGGGTTGGCGGTCGTTTTTCGTTATGGAGTGCTGTGGGCTTATCAATAAGCTTGGCCATAGGCTATAATAACTTTGAAAGTCTACTTAATGGAGCCCATAAAATGGACAAGCATTTTAGAGACACAGATTTTAAAGAGAATATACCTGTAATATCTGCATTATTGACCGTTTGGTACAATAATTTTTTTAATGCCGAAAGCGAAGCAATCATACCCTATTCACAATATTTAAATCAGTTTGCTACTTATTTGCAACAAGGTATAATGGAGAGTAATGGAAAATATGTTGACAGAAAAGGAAATGTTGTGGATTATCAAACCGGAACCATAATTTGGGGAGAACCAGGCACCAATTCGCAACATGCTTTTTTTCAGCTGATTCATCAAGGCACTAAACTAATTCCTGCAGATTTTATAGGGTTTATAGAATCACTTCATGGCAACAAAGATCATCACAATAAGCTAATGTCTAATTATTTTGCCCAGACAGAGGCTTTAATGAATGGTAAAACCAAAGCTGAAGTTTTATCAGAATTAAGTGGTCAATCCACATCAGAGGAAGAAAAAGACAAATTGTTACCGTTCAAAATATTCGAAGGCAATAAACCAACAACCTCTATATTAATAAAAAAACTTACACCCGAAAGCCTTGGAAAACTTATTGCTATGTATGAGCATAAGATATTTGTTCAAGGTATTGTATGGAATATATATAGTTATGACCAATTTGGAGTAGAATTAGGGAAACAATTAGCAAAAACTATCCTCAAGGAATTAGATTCTGGCACAAGTGCAAGTCAACACGATACTTCCACCCAAAATTTAATTACTCATTTTAGAACATCATAATGGTGTAACAAATATGTTTCTTACAACCCCTTAATCGTAATTAGCATAAACAATATTGATGTAAGTCTTTAGAAACTAACTGTCAACTTGCTTCAGAGGTGGTGATAATTTGGGAAATGTATTAATCTACCCACCGTATCGATTCCATAATGCGCTTAATATCCTTTTTAAGATATTCTGAGGCTGGATATATGGAATCGTAATTAGGCCTTGCATAGAAATATAAAGACCCACTTAAAAAGTGGTTTATACTATCGGTAACATAAAATTGGGATTGCGAAGCCGCATCGCCCCCAATTTCATAAAACATACCATAGACCTTATTGTCAAAATCTTCATAAGGATTATATGATATCTCATCAGCTTTAATTGTGTGCTTTTGGGTAAGATTTTGTGCGTCACGAAGCAGGCTGTCTAAATTGTTATCCTTTACTTCTTGATAGGTAAGGTATATTGTGGCTTTTAATGAAGGGTACTTCACATCTATCCCTTTTGTTTTATCAGATGATTTTACTTTAGAAATAGGTGCAGATAAGGCATTCTTTTCAAAAGTAAAAGGAAGGGATACTATGGTTTTTTTGTATGTAGCATCTGGGTATTCTAATCTTAAATAGCCCTTAGGTTTGGGTAGTGGGTCATCACCACAACCCAACAAGAAGAGACTTAGTATAAGTATGATCACACGCTTCATATGTTGGTGTTTAATATTGTAAGCTTAATCTGCTTGATGCGTTTTCGTTCTAAAGCTTCAATAGTAAAAACGTAATTTTTGAAATTTATTTTGCTTCCTACTCTTGGGAAACCACCAGAAATTTCCAAAACAAAACCTGCAAGTGTCTCAGCTTCACCCTTACGGTTTTCAAAATCTTCTGATTCGTCTTCTATACCTATAATCTTGTAAACGTCCTTTAACGGTGTCTTGCCTTCAAAACTATAGTTGTAATCATCCAACTTGGCATAAATTAAATCGTCATCATCATATTCGTCACTAATATCACCTACGATTTCCTCAATGACATCCTCTAGAGACACTAGACCTGAAGTACCACCATACTCATCAACAACAACAGCAAGATGGACTTTTTTAGTTTGAAATTCTACCATTAGGTCATCTAACTTCTTGTTTTCTGGTACAAAAAAAGGTTCTCGCAAAATACTTGGCCAATCAAATGCTTGCTTGTTTAGATGTGGCAATAAATCTTTCACATAAAGTATCCCCTTAATGGTATCAACACTTTCCTCGTAAACAGGAATTCTAGAGTAGCCATTGTCGACGATTTCTTCTAATATATTTTCAAAAGGGGTCTCTATATTGAGTGCGAATAAGTCCATTCGAGGCCGCATTACCTGTTTTGTATCCGTGTTCCCAAAAGAAACAATGCCTTGAAGTAGCTTTTGTTCTTCTTGCGTCGTATCGTTGTTGTCTGTTAGTTCTAATGCCTGGGATAGCTGATCGACGCTAAGATTCGACCTCTGCTTGCCAAACCGCTCTTCAATTTTTAATGTACCATAGCGCATAGGGAGACTAATAGGCGAAAACACAATATCTAATATCTTCAATGGTCTAGCCATAAATGAAGAGAATTTTACACTGTTTCTACTGGCATAAATTTTTGGTATAATTTCCCCAAAAAGCAATATCAAAAATGTAGCTGAAACAACTTCTAAAAAAAATCGCAATATGGGATTGGTAATATCCCTAAAAAGTGTTTCACCTATATAAGCGAATAGAAGTACTATGGCTATGTTTATAAAATTGTTGGCTACTAAAATGGTGGCTAATAATTTCTTAGGGCGCTCTAGTAGAGAAGCAACAATTTCAATCGCCGAGGATTTATTCTCAATACCTTCATCGATATTGGATTTTGTTAACGAAAAGAGCGCAACTTCGGCACCAGAAATCAGTGCAGAGCAAGCAAGCAGTATAAATAGCAATACTACACTAGTAATAAATGAGGTATTGGAAACTAATAGATTCGAAAATAAAACCGAGGGTTCAGGATCCAAGATATAATTATATTAAATTAAAATGGTAAGTCATCGTCATCAACCTCAGGGACAACACTATTTTGTGTTTGTTGTTGTGGTTGAACGGGTTGATTGGTATTTGGTGGTTGCATTTGCTGCTGTTCGCTCCTATTGGTCAAAAAGGTGAAGTCGGTACACTGTATCTCGGTTGAGTAACGTTCCATGCCCTTATCATCGGTCCACTTTCTGGTCTTAATCCGACCTTCTATATAAACTTTATCCCCCTTGCTAAGGTACTTTTCACAAATTTCGGCAGCTTTATTTCTCACCACAATATTGTGCCATTCGGTATTAGAAATACGCTCGTTCGTTGTTTTGTTGGTATAGGTTTCATTAGTTGCCAAAGGAAATCTACCTACACAATTTTTATCATCGAAATAATGCATTTTTACTTCATCCCCTAAATGACCAATTAGCATTACTTTATTTAATGTTCCAGACATATTAAAAATTGATTTAGCCTACAAAGTTAGTTATTTTGAAATGGTTACTTTAAAATTAATAAAAAATTGTGAGTTCTAGATCCTATGAAAATTAAAGGTATTTATAAAGTCACTAATTAGAACAGGAGTAGGGTATGTTTTTAATTGTTGAATTGAAACCGATGTTGTTGGTAACTCATCTAACTCAATGATCCAAAATTTAGTGTGAAGATGTTGGTGTGACAATTTATGAACGATATCTTTTTGATTATAAAGTGAATATTCAAATGCTACATCTTTTAAAATAGTGTTATTTAAATTTAAAACATAAAACTGTTTGGAGTCTAAGCTTTTCTCAGATTCTATTAAAGGGAATTGATAAAGGTTTTGCCAGATGCCTTTGCTAATTCGTTTCTCGAGTATTGTATTTTTGTTTTTATCAATGTACACTAAGAAATTGAAATACTTAGTGGTAATTTTAGTCCTCTTCAATTTAACGGGAAGTGAACCAATTAAATTCCTTTGTAGGGCAATACAGCCTTCATTCAAAGGGCAAACTATACAATATGGATTTTTGGGCTTGCACTGCGTGGCCCCAAATTCCATAGTAGCTTGATTAAAAGTAGCGGGTTGTTCTTTATCTATAAGTGAGGATGCCAAGGCCTTAAATTCCTTAATTCCCGCTGTGGAATTAATAGGAGTATCGATTCCAAAATAACGAGCCAATACACGATAGACATTGCCATCAACTACAGCCGCTACTTCATTAAAAGCTATTGAGGCAATAGCACTAGCGGTATAATCACCTACACCTTTTAGCTTAATTAAGTCTTTATAATTATTGGGAAAAACACCTTTGAGCTCAAATGCAATATGTTTGGCAGTGGCATGTAAGTTTCTTGCTCTAGAATAATAACCAAGCCCTTGCCAAAGTTTTAAAACCTGTTGTTCTGAAGCATTGGCAAGATCAAAAATTGTTGGAAATCTCTTAACAAAAGCGTTATAATAAGGCAACCCTTGCTTAACCTGCGTTTGTTGTAGAATTATTTCTGATAGCCAAATGTAATATGGATTTTTGGTTTTTCGCCATGGTAAATCGCGTTTGTTTGCTGAATACCAACTAGTTAGTTTATTTGTAAAATCCATTCAGTTTTTCAATAATGACGCAAAATTAATTCTTTATTACGTTAAATTTTAATTAATTACGCTTGAAATATTGAAATTAAATTACATATATTTGCATCCCTTAGAATTTATAGTAACCCTAAAACTAATTACAATGACAAAAGCCGATTTAGTAGCTAAGATATCTGATAAGTTAGGTATGGAGAAAGGCGACGTTCAAGCTACAGTAGAAACCTTTATGGAAGAAGTAAAATCATCTCTAGAAAGTGGTGATAATGTTTATTTAAGAGGTTTCGGAAGTTTCATCATTAAAACAAGAGCTGAAAAAACAGGTCGTAATATTTCAAAAAATACGACAATCAAAATTCCAGCTCATAACATACCAGCTTTTAAGCCAGCTAAAGTGTTTTTAGAAGGTGTAAAATCTAATGTTGAAGTTAACTAAGACTTTAAAAATATTAATTAAAAAAAAGCATTATTCATTATGCCAAGTGGTAAAAAAAGAAAAAGACACAAGGTAGCGACGCATAAGCGTAAAAAACGTAGACGCGCTAATCGTCACAAAAAGAAATAAGCTGAGGAAAAGTAGTTTGAAGACTACTTTTTTCAGTTTTAAAAAGCGTTCTTTGATATAAAATTAGATGTAACTAATCGTACATCATAATTTGTTGGATTTTCCGATTAACTATCGGAATCCTGTGTCAAATAATTTAGTAAAATCCATCTCGATGTTTACTATCGGGATATAAATTAACATTATGAACAAGGAATTAATCGTAAGATCGAGTTCAGATATTGTTGATTTCGCACTATTAAAAGATGGAAAACTTATTGAATTACATAAGGATGAAGAGGATAGCAACTTTGCAGTAGGTGATATTTTCATTGCCAAAATACGCAAAGTGATTCCAGGGTTAAATGCCGCATTTGTAAATGTTGGTTATGAAAAAGATGGTTTTTTACACTATCACGACCTGGGCCCAAAATTACCTTCACTTTTAAAATTCATTAAACGTGTAAGCACAGGGAAATTAAAAGATTATAGACTCAAAGACTTTCCACTTGAAAAAGATTTAGATAAGCATGGTGCTATTGCCAATGCTTTAAAATCCAATCAATCGATTTTAGTACAAGTCGTAAAAGAGCCCATTTCCACGAAGGGACCACGCATTAGTTCAGAATTGTCTATTGCTGGTAGATACATTGTCTTGGTGCCATTTTCTAACCGTATTTCGATTTCGCAAAAAATAGAAACACAAGAAGAGAAAGACCGATTAAAAAGACTGGTAAAAAGTATTACACCTAAGGGATTTGGGGTGATTATTCGTACAGTAGCTGAAGGCAAAAAAGTTGCCGAGCTCGATAATGATTTACAGAATTTGCTGGCAAGATGGACAGCGATGTGTAAAAAGTTGTATAGGGCTCATTATCCGACGAAAGTACTGGGTGAAATGAACAAAGCGTCCTCAATTTTAAGGGATATCTTTAACGATTCATTCTCTGGTATAGTAGTAGATGATGAAGAATTGTATATACAAGTAAAAGATTATGTGCAGCAAATTGCACCCAAAAAAGAGTCTATTGTAAAGTATTACAAAAATGGAATTCCGATTTTTGAAAAGTTTGGTATTGAACGTCAAATAAAAACATCATTTGGAAAAACCGTTTCAATGGCGAGAGGAGCTTATCTGGTTATAGAACATACAGAAGCTATGCATGTTATAGATGTTAATAGTGGTAACCGTTCTAATAAGGAAAAAAGCCAGGAAGAAACAGCGCTAGAAGTTAACCTTATTTCTGCTACTGAAATTGCCAGACAATTACGCTTGCGTGATATGGGTGGTATTATTGTTATCGATTTTATCGATATGGGTAAAGCAGAAAACCGAAAAAAACTTTACAATCATCTCCGCGATGAGATGAAAGACGATAAAGCAAAACACAAAATATTGCCGCCGAGTAAGTTTGGTTTAGTGCAGATTACCAGACAGCGCGTTAGGCCAGAACGCAATATTAAAACCAAAGAAGAGAATCCTAATCTTGTAGGAGGCGCCGAAATAGAAGCACCTATTAAAGTAGTACAACGTATTAAGCAAGATTTAGAGCGGATTTTCAAAAAAGACTATAAGAAGGTAACTTTAAATGCACACCCTTTTATAGCAGCCTTTCTAACCAAAGGGTACCCATCAATCCGTACAAAGTGGTTCTTTGAACATAAAAAATGGATAAAAGTCTTACCAAGAGATGCTTACACTTATCTTGAATATCATTTTTTTGATAAAGATGGTAACGAAATCAAATAATATCTACTAAAAAAGCCCAATTGGTCCGATAACTATCGGAATTCAATTGGGCTTTTTATTTCTCAATAACTTATTAGCTGAATAGATAGGCAACATATAAGCTTACTAAACGACCTTAAGACTTACGTATGTGAATTCATCACTATAATTTGGCAAATCTATAATCTCTACTCTTAAATTTTCGCCTATTTTAGGGTACTCTTCTAATTTAATATCTTCTTTGCCCATATATGGCGCCAAAACTATTCCGTAAAAGTCTTTATTTATATCAACATAAACTCCATAAGGTTCAACTTGGAAAACCACACCCTTAAAAACATCGCCAATTTGAATTTCAAGCATTAATTTTTTCCAATTTTCTCTTGTTCTATTATTTACCATCCAAGCTGTACCTATAAAATTAATAAATCATTTAACATCTCTGAGCAATCACACGTTAATTCTGGAGTCAAATAATCTTTTCCTCTTTAAGGTGCTGGATTAGGAATCTCAGCATGTACTTTATTGATGGCATTCATTACCTCTTTAGATAAGGAGATATTTATACTATCAATGTTTTCCTCAAGTTGTTCTAAACTGGTTGCACCAATAATATTACTGGTCAAGAATGGTCTTTCATTTACAAAAGCTAATGCCATTTGGGCTAAAGTCATACCGTGATCTTCGGCAATCTTTAAATAGCGCTTTGTAGCTTCCGTGGCTTGTTCACCACTGTAACGCGCAAAGCGTGGAAATAACTTTAAACGTGCATTATCGGCTGCTGTCCCTTTAATATACTTTCCAGATAAAACCCCAAACGCCATTGGTGAATACGCTAATAAACCAATATTTTCTCTATGTGCTACTTCTGCTAAGTCACCTTCAAATGGTCTACACAATAATGAATAAGCGTTTTGTATAGTAATCATTCGAGGTAAATCGTTGTATTTCGATTCTTCTAAATAGCGCATAGTACCCCAAGCTTTTTCATTGGATAACCCTACCTGTCTTATTTTACCCGATTTAATGATTTCATCGAGATTATGAAGAATTTCATTAAAGTTATCTTCCCAAGGATCATTAGGATTTTGACTATAATCACGTACTCCAAAGGTATTGGTTTGACGCTCTGGCCAATGGAGTTGGTATAGATCGATATAATCGGTTTGTAAGCGCTTTAAACTATTATCAACGGCTTCATTTAAAGCGGATTTACTAAAGCCTGTGGTTCTAATATGAGCAGTATAATCACCAGGTCCTGCAATTTTTGTAGCTAATACTACTTTATCTCTATTGCCTGTTTTTTTGAACCAATTCCCAATAATGCGTTCGGTATCGGCATAAGTATCTGCTGTAGCAGGTACAGGATACAATTCGGCGACATCAAAAAAATTGACTCCTTTATTGAGAGCCATATCCATTTGAGCAAAACCTTCATTTTGTGTGTTTTGGTTGCCCCAAGTCATCGTGCCAAGGCATATTTTACTAACTTTTATATCGGTATTGGGTAGTGTGGTGTAGCGCATATTTATTATGGTCATTGAGGCTCTCGAAATGACATTTTACTTGTGGTGGCTTTTTGCGGTTCGAGAGCCTCACTATCTGCCTAAGCCACTATTTTTAAGCAAAAATAACAAGACCTTTCAAGTTTCAAGGACATGAAAGGTCTAAATCTATGTTAAGGTTTTTTGATTTATTAGTTTTCCTCGAGGATATAATTTAAAGTTAATATCCTTAGCTCAGTTAACTTAATCATATAATGCATAAACATATTTGCACCAACATTACTTTCTAAACCATCTGATTTATGCATACTAATACTCTTTCGTTCTATTTCCCAGTTGGTTTGATTTTCTCTAAAAACATTCTTAAGACTATCACTTTCAATTTCTCTTAAGGTTGAATGGAACTTGGATAGCATTAGGGAATCAATGCGTCTTAATTTAATATTAAGGCATATCCTTTGCTCAAGATTACTTCCTGAAGTACTATCACAATTCACTAGATTGGCACTCTCTAAATATGACATATCTTTTATAAAACTAACGTCTTTAGTATTTTGAGAATACGCATTAATGAAGAATAAAAAAACTAATATGTATAATGGCTTATATATCATTCAACAGTTTAGAAATCTCATCCAACTTCGGTGTGAGAATCACTTCGATACGTCTATTTTTAGCTTTACCTTCTGCAGTATCATTCGAGGCAATAGGAGCGTATTCGCCACGACCTGCTGCAGTTAAGTTTTCAGGGTTAATTGATACATTTTCTCTTAAGATATTCACTATGGCAGTTGCACGCTTCGTAGATAAATCCCAGTTACCGCTTAACTGTGCGCTACCTTTATATGGAACATCATCAGTATGCCCTTCAATTAAAATAGCAATATCTGGATTTTCAGCTAAAACATTGCCTAATTGTTGAACGGCCTTGCGACCTTCCGTACCCACGGACCAGCTCCCAGATTTGAACAATAGTTTGTTTTCCATAGACACGTATACTTTACCATCTCTTTGCTCAACGGTAAGCCCTTTACCTTCAAAATTAGTTAAGGCTTTAGAAATGGCATCTTTTAAAGCTCGCATATTGGCATCTTTGGTGGCTATGACACTTTCAAGTTCTGCAACGCGCTTAGATCGACTGTCTAATTCCTTTTTTAGGTTTTCCAAACGTGCGTTTTCGGCAGCAAGAGCCTGTTCCTTGGCTTCAAGCTGTGCTAAAAGCTCTCTGTTTTTCTTCGAGTTTTTTGCAATTTCTGCTGAACTGTTTTTTTCTAAAGCATCATATGAAGCTTTTAAGTTATCGAGATTGGTTTTGGTTGCAGCATAATCTGAACGTAATTGGTCGCGTTCTTTTACGGCTTCGTCATAAGCCGATTGCAGACTACTGAGGTCATTGGTTAACTTAGTTTTATCAGAAGTAAGCGATTCAAGATCATCAGTTAAGCGTCTATTCTCCTTTTTAAGATTGGCGTATTTGTCCTCTAAATCCGTATAGATTTTTTTGGAAACACAAGATGATAATGTGAATACTGTTAATGCTATTAATGAAATTTTTTTAATCATGTTTATTGCTAATTTGTTCTAGTTTATAAATTTAATTCTAATAAAATAGGGCAATGGTCACTGTGCACTGCCTCGGTTAGTATAACGCTTCGTTTAATTTTTTCTTGTAAAGGTTCGCTAACCATGGCATAATCCAATCTCCAGCCTTTGTTGTTGGCTCTTGCATTAGCGCGATAACTCCACCATGAGAATTCTTGTTTTTCGGGATGTAAGTACCTAAAACTATCGATAAAACCACTATCGATAAATTTACCTAGCCATTCGCGTTCTTCTGGTAAGTAGCCCGAGACACCTTTCATTTTAGGGTTATGGATGTCAATAGGCTCATGGCATATATTATAATCTCCACAGACCACTAAGTTTGGCTTCTCTTTGCGTAAATTATTCAAATACTCATGGATAAGATCCATGTACTCAAATTTATGTGCCAACCTAGCATCATTAGTCCCAGAAGGTAAATACATGCTCATTATAGACGTACCGTTATAATCAACTCTAAGATTCCTGCCTTCAAAATCCATGGATTCGATACCAGTACCATATTCAACATGATTAGGTTCGTCTTTACATAAAACAGCAACTCCACTATAGCCTTTTTTTTGGGCACTAAACCAGTAGTTGTATTGATAGCCTGCATTGGCAAACACGTCTAAATCGAGCTGCTCTTTTAAAGCCTTAATTTCTTGTAGACAAATAACATCTGGTTTTGTAGCTTTTAACCATTCGATAAAGCCTTTATTTATGGCGGCTCTAATACCATTGACGTTATAAGACGCAATTTTCATAGCTTAAATAGGGTAAATTATTTTTATCAAATGTCCGTTAGGGTTCTAAATTAAATAATAACCTACTTTTACACCATTAATTTGAGCCTATTTTAACAATAAAATATTTCAAGTTTTAAGTAGTTATTATTCTACATGAAACATCAAGTACCTATTACAAATCAACAAGTAGATTATAATATAGATGTTCCATCTGGCCTATTTAATGACATAAATATTGGCTGATGAAAAAGATGTTACTTTTTGTATTAATGCTATGTTCTTTATTGGGCTTTACCCAAGAGAACACCAGTAATTACAAGAAAAAGCGTTTTGCTGTTAAGGATTCCATTCAAATAGATTCAGTCAGTATCAATTCTTCAAAATTTGTAGTCAAAACAAAGGGTGGAGAAATAGTTGATTCTACGCTTTACACGATAGACTTTGCAAAAGCTGTTTTAAAATTTAAGCAACCTATTGAATTGGATACGGTACAAATAGAATATTTACGTTATCCTAAATTTTTAACACAGGTTTACAAGCAATTGGATGATAAAGTGATTGTTGACCGATCGTCGTCTGGAGCGCAAGCCCTGTACAAACTTGAAAATACCAAAAAGCGGAATCCGTTTACGCCTTTTGATGGTCTGACGACTTCTGGAAGTATCTCTAGAGGGGTTACGATAGGTAACAATCAAAATTCGGTCTTAAATAGTGAATTAGACTTGCAAATTTCAGGAAAGTTAAGCGATAAAGTCTCATTAAGAGCCTCAATACAAGATGCCAATATTCCTTTACAAGAGAGTGGTTATTCACAGCGTTTAGATGAATTTGATCAAGTTTTTATAGAGCTGTTTAGTGACAACTGGAATATTAGAGCAGGTGACATAGATTTGGTAAATACCAATAGTTATTTTGCTAATTTTTCGAAGCGTGTCCAGGGTTTATTGGTGAGTGCCAACTTAAGTGAAAAGACGTCTGTGTTTGCCTCTGGTGCCTTAGTAAGAGGACAATTTACAACAACACAATTTACGGCCCAAGAAGGTAACCAAGGGCCTTATAAATTAAGAGGGCCCAAGAACGAGTTGTTTGTGCTTATTGTTTCTGGCAGTGAAACGGTTTATGTTAATGGTGTACCCTTAGAACGTGGGGAGAACAGGGATTATATCATTGATTATAATGCAGGTGAGATTATTTTTAATTCGACATATCCGATTACATCCGAAATGCGAATAACGGTTGATTATCAGTTTAGCGAGCGTAATTATTCGCGATTTACGGTCTTCGGAGGTGGGACATTTAAGACAGAAAAACTGAGCCTCAACATTTCTGTATTTTCTGAAAGCGATGCTAAAAATCAGCCGCTTCAACAAAATTTGTCATCAGAACAGACACAGGTTTTAGCAGATGCTGGTGATGATACAAGCCTAATGGTGGCATCATCCGCAACAGAAGAGTCATTTTCGGAAAACAGGATTCTCTACCGACAAGAAATCATTGATGGAGAGGAAGTGTTTGTGTTTTCCCAAAATCCTGATGATCAATTGTTTAGTGTTCGGTTTACTTTGGTAGGAGCTAATCAAGGTAATTATGTACTTATCAATGATGATGCGGTAAGTAATATTTTTGAGTATGTACCTCCGGTCGGTGGAATACCACAAGGAAATTATGAACCCATCACCCAATTAGTTGCTCCAGAACGCTTGCAAATTGCTATTTTGAATGGACGTTATCAACCTTCTGAAAAGACTAATGTGTTTTTTGAATTGGCTGGAAGCAAGAACGATCTTAATTTGTTTTCTAGTATTGACGATAATGACAATGATGGTTTTGCAGGAAAGCTAAGTGTAAATCAAAAGTTGATAAAATCGGATAGCCTCTGGAATTTGTCCGCTTTGGTGGATGCGGATTTCATTCAAGAGAATTTTAGGACAATTCAACGTTTATACAGGGCAGAGTTTAATCGCGATTGGAACTTGGAGGACAATAGAGATGACCAAGGCAATAACATTATAGGCAACCAACTGCTATTCACTTCAGGATTGCAATTATCACATTCTAAAAAAGGGATTGCCAATTATAATTTTGAGTATTTGGACTATGACAATAATTTCAATGGTAGTCGGCATAACGCCTCAGCTAATTTGCAATTGGGTAATTTCAATATATTTTCAAACACCAGTTATTTAAATAGTGAGAGTACCATTAACCGTTCCACGTTTTTAAGGTCGTTTAATCGTGCAGTATATGTTAAAAACAATAAATGGATTGGTGCAAAGTTTGCCATTGAAGATAATGAACAAACGGTTATTGCAACAGATTCATTAACACCATTAAGCCAAAAATTTACAGCTTATGAAGCTTTTGTAGGTATTGGTGATAGTACCAAAGTTTTTACAGAGGTTGGTTATATTAGACGGTTTAACGATAGTCTAAGAAATAACTTGGTAGAACGCGTAAATACCTCAAATACCTATTACCTAAAATCGCGATTTATTCAGAATAAAAATACCAGCCTTCAATTATTTGTAAATTTTAGAGACTTAAAAGCGGAAGACGAAACTTCTGGAGATGAACAAAGTTTGAATAGCCGATTGAACTACAATCAGAAATTCTTTAATAATCTGGTGTTATGGAATACCAGCTTTGAAACTAATTCTGGAACTTTACCACAACAAGACTTTACCTATGTTGAGGTAGAGGCAGGCCAAGGGACCTTTACTTGGATAGACTATAATGAGAATGGTATACAAGAGCTTAATGAATTTGAAATCGCCCAATTTGCAGACCAAGGCAATTATATTAGGGTGTTATTGCCCAATCAGGTTTTTGTGAGGACGCATCAAAATCGGTTAAGCCAAACCCTGACGATTAACCCAATTCAATGGAGCAAATCCGATAATAAAACGAAGAAATTCTTTTCCCATTTTTATAACCAGACCTCGTATTTAATAGATAGAAAAGTGCGGAGAGAAGGTAACAACTTTAATCTCAATCCTTTTGAAAATGATGAAGAAAACCAGCTAGCCCTAAACAATAGCGTGCGTAATGTGCTGTTTTATAACAGAGGAAAGCAACGTTACACAACATCTTATACATTTTTAACCAACACAAGTCGCAATTTATTATCTATAGGTTTTCAAGAAAATAAATTAACCAATCATCAGTTGAATTTTAACCATAAGTTTGCTGAAAGTTGGCTTATTAATACCTTGGCTAGTCTTGGAACAGATGAAAGTATTAGTGAAAACTTTGCTAACCGAAATTTTAATATTGAAGAAGAACGCTTTCAGCCAAAGCTATCCTATTTGTTTAGTGAGAATGCACAATTTGATGTCTTTTACCAATACACCTCTAAGAACAATACCATTGGTAGTTTAGAGTCACTGGCACAGAATAATTATGGACTATCTTTTACCTATAACAAAGCAGCTAAAATTGCTTTAACAGGAGAATTCAATTTCTTTCAAAACGAATTTGAAGGTAACCCAAATACACCAGTAGCTTACCAAATGTTAGAAGGACTACAACCTGGGCAAAACTTTACTTGGAGCTTATTAGCCCAGAAAAAAATCACAAAATTTTTAGACCTTAACCTTAACTATTTTGGGAGAAAGACAGAAACATCTCAAGTCATTCATACGGGCACCATACAGTTAAGGGCGTATTTTTAATATATGATCAACAGAAATAAAGACGACCAAAATACTTAAATGACTAAATTTATTAATCGATTATAATATCTATAAATGATGAATATTCCATTGAGACTTTCGATTTTAATTCTAATTATAAGTTTAAAATCTTGTAATACGTTTAAAACTGGAGAAGAAAAACAATCAAAGGGAGAGTCCATTGTAAAAAATAATGATGTCAATAAAACGCTAATAGAAGAAGGATATTCAATAGGTAGGGTGAAATATATTAGTGATTCACAGTGCTCATATATCATTATTGATAGAGAGATAAACTCTGAGTTCGACCCTATAAATTTGGAGGAAAAAAAATACCTTCCTTTTAGAAAGGACTCAATGATTATATATTATAAATATCGCCGACTTCGTATGCCATATAGGTGCGATGTTATTCAACCTATCGAACTTATAGATATAAAAAAAGAGAAGCATTAAACTTCTCTTTTATATTTTAAAATGCTAATTATTTTACGATGATTCTACCTGTTTTAAAGCTATTATCTATGCCTATTTTAACAATATATACTCCGCTAGATGCGTAGCTCATGTCTAAATCATATGTGTATACATCACCTTGTTTTGAGATATTGTTAAATACAAGCTGTTGACCTAACGTGTTAAACAGTTTAAATGTAATAGGGCCAGAATACAATGTCTTTAAGTCAATTTTAAATTGGTTATTTGGTAAAGTAATTATGGTGAAAGAACTATTTTCTAATTCAAAATCATCAACACTTAAAGTCGAATCTACTATATTAACGGTATAGTCATGTACTTCTCCCCAAGCAAAATTGGTACAAGGGTTTAGTATGTCGCCAGATGCTGAACCATCAATAGCTTTTGCCCTTAGCGTATGAGGCCCTAAATTGGCATCGACAGGAATATTAAGGGTGAAATTACTCAAACTTCCAGCTGCTGTAAAAAACTCACCAGAGATTAGTCGTTCGGAATCTTCAAATGTTCCGCTATCATCAAAATCTATCCAAACGGAAAATACCTCTACACCAATACCATTAGTCCAATTCTGTTGTGCTTCTATTGTGTAAGAGTTGTTCCCAATACTTCTGTCTAAGTCCGTAGACAGGTTTCTTCTATCGGCATACCCTTGAGGTGAGGAACTAGGCTCTGTATTGCAGCCGCTACCTCCGTCATCGGCATCTATATCTTCAAGAATAAAACGCTTAATGCCATCTACTCCACAACCAGAAGTAGCTTCGGGCATGCAAAGTACCAATATATTGGTAACTGTTTCGCTGGTGCAATCATTAGACATATCTTCATCAGAAGCCAATGCTGTGCAAGATTCTATAAGATATGTTTGGTTTGTTACAGATAGGTCGGCAGTTGCACTAAAGGTGTATGGTACAGACTCACCAACAGCAAGAGTTCCAGTAAAAGTTTCAGTAACTAAACCTGCGCCATTAATTGTATAGGTGATTGGGAAATTTGTCTGTGGAGCTCCACCAAAATTAGTGACAGTGACCGTTATTTGTTCCGAATTACCAAGTACACTTGAAAGAGGTGAAGTGATAGCTGTAATACCTATGTCGTTAGGCGATATATTGGTGACGGTTTTACCAAAACAATCATTTTGTGGGGCAGTGTCTGCACCAATGTTTGTTCTAGTCTCAATTTCAAATTCACCTCCACTAGATAAATCGGCCGTTTGTGTAAAGCTATATTGTACCGTTGTTCCAGGCGCTAAACTACCAGTCCATGTTTCGTTAACATTAGCACCTCCATTAATAGCGTAGCTAACGGGTATACTTGTTAAGGTATTATTGCCATAATTCTCTATAGTGACTGTTATAGTTTCTGCATTAGATAGAGTAGAGCTAATAGGTGAATCGACACTTATTATTGCAGCATCATTAGGTTCGCTATCATCAATTTTAAAAACACCAACAACGTCAGATCTTTGTGGCATAAATACTTCGGCAATATGCCAAAACGTAGCATCATCTGAAGGATCAACAGTTAAATGTACATAGTCTGCTAGCCTAACACCGGGATTATTTGCCGTGCTCTGAAAAATAAGTTCCTCGCCTATGGTCATATCTCCAAGTGGATCATCAGCAAGTCTGCCAGTATATCTTATTGAAATTTCTTCGCCAGGATTAGTGCCCACAGATGTATAGGCCATCCCGATATTCCCATAGATGTCCATGGCCATACTTGCCGAAAAAGCGTCTCTTACTCCACCAGGAACAGTATAAGTACCCTCTTGGTATACGGTCCAAGGACCTCCATCAATAGTCTGCCTTAATTCATACCATCTCACACCTGCAAGTTCAGAAGGACCTGCTTGAGTATCAACAACAAAATTGAAAACGGCCGAATTGTAGTCACAAAAGCGTCTGTATTGCGCTTGGTTCATAATTATGGCTTGTAAGGCATCTACAGGAACCCCACCATTAGGTTGTGATAAGTTTGAAAATCCACCCCCATCAAATACTGAGGTAAAAGGACTTACTCCATCACCTAATCCAAGTTCTACAGGTGCTGATATTGTAGAGTTGGAGATATTATCCCAGTCTACGTTAACTGTCCATATTTTTAAGTGATCATTCGAAACACCAGCCCATGCATCATCTTGCATGTAAACTACAGGAAAGTTTCCAGGTGGAGGCAATTCCCCATTTGTAACATTAAACCCTTGAGGGCTATAAAAGCCATTATCTTCTAATCCTGTAAGCGGAAGACCAACATATTGCGCTGGCTCACCTAATATAATTTTATCTCTTTCTACAACCCAAACACCCTCGTTTGTAGCACCACCAAAAATATTTGCGGTAACATAATAACCATCTGACCAAATAGAAAATTTAGTATAATCCGGGAATGCAGGGGTAGGAAATGTATTAATATAAACAAACCAGCCATCATTTACTGGATCTGGCCCTTGAGAAATAGCCATTTCAAAACCGTTAGGGTTATTATCAAATTCAGTTATTATGTATCGATCTACCCATGGGTCATAAAGTACTATGGGATCTCCAGTAGTGTTGCCAGTCAATATGGTTCCTAAACTTGCCTCTGGTATTAAAGGATTACCAGTTTTATCGAAAATTCTAAATCCAACATTCCAAGCTGCCAAATAGTGATTTGGACCAACAGCTCCAGTGGGATCAGTTACACCTGCCTGTGGTGTGTCATCTGCAGTAAAAACAAATTCAGGAGCTCTTCCCTGTCTTGTTGGAAGATTAGTTTGTCTTGCAGGATCATCAAGATCTGACCCTTTACCGGGAACCACCCTATTACCATGGCGCCTTTTTGGAGGTGCTTCGATTTCTCCTTCATATTCAGCGGGAATAAATGTGCCGGATTTTATTTGATCAGCAATGCTAGGAACAGTACGAATCAATTGCATCTTACCATAAGAAATGGCCTTTTGAGATTCTTTCTGTTTTTTGTTGGTTTGTGCGAAAGAAGAAGTTACTGAAAAAAAAAGAAGAATGGTATAAAATAAAAGATATTTACTTTTCATAGTTGAAGGTTTTTGAAACAAAGGTTGATTAGTGTGCAAGTAAAAATAATTCTTTTAGGGGAGAAAATTTAAAAAAGCTCATCTTATTTAACTAGGGTCAAAGCCAAACCTTTCTAAGGTATTTTACTTCATCTTAATCAGCAAGTGATTTATAGTCACTATGTTTTTTATTAAGCTTTTTAATTCTTTAAGCTTAATGCGTTTTTGTCCTAGAGTATATTTTAACCCTCTCAATTATTCAGGGGTAGACTCGTTCGGCCAGTCTTTTTTAAAGGTATTCCAATAATCGGCAACGGTGGCTTTCATATCTTTACGTAACATAAGTATGCCAAAAAGATTGGGTAACGTCATGAGTGCAATGGTAATTCCTGAAAGTGTCCATATTACCGTGGTATCTGCAAAAGAGGCCACAAAAAAGGCTATCACATAAATTATGCGATAATACACTACGGATTTGGACCCTAACAAATAGGTCATGGCTCTTCCGCCATAATAAGACCAACTTATTGCTGTACTGAATGCAAACAATAAGAGCCCGATTGAAACTATATATTTCCCATATTCTCCAAAATAACTTCTGGTAAAAGCCTCTGCAGTGAGAGGGGCACTATGTACTAATGATCGACCTTCAAAATTTATAGATAAATCCTCAGGTTTGCCATTAAGGACAGTTATTTCTTCTGATATGAGCTCCAAGTCTCGTTTTACAAGTATGTTCTCAGCCAATGATCGTGCATTGATTACAGAAATCTTTTCCTTAATTCTTCCATCAACAATAGTTAGCTTACCATTATAAAGCGGTATAGGATCTTCCTGGCTGATATGCTTGCCTAAAGTAATCCTTCCTTCTTCAGTAGCATCAGAGTACATACCATCTAGGATTTCCATATCCACATAATCAAATTGATTATCGAGCTTTTCTGTCCATACTCCAGAGGATAATAGTACCATAGCAGTTAAGGTACAGATAAAAATAGTATCGATGAAGGGTTCTAAGATAGCCACAAGGCCTTCAGAAACAGGTTGCTTGGCTCTTGCTGCTGCATGTGCAATTGGAGCACTTCCCTGCCCAGCTTCATTTGAGAAAAGCCCTCGACCTACCCCTTTGTTAAATGCAAAGGCGATGCTGGCACCCAAAAATCCTCCTGAGGCAGCTGAGCCTGTGAATAAGTCGGAAAAAATGGAAACAAAAGATGGAATGATATTCTCATAATTGTAAAAAATAACAGCTAACGCACCAATGAGGTATATAAAGGCCATAGTAGGGACTAGCCTTGAAGTAACTGCAGCTATTCGTTTTATACCTCCTATAATAACCAATCCAAGCAAGATGGCCAGTACACCACCAACTAACATTTCATTCAAGCCAAAAGTAGCATTCAATGAAGCCGAAATACTATTGATCTGTGGTAATGACCCTGTTCCAAAAGAAGAAAGTATTGTGGCAAAAGCAAAGATTGCGGCAAGCCACTTCATATTTAGTTTGTTCTTCATGTAGTACATAGGGCCACCGGCCATACTGCCATCCTCAGCTTTTTCTCGGTATTTGTGAGATAGTGTTACTTCTACAAATTTGGTACACATCCCAACTACTGCAGTCATTAACATCCAGAAAACCGCTGCAGGACCACCAATGTGAATGGCCAGTGCCACACCGGCAATATTTCCTGTACCTACGGTTCCTGATAATGCTGTTGTTAGGGCTTGAAAATGATTCGTGTCTCCTTCATGCTCTGCTTTATCATATTTACCGCGAACGACACGTAGTGCAAAACGAAAATACCGAACTTGAGGAAATTTAAGATAAATTGTAAAGAATAGACCTGTACCAAGCAATACATAAGGAAACCAAGCCGCACTGCCTATGTAGCTATCAATTAAAGTTAAAAAGTCGTTTAGTTCTCTCATGGATGTACTGGGAATATCGTATAGTTATTAAAAAACTACGACATCTTCATCAGCCAGTGTTTTACATCCACTTCGGCTTTTATTAAATGTCTTAGTTCTTCAATCTTAATACGTTTCTGTTCCATCGTGTCTCTATAACGAAGTGTAACGGTATGGTTTTCTATACTTTCACCATCGACAGTAATACAGAATGGCGTCCCGACGGCATCTTGTCTTCTATAACGTCTGCCTATAGCATCCTTTTCGTCATAAGCGACATTAAATTCCCACTTAAGATCCTCAACAATAGCTTTAGCCATTTCGGTTAAGGCCTCATCTTTTCTTACTAAAGGTAAAATTGCAGCTTTAGTTGGCGCTAGTACAGCAGGTAGTTTTAAAACGGTTCTTTCGCTACCATCTTCTAAAGTTTCTTCTTGTAAGCTATTAGAGAATAAAGCTAAGAACATTCTATCCAATCCAATTGATGTCTCTAATACATAAGGAGTGTAGCTTTCTTTTGCTTCATGGTCAAAATACTGCAATTTTTTACCAGAGTATTCTTCGTGCTTGCTTAAGTCAAAATCAGTACGCGAGTGGATACCCTCTAGTTCCTTAAATCCAAATGGGAAATTGAACTCTATATCTGTAGCAGCGTCGGCATAATGTGCTAATTTTTCGTGATCATGGAAACGATAATTATCATCTCCCATACCAAGGGATTTATGCCATTTTAAGCGTGTTTCCTTCCAGTAATTAAACCATTCTTTTTGTGTGCCAGGTTTAATGAAGAATTGCATTTCCATTTGCTCAAACTCGCGCATTCTAAAAATGAATTGTCTGGCAACAATCTCGTTCCTAAAAGCTTTACCTGTTTGGGCAATTCCAAAAGGAATCTTCATGCGCCCAGTTTTTTGAACATTTAGGAAATTGACAAAAATACCTTGAGCTGTTTCTGGCCTTAAGTACAATTCCATAGCTGTCTCTGCAGAAGCCCCTAGCTTGGTTCCAAACATTAAATTAAATTGTTTAACGTCTGTCCAATTACGACTTCCAGTCATTGGGTCTGCAATCTCTAGTTCCTCTATCAAAGCTTTAACGTCTGCCAAATCTTCATTTTCTAGGGATTTCCCCAGACGTTTCAGAATAGTATCTATTTTTTCTTGGTAGCCAAGTACACGACCATTAGTGGTGACAAATTCTTCTCTATTAAAAGCATCACCAAAACGCTTTTCTGCCTTTTTAACTTCCTTGTTGATTTTAGCCTCAATCTTTGCACAATAGTCTTCAACCAATACATCAGCTCTGTAACGCTTTTTAGAATCCTTATTGTCTATCAAAGGATCGTTAAAAGCATCAACGTGGCCAGAGGCTTTCCAAGTGGTTGGGTGCATAAATATAGCCGCATCGATACCTACAATATTATCGTGCATTTGTACCATGGCTTTCCACCAATAGTTTCTAATATTGTTCTTTAATTCAGCACCATTTTGTGCATAGTCATAAACGGCACTTAAACCATCGTAAATTTCGCTACTTTGAAAAACGTAACCATACTCTTTTGCATGAGAGATTACTTTTTTGAATTTGTCTTCGTTTGCCATGTTGCAAAAATAAAAAACCGCTCAAATTAACAAGCGGTTTCATAAAATTTATAAAGTGAAATTACTTTAACTGAATACTTGTACTTCCTAGCTTTCTATCCTTATGGAACACATTTATAAAATAAGTGCCTTTTTCAAGAGGCCTGTCTTCCTTGTATGTCGCAACAGTAGTGCAAATATCTAAGTCTTTGTTATTGAAGTTAATAATCTCTTTTTTACTGTAGATTAATGATGTGTTGTTAAAAAACACTTCACCTTTATCAGCAATGATATTGTTATCCGGACTTACAATCTGGAGGTAAATCTCCTTTTTCCCCTTCTCGGTCAACGGGTTTTCGGTAAGATAAATACACACATCCATAGCATTAACGCGTCGGGCTCTTGAAGTTGCTTTCTTTTTGGAATTATTAATTTTAAAGGTCGTAACGTCTACACCATTTGCTTTCAAAACTGCGGCTTCATCTATGGTTTTATTGAGAGCGTCATTGGCCTCCTCTAACGCATTGATAGTTAAGGTGTTTTTCTCGATTTTATTCATGGCGTAACGCTTCTCTTTCTGTAATTTAAGATTAGCAGAATTAAGAGAATCTACTGTAGCGAGAAGCACCTTACTTTTGGTTTTTAATACCAAAAGCTGGTCTTTAAATCTAGTGATTATTGATAAGTCACTTTTTAATAATCTCAAAGAATCTAAAGCAGTTTTAGCTTCTAATTTTGCTTCTTGGAGCTGTGAAGACATAAGATCATAATCTTGGCTCAGATCATCATAACTGTTAAGCATTTCTGATAGCTCTTTTTCTATCAAAAGCTTTTCTTGTTTTAGGAATTCTTCGTAGGATTTAATGGATTTATAGTTATTGAAACTATAGATTCCCAAAACTGTTAAAACGACCAATAAAGAACTTATAATTAATCTGTAGTTAAATAGTTGAGGGTTAACTATCATCATTAATTTTCTTAGTTGAATGCGAAATTAGAGTATATTAGAGTGCATTTTTATTTTATTCGATTAAGTGGTAAAAAATTTGTTGAACTTATTTTTCCCAAATGTCTGCGAAGCATGTAATAATGTTTTAACGGATAATGAGGTAGTGGTATGCATATCCTGCAGACATCAATTGCCTGTAACCAACTTTCATTTTGATAATTCCAAAGTTGTTAAAAAGATAGTTTATGGGCGAATAAAACTCGAAAATGCAACAGCACTTTTACATTTTTCAAAAAAGGGAATAGTGCAGCAATTACTTCATAATCTTAAGTATAGAGGGCATGAACATATTGGTAGTTTTCTAGGAAAATGGCTTGGGGCAGAACTTAAATCTATTGAAGATTATAAACACATAGATGTTGTTGTGCCGATTCCTTTGTATAAAACTAAATTACGAAAACGAGGCTATAATCAGGTTTCTAAATTCGGAAAAGAAATTGCCAAAGTACTTGATGCAGAATATAATGATTCAGTGCTTATAAAAACTAAATCAACAAAGACTAAAGTTTTTAAGGGCAGATTATCTCGCTGGAATGACGAAGGAGCTGTATTTGCCATTTCGGAAAATGCCTCTTTAATAGGGAAGCATATTCTATTGGTTGATGATATTATTACTACAGGTGCTACTGTCGAAGCCTGTACAACGGAACTGTTAAAAATTGACAATATTAAGTTAAGTCTAGCAACAATGGCAATTGCCGATTGATTTTTTCGTTTGTAAACTTAAAATTGTTTCTTTGTGCAAAATAGTTTTGAGTTAATGCTACTGTTCGTAACACGAATTTTAAAAGTTGTTTTCTTTGCCGTTATCTTGGCCAGTTGTGCCAATCGTGGTACACCATCTGGTGGTGAACAAGATGTTGACCCTCCTGTTATTACAGAGGAAAAGCCAGAGAATTTCTTAACTAATTTTAAAGCAGATGAAATCAGGATTTATTTTAATGAGTACGTAAAAATAAAAGATTTAAGACAACAGCTTATCATTTCCCCTCCAATGGATAACGACCCAATAATTACTCCGGCTAGTGGGGCAAGTAAGTATATTACCATAAAAATTCAAGATACCTTACAGGATAATACTACTTATGCTTTCAATTTTGGAGAAAGTATTGTGGATAATAATGAAGAGAACCCGTACCCTTACTACCGTTATGTGTTTTCTACTGGCGATACTATCGATTCACTTTCAGTGAAAGGTTATGTGGAAGATGCGTTGCTTAAAAAACCAGATACTTTTGTTTCTGTAATGTTGTATGAGATAGATTCTACCTACACTGACTCTATTGTCTACAAAGAGAAGCCAAGATACATCACCAATACCTTGGATAGCGTTACAACATTTAGCATCGATAATATTAAAGCCGGAACTTACAAACTTGTTGCCTTAAAGGACAATAATGGAAATTTTAAATTCAATCAAAAAAATGAAAAGATTGCCTTTAAAGAAGCTTACATTACGGTACCTACGGATTCTAGCTATCGGTTAAGATTATTTCAGGAAAAGGTCAATTTTAAAGCTTTAAGACCTAAGCAAGAAGGTGAATCCAAAATCGCTTTTCCTTACGAAGGAGACTATGAATCTATGCGTATAAGAGTCCTTGGCGATACACCTGAAGGCTATAAGACAAGGATAGTCAAAGATACAGAAACGGATACATTGTATTATTGGTATAAACCTAAGTTTGAAATAGATTCCACTTTTTTTATAGTGACTAATGAAAAGTATATCGATACGTTTAAACATCGTTTTAGAAAGTTCGATTCGGATTCTTTAGTACTAAAAGCTATATCATCTGGGACATTAAATTTTGAAGACGATTTCACAATTGAAGCTAACATGCCATTAACAAAGATTGACACATCAAAAATAAAATTGATAAATCAAGATTCTTTAGCAATAGATTATGAGGTAGAATACGATTCTTTGTATAACAGATATAAATTTCCAATTAAAATGGAAGAAGGACAAAAGTATTCTTTTAAAATGCTTCCAGGCACATTTACAGACTTTTATGAAGAAACAAACAAAGACACTTTGGATTATACCTTTAGAACCAAAAACAAATCTGAATATGGAAATATAAGGGTTAACTTAATTAATGCTAAGTTTCCTTTGATAGTGCAATTGGTAAACGATAAAGGCGATGTTCTGTACGAAGAGTATGCTACAGAGTCACCAGTTGTTGATTTCTTTGACTTATTGCCCAAGACCTATGCCTTAAGGGTTATATATGATACCAATGGTAATGGTAAATACGATTCAGGTAATTATTTATTGGGTATTCAACCCGAACGTGTTTCGTATGCTCCAAAAATTGATGAGGTTAGGGCTAGTTTTGATAATATTATTGAGTTTACGCTTCTAGATTAAAATAATCGCGATCTTTTAAAAAGCCAAGCTTTTCTCTGTATGTTTTAATATGATCCATTTCTAGGATGATGATTTCTACAGCCTCTTCTTGTATAGGAAGCGTGTCCATACGATGACCTAAAACATTATAAGCGGCAGAATGTCCTGTATATTCATAATTATTGCCGTCCAAACCTACACGATTTACTCCTATGCAGTAACTCATATTCTCAATGGCACGAGCTTTAAGCAATGCGTCCCATGCACTGACCCTTACTTTTGGCCAATTGGCAACATAGATTAGAAGGTCATAATTTTCTGTATTTCTGGCCCAAACAGGGAAGCGTAAGTCGTAACAAATTAAGGGACATATTTTCCAGCCCTTGTAGTTAAAAACCACTTTTTCTTTCCCAGCAGTGTAGACTTTATGTTCACCAGCAAGCGTAAAAGTGTGCCTTTTATCGTAATGTATTATGTTTCCTGAAGGTTCTACAAAAACCAATCGGTTAAAGTAATTGCCATTTTCTGAAATCACTAAACTACCTGTAATGGCAGCACGTTGCTTTTTAGCCAATTGTTTTAACCAAGATATGGTTTCGCCATCCATGGTTTCGGCCACTGTAGCAGCATTCATAGTAAAGCCAGAGGTAAACATTTCTGGTAAAATAATAAGATCAACATTTTTTATAGTGTTTACCTTATCCTCAATATTGTTTCGATTGGCTTTAGGGTTTTCCCAAATTAAATTGGTTTGTATTATGGCAACAGTTAGGGAATTGCTCATTGTTTATAATTTTCGTTTTGTTTTCTCTACTTTTTCCGTGAGTTTTTCAATTTTTTTAAGCCATTTGTTTTCATCTACAGGTGACAACTTTCCTTTATTTTTAAGTCGTCCATACTTCTTTTCCGCTTTTGCCAGTTTATCTTGTGCTTTTTTGTAATTGGCCTTAAGTTTTTGCTCTTTTTGTAGGGCTTTTTCAGCTCTCTTTTGCTTTTTTCCCGCTTTTTTTATTTCTTTTTCAAGCTTCTTGTTTGCTTTTTCAAGCTTCTTGTTTGCTTTTTCCTCAATCTTCATTGTATTGGAAATCATTGTTGCTTCCCTTAAAATGGTAGACCGTTTTTCTGAATTAAGGATTTCCGTTACATCTTCACCATTTAAGAAGATGCGCTCTTTTTTAACTTCATAAACCGTCCCATCTTTTTCGATTTTTTGCGCAAAAGATACTAACGATAGTGTCACGAACAAGATTGTAATGTAAAATTTCATGTCATTTATTTTGATTCAATCTTGAGACACAGAAAAGTACAAAAAGTAACTTAAATTCTACATAAAATCTCAGCTGCCCTAATCAAAGTTTCATCAGTTTTTGCGAAACAGAAGCGCAATACCTTATCGTCTCTGCCAGCCTCATTAAAAACAGAAAGTGGAATCGATGCTATTTTAAAATTCTTAGTCAAACGCTTAGCAAAATCCACATCGTGCTCATCCGTGATTTTCGAATAATCCAACACTTGAAAGTAAGTGCCTTGGGATGGTCTAAACTTAAAGCGGGATTCCGAGATTAGATTCAAAAATAAATCACGCTTTTGTTGAAAAAACATGTTGAGACTTAAGTAAGTCTCGGAATCTTGCATATAATCCGCAATCCCTTTCTGCGCAGGATGGTTAACTGAAAAGACATTGAACTGATGCACTTTCCTAAACTCGGACATGAGATGCTCTTGTGCACAACAATACCCAATCTTCCAGCCTGTATTGTGAAAGGTTTTGCCAAATGAGGCAGTGATAAAGCTTCGTTCTTTTAGGTCGTTAAATAAGCAAACACTTTGGTGCGCTTCTTTATCGAAAATAATATGTTCGTACACTTCGTCACTAAGTACTATAATATCGGTGTCCTTGGTTAATTTTTGAAGTTGCAACATATCGTCTTTAGACCAAATGGTCCCACTGGGATTATGAGGGGAATTAATGATAATCATTTTGGTCTTTGTAGATAGTTTTGAGTCTACTTCTTGCCAATCGACTTTGTAATCTGGAGCCAAAAGCTGAATGGAAATTGTTTTTCCACCATTAACTTCTATGGCAGGTTGGTAACAATCATAAGCAGGTTTAAAAATGATAACTTCATCCCCAGGTCTTACAAAAGCCGAAATAATGGTATAAATCGCCTGGGTAGCACCTGCGGTTACCGTAATTTCTTTTTCAGGATGATAGGTGTTTTTGTATAATTGATCATACTTATTAGAAACAGCGATTCTTAAATCGAGATTTCCTCCCATTGGTGCGTATTGGTTATAGCCATTATTCATGGCGTCAGCAACAAGATTATTTAACTTTTGAGGGCTCGAAAAATTAGGAAAGCCTTGCGATAAGTTTAGTGCATTATGCTCATTGGCCAAGGCACTCATAACCGTAAAAATAGTGGTGCTTACATTAGGGAGCTTTGAATTATAAACCATTCTGAAATATACTACAACTTAGGCGTAAATCAAGATGAAAAGCCAACAAAACGTTTCATAAAGGTTAAGTAAAATTTAAATCGCCCTTAAATAGATAGAAGTGTAATGATATAGTAAAGATGAGTTAAGATGTTAGGATTATTATTTTATTTACTTGTTAGATTAACTAATTTGATGAGCAGGTGAAAATATTTTACATCTTATTAGTGCTTTCGTTTTGTCCACTTTTACAAGCGCAGTCAAATAGTGAGGCATCTGTCTTATTAGATAAAGACTTATACCGTCTAAAGACCGAATTGGAAACGGCCAAGAATCAGCTTGATAAGTCTAAAATTGCTAAGGCTGAGCTCGATTTGGGTAATTTCTTCAATCAGCTAAAATTATACAGTGAAGCCACTAAGCACTACCAAGCCTTTTTAGAAATACATAAATATGAAGACATGGTCTTGGTTAATGTTCAAAATGTACTGGCAAAGATTAACCTCAACTTAAATAAATATGAAGACGCTAAGCAGCACGCTTTAACAAGTCAAAAAGCCGCATCGCAAATTAATTATTTCAGGGGCAAAGCGGTATCCAATACTTTACTGGGGAACGTAGCTGAAAAACAAGGAGATTATGAAAATGCTTTGCAATACCAAAACTTAAGCCTTTCAATATTTAAAACCTTAAATGATAGTACAGGTTTGGCAAGAACAAATGAAAGTATTGGTAGCATATATGAAGATCTTGAGCAATACGATTTAGCTCATAATTATTTTATGGTTGCATCTCAATATGCTTTAAATAGTGATAGTGATTTACAAATAAATATTACTAATAATCTTGGTGATATCTATCGAAAAACAAAAAGGTATAATGAAGCCATTGAGCAGACTCAAAAAGCATTGCTGATGGCAAAAGAGAATAATAACCAGACACAGCAAGTGAGTGCTCTAAAGGACTTATCGAAAACGTATGCTGAATTAGGTGATTTTGAAAAAGCGTTCGATTACCTAAATAATCAAAGTATTGTCAATGAAGATGAACTTGCAAAGAATAATATGCAATTGATTAGTGCTATGGAGGTACTATATGGCGTAAAAGAAAAAGAAGCAGAAGTTAAACTGCTCAATAAGCAGAATCAAATTAATAAAGTACAAAAACAAGTCATACTGGTTATTGCTATAGCGATTTTAATGACTTTAATAATAGGGCTAATTTACTGGAAAAAGCGAAGAAAACACGAACAACATATTTTTGAATACAAACAGCAACTTTTACAAGCTGATTTAGACAAAAAAATTGTAGAAGAAGAAGCCTTAAATAGAGAGATTGATATTAAGGTGTCATCACTGACTAATTACAGTCTTAACCTTGCCCATAAAAATAAGTTGCTATCGAGTGTCTCTAAGACTCTTGTAAAGCTACAGGGTAGAAATAGTCAATTGATAAATAAAAAGCTTAAAGAATTGGTTAGGGATATAGAATTCGATCTCAACAACAATAGCGAATGGACCGAATTAATGGGATATTTTGGTCGTATTCATCCTAGTTTTTTTGAGAGCATTAAAAATGTGGCTACGAAAAAGCTATCGTCTTCTGAAATGCGTTTGTGTATGTTACTTAGATTAAATCTATCTTCAAAAGAAATTGCTGAAATTCTTCATATTACACCAGATAGTGTGAGAATAGCTAGATATAGACTTCGAAAAAAACTTCCTCTAGATTCGCAGCAAGACCTTCAGGATTATTTATTCGACTTTTAAACTGTGTTTTTAAAACATTAATTAAAAGTTAGGCAATGGTAAATGTTGCTATGTTTTATATGGCAATAACATTCCGTTTTTTCTTTTTGTTAACACATAGAAAAAGTAAGAATTAAAGTGTCAATTTACATTTGTGATAAACTAAATCAACTAAAAAATGAAACATTATTTTTATTTATCATTACTACTGTTTTCAGTTCTAGGTTTTTCCCAAACCGGTAATGTAAAGGGTATTATTGCAGATGAGCAAGGTATTCTTGTACCATATGCCACAATTTCTGTTACAGATTCAAATAAGGGCACAGTTTCCGATATTGATGGTGAGTTTCTTTTACAAAATGTTCCGGTTGGAAAGCAACTACTTAAAGTAAAATACTTGGGATATGCAGATCAGGACATTGAAGTCGAGGTTATTGAAAATGAAACTGTAGAGATAAGTATAACGCTTAAAAGTGAGTCAGAGCAACTCGATAGTGTTATTCTTACAGGTTTTAGTGGTGGACAGGCAAAAGCCTTAAATATTCAAAAGAACAAACAAAATATTACGAACATCGTATCTGCAGATCAAGTTGGTAAATTTCCAGATGCCAATATTGGTGATGCTATAAAGCGTATTCCAGGGATTACGATGCAGGTCGATCAAGGTGAAGCAAGGGATATCATTGTAAGGGGTTTAGCTCCCCAATTGAACTCCGTGACTTTAAATGGATCGCGTATTCCATCAGCTGAAGGTGACAACCGTAATATACAAATGGACTTAATCCCTGCCGATATGATCCAAACCATTGAGGTCAATAAAGCGGTAACACCAGATATGGATGGAGACGCGCTTGGTGGCTCCGTAAACTTGGTTACACGTTCTGCCCCAGAAGGTTTTAGGCTTTCGGCGACATTGGGTTCAGGATTAAATCTTATTACGGACACTCGAATATTAAATGGAACCTTAATATATGGTGATCGCTCTAAGGATAACAAATTTGGTTGGATGCTCTCAGCAGCTATTTATGATACGGATTTTGGTTCAGATAATTTTGAGGCGGAATGGGATAATGAATTTGCTTTTACTGACGCCAATGATGAAGAAGTAGAATTGGATGTCAACCCTTACACCGATGTATTTGAACAGCGTACCTATATTATCCAACGTGTAAGACGCAGTTTTTCAGCCAATTTTGATTACCGCTTTGATGCCAATAACAAGATTGAACTGCGTACCATGTACAATTGGCGAGATGACCGTGAGAACCGTTATGTATTTGCCCAAGAATTATTGGATGCCGAGGATATTGGACCAGGGGATTTTAGCATTGATTCTAATGGCACTTTAACACGCTTTCCGATAGAAGCGGCTCGAGAAACCAAGGCTGGTATAGATAATGACCGTAACCAGAATAGACGTCTTGAAGATCAACGGATGCAAAATTATACCTTGCAAGGTGAGCACTTACTAGGCAATATGAAAATAGATTGGCTAGGGTCTTATGCCAAGGCATCAGAAGAGCGTCTTAATGAAAGATATGCTCAATTCACTTCAGAATATCAAGTTATGGTTGATAACACCGATCCTGAGTTTCCATTTATGTCACCTGTGACTCAAGGCGATGACAATAATCTTAGTGAGTTTGGATTTGATGAACTTACCGAAGAAAACCAATATACCGAGGAAGAGGATATCAACTTATTCTTAAATGCTCAATTGCCTGCGGATTTATTTAATAAAGGCGATGGTTTTGTAAAGTTTGGTTTACGAGGGCGCTTTAAAAATAAGCTTAGAGACAATAACTTCTTTGAATTTGACTTGGAAGATGATTTTCCAACTATGGCTTCCATTCCTACTCGTGATTTTTCTGATCCAGATTTCTTAGCAGGAAGTCGCTATCAAGCAGGGTTTTTTCCAACCCCAGAGTGGCTGGGAAGTTTAAGCTTGAGTGGAGGCGATCCCGTTATTGATGAATTTCTACCGGTTAACTATGACGTGGAAGAGAATGTTTATGCTGCTTACGTTATGGCAAATCAGCAATTATCCGATAAATTATCGGTTCTAGCTGGTGTTCGTATTGAAAATACAGATGTAAGCTCTTCCGGATTTTTAGTAGAGGAAGATATAACTAACCCTGATGAAGCCGAACGAGTAAATTCGGAAAGCTCTTATACCAATGTCTTACCTTCTGTTCATTTTAAGTATGATTTGAGCGCTCAAACGGTTTTACGTTTTGCATGGACCAATACATTGGCAAGGCCAAATTATGAAGACTTGGTGCCAACTGTTGATATTGTCGCCTCCGATGAGGAAATTTCTCTAGGGAATCCTGATTTGGAAGCAACAACTTCTATGGGTTTTGACCTTATGGCAGAGCACTATTTTAAAAGTGTTGGGATTCTATCAGGAGGCCTATTCTTCAAGGATATCAATGATTTTATTTATGTGCGTATTACCGAAGATGCCGATACAGGTTTTGATGCTTTTCAGCCTGTAAATGCTGAAGGCGCTACGGTGTTCGGAGCAGAGGTTTCATTTCAACGACAGTTGGATTTCCTTCCTGGATTCCTCAAAAATTTTAGTCTATATCTTAACTATACCTACTTAACCTCAAGTACTGATGGTATAGCTAATGAGGATGGTGATTTTAGGGAAGATGTGGATCTTCCGGGAACGTCACCAAACATGTTCAATGGATCTTTAGCGTATAATGATAAAAAATTCAATATAAGATTGTCAGCAAATTACTCTGATGCCTATATCGATGAAATTGGCGGTGGTCCTTTTGACGACAGGTACTACGATGAACAGTTCTTTTTAGATTTCAACATGAATTACGCCCTAACCCCTAATCTGAGGATTTTTGCTGATGTTCTTAATATTACCGACCAGCCCTTACGTTTTTACCAAGGCGTAAGAAATAGAACGCAGCAAGCCGAATATTATGGTCAACGTATAACTTTTGGATTGAAATATGATTTATTCAAGAAAAAGTAAATACGCTTTAGTTATCATTTTAATTGCAGTAGTCTTTAATTCCTGTGGTCATAAACTACCAGAAATTAAGGCCGCTGTGGTTACTGAAAAGACACTAAATGACACTGATGATCCAGCCATTTGGATTAACAAAGATAATACTGAAAAAAGTATAGTTTTTGGTACTGATAAAGACGATGTCAACGGTGGGGTTTATGCTTTTGATTTAAAAGGAAAAATTATAAAGGAAAAATCATTAACTGGTTTAGGTTACCCTAATAACGTTGATGTTTTATATGACTTTAAATTAAACGATTCAATAACTATTGATTTGATGGCATTTACCGAAAGAGCAAAAAATCAAATACGGTTGTTCTCTATTCCTAATATGGAAATGTTAGATAAAGGTGGTTTCAAGGTTTTTGAAGACGAATCCCAAGTAACTAAACGTAGACCAATGGGTATTGCCTTTTACAAAAACATAAAGAGCCAAAAAACCTATATTATTGTGGGCAGGAAGGAGGGCCCCTTAAAGAATTATCTATATCAATACCAATTGGTTTCTGACAGTTTGGGATTTGCAACCAAACTGGTAAGGAAATTTGGGGAATTCAGTGGAAAGAAAGAAATAGAAGCCATAGCCGTAGATGAAGAGCTAGGATTCGTCTATTATTCAGATGAAGACCATTGTATTAGAAAGTATTATGCAGACCCTAAAATGGGAAATGAAGAACTGGCATGTTTTGGGGCAGATCATTTTCGTCGCGATATAGAAGGTATCGCCATTGCTAAATACACTAATGATTCAGGGTTTTTAATTGTGTCTAATCAGCAAGCTCATACCTTTTGTGTATTTGATAGGAAAACAAATGAATTTATAAAAGAAATAAACCTTGGAACTGTAGAGACCGATGGTTGTGAAGTGACTACTCAGGCGTTAGGGAGTATTTTCCCAAAAGGCCTGTTTGTGTCAATGACCGATTCCAAAGAATTTTTATTTCACGACCTTGGGAGTCTTAATCTAAAATAAGATTAATTTTCATAATGCTTTAAGTTAATTGGGCCCTTTCTAGAAATAGAAAGGGTTCTTTGTTCATAATTAAAATAAAGTTCTAACGTTCTTATGGTGTATGAAAAGAATAATACTTGTCATAGGAGTACTTTTAATGTTTGGATGTAAATCTGAATCAAAAAAGGACGTGATTACTACTGAAAACATAGATGTTTATCTAAGTAGCAAGCTAACAAAACCCTACATCGATTCTTTAAAGCTTGGTGTTAATTTTACACCAAAAGGCAATTACACTTCAATTATTAGTGAAATCAATGCAGACAGAAATTACTTCAATAGCTTATACAGAATCAATGCTGCTAAAGCATCAGATTCGGCATCAAAATACATCTATTCAAAACTATTAAATGATATTGTTCCACATTGGTACGGTACAACTTGGGATTTTAATGGCCATACAGACAATCCGAATAACGGAGAGATAGCCTGTGGTTATTTTGTATCAACAACTTTAAAGCATTTAGGGTTTAATCTAAATCGTTATAAGATGGCACAAGCTGCGGGTTTAGATGAAGCTAAACTTTTACAACCTAAATCAGATCTTAAAATCTATTCCAATCTAAGTTTTATTGAGTTAAAGAAGAGAATTAATAGCGCCTACTCTGATGGGATTTATTTTGTCGGATTGGATAATCATGTTGGTTACATTATTTTAAAAGATAAAATACTTTACTTCTTGCACTCAAGTTACTGCGATGATGAGGTTGTCATTGAACTAGCGGAAACCTCACCTTGCTTTAGGTCTAATATCTATGTGTTTGCCGAAATAACAACAAATAATGACCTTGTTAAAAAATGGATAAATAATGAAAGACTTGAAGTGCCAAATCATTAAATGGATTTGACCTTTCTTTTTTATATTTACGTTCTAAAACTAAATACCATGAGAGTCTTAAAAATTATCATCTTTTTTATTGTATTACAAGTATCTGCACAACAAGGCGGTATGTGGATTCCTTCGCTTTTAGAAGGCATGAACGAAGACGAAATGCGGAGCCTAGGAAGCAAGCTAACGGCAAAAGATATTTATGATGTCAACAACTCTAGCCTTAAAGATGCCATTGGCCATTTTAATGGTGGTTGCACTAGTGAGGTGATTTCTCCAAAAGGGTTATTACTGACCAACCATCACTGTGGGTTTGGCCAAATACAGTCGCATTCATCTTTAGAGAATGATTATCTAAAGGATGGTTTTTGGGCCATGTCTTTAAAAGATGAAATTCCAAATGAAGGCTTATTCGTAGAATTTATCGTTAGGATTGAAGATGTTACAGAGGCGATGTTGATGAATGTAACGGACAGTATGACACCTCGCGAAAAACAATCACAGATAGATAAAAACAGAAATAGTGTTGAAAAGAATGCAAAAAAAGAATCTTGGCAAGGCATTAAAATAAGACCTTTTTACAAAGGGAATCAGTATTATTTATTTGTAACAGAGCGTTTTGAAGATGTGCGCCTAGTGGGAGCACCACCAAGCAGTATTGGTAAATTTGGTAGTGATACCGATAATTGGGTTTGGCCTAGGCATACGGGCGATTTTTCTATTTTCAGAATTTATGCAGATAAGAATAACCGACCAGCTAAGTACGACAAGAACAACGTACCTTATAAACCTAAGCACTTTTTACCTGTCTCATTGGATGGGATTGAAGAAGGGGATTTTACCATGGTATTTGGTTTTCCGGGGCGAACCAATGAATATCTCCCTGCTGTAGCTATTGAGCAAATAACACAAAAAGTAAACCCATCGAATATTGCGATAAGAGAGGCGGCTTTAAAAGTCATTGATGCCAACATGAAAGCTGATGACCAAATAAGAATTCAATACGCGTCAAAACAAGCTAGAATTGCAAATGCATGGAAAAAGTGGATAGGCGAAAATCTAGGTATTGAAAAAAGTGGTGCCATAGACATCAAAAGACAATTCGAAGCAGAGTTTACCAAGGCGTTAAAAGCACAAGGAAAGGAAAGTGAATATGGAATGCTATTGCCAGAATTCGATAGACTTTATAAAGAGTTTGAGTCCATTAATGTAAAGCGAGGAAAATTCATTGAAGTCTTTTTAAGGACTAATGAACTTATGCAAATGATGCTGCGTTTGGCTCAATTAGAAATGTCTGCGCGACGAGGAGAAGACACCTTTAACAAAGCACGTGAGAGTACGATTAATCGTATGAAGGGGATTCACAAAAATTATAACGTAGAGGTGGACAAAGGGGTTTTTAAAGCTGTTATGCCTTTGTTTATGCCAGATAAAGTTGATGCTTCCATTTATGACAGAACCAATTTTACGGATTTAGATAAAACATTAAAAGTTCTAGAAGGTGATTCCGAAAATGTTATTGCGAAGCTAAATTCTGATATTGCATATCAATATGCCAAGCCTATCATTATGCAGTTTTATACCAACTATGAGCCAGAATTCCAGCGTTTGAATACTGAAATTAATGCAATTCAAACCACATATATGAAAGCGTTGATGGAAGTTATGCCTGGAGAACGCTATTTTCCAGATGCTAACAGCACCTTGCGTGTTACCTATGGAAAGGTAAATGGTTATGCACCTAGGGATGCCGTCTATTATAATCCCGTAACCTATTTAGATGGTGTTATAGAAAAATATGTACCTGGTGATTATGAGTTTGATGTACCTCAGAGACTGAGAGATTTGTACAATGCCAAAGATTATGGTCAATATGCAGATAAAAATGGGAAGTTACCTATTTGTTTTCTAGGCACCAATCATACCACTGGCGGTAATTCTGGAAGCCCTGCTATAGATGCCCAAGGGAATTTAGTAGGCTTAAATTTTGACCGTGTTTGGGAAGGCACAATGAGCGATATTTATTATGACCCTGAAATATGTAGAAATATTATGGTCGATTTACGCTACGTGCTCTTTATCATCGATAAGTATGCAGGTGCAAAACATTTAATTGATGAGATGAAATTGGTGCATCCAAAGAAGTAGTGGTGTTCATTCAAAAGTTTAAAAAGCTACTTCTAAATTGATTATAATAAAACCTATTACTTTAAGATATCATCCACAATCTTTAAATGATGCTTGGTATGTACTTCTATAAACTAGATGTGTTCTAGATGTCTTTAATTTAACTAGAAAATAAACTTAAATGAGAAACAATGGATTTTTATTAATCAAATCTATTTTTAAGAGAAAATGAAGAAACATTTTTCTTATTAATTATTATCGAGTTAGCTTTCTGTGTATTAAACATTATAAGGTATTCGTTTGTTTGCCCAATAAAAAAATAATTTTCTAAATCAGAATTTATTTCTTTATCTGTTGTTATTCTTATTTCTTTTAAACCATTAATTTTTTTTACGAAATAGCCTCTTGTACTACCAAGAATAGAAAAATAAACGACTAATGCGACAACAATTGAAAAGTATTGTATCAGTTGCAGGTTCTCTTTTTTGCGAATTCTATAAGAAAACCCAACGAGTGCAGAAAGTACAATCAAGTCGTTCAATAAGAAATACAAGAAGTTTGTATCCAAAGTAAATTTTGCAGGCATTGGTAACGTTCCTAGAATAGGAGCAAAAAAGATAATTAATGAAAAGACTATGATTAAAGGTATAACAGTAAGATAAATCAAAGTTTTTATCAATAAATTAAGGGCAGTAGATTATGTTGGGTTGATTTTAGAAACATACTTTAGGATGTTCCAATTTTTAAATGAATCATGTTTTAAAGCTAAAAAAAGAGAAATGAAAATTATTATTGGAATGATTATAGATAAAAAAGAAAATATGATTTCCGAAGTACTAGCTAATGAATAATAGTTAATATTAAACTCGTTATAGTAGGAAAAAAAATAAGTTGAGCCAAAGAGAATTAATAAACCGGTTAACAGAATAGAATTTTCAGAAATCTTTTTTATTTCAAATGAAGACATAATACTCAAGTTAGTTCAAAGTTAATTATTATTTTTAAGTAAAAATTGGAAATTAATATTTACTAGTTAAGGATATTTCAATTATTGTCTTCTAAAATATCATCCACAATCTTTAAATGATGCTTGGTATGTACTTCCATAAATCTTATGGCTTGCGCTTTACTAAGTTGACCGAAGTAGGGATGTTCAAAATTAGTATTCTCATCGAGTATATTGAGGGTATTGATATTGGCTCTAGCTTCTTGTAATTGTACATAGATATCTTCTGTCAGAATAACTTCTGGTGGTCTCACTACATCTGGCGATTGCGCTCTTCCTCTTGGAATATAACCAGCGGTTAAGGAAAAAATACGTGCTGCATTTATTGAATTGGAATAGTCACTTGGATTGGAGGCTTCCAAAGCTTCAGTGATTCTATTAATGGTCTTTAAAATATGATCGAGTTGCCAAGCCACATCGACTTTGGATACTTCAGGATCTTTTTGATCTCTATATTGAATGGCATTTTCGACTTCAACTAGTAAAGGTTCTAGTACTTTTGGATTATCCTGATTCATTTGAATATTGGCATAAATAAAAATTGAAATTACAAAGAGACTCGTAATAATTAGAATTCTTTTTTTCATCATTTATTTTATTTGGTGCTTTGTGAATCCTTGCATAACTTTTCCCATAATACGAATTTTACCCCACCTCGGGGTCATTCTCAAATTATAAACTAAAAACTTGGTGAGCAGTCCGGGAAATACAGTAGATTTTTTTCCTATGGCTTTTATAATTGATGTTGCGATATCTTTTGGGTTCGATGCACTATTCATTTTCATATCTGCTCTGGCTGAAAACCCAGTTTCAACGGGTCCTGGTGCCGCACATAGTACATCAATGTCTTCGGATTTAAACTCTAAATGAAGTGCCTCACCCAATGATTGAACATAAGCTTTTGTGGCTGCATAATTCGTAGCGTTGGGAACACCTTGGAAAGCCACCATTGAGCTTAATAGGACAATAGCTCCTTTATTTGATAAACTTTTCATTTTATTAGCATAGTGATGTGTTAAAATCAATACCGCTTTGCAATTAAGATTAAGCATATTTAATTCATCATCGAGATTGGAATTGATAAACTTACCGGATGTTCCAAAACCTGCATTTAGAATAACAATTCCTAAATTCAAATGTTCCGTTTCTTCTATCAAATGTATAACATCAATTTCTGCCGATAAATCACCAGCTATCGCAACTACGTCAACTTTGTATGCTTCAACAAGTTGTTGTTTCAATGCGTCTAATAAATTTTTTCTTCGCCCAGTAATGACTAGATTAAAACCCGATTCACCCAATTTAAGAGCTAATTCTCTGCCTATTCCAGAAGTTGCGCCAGTAATGAGAGACCAACTTCCATAGTTACCTTTTAGACGCTTTATTGTATGTTGCTTTAGTTTCATTTTAATTTAGTTATTTAAAGAGCCTCACCAGTGTGAGGCTCATGGTTTCAGTGACAAATGCACAACTTTACTATTAATCAATTTTAAAACTGAAACCTATATCCAAAGTCAGGGAAAAACCCAATTTGGTCTACTTGATTTATTTCATTGGTTAATCGGTTAAATCGTCTTACGAATACATTTTCATTGTTTGTAACGTTTTGGAGATCGACGTAAAACTGATGCGATTGTTTCTTGACTTTGCTATTAAACTTAATCCCAAACTTAAAATCCCAACGAAAGTAGTCATCATATTGCTCGCTAAAAGCGATATCTTCTTGTAAAATTTCAAAACCAGCTTGCTGAGAAGCTTCTAAATCAATAGGTGTAAAATAACGTCCACCAGCAAAGCTCACTCTAGTATCAAAAAACAACATATTTTTCTTGGCTTTGCCTACAGGGAATTCGCGTCCTGTTAAGAAGTTAATGACGTAGCCGTTATTAAATGGAGAGTTACGTTCTATGCCATCACTACCTTCATACTTACTTTCAAAAATGGAGGTTGTTAACAACCCATAATACCCTTTACTAAAAAACTTTTCTATAGTTAATTCTATACCTTGGTTAAAACCCGTGCCTTCATTAACTAAAGACACACGATCATTGTCAAATTCAAAATCAGCTCCTTCGGTTAAGGATGAATAACTCGAAGGAAAGGCTTCCACAGCAGCATCACTAATATCTTGACGATATACTTCTACCTTTGCTCTCCAGTCCGAACCAAGTTTGGTATCATATCCTAAGACGTAGTGATTACTGCGTACAAAATCCAAGTCTCGGTTAGTTTGAATGCGTTCACCATTAACGTTTTCATTAAGAAATAATAAGGGAAATACAACGGATTGGTGGTGTAGACCATACCCAAAATTCAGACTATTATTTGAATTTATCTTGTAACTAAGACTCGCTCTAGGTTCTAATACAAACTGCTCATTTAGTGTACCATATTGTGCATGAAGCCCTGCATTTAAAGTTATAGCTTCAGTAAGTCTAAATTGACCTTGAATATAAGGTTGAATAAGGGTGAGGTCATCATCTATATCTATAAAGCTTGTTAAATCTGGATCTCCATCATTATCATTGTCGGGTTGTTCTTCACGATCTCTCAGTACGGCTTCTACGCCAAAGTTCTCTATCAAAAGACCTGTCCTCAAGGTTATTCTATTGCTTAATTTAGAGTTGAATAGTGTTGAAAATGCCAATCTTGCTTCATTATTTGTGGCTTCGGTATATAAAATAGAACGCTCTTGAGGTGTATCTTTATCTATAAATCGATTGGCAGTAATATCACTTTCTGAAACAGATCCAGAAATTACCGTTTTTAAGTATGAACTATTCCCTATGGTAATTCTATGTTTTAAGCCTACAACTCCAAAATTCGATCTTACAAATAGATCTTCATCTTCGGCAGCAAAAAGATCATCTTCATCAATTTCGTCACCTAAAAAATCAATATTAGAGTCACCTATAATTCCGAAAAGTGAAAAATTTCCCCATTTGGTATCACCAAAATCGAGATTGAAAGACACATCAAAGTAGTTTGGAGTGGCCACAGACCCTCCACCTGCTCCAGCACCTACAATACCAACCAAAGAATAACGTCCCGCTACTAAAAAGGAACCATTATTTTTACCGAAAGGCCCTTCAGCTGAGGCTTCTACTCCAGTAAATGCTCCTGCTTGCAGCGTGTACTCGTACTCATCTTTGTTCCCTTTTCTAAAACCTAAATCAAAGACACCTCCAAGAGCATTTCCGTATTCTGCCGGAAATGCTGAGGTTAGGAAATCTGAATTTTTTAAGACATTAGGATTTACTGCCGAAACAGGACCACCTGTTGTGCCAAATGCCGAAAAGTGATTTGGATTAGGAATAGGAATTCCTTCTAATCGCCACAACAATCCAACGGGCGAATTACCACGCACCACAATATCGTTTCTACTATCATCTGGTGAAGATACTCCTGCGAAATTTGCTGCCAATCGACCCACATCGCTCCGACCACCCGAAAATCGATTGACTTCCTCTAAGCTAAATTGGCGAGCAGAAACGGTGGCTAGTTTATTAATGGATCGGTCTTTATTGGTCTCTGGTGTCAGTATTACAGCATCCAGTTGATTAAAAGATTCAATGAGGCTAACATTTATTACGGCATCTTTACCGGTAGTAACTACAATATTGGGGATGGTAATGGTTTCAAAACCGATATAACTTATTCTTATGGTTTGCCTTCCAATAGGAACATTTTCTAAAACATAATAACCGTTGTCATCGGTTACGGCTCCCATGGGTTTTTCTGTATCCAATAATTCTACAGTAGCACCCAAAAGAGAAATTTCGGACTGTTTATCAATAACCCGTCCTTTGATGATGCCTGTTTGAGCAAAACTAAATGTACTTACCAGTACAATAAGAAGAAATAACTTTTTCATTGTTTTTTTGATTTGTTTTCTCAAAGCTCAATAGATCTTGTAAAAGATGAAATGCAATAATTTTTAATTGTTGAATTTAGTTTTGAAGTGTTATATACTTTAATTTGAGTGCTTTTATGGGATAAAAAGGAATTAACTAACAATTGAGTGTTAAATCCTGACAATTGATTGGAATATTTAACAGCCCAACCAATAACAATGTTAACTAACAATTGAGTGTAGTATATTTGATTACATTTAAAGTATTTTGAAGCCAATATGATGCTAAGCAAAGGATATCTAAAGAAGATAGGGTTAAGGTTTCTCGTTATTAATGTTGTTTTTTTAGCGATAAAGTTTTTTGTTGAGAAAGACCCTAATGAAAGCTATCTGAACAATACTACTGTTTTCTATTACATTTCGACCTTTATTCTGTTTATGACGACTTGGGAGGTCAATGATTGGCTCATAAAAAAGAGCAAAAACACCTCTCAAAGAAATGAACTTATTACGAATGCTGTCATCTTCTTTATTACGATTTTATTCGTTTTATCCCTAGCAGCAATTATTTACTATCTCGGTATTTTTGAATTTAAGTCACTTTGTCAGATAGAAACTGATGAACCTTGGAAAGTGTTTAAAATAGATATGTTTAGAGCTTTAGGTTTGGCTTCGGTATTTTCAGTATTTAATCAGTTTTATTGGGTGTATAAGGACAAAAGAACTCTCGAATTATCTCTGTTGGAACTCAAAAAGGAAATTACAACATCTAAATACAATTCCTTAAAAAGTCAAATAAGTCCCCATTTTTTGTTTAATAGCTTAAATACCTTAACGTCGTTAATGTATGAGGATAGAGACTTAGCTTCAGATTTTGTAACGCGTTTGGCGACGTGCTATCGTTATATTTTAGATAATAGAGAAGAGGATTTGGTAGGTTTGGATAAAGAATTACAATTTTTAGACGCCTTTATTTTTATGATGAAAGTAAGGCACAATGGGGCTATTTACATAAATACAGATATTACTATTAAAACTAACTCCGTATTGATTCCTACACTCTCTTTACAGATGCTGGTTGAAAATGCTTTGAAGCATAATTATTATTCTAAAGAACAACCGATTACTATAACTATTAGTGTTAAGTACAATCGATTAGTCGTTAAGAATAATATCAGAAAGCGAATCGATTCAGAGACGTCTACAAAATTAGGACTAGCTAATATTAAAAAACGCTATGCGTTTTACACCAATAAGGATGTGATAATAGATGAAGAAAACAACACCTTTAAGGTGAGTATGCCGTTGTTGAATAAAGCTGAAATTAACATTAAAGATTTAACTGTAGCTTAACTCATGAAAGCTGTAATTATAGAAGACGAAGATATTGCCTCTAGACGATTGAGACATCTAATTGAAGCTTTGGCTCCAGAGTGCGAGATACTCACACAAATATCTTCAGTTGAAAGTGGTTTAAAATGGTTTGCCGAAAACGATTTGCCTGACCTCATATTTTTAGACATACAGTTAAATGATGGTTATGGTTTTGATATTATAGACCAGTTGCCAAAACATCCACCAATAATTTTTACTACGGCTTATAATGAGTATGCTATACGTGGCTTTAAGTACAATGGATTAGACTATTTATTAAAACCCATTGACAAAAATGAGCTTAAAAAGGCGTTAGAAAAATACACTAACACAATTGATAATAGACAAAATACTAGTGCAGATATCGATTCCATTAGACAATTATTTGCCAAAGAATACAAAAAACGTTTTATAGTAAAAATTGGTAACCAATTTAGTACGTACAAGGTTGGGGATATCGCTTATTTTATGGCAGACGAAGGAGTTATATTTTTATGTACAAATAAAGGGCAAAAATGCCCAATTGAGTATACCATTGATCAGCTTGAAGACATTTTAGATCCTATTCAATTTTTTAGAATCAATAGAAAATACATGGTATCGGTAAATGCGGTTGAAGAAATTCACAGCTATTTTAACTCCAGACTTTTATTAAAACTAAACCCACAACAAGAGGAACAAATCATTGTTTCTAGAGAGCGCACCACTAATTTTAAGAAGTGGTTGGATATGTAAGTACATTATCCGAAAGGGTCATTAATAGTTCTTACCAGTATTGATATATACCATTACATCGTTGATACAAGTCTTGAGGTTATCTTTTACTTCATGCGCCCAAAACCGAAATACCGTATAGCCCATGTCTTGTAATTGCTTATTGACTTCCCTATCACGTTGCATATTGCGTTCAATCTTTGGAATCCAAAAATCCCTATTGGTCTTCAGCTTAGCCTTGCGCTCATCCCAATCATAGCCATGCCAATACGCACCATCAATAAATATAGCAAGCTTATATTTCATAATGCTTACATCTGGTCGTCCAGGTAATCGCTTACTATCCACACGATAGCGCACATTTTTCTTCCAAAGCGCTTGGCGAAACAGTAATTCAGGTTTGGTGTTCTTACCACGGATTTTACTCATTATTTTAGAGCGCTTCTTGGTGGTGTAGAAACCAGCTTCCTCATTAAAACGAGGGACTTTTATTTTTTCTTCTTTGTAAGCCATTCACTTAGAAGATACAAATTATTGAAACTATAGATGTGTCAGTTCGAGTAAAATTTTTATTCAAAAGGGTGAAATCACTCGAAGTGACGATAAATAAAACAAAAATCCCAAACAGTTCTGCTTGGGATTTGATATTTAGTCATTGGAATTTTAGTACCTATAATACTCTGGTTTAAATGGTCCTTCAACCGTGACACCAATATATTCAGCTTGGTCTTGTTTAAGTTCAGTAAGTTCAACACCAATCTTTTCTAGGTGTAATTTAGCGACTTTTTCATCCAAATGTTTTGGTAGCATATACACTTTGTTTTCGTACTTATCAGAATGGTTCCAAAGCTCTATCTGCGCTAAAGTTTGGTTGGTAAACGAATTACTCATCACAAAACTCGGGTGTCCTGTTGCCAAACCTAAATTTACCAAACGACCTTCTGCCAATACAATGATATCTTTTCCATCCACAGTGTATTTATCAACCTGTGGCTTAATGGTATCTTTAGTATCACCATAGTTGTCGTTTAACCATGCCATTTGTATTTCGTTATCAAAGTGACCTATGTTGCAAACGATGGTTTTGTCCTTCATGGCTTTAAAGTGCTCAGCTCTTACAATATCTTTATTTCCTGTTGTAGTGATAACAATATCAGAATTACCAACAACAGTTTCTAAGCGTTTTACTTCAAAACCATCCATAGCAGCTTGTAATGCACAGATTGGATCTATTTCAGTAACAGTTACAATACTGCCAGCTCCTTTGAAGGACGCAGCAGTTCCTTTACCAACATCACCATAACCACATACCGTAACGCGCTTACCAGCTAACATAATATCGGTCGCTCTTCTTATGGCATCAACGGCAGACTCTCTACAACCATACTTGTTATCAAATTTACTTTTGGTCACAGAATCATTAACATTAATAGCAGGCATTGGCAAAGTGCCATTTTCCATGCGTTCGTATAATCTATGAACTCCTGTGGTCGTTTCTTCAGAAAGCCCTTTAATCCCTTCGACCAATTCAGGATATTTATCCAATACCATGTTGGTTAGATCACCACCATCATCTAAAATCATATTTAGTGGCTGTCTGTCTTCACCAAAGAACAAAGTTTGCTCAATACACCAGTCAAACTCTTCTTCTGTCATGTCTTTCCATGCATATACTGCTGTTCCGGCATCGGCAATAGCAGCAGCAGCCTGATCTTGAGTGGAGAAAATATTACAAGAGCTCCAGGTCACTTCTGCACCTAAGGCTTGTAAGGTTTCGATTAAGACAGCAGTCTGAATGGTCATATGCAAGCATCCTGCTATGCGAGCACCTTTTAAAGGCTGTTCATCTCTATATTCTTCGCGTAGACTCATTAAACCTGGCATTTCAGCCTCGGCCAATTCAATTTCTTTTCTTCCCCAAGCCGCAAGCGACATGTCTTTTACTTTGTGAGGTACGTAAGCTGTAGTTTTTGTACTCATGTGTGTTGTCTTATTTTTAAATATAACTAACCTTTGGCTTTATGGCTTAAATAACTAAATTCGCTAAGTCAAAAAATGACAATTTCGCCTAAGGCGATGCAAAGGTAATCAATAGGTTTTAGAATATTAAATGCCACTGTACAAATCCATTACCGTAAACTCACAAACAACTGTTAAAATCTGGAAGATTGAAGAAGATTACGATGAATTACTCTCTCCGCTCGATTTAAAGCCTCAGAGCTTAAAACGTGTAGAAAGTATGAAGAGTGAGTTGCATCAACGAGGTTTTCTTAGTGTTAGGCATCTGCTTAGAGCTTTTGGCTATAGCGACCAAGATTTGTTCTATGATGATTATGGGAAACCGCATCTTAAGGATGGAAATCATATTTCCATAACCCATTCATTCACATTTTCAGGAGTTATTATTAGCGAGAATGAAGTCGGGATTGATATCGAAAAACAGCGCGAAAAAATAGGTGTCATTGCCAAAAAGTTTGTGGATTATGAATTCAATTATTTAGATAAAACTTCGAAAGATTATGTAAGAAATTTAACGGTTATTTGGGGAATCAAGGAATCATTATACAAACTTTTTGCCACGCCAGGTATGCTGTTTAGAGAACACTTTTTGGTAATTCCCTTTATGCTTCAAGATGGGGAAACTGTAGCTTGGATAGATTACAAAGACAAAAAATATAGATATAATACGGCCTTTTTAGAGTTCGATGGCTTTACTTGCGCTTATGTTGTTCCAAATGAATAAGCTCTACCAACATATACTGGATTCGATTTCTAGATCTGAAAAACTTTTAGCGGTTTTGATAGATCCAGATAAAATGCAGGTTGAACGGGTTTCTGGATTTATAGCTATGGTCAATCAATCCATAGCGACTCATGTTTTTGTTGGTGGCAGTGAAGTGCAAGAAGGACTGACCGAAACCTTGGTTGTGGAAATTAAAAAGCATACCAAGCTTCCAGTAATATTGTTTCCGGGAGATGTTATTCAAGTTACTGATAAAGCTGATGCTATTTTGTTTTTATCCTTAATTTCAGGAAGAAATTCAGAGTATCTTATAGGAAAGCATGTAGAGGCTGTTTCAAAACTCAAAACTACAAATCTTGAGGTATTGCCAACGGGTTATATGCTTATTGAAAATGGGAGGCAAACTTCGGTAGAACGTATTAGTCAAACGAAGCCTATCAAACGTAAATCTGTTAAAACTATAACTCATACTGCTAAAGCTGGTGAATTATTGGGTATGAAGTTAATTTATCTCGAAGCAGGGAGTGGTGCGACCCATCCCATAGAAGCCGAAATTATTCATCAAGTAAAACAAGAGTTGCGTATTCCTTTAATTGTTGGTGGGGGAATTAGGTCCAAGAAAGAATTATATTTAGCATTTAATGCTGGTGCAGACCTTGTGGTGATTGGTACGGTTTTGGAAGAAAATGACGATTTTATTGTAAGTATTTCAAAATACCGATAACACGAATCTTATAGTGATTACTTCGACTGCATATCTGTTATAACCATGTTTCTAAATGGCAGACCACTCTTTATTTAGCGCTTGAGTACGGTAGTGTTTCTGAAACTAATAGGATTTATTCAAGCCAAAGAAGACAATTTGATGGATTGTATTTGCCGTATTAAAATCCACCAATCAGCATTCTTGCAATACTCAGCAGGAAGTTAATTCAAGCGTCTCAGTACAACATACCAAACAGTTAACGATTAGAACATATACGTAACCTTTTCTTGAAGATTTAAAAACAAGTTTGTCATATCTAGTTAATACCGCAATATTAGTTTTAACAAATTATTATGAATAAGCTAGTTTCAAAAATAATTCAATGTTCCGTATTTCTCATTTTTATTGGGCGTGCCTATCAGTTCCTGTTTTTTGGGTCACCTTTTAGAGAACTACTTTGGGATGAGAGTTTAATGACTCCACTAATAGAAGGACTCTTTAAAATACCATGGAATGAGTATGCGTCAGATTTAAGGGTCAATTCTTGGATAGAGCTAAGCACTAAACTAAGTGCTGTAGTATTCATTCTTTCAGCCGTATTGGCTATTTTTTGGTTTAAAATTTCTTTTTCCAAGCTTAAACGCAGTATCCTAGGTATTGGCGTTGTCATTCTTATATTCACTGGTATTTGCATTGTAAAAAGCAAGAACTACGACATATTACAGTTTTTTGAACTGGCGATACAAATTACAGCTCCAGTTATCCTTCTTTTTTCAGAAAAACTTCTATCCAAGACCAATACATCGCTTATGGCGGTTTTAAAAATTGCTATTGTTTTGGTGTTTATTTCACACGGCCTTTTTGCTATGGGAGTCATGCCAGTACCTGGTTATTTTATTGATATGACCATAGGTATCTTGGGCTTTGATGAAACCAAAGCGCGACAGTTCTTATTTATTGTAGGCTTTCTGGATGTTCTTGCCTCGATTGGCATATTTTTTTCAAGAACTGCGCCATTTGCATTTTTCTATCTGATCATTTGGGGTACGGTTACGGCATTAGCCAGATTCTTTATAGGGCTTGCATTTAGCCCATTAGAATACGCCGCACATCATAATCTATACTTAACCATCTACAGATTACCGCATGGCTTGCTTCCTATTGCGGCTTATTTACTATTAGAACAATTTAAAACTGAAACCAATAAAATAGAACTCACATGAAATTAAAACTACTACAGGCTATTCTTTGGCTTTTAGGGCTAGTATGCTTTATAGGCCATGCCAATAATGATAAATACCGTTTGATTTTGGTTGATAATCCAGCAACGACAATTACCGTTGCATGGAATCAAATATCTGGAACCTCACCAACGGTATACTACGACATTGTAGATCACGGTACAGACCACACTCTTTATGCATTTTCAAAAACTGTTGATAGAACAACGGATTTTAGAGGGATGTCCAATCAATTTGCCAGATTATCCAGCTTAAATCCAAATACCGATTATTATTTCGTCATTCATGACAGTGAAGGTACGAGCCAAAGGTTTTGGTTCAGGACTGCACCCGCTGATAATAGTCGCTTATCTTTTATTGCTGGTGGCGATTCCAGAAATAACCGTACACCACGACAAAATGCTAATAAACTAGTTAGTAAGTTGAAGCCACATGCTGTTTTTTTTGGTGGGGATATGACGGATGATGACACAAGTATAGAATGGCAAAATTGGTTTGACGATTGGCAGTTGACTACGACTGCAGATGGAAGAATGTTCCCTATTGTTCCAGCTAGAGGAAATCACGAGTATAATCCTGAAACCGTCTTTAATCTTTTCGATACTCCCAATTCAGATTCGTACTTCGCATTTACTTGGGGAAATAATTTGATAAGGACCTATACACTTAATACTGAAATTTCAATACTCGGTGACCAACTCACATGGTTACAAAACGATTTAGCTTCAAACACGACTCCCATATGGAAATCCGCTCAGTATCACAAACCAATGCGCCCTCACACGTCTGGAAAATCTGAAGGGAGAGCGTTTCAGTATGAGTCTTGGGCACAATTGTTTTATGATGAAGGGGTTCGCTTGGTGGTAGATTGTGACTCTCATATGGCCAAGACTACTTGGCCTGTAAAACCGTCTTTTGGACCTAATAGTGAGGAAGGATTTGAGATTGATTTACCAAATGGTACCGTGTATACTGGCGAAGGTTCTTGGGGCGCACCATTGCGACCTAACGACGACGACAAGATTTGGACTCGGAGTTCGGGATCATTTAATCAATTTAAGGTCATTTTTGTAGATGAACAGCGTATCGAATTACGAACGGTCATCGTAGATAATGCTGATAGTGTTGCCGAAGGAAGTCACACAGATCCGTTCACCTTACCAGCAAACCTAGACGTATTTTCACCACCAACGGGTGACGTTGTTATTATTTCTAATGATATTAATAATCCATGTACTATTGCAGGGACAGTATGTGATGATGGGGATTCAAACACATTGTTTGATGAGGAAGATGGTTTCTGTAATTGTGAGGGTTTATTAGATACGGATTTAATCGAGGAAACGGTTTCAGTAGCACAGAGTAGTGATGACGCGGAGGAAAATAGTAGCACTCAAATAGTGGATATTACCAGTACTGATCTGGAATTAATCAATGATACAGATGATCAATTAGTAGGTATTCGTTTTAATAATGTACAAATGCCTATTGGTTCTACCCTTTATAGAGCTTATATCGAATTCACAACAGATGAAACAGACAGTAGTCAAGATCCAACAAATCTCCTTATTGAGGGAGAGCTAGTGCCTAACAGTGATACATTTACTACAGATACCGCCAATATTTCTTCAAGAGTACGAACAAGCAATACGGTAACCTGGTCAGAAATCCCGATTTGGGATACAGAGGGGGTATCTGGATTAGAGCAACGTACTCCTTATATTACCGCAATTGTCAATGAAATAGTATCACAAAATGATTGGGCTAGCGGTAATGCCATTAGCTTTATTTTCTCAGGCACAGGAAAACGTGTGGCCGAATCATTTGATGGTTCCGCAGCCCCGAGGCTCAAATTGTTCTATCAACTTCCTTGCGAACCCGCAGGCACTATTTGTGATGACGGTAATCCTACCACAGTTTTAGATGTGGAAGATGGGTCTTGTAATTGTGTCGGTTTTGCAGAGTCGGACGACTTAGACTATCAAGTTGTTGGTGGTGATAATGATGCTGAAGAAGCTGAAACTACTGGTATTATATACACTAATAGCTCCGATTTGGAATTGGTATTTGATTCTTTTGAAAATCAGAACAATCAAACTGTCGGTATACGATTTGTTGATATCGCAATACCTCAGGGTGCCATTATAACTAGTGCTGACATTCAATTTACTACCGATGAAACAGATTCTGAGCCAACCGATCTTCAGATAAGAGGGGAATTGGTGCCCAATAGCGACATTTTTAACACCGTAGACTTTAATATTTCAAGTCGACCAACAACAGAGGCAGTAGTTCCTTGGTTAGATGTTCCAGAATGGAATCTTGTGGGTGAGGCTGGAGCTGCTCAACGAACACCACAGCTTCGAAGTATAGTTCAAGAAATAGTTGATCAGGCCAATTGGCAACCCTTTAATGCGATGTCTTTTATTATTACTGGATCGGGATCAAGGGCGGCAGAATCCAATAATGGCTCTCAAAGTGATGCCCCAAGACTATTAGTGAGCTATACCTTAAGTGATAGCTGTCCTGTTTATGGTACACCTTGCGATGATGGTGATTCTTCGACCATAAATGACGAAGAAGACGGTTTTTGTAACTGCCAAGGCATTCCAGATACTAGTGTTCAAAATGATTTTTCTATTCTGAGTTCGAATGATGACGCGGAAGAAGACTTGAGCAATGGTGCTGTTGATGTCACCAGTAGTGATCTAGAACTAATAAACGACGGTACAGATCAATTGGTAGGTGTTAGATTTGATAATGTTCAGTTACCTGAAGGTGCTACCCTTCATCGAGCCTATATCCAATTTGAAACGGATGAAACAGATTCGGAACTTGATCCAACTAATCTTATAATTACTGGTGAATTGTCAGAATCGAGTTTGGCTTTTGACGAAACAGTTGTCAATGATATCTCAAATAGGGCCTTAACAATTTCTACAGTCAATTGGGACGAAGTTCCGTTATGGGAGACGGTAGGCGAAGCAGGAATAAGCCAGCGCACGCCATACCTAACATCTATAGTCAGTGAAATTGCGGCACAAGCCAATTGGACCAGTGGCAACGCAATGACATTTCTTATCAGTGGGTCTGGAAAACGCGTGGCAGAGTCTCAAGACGGAAGTGGCACCGGACCTAGGCTCATTCTGTTTTATACCAGTCCTTGTAATCCAGCGGGAATGGCATGCGACGACGGGGATGAGACTACGTTTTTTGATTTAGAAGATGGGTTTTGTAATTGTACTGGTATTGCTCAAACAGGAACATTGAATTATCCAATCAACGCTTCAAATAATGATGCCGAAGAGCGCGTATCAGATGGTGATATGAGTTTAACAAGCACTGATTTAGAGCTGGTTGATGAAAGTGGAACTGATAATCAACTCGTAGGGTTAAGATTCACAGATATTCAATTACCTGCAGATGCGAGTATTCTCAATGCCTATATTCAGTTCACGGTAGATAACGATAATACCGATGTTACGAATCTGGTGATTGAAACAGAATTAGATCCAAATTCGGAAGAATTCACTGCAGAAGTTGGCAACATTTCGGCTAGAGCCAGAGGCTTGGTATCAGTAAATTGGGATAATGTGCCCGCTTGGACTACTGATGATATCGGTGCAGCAGGACCAGAACAACAAACTCCGAACCTTAGTGGTCTTATTGGGGAAGTACTTGCTGACGATAACTGGGATTTGCTAAAGAGTCTAACTTTTATAATATCTGGAACTGGAGAAAGAGAAGCAGAATCTATTGATGGTAGCGCTGCCCCTATTCTTGTAATAGAATATCAACTCAATAACCTTTCAATAGAAGACAACCAAGACTTAGAACAAATAAAAGTTTTTCCAATACCTGCCACTCATACTCTTAAAATCACTTCACCAATTCAACTTGATGCCTATAAAGTAAGAAATATGCTAGGGCAAGCGGTATTAAATGGAAAGCCAGAGGACTTGGATTTTAGTGTTGATATTCAGGGTTTAAATTCTGGAATTTATTTTATTGAAATGCATAGTGGAAACTTAAAGCGTACAGTACGCTTTATCAAGAAATAAAAAAACTTAAATACAAACCTTGAGCCCTGTGAAATTTGAATTTTGCAGGGTTTTTTATGATTTGCACCATATTGGAATAGCTCTTAGGATTACAGAAAAATTCGTAGATAAAGTTCCTGATTTTGGTAATAGGAATGTTCCTTATATTTGGCTTTGTAATTAGATTCAGTAATTGCCAATTATAAAAGCGATCTAAATATGAAAATTTCAGTAGAACTCACCTTATCACCACTTCAAGACGATTATGAAACACCTATTATTAATTTTATTAAAAAATTGAGAAGTTCGGAGTTTACAGTTTTAGAAAATCCATTGAGCACACAGATATATGGCGATTATGATCAATTAATGCCATTCTTAACTCAAGAAATAAAGCGTTCCTTTAATGAGGTCGATATTTCCGTACTGCAAATGAAAATTGTAAAAACGGACAGAAGTAATTATGAACCAGATTTTTGATTTCTTTTTAGAGGCTTATCAGAATGCGCCAACAAATCAAATTGTTTTAGAAGCCATTGCCTTTGTATTTGGTATCGCAAGTGTCTGGTATGCCAAGAAAGCCAATATTCTGGTATATCCAACAGGCATTATTTGTACCATTATCACTGTTTATTTGTTGTATATCAATAAATATCTAGGTGACATGATGATGAATTTTTATTACTCCATCATGAGTATTTATGGTTGGTGGAATTGGTCTAGAAAGAAAGATAATAAATACGTAGTTCCGATTTCTAGAACTAATTCTAAAGAAAAAATGATTGGTGTGGGCTTGTTTTTAATGACTATGTTCATCACTTATTTCGTATATAAAGGATTCGATTACACGCTTGAGATTCCAAACTACATAGATATTGTAACATCTGGGATTTTCTTTACAGCCATGTGGTATATGGCCACCAAAAAACTAGAAAATTGGACCCTTTGGATAATAGGTGACCTTATCACCATTCCATTATACGCACACAGAGGTTTGGGGATGTTATCATTGCAATATCTTATCTTTACCGTATTGGCAATTCAAGGCTATTTGGCATGGAAGAAGCACTTAGACAACAACCTTCAGACTGTATAAAAGTTGTTTTATTTGGCCCAGAATCAACGGGCAAAACAACGTTATCAAGGCAGTTAGCCGAACACTATGATTCGGTTTGGGTGCCAGAATACGCGAGAGAGTATCTTCAACACAAATGGGATAATGAGCATAAAACTTGTGAGTCAAAAGACTTATTACCAATTGCCTATGGTCAAATGAAATTAGAAAATGAATTAGCCCAAAAGACTGATTCTGTTTTAATCTGCGATACGGATTTATTGGAGACAAAGGTGTATAGCGAAGCGTATTATTTAGGTACCTGTGACCCGATTTTAGAAACACATGCTCTAGAAAATTCTTATGACCTCTATTTTTTGACCTATATTGACACACCATGGGAAAAAGATGATTTAAGAGATAAACCCAACGAAAGAATAAAGATGTTTAAAGCGTTTGAAAACGCACTTGTAACACATAGCAGACCTTATGTTTTGTTAAAAGGAAATAAAAAAGAGCGCTTAGAAATAGCGGTTAAACACATTGATAACCTACTTAAAAATAAGAAATGAGCTTTACAGAAAAAGACCTCAAACAGATTGAAGCAAAGGGACTAACTTTACAACAAATTGAGTCCCAAATTGAATTATTTAAATCGGGAATTCCTTATACAAATATTTCGGAAGCAGCAACGAAGGAAAATGGTATTGTTGGATTAGATAATGAACTTATTGATGCGGTCATCGACTATTTTGAAGAACGCAAAAACGACCTGTCACTCTTAAAATTTGTTCCAGCATCTGGCGCGGCTACAAGGATGTTCAAGTTCTTGTTCAAGTTCTTGAAAGAGTACAATCCTCAAAAGGAATCTTTAAATGCTTTTATAAACAAGAACAAGTTTAAAGAATTATCATTGTTTATGGTAGGGCTAGAAAAGTTTCCGTTTTACAATCAGGTCGTTCAAAGATTAGAATCTAAAAAAATAGATTTTGAGGAGTTATCCACAGCAGACAAGGTGCTACATTTTGTAGAGGCCATGTTAGATGAAAATGAACTTAACTTTGGTAATTCTCCAAAAGGGTTATTACCATTTCATAAATACAAGACTAACCATATTTCCACAGCCTTTGAAGAACATTTATACGAAGCTGCCCTTTATGCTTCAGATGAAAATGAAGCGGAACTTCATTTCACCATATCCGAAAAATACAAAGATAAATTTGATGAAGAATTTAAGCGCATAGAAGAGTATGTAGAAGAGAATACAGGAGTTTCCTTTAATATTTCATTTTCCTATCAGCACGAATCCACCGACACGATTGCTGTGACTCCAAAAGATGAGCCCTTTAGAAATGATGATGGTACACTTTTATTTCGCCCTTCTGGTCACGGAGCTCTATTGAAAAATTTAAATGCACTCGAAGCAGATATTATATTTATTAAAAATATTGACAATGTTGTTGTAAAGCAGTATAAACAAGAAATGGTAAAATATAAGAAAGTCTTAGCAGGTATTTTACTTAAACTTCAGGATAAAGCATTTGAGTACATGCGTGTGTTAGATAAAATAAACATCTCAGAGGAAGAGTTTACCAATATTGAAAAATTTCTCGCAAATGATATGGGCATCAAGATTTCGAGAGAGTATCATAAGTATTTAGATAAGTATAAGGTTGAATATTTACGAGAAAAACTCAATAGGCCGATTCGTGTTTGTGGTATGGTGAAAAATGAAGGTGAACCTGGCGGTGGACCATTTTGGGTTCGGGATTTATACGGTAATCAATCTTTGCAGATTGTAGAGTCAGCACAAATCAATTTAAAGAATAAAAAGCAGAAAGATATCTTAACAAATGCAACGCATTTTAATCCTGTAGACCTAGTTTGTGGTGTTAAAAACTATAAAGGGGAAAAGTTTAATCTCGAAGACTTTGTAGATTATGCTGCTGCTTTTATTACTATGAAAACTAAAGTAGGCAAGGACCTTAAAGCGCTAGAATTACCTGGGCTTTGGAATGGAAGTATGGCCAATTGGACTACTGTTTTTGTAGAAGTACCAATCATAACTTTCAATCCTGTGAAAACCGTAAATGACTTATTAAAGGCACCACATCAAATTCATTAATTGTGGACATTGAAGCTTTAAAATCGGAACTAACATATAAAGCCGTACGAAGCTCAGGAAGTGGCGGCCAAAACGTAAACAAGGTCGCTTCTAAAGCAGTTCTGTATTTTGACTTGGAAAATTCTAAGGTATTTACTGACAAAGAAAAGCAACGCTTAAACGAGTTTTTCAAAAATAGATTAAATAAGCAAGGTATATTGGTTTTAGACTCTGACGAAAGTCGAAGTCAGTTCAGGAATAAAGCTTTAGTCACACAACGATTTTTAACACTCATTGAAGAAGGCTTAAAAGAGGATAAGAAACGAAAACCAACCAAAGTCCCAAAGGCGATAAAACAAAAACGATTAGAGGCTAAACGCAAAAACTCAGAAAAGAAGGCCAGTCGTAAAAAACCTGATATCGATTAAAAAGTTACACTGTCTCTTCGAGTGATTTCATCCAAATAACTATCGGGATGAAATCGTATCGAGAAATATTAAGATGTAGGTTCTAAAAGCTCTCGATAAATCACGCTTTAAGCGTGGCACTCGAACTGACACTAAAAAGAATTCCTCAATAATCATTTGCCATTAGTAATTTGTAACTTATCTTTGCGCCGTTCTCAAAAAGGGGTGCTTAATTGATTGACGAATGTCGATTTAAGATTTAAGATAGCTGAATAAAATAGTTCACAAATCTGAAATCTAAAGTCTGAAATCTAATATTTATTTGGCTGAGATCATACCCATTGAACCTGAGCAGGTAATGCTGCTAAGGAAGCGAGCGTTAATAAGATGTCCTGTAGTTCCTGAGCTTGTCGAAGGATGGACATTTTTAGCGAGTGCGATTAGGTTATCAATGTTGGTTTTACTTCTGAATCTGATATGACCTAATTGTCTCTCATAATAAGATTCAAAGTTTAGTGCCAACCTTCCAAACCACACTGGCAAATAGCTCAATTATTATTTTATTAACCAAGAATAATAACCTCTTTTTATTCGATTATAATTTATTTAATCGTGATGAAAAAATTGTTCACAAACTTGTTATTCCATTCTAGGCAGAAATTTACTTACCAAAGTAATGCTCTGTCACTTCGAGCATGGTCGCTGAGGTTACTCGAAGCGAAGCCGAGAAATCTCATTTTAGAATTAGTATTTATTTTTTTTGTTGGTATTTCTTCCATTTATGGACAAGAAAAGCAACAGGATTCTATTAAGACCGAGAAGCTAGACGAAGTCTTAGTAAAGTCCGTTCGTGTAGATGCCAAATCGCCGATTACACATACTAACGTTTCTAAAAAAGAAATTGCTAAACGTAATTTAGGGCAAGACATTCCCATTTTACTTAATTTTTTACCTTCTGTAGTAACCACCAGTGATGCTGGTGCAGGAGTTGGTTATACTGGTATTAGAATTAGAGGTGTAAGTCCGCAATCTACCAATATTACCATTAACGGAATTCCATATAATGATGCGGAGTCCTTAGGGACTTTTTGGGTGAATTTAGGAGACTTTGCATCATCTGTTGAGAGTCTACAGCTGCAGCGTGGCGTTGGAACGTCCACCAATGGCTCAGGAGCATTTGGTGCGAGTATCAATATTTTAACGGATGCTGTTTCAAAGGAATCTATAGGTGAGATTTCAAATTCCTTTGGGAGTTTCAACACCAGGAAGCATACGGTTAAATTCAGTACTGGACTCATAAATGACCATTTTGAAATTGCAGGACGATTATCTAACATTTCATCAGATGGTTACATCGATAGAGCGTCTGCAGATTTAAAATCATATTTCCTGCAAGGTGCTTATATAGATAGTAATACTTTAATCAAAGCTGTAATTTTTGGAGGTAATGAAGTAACGTATCAGGCATGGAATGGTATTACAGCAGAACAGCTTAGAGAAGATCGTACATTTAATCCATCGGGCCAGTATACGGACGATGATGGAAATATACAGTTTTATGACAATGAAGTCGATGATTACAGCCAGGACCATTATCAATTGCACTGGAACCAGCAATACAATAACAACTGGTCTACAACGATAGGGTTAAATTATACCTATGGAAGAGGCTATTTTGAACAATTTAGAGAGGACGATGATTTTTCGACCTATGGTTTTGAAGAACTAACCGTTAATGGAGCAATAGTTAACACTACAGATTTAATTCGTCGCCGTTGGTTAGATAATGATTTTTACGTTATTAATGCAAGTGCTAACTATAAAAATAATGAAATTGATATGATTTTTGGAGGTTCTTTTAGTCATTATGACGGCGATCATTTTGGAGAAGTGATTTGGGCTGAATTTGCAAGTCAGAGCGAGATAAGGGATCGTTATTATGATGGTAATGCGAAAAAGAATGATTTTTCAACATTTGCAAAAGCAAATTATAGATTAAATGATCGTATTCAACTATATGGCGATTTACAGGTACGTAATGTCAACTATGAAACTTCGGGTGTCAACTCGAATCTTACAAATTTTAATGTTGACGAAAATTATACATTTTTTAACCCAAAAGCTGGGATTACGTATGCTTTAAATGATAATAATGATTTCTATTTTTCATATGCACGAGCAAATAGAGAACCAAGTCGAGATGAATTTGAAAACAATCCGGAGATTGAGCCAGAACAACTCAATGATTTTGAACTAGGTTGGCGACACAGAAAAGGAAATTTCAGCTTCAGTGCTAATGGCTATATAATGCTCTACAACGAACAGCTAGTTTTTACAGGTGAAATTAATGATGTAGGTGCGCAATTGAGAGACAACAGTGGCGAAAGTTATCGTTTGGGAATTGAGCTAGAAGCTGTAGTGCCTGTTGCACCTAAATTGACTTTGCAGCCTAATTTAACGTTGAGCACAAATAAAAATAGAGAAACAATCGTTCCGTTGAATGGGGAATTACGAAATTTAGGACGTACGGATATTGCATTTTCACCAGATATTGTTGCGGCCAATGCTGTTGTATTTCAACCTATAGATAACTTACAAATGTCCTTACTAAGTAAGTTTGTAGGCGAACAGTTTATGAGCAATACCGAAAATCCAGAATCGAAGTTAGACAGTTTCTTTGTCAATGATTTTAATGTCACCTATACATTAGAAACAAATTCAATTTTCAAATCCATTGTTTTTACGGGCTTGGTCAATAATATATTCAACGAAAAATTTGTGTCTAATGGATTTTTTGGGTCCTTTGATTTTGACGACCCAGATAGTCCAACAGGTGTTTCTACAGGATTCTTTTCTGGGTTTTATCCGCAGGCAACTACTAATTTCTTAGTAGGACTAACACTTAATTTTTAATTAATAAAAAGCTTAGAAAATATCACCAAGAGTTTCAGTATGAAACTCTTGGTATTTGTTTTAATTTGTAACTAGAAATTGCCCATTGCCTAAGTTATCCACTCTATAGGGCTTTAATGTACAAGGACTTGAGTTCCCTTCTAGACCTTGACCATTAAGTAAACTATATTGGTTGCCATCTTCGCAACCAGATTCTACAATACCTGTACTAACCTCTGTTAGAGTAGAACATGCAGAAGGTGGACGACTAGGATCTGCAGCATCCCACGCCAAAAGTGTTGAGGAATTAAGCCTAAATAGCCAGATACCACTATTACCTTGATTTGGCACATACACACTATTAATGCTGTTTTGCAATTGATTAAACTGCGGCAAATTGGTGTTTACAACCAGGTTAACGCCGGCATCAAATAAAAAGTTGCAATTAGGGTTATTATTATCATCTCCACTGCATGAAAACAAGATTAAAGAGAGAATTATAAAGTGCTTTTTCATAGTAATTTTTGCGGTCTAATTTACGATTATTTCAGCTATACCGTAAATATTTTGTATATTTGCATTGTAATCTCGTTGACGCGAGATTTTTTCTTTGTCCCGACTCAAGTGCCGAGCAATGTCGAAGCATGTTTCGGGATCTTTTTTAAATAGCACAGCAGAGATTACGAGTATTAAACGAATGAATTATGAGTAAAGTATCTTATTATACAGCGGAAGGATTAAAAAAATTAAGAGAAGAATTAAATCACCTTAAAGATGTAGAGCGCCCTAAGGCCTCTCAGGCGATAGCTGAGGCTAGGGATAAAGGGGATTTAAGTGAAAATGCAGAGTATGATGCTGCTAAAGAGGCACAAGGCATGTTAGAAATGAAGATTTCTAAAATGGAAGAGACCTTGGCAAATGCTAGAGTTATTGATGAATCCCAGTTGGATACGTCTAAAGTATTAGCCTTATCTACGGTGAAGATTAAAAATCAGAGTAATGGTATGGAAATGACCTATACTTTAGTAGCAGAAAGTGAAGCTGATTTAGCTTCAGGAAAAATTTCTGTAAACTCACCTATTGGCAAGGGGCTGTTAGGTAAATCCGTTGGTGATAGTGCAGAAATACAAGTGCCAAATGGTATTATGAAATTTGACATTCTAGAAATTTCGAGGTAATTACTCTCTTGCTTTAGAAAAATTTACAGTAAATAATCTTAGAAAGATTCCTCTCAAGGAATCTTTTTATCTTTATAAGATATTCAAAATCTCTTCTTCAATGACAACATTATTTACAAAAATTATTAATGGTGATATTCCGTCATACAAAGTGGCGGAAACCGAAGCATTTTTTGCATTTTTAGATATCAATCCAAATTCAAAAGGGCATACCTTATGTGTTCCGAAGAAAGAAGTGGATAAGCTATTTGATTTGGATGAAGCTACTTATTTAGGATTAATGAAATTTTCTAGAAATGTTGCCTTAGCCATAGAAAAGGCAGTGCCATGCGAACGTGTTGGGATGTCGGTCATTGGACTTGAGGTGCCACATGTACACGTACATTTAATTCCTCTGCATACTATGGAAAATGCACGATTTACCTCTAAGGTAAAATTAGAATCTGAAGAATTTGAGGAGATAGCATCAAAAATTGCAGAAAATTTCAGATAATAGTTTAAGCTGTTTTTAATAAGATTTGAATGGTGGTTCCTTTTCCAATTTCAGATTGAAGCACTTTAATCTTACCTTTATGATAATCTTCAATAATGCGTTTTGCTAGAGATAAACCAAGTCCCCAACCACGTTTTTTAGTCGTGTAGCCAGGCTCAAAAATCTTTGTAAATTGGTGTTTTGTTATACCTTTTCCAGTATCCGAAACGTTAATTGAAACTTGTTTGTCTGTCCGGGCAATTTGTAGCTTTAGATGCCCTTTACCTCTCATTGCATCAATAGCATTTTTAACCAAATTCTCAATGGTCCAACTATAAAGTTGAGGGTTGAGCTTCACAGGTATTTCATTTTCAGGACTTTCCATTTCAAAATCTACAAGTTTTGAAGATCGCGATTTCAAATAAACATAAGATGATTTCGTTACGCCAACAATATCCATTGTTTCTAAAGTAGGTGCCGAACCAATTTTACTAAATCGGTCGGTTATGGTTTGTAGACGGTCAATATCTTTTTCGATCTCATATATATACTCAGGATTAATTTTTTCGGTTTTTAAGATTTCGGTCCAGCCCACAAGAGAAGATAGAGGTGTACCAATCTGATGCGCCGTTTCTTTGGCCATACCTGTCCATAGTTTATTCTGTTCGGCATTTTTAGAGCTTCGATAAAAGAAGTAAACTACGCCTGCGAAAAGGATGATGATCAATAAAAGAGCAAGCGGATAATATTTAAGTTTGTTGAGTAATGGTGAATTGCCGTAATACAATTTTCCTTTTTCATTATTTGGTAATTCAACCTCAATAGGTTCGTTCTGTGAGATGAGTTTATTGAGAAAAGTGACCATTTCTTTTGGATTTTGGAGAATGGTAGAGTCAATATTTCTTTCGCTCAATATTTTATTATCCTTTCCTAATAAAAGTAAAGGAACTGTGACCGTAGAATCTACAATAATATGCTCAGCAATTGAATTTAATTCTGCACCATCTTGATAAAAATACTTGGTGTATTCAGGATAGGCAAAAGTCCATGTTTCCATTTTCTTTCGCTCCTCAGCCTTAAACTTTTGGAAAAATGAATAGGTATTCCATAAAATCAGAGACACAATAATAAATGAGGAGATGATGATAATCCAACGGATTACATTACGGTTTGAGCTAAAGGCCATTAGTTAGTGCAATTTCTTTTTAAATATAATGTAAAAGTGTTAATAATATTGTTTTAATAGGAGGGTAAAACACTTTCATCGGCAATCCAATATAATTATATTTGTTGAATATCAGTTGACTACATGACTTCATTAAACCCAAAAGACCTTTCCACAGGTAGATTACATGGTTATTTGCTAAGTGCTGTTGCTCCAAGACCTATAGCTTTTGCGAGTACCATTGACGCAAATGGTAACCCAAATCTGTCACCTTTTAGTTTTTTTAATGTGTTTAGTGCTAGGCCACCTATTATGATATTTTCACCAGCAAGACGTGTTAGGGATAATACGACTAAACATACTCTGAAGAATGTAGAAGCGATTAAAGAGGTGGTAATAAATGTGGTTAATTATGATATTGTTCATCAAATGTCTTTAAGTAGCACAGAATACCCTGAGGATGTAAATGAGTTTGAAAAAGCAGGGTTAACCATGTTACCATCAGAAGAGGTGAAGCCTTTTAGGGTAGTAGAATCACCTATTCAGTTTGAATGTAAGGTGAATGACATTATTAAATTAGGTACAGAAGGTGGTGCGGGTAATTTGGTGATTTGCGAAGTGTTGAAGCTCCATATCTCGGATGAGGTTTTAAATGAAGATGGGGTAATCAATCAGGAAGCCTTGGACCTAGTGGCTAGAGCAGGGGGTAGTTATTACACAAGAGCTAAGAAAGGTTTTTTTGAAATCCCTAAACCTCTAAGAACTATGGGTATAGGTGTAGATTATTTACCAGATCATGTTAAAAATAGTATGATATTAACTGGAAATAACCTCGGTATGTTGGCAAATGTAGATTCTATACCCTCTCAAAAAGAAGTCGATCAATTTGTCAAAGATATCAGTAAACGTTATCCAGAAATAAAAACAGCGTCGCATAGACAAAAGCATAAGTTAGCCCAAAATTATTTAAGCTACGGTGACGTAGAAAGTGCGTGGAAGTTGTTACTTTCGTAACTTAGAATTTTAGTACAAGAAAAATACCTTACTGTAAAGAATATAGTTTTGGTTTTAGTGTAGATTATAGAATATTGAAATCTTGATTATCGAGAAAAAACATAAATATAAAATAATAGATTAAGCAAAAATGGAAGTACAAGGACGTATTAAGGTGATTGGAGAAACACAAACTTTTGGAAATAATGGATTTAGAAAAAGAGAAGTAGTGGTAACGACCGAAGAACAATACCCACAACATCTTATGATAGAATTTATTCAAGATAAAACAGATTTACTGAATAACTATCAAGTAGGTCAACAAGTGAAAATAAGTATTAACCTTAGGGGACGTGAGTGGGTTAACCCACAAGGGGAGACAAAATATTTTAATTCCATTCAAGGTTGGAGAATAGAAGCCTTACAACCAGAAGCTTCAAGTGGTGAAATGCCACCAGTACCTCCTGCGGAGGCTTTTGAGTCAGTAAGTGATTTAAATGAAGAAGATCATGACGATCTACCTTTTTAACAAATATATTTAACGATTTTATAAAAAGACTTGTTTGAGCAAAAAACGAGTCTTTTTTATTTTTAAAATAAAAAAGTCCTGATGGTTAGTCAGGACTTAGTATTGTGGTTTTAGGTTTTGACCTCTACAAACAAACTTAAAAAAAAGCAATGATGAACAAATTTATTTTATAAAGGTCTAATCAAATATCTAAAATATTCTTATACTATCAAAACAAAGCGCCTTAATTAACAGTAAAAACCGCTGAAAAGCCTGCTTTTATGTATTTCTTAACTCAAAAAATAGAATTTCCTGATGTTTCCGAAGCCACATCTGAGGGACTTTTGGCAGTAGGTGGTGACTTGTCTACCGAAAGACTAATTCATGCTTATACAAACGGTATTTTTCCTTGGTTTGAAGATGAAGAACCTCTGCTATGGTGGTCACCAGATCCTAGGTTTGTACTATTTCCAAAAGAGTTAAAAGTATCCAAGAGCATGTCGCAACTATTTAAAAAGAATCTTTTTAAGGTAACATTCAATAAAGATTTTGAATCGGTTATAGAACAATGTGCCATGACCAAACGAGAGGGGCAAGAAGGAACTTGGATTACAGAGGATATGAAAAAAGCCTATATTAAATTACATGGATTAGGCTACGCAAAATCGGCTGAAGTATGGCAAGATGGGGAATTGGTAGGTGGTCTATATGGTGTAGACCTTGGTAATAAAGTGTTTTGTGGTGAAAGTATGTTTGCCAAAGTGAGTAATGCTAGTAAAGTTGGTTTTGTGCATTTTGTTCAGAATTCTAATTACAGCTTAATTGATTGTCAGATATATACTAAACATTTAGAAAGCCTAGGGGCGAAACATATTTCAAGGCAAGAGTTTTTAAAATACCTTTAAATTTTGAGGATTGCAGAAGTCAAGAGAAATAATTTTTCCTCGGTATCAATGTTAAACGCTTCAAAACGATATTCCAAACCAAACTGAAGCTTCAATGCTTCAGAAACCAACCAACCTATATGAGTTGTGGTTCTATAATCGAGTTCGGGCTTTATCCTTTTGCTTATACTCAATAAACCTTCAATTGAGCTTATCAAATAGCCTTCACCGACATCAAGCTTTTCACCATTTAGAGGAAAATCCACAGCAAATCGATATCGACTTCTAAAAATGGTAAGTTCATCTAAAATGCGTTGCTCAAATCTAACACGATGTCCAAAACGCAAAGCATGATTCTTTTTGGTATAGTTAAATTGTTGTGTGAATCGCAATTCGTCGCTTTCACCATCAATAGTTGCTCTGAGGCGATATTGTACACCCAAACTAAGCGCGTGGTTATAGTCTAAATTTAAGGTAGAAAAGTGAACAAAGTCCAGTTGCCTGTTTTCAAAATTAAGTGCATCGTCTTGGTATAGATAATATCGAGAACGTACGGCAAAATTGAATTTGTAATGACTTGAAAGTCTCTTGTTCAAAGCAAAACCACTTTCGCCTAAACCTTCAAAATTAGATTGAGCATATGACTGAAGGCCTGCAAAACACACCAAGGCATATAGCAAGTATTTAGTATAGGACATGCTCGTAGGACGTCGAATTTATGGTTCTGAAACTTATAAAAGTACCTTTATCATCGAATTCAAATTCTCTTAACACACGTTGTTTTTCAACTTTTACCTCGGCAATGATTTCAAAATTGGGAGCAATTCCAGAATTTTGGGATAATACGTTGGCTATGAATTGAGAAGCTTCAATGTTTGAATTATAGACATATTGTTTTTGAACCTTTATGACTTTATGTTTGGAATAAGTAGATTTAAAATAGTCTGTAATTTCCGTTTTTACATTTGTTTTAACCGCTTTGAATTTTGTTAGTACTTCAAGATCTTCGACGATTCCTTCTTTGGAAAATTCCAAACTGTAACGTTTGCCTTTGTGTTTAAATTTAGCCTCAAAACTTTGTTTTTGTCCATCGGTTTCCTTGTAAAAATTCACACGTTTACAATTTTTCGGAAGTGTTTCTACAATTTTTTGGGCAGCCAAAGGAAACTCGGATAACTTTATCCGTTCTTCCTTCTCGTTTTTGGTTTGGCCTAAAGCGAATTGCCCAAAGCACAATAAAATAAGTAATACGTTTAGTCGCATTGATCCTAACTAAATAAGGTTATACCTCATTATACCTAAAACAAGACACTTCGTGGTCATTTACCATTCCTGTAGCTTGCATATGTGCGTAAACTACTGTTGTGCCTACAAATTTAAATCCTCGTTTTTTTAAATCTTTGCTTATGGTGTCACTCAGAGGCGTATTAGCTGGTGCATTCCTATGGTCTTTTAAGGCATTTTTAATAGGCTTGCCGTCTACAAAACCCCAAATATATGTTGAAAAACTTCCAAACTCCTCTTGAATTTTCATAAAGGCTCGGGCGTTAGTTATCGTCGCTTTTATTTTTAGCTTATTTCTAATAATTCCTGAATTTTGAAGTAGTTCCTCGTATTTGTTGTCATCATAATTTGCAATCTTCTTATAGTCAAAATTGTCAAGAGCTTTTCTGAAATTTTCACGCTTTCTTAAAACAGTAATCCAGCTTAAACCCGCCTGAAAGGTCTCGAGAGTTAAGAATTCAAATAAGATATCATCATCATAAACAGGAACTCCCCATTCTTCGTCATGATACTTTACATAAAGCGGATCATCTTTAGGCCAAGCACATCTATGCTTCTCATCTTTCATACTCAAGTAATTTTGTCTTCAATTTAGCAATTTCCGTATCTTTTTGCTTTACAGTTAATCTCAACTCAAAAAGATAGAGTATTAAATATAAGATAATACCTAGATACTTTAAGTTTTTTAGAATTTGTTGAGTTATAATTTCCGAATCATCAAACCAGCCTAACCGAGAACTTAAAAAAGCAAATGCCCAAACCAAAATAGCAATGACTTTAAGTGTCCCGAGAACCGAAATCCAGTTTTTAGTTTTCACATTGTAAGGTTTAAAAAAATATTCAACTAAGGTAACATATGTCACATAATTTATGACAAAACAAATCTAATTTTGTAACATGGAAGTATTAGAAAACACAATGATAAACAACATCATCTCTCAAAGCTTGAAGGATTCAATGACTTATGAGGAGTATAGAACCTTGGTTTCAAACTTAGTTGAAGAAAAGTCAACCACAGGTAACGATAAGACTGAGGCCCTAATTAATTATACCATGTTGAATGACAGACGTATGAGACGTTGGGATAAAACCGTAAAACTGTCTGAGGCCAGTGTCGAAAAAGTAAAATCCTTTAATAGAAAAGTCACTTGGCTGGTTCTAACCGAGAGTTGGTGTGGCGATGCAGCACATATAGTACCTGTAATAGACAAAGTTGCACAACTCAATGGTAATATAGATTATAAAATAGTTCTAAGAGATGACAATGAGGACTTGATGGATCAATTTTTAACCAATGGAGGAAGAGCAATTCCAAAGCTGATTATGATTGATAATGAAACTGAGGATGTTATTACTACCTTTGGGCCAAGACCTAGTGTTGCCACTAAGATGGTCAATGATTATAAGGCTGAACATGGCAAATTATCACCAGAGTTTAAGGAAGATTTACAGCGTTGGTACAATAAGGACAAAGGGCAATCCACAGTTGAAGATTTAATCAACCTTTTAGATTAACGCTTCCCTTTAAACAAAAAAGTAATGGTACCTATTTGTTCGCTTTTGCTCGAAGTATCAAATTGAACCTCTTTAGCGTATTCTAATGCGCGATCTGTTAAACAGGCATTATTGGAGTTTGAAGACCCATTAATAAATGCGTCAATGACATTGCCGCTGCCATTTACCGTAATGCTTACTACAATCTTCCCGCCTTTTTCGCAAAGGTATCTAGGAATATCATAATCTTGCATAGTTCTACCTGTAAGGGAATAGGTCAATGTGCTTCTGAATTTGGCGTGCTCATCAGCGATTTTTTTGTTCTCTAATCGTTTATTAAGCTCTTCTTGAAGTTTTTTATAAGATTCAGTGTCTTCAGAGTTTAATGCATAGGCATTGTTATTGGCATAAGATTTACTAATGTCAGTTTCTTCTTGGACATCATTGGCTTTGGCTTCTTCTAAAGCTTTGGTAGTACGCTCAAAGTCATTAGCACTAACGGTTTTAAAGTTACGCATTAACTCTTTAAACTCTTGGTCTTCATTAAAGGCTTTATTCGTAGAAGTGCCATCTAAAGCCTCAAGTAGTTTTTGTTCCTCTTCAGTGAGTTCAGGTTCAGGTTCAATCTCATAATAGCTTTCGGTAATGAGTTTGCCTTTTAATTTCAATTGAATGCTAAACATAGCAAGTACCACAGTTCCTGTAAGAAGGAATGTAATAATGGCAGCTTTATGTTGTTCAATAAATTTCAAAAAATACCAATATTTCTAGCATATAGATATACGAATATAGTAATGAAAAAGTTTAGATAAGCCTTATAACCCCTTGTTAAATTGCTTATTTAGGGAAAGCTTGGCTAGAAAATCTTCAGGAGTTAATGCGTTTTCCACTTTAAAATCACCTATTCGAGTTCGTCTTAGCTCAGATAAATGTGCTCCAGAATTTAAAGCTTTACCAAAGTCATGGGCTAAAGAACGAATATAAGTGCCTTTGCTACAAACCACTCTAAATTTTAATTCTAAACCAGTGATTTTGGTGATTTCAAATTCAGAAATTTCCACTTGACGCGATTTTATCTCTACATTTTCTCCAGCTCTAGCAAATTCATATAAGCGCTTACCATCTTTTTTAATAGCAGAAAATACAGGTGGAAACTGTTCAATAGTACCAACAAACTGTTTTGCGGTTTGATGAATTATAGCTTCGGTAATATGATCTGTTGGGAAGCTAGCATTTATTTCGGTTTCCAAATCATAAGAAGGAGTGGTACTACCTAAAACAAAAGTACCAGTATATTCTTTTTCTTGACCTTGAAAAGTATTGATTTGTTTCGTCATTTTTCCGGTACAGATAACCAGCAAACCAGTCGCTAAAGGATCTAAAGTGCCTGCATGACCAACCTTTATTTTTTTGACAGAGAAGGCTTTCCGAATAGCCCAGCGTAATTTATTAACGGCTTGAAAAGAGGTCCAATGTAAGGGTTTATCTATAAGTAAGACCTGACCACTCTTAAAATCCTCAAGGGTTTTCATGACGCAAAAGACCAAATAATAGCCACCAGACCAACAATAATACAATAGATAGCAAAATAGGTCAACTTACTTTGCTTTACAAGTGCAATCATCCACTTACAAGCAAACAAACCTGCAATGAAAGCAGCAATAAAGCCAATACTTAAAGTGGTAAAGTTTGTGCTTTCATAAGTGATTTCTCCACTCAAGACATCCTTAGCTATTTTTCCAAAAATAAGAGGTACTACCATTAAAAAAGAAAATCGAGCCGCTTTAGTCTTGTCATTTCCTAACAGCACAGAGGTAGAAATCGTAGCGCCTGAACGTGAAATCCCTGGCAGCATTGCTACAGCCTGTGAGATTCCGATAACAAATGCATTACTGTAGGACACGCTTTTATTGGTGTCTTTTGCGCGGTCTGCCAAGAATAAAAGAATAGCCGTAACAATAAGCATAAAACCTACTAACATAATGTTGCCTCCAAAGAGTTGCTCTAGTTGTTTTTCAAAAAAGAGGCCAATAATTACGGCAGGTATCATGGATATGGAGATTTTGACTAAAAATTGTAAATCTTCGTTCCATTCAAACTTTAAAATTCCTTTTATAATATGAACAATGTCTTTTCTAAAAATAACGATGGTACTTAAGGCAGTGGCAAAATGAAGAACTACCGTAAATAAAAGACTTTCCTTAGGTACTGAATTATCTCCTAGTATAGCTTTGCCCAATTCCAGGTGGCCACTGGACGATACAGGTAAAAACTCGGTAAGCCCTTGTACAATACCTAAAATGATAGCATCAATAATTTCCATACGGCAAATGTATCAAAATTGAAATGCTGAGCATTAAAAATGAAATAGAATTTTATTTTTTAGAACCCTTATTCGGATTTAAAAGAATAGCATAAACCTGAATGCCAAAACCTATCAAAACCAAAGTCGGAGCTAAACGGATACGTCTCCAGCTAAAAATAGAAGGGTCAAAGACATTTGGGTCATCACTTCCGCCACCAGCCATTAGAATGAAGCCAATAACAATACACGCTAAACCGATAAGCATAAACTTGTAGTTTTTCTTTCCAAAGATAAATTCTGCCTTTGACTGCTCTTTGCGTTTTTTTTCTCCCATTAGTTTTGAAATTCCGTAAAGATAATGTCATCACCTAAAGCCATCTGGGAAATATGCTCGGAGGTAATGCCACCCATTACTTTTGCTAAGTGCAAAGTAACGGTTTTATTTAAAACTTTTGTCTTAAGAGAATCTAAATTTAAACCGCGTTCTAGCCCTCGGTTAATGTAATAGAAGTCGGTGCCATCATCATGAAACACAATATCGTAACTGCTTCCTTCTGTAATACGAGTGATTTTAACATCGATAACCTCGCATTCTTCTGGCTTTGGGTTTTGAATAATACAAGACTTTAGAAGTAAAAAGCAAGCGATAATTAAGGATAAACCAATAATTGTAGAGAAAACTATTTTTTTCATGATTGGTGGTTTTCAATACTAACGCTTAGCTTAAAAAAATATTTTAGCCAACAGCCAACAGCCAACAGCCAACAGCCAACAGCCAACAGCTAGTAATACAACTGGTCGGTTTTCAAGTTTAAGAAGCGTTGCGTAGCAATAAAAGTACTGATCCAGGTGATAATGATGCCCAAAACAAAAACACCAACAAAAAGTCCAACAATCATTACAGTGTTTCTAAGGAGTTCGAGTTCTGGGAAAGTGCGGTCTAAGTAATAAAGCACAAATGCCATTCCGATTAAGGCTATTACAGCACCAATGACACCGAGTTGTATGCTCTTCCAAACAAAAGGTTTTCTAATAAAACTCTTGGTCGCTCCAACCATTTGCATGGTCTTGATGATAAATCTCTTGGAATATACAGCCAATCGAATGGAACTATTAATCAACAAGACCGCAATTAATGTAAAAAGTCCGCTGATGATTAATACCCAGAAACTAATCTTCTTTACATTATTATTCATTAATTGTACCAAGTCATTATCATATCGTATCTCTTCAATAAAAGATTTATTGGCTAAGTTGTCAGATATCTCACTTAGTTTTTCCGTAGTCACATAATCCGCTTTTAAGTAAACATCAATAGAATTTTGAAGTGGATTATAACCCACAAAATCCATAAAATCCTCACCAGTTTCGGCTTTCATGAGTTCAGCGGCTTCCTCTTTAGAAACGTAGATGGCATCTTTAGAGTAGTCTGCCATTGCTAGGGTCTTTTTAAGCTGATTGACTTCCACCTCTTTAGCAGTATCGTTTAAGTAAATGGTCATGACCACCTGCTCTTTAAAATGGTCAGCCACTTTTTTAGAGTTGATAACCAATAAGCCTAAGCAGCCCAAAAGGAATAATACCAAAGCAATACTAATCACTACAGAAACATAAGAAGAAATCAATTTTCGTTTTTGGTAGTTATCAAAAGATGAAGCCATGTAGAACGGATTAATGCTGTAAAAATAAAAAACAATGCGAATAAAACTTCAAAAGATGGTAGTCTTTTGATGTCTTTACAAATGTCATTCCCATGCAGATGGGAATCTCTTTGATTTAAACGCAATTAGATTAAAATTCAATACATATTATTCATATTAGAATTACAACGTTTAGTTTTTAATTGTGTTGCAATACCCCTAAATTTGCCGTCGTTATCGTCATTGCGAGTAAGGAACGAGCAAAGCAATCTCTTATTTAGAAAAGATTGCCACATCAAGCCTTTGGCTTGATTCGCAATGACAAACACATCATATTGTAAATTATGAAATACAACTTCAACGAGATAGAAAAAAAGTGGCAAGACTACTGGGCCAAGAATGAAACTTTTAAGGCTTCTAATGAGAGCGATAAACCAAAATACTATGTTTTGGACATGTTCCCTTACCCGAGTGGGGCTGGCTTACATGTGGGCCATCCGCTAGGCTATATTGCCAGTGATATTTATGCACGTTACAAACGTCACAAAGGTTTTAATGTATTGCACCCACAAGGTTATGATAGTTTTGGTTTGCCAGCAGAGCAGTACGCCATTCAGACTGGACAACATCCTGCGGTAACGACGGAAGCCAATATTAAAACCTATCGCAGACAATTAGATCAAATAGGTTTTTCGTTCGATTGGAGTCGAGAAGTACGTACTTCAAATCCCGACTATTATAAATGGACACAGTGGATTTTCATTCAGTTGTTTGAATCGTGGTACAATAATGATAGTAATAAAGCAGAACCTATTGATACGCTTGTCAAAGTTTTTGAAGCTGAAGGTAATCAAGGCGTGAATGCCGCTTGCGATGATGACGTTGCAACCTTTACGGCAGATCAATGGCATGCCTATTCTGATGTTGAAAAGCAACACATTCTTTTAAAATATAGATTGACTTATTTAGCAGAAACCGAAGTGAATTGGTGCCCTGCACTGGGAACGGTTTTGGCAAACGACGAAATCGTTAATGGAGTATCCGAACGTGGTGGTCATCCTGTGATTCGTAAAAAGATGACCCAATGGAGCATGCGAATTTCCGCTTACGCAGAACGTTTATTACAAGGTTTAGATACGATTGACTGGACGGATGCTTTAAAAGACATCCAAAGAAACTGGATCGGCAAATCAGTTGGTGCTTCCGTAAGCTTTAATGTGTTGGCTGAATTGGGCAGTGAGGCTCTCGAACTGAACGAAGCCAACAAATCAGACACTTCGAGAGCCTCAGTGTCCGAACATAAAATCGAAGTCTTCACCACTCGTCCAGATACGATTTTTGGTGTGTCATTTATGACCTTAGCGCCAGAGCATGAATTGGTATCTCAAATCACAACACCAGAGCAAAAAGCTGAGGTGAAAGCCTATGTTGAAGCTACGGCAAAACGAAGCGAGCGTGACCGTATGGCCGATGTCAAAACCATTTCGGGAGTCTTTACTGGAGCCTATGCTGAGCATCCATTTACCAAAGCACCCATTCCAATTTGGATTGGTGATTATGTTTTAGCAAGTTACGGAACAGGAGCTGTGATGGCAGTACCATGTGGTGACCAGCGCGATTACGATTTTGCAAAGCATTTTGATATTCCGATTCCAAATATATTTGAAGGGGTCGACATTTCTGAAGAAGCCTTTGCCGATAAAGACAAAACCATTATTGCCAATAGTGATTTTATCAATGGCATGAATTATAAAAAGGCGACCAAGCGTGTGATTTACGAATTGGAGCAAATCGGCCAAGGTGAAGGAAAAACCAATTACCGATTGCGCGATGCTGTGTTTTCACGTCAACGTTATTGGGGAGAACCATTTCCTGTGTATTACAAAAATGGATTGCCTCAAATGATTGATGCGCAATTCTTACCATTGACATTACCAGAGGTTGAAAAATATTTACCAACAGAAACCGGTGAGCCCCCTTTAGGAAATGCTAAAGTTTGGGCTTGGGACCGCCTCAAGGCGGAAGTAGTCTCAAATAATCTAATTGACAATGAGAATGTTTTTCCTTTAGAATTAAATACCATGCCAGGTTGGGCAGGAAGTTCCCAGTATTTTAATAGATACATGGATCCTCATAATGATGAAGAGATTTTCTCTAAAGAGGCTATAAATTATTGGCAACAAGTGGATTTGTATATCGGTGGAAGTGAACATGCCACAGGACATTTATTATACTCACGCTTTTGGCAAAAATTTATGTTTGACAAAGGTTATGTACCATACGATGAGTTTGCTAAAAAATTGATTAACCAAGGTATGATTTTGGGAACAAGTGCATTTTTATTCGAATCAATCTTTGAGGGTAAAAGTTTGGATATATATGAATCAGCAGATTTAATAGATAGTCATGGTTACATTACTTCTGAAAATCCAAAATGGGGTGAATTGATGAGTCTTTACAAAGAGAAAGGTTTGACCGAAAAAGACTATTCTGAGGTTAAATATAGATGGATTCATTGCGATGTGTCTTTTGTAAATGCTTCTGATGAATTAGACATTAAAGCGATTAAAAATTGGAGACCAGAATTTGGAAGAGCGAAATTTTTACTAAATAATGAAGGAACTTTTAAAGTAAAACGAGACATCGAAAAAATGTCCAAATCCAAATACAACGTCGTCAATCCAGATGACATTGTAAAAGATTATGGTGCAGACAGTTTACGACTCTACGAAATGTTCCTTGGTCCTTTGGAGCAATATAAACCTTGGAATACGGCTGGGATTACAGGTGTGCATGGCTTCCTTAAAAA
>NZ_JANQOM010000047.1 GCF_028289625.1 Winogradskyella sp. | reverse complement strand
TTTGTGTTGGATATTAACGTTTAGAGAACTGGAATTTCTTACGCGCTTTCTTCTGACCGAATTTCTTACGCTCTACCATTCTTGGATCTCTAGTTAATAGACCTTCTGGCTTTAATATTGCTCTGTTTTCAGCATCAACTTCGCACATTGCACGAGATAATGCTAAACGTATAGCTTCCGCCTGGCCGGTGATACCACCTCCATATACGTTAACAGTAATATCAAAGTTGCCATCATTGTTAGTCATGACCAAAGGTTGATTGACTTTGTACTGCAATGGAGCAGTAGTAAAGTAATCTGCCATGTCTTTTTTGTTCACCGTAATGTTACCTTTTCCTTGAGCAACATATACACGGGCAACAGCCGTCTTTCTACGGCCAATTTTGTGAATTACTTCCATTAGTTAAATTCGTTTAAATTAATTGTTTTTGGTTTTTGAGCTTCATGAGCATGCTCAGCACCAGCAACAACAGTTAGATTGCGGAAAAGCTGTGATCCCAATTTGTTTTTTGGCAACATTCCCTTTACTGACTTTTCTACTAATCTGGTTGGGTCTTTCTCAAACATTTCAGTAGCAGTCAAGCTTTTTTGACCACCTGGATAACCTGTATGACGGACATAAGTCTTATCTGTCCATTTGTTTCCAGTTAAGTTGATTTTTTCTGCATTGATAATAATCACATTATCTCCGCAATCAACGTGTGGCGTAAAGTTAGGTTTGTGCTTTCCTCTCAATAGTATTGCTACTTTTGATGCTAAGCGACCTAAAGTTTGTCCATCAGCATCAACCAAAACCCACTCCTTATTAACGGTAGCTTTGTTGGCCGAAACTGTTTTGTAGCTTAATGTATCCACACCAATTTGATTTATAATCACGCAAAATGCGTGATAGATTAAACATTTCTCTTCCGAAAAAGAGTTTGCAAATTTACGATAACTTATTGGATTGGCAAACCTTGTTGAGGTTTTTTTTGGACTGGAAATCAGTAGTGTTAACCAAGTGTAAATCTAACATGATTAATTAAGGAACATATGCTCTTAATTAAAGACCTAATCTAACGGTACTATTAAAATCGGAACCTCTGTTTTTTTTACCAGACTGTCTGCAACACTTCCAAATATTGCCTTGTAAAAAATACCATGTGTCTGACGCCCAATTATGATGAGATCTATATTTAGTTTTTCGGTTTTATCAATTAAAGTGTCTACTGTTGTACCTTGAATCAACAACGCATCTGTTTCAACTCCTTTTTGCGTTAAGCTTCTCGCAAAAGTTTGAATTTGCTTGTGTTGTTCTCTGAGCTCTTCGGCACGGCTATCTCTTATGGATTGTGGACCAGCATCATAGCCTATGTAGTCTGGGTCTGGTGCAGCGACATGGATTAACCATACTTTTGAGTTGAACTTTTCTGCTATTTCGTAGGCTTTATCTAAAAGTAATTGTTCATTACCCTTAAAGTCTATTGGGAGTAAAATATTTTTCATGATTACATCTTTTAACATTAAACACCATTTGTGAAATACATGTTTTTAAGGTAACTAATATTTAAGATTTAAAAAATGACAAAAATCAATAGCGCTAAGAATAAGGCTATTTTTTCGATACTACAACGAGCTATTGTTTAGTAGCTCTTATTAGCCTATCATTTATGGATTTACCAAGACCGTAATTTGGCAAACGTTCCGCAATAATGATATCTAAATCGTGTTTGTCTAATTGGTGAAGGGCATCATAGAGTTTTGATGCAGCTTCTTCAAGGTCTTGGTCTTGCGTAAGTACAATTTTGAATTCAATAGCATCGTCATTCAAAATATCATTGTAAAGTAATAAACCTATACGCTTCCCCTGATGTTCCGTAATGGACTTTCGAAGATTATCCGTCAATACTGTTTTGGTTTTTGGCGCATAGTGACGCTCTAGCATTCCAGGAGAATTAGGTGTTACTTCCTTTTTGTTTTTTACTTCGACACTGCCAACGACACTCTCAATGTCTTCGATGGATGTCGATCCCAAACGATAGATAATAGGCTCATCGTTTTCAAAACCGATAATGGTAGATTCAATTCCTTTTTTACAAGGTCCTCCATCTAAAACCATCTTAATTTTATCTTTGAAATAAGCCTCTACGTGTTCGGCTGTAGTTGGACTAATACCACTAAACGGATTAGCGCTCGGTGCAGCCAAAGGGAAACTTAATTGATTCAATAATTCTAGAATTGTTGGATGATTAGGTATGCGCACAGCAACGGTATCTTTACCACCAGTAATTAAATCTGGAATCGTATTTTTCTTTTTCAATACCAAGGTAATGGGTCCAGGCCAAAACACATCTGCTAAAAGCCTTGCCTTTTCAGGAATTGATGCAACAATTTTATCTAAATAGTCTACAGATGGGATATGTACAATTAATGGATTAAAAAAAGGGCGTTGTTTGGTCTCAAAAATAGCAGTAATCGCTTTTTCCGAATAAATGTTACCTGCCAATCCATAAACCGTTTCTGTTGGGATGGCGACAAGTTCTTCGTTAGATAGTAGTTCTACTGCCTTTGATATATCTTTAGAAATAATAGACATCAGTTGCCTTATAATTTCTGCAAAAGTAGTTTTCTTTCTTTAGATTTAAAGGGAGAGTTGGATTTATCTAGTTCCTTTAGTTTGGTTATTGCTTCTTGCGTTTGTTTCTTTTTAATTAGAATTAAAGATAAATACCATAAAGTTTCATCCTTATAATCAAAGTCTTGTTGGTCTAATTCTGAAAGTTGGATTTGTGCTAAGTCATATTGACTCGAATTCAATAAAGACATGGCATAATAAAATCTAAGGTTAGAATTATTAGTGTCTTTTAAAATAACTTCAAATTTTTGAGCAGCTTCCACAAAACGATTATTCTCATATAGATCAAAAGCATTGTAAGCACTATTTTTTACTGTACCTCTTACAATAGGTTGCTCCACATTAGGATACGTATCGAAGTAGTCATTATATAATGAATCTGCCGATGGTCTCATTAAAAATGGTACGCAAAGTGCAATTATTAGTATTGCAACGGCCGAGTAGTAAAAGAGAGGTGTTTTATACCAAACTGTTTTTTTAATTTTAGGCTGGTCATCAATCGATTTTAAAAAATCTTTAAGTTGCTCTGCTTCATGAGACTTAAATGCCAAATTAAAATCTGAATACTCTTCAAACATCACTTTAAAATCACTATCGGTATCTAAAAGCAAGTAGAATTCCTTTTGTTCCTGTTCGGATAGTGTTTGCTTGAAATATTTTTTTAATAAGTCTTCCTTGTCCATAACTTATTTTGATTTCACTAGTGATTTTAGTCGTTTCATACACCTTGATTTATGACTTTTCACTGTATTGGCATCTTTATATTGCGTAAGGTCCACAATCTCTTGTATAGTTAAGTTTCTGTAATAAAATAAACGTAATAATTCTCTGCAACTTTCAGATATATTACCTATTAGCTCTGACAATTGTTTTTGATAATAATTTAGTTGATGCTCTTTAGTAATCACCTCCTCAGATTCTTCTATGTCGTTTTCAATCTTCAACCGTGTTTTATTAAGATTAGAAACCTTGTAAATCTTATGTTTCCCAATACCAAACAAATAGGTTTTGATAGTGCTATTACTTAATTCTAACTGGTTCATTACAAAGTTTTGATACATCGCTATGACAGAGTCTTGATAGATATCTAGAGCGTCATCAATATTTAAATCGTATCGTTTGCTAAAATTTAGAAACTCTGATTTATATGATTTATAAATAAACTCAAGTGCAGATTTATCATCAGCTCTAAGTCGCTGTTGTAAATCTTCTTCTCGAATATGCTCTACCATTTAGTTTGTTTTGACTAGGAAAGGTTAACAGTTAAAAACAAATATAAATTTTTTTAAGCTGCTGTTAACCTTTTTTCATTGAGATGTACCAAAGGTGTAATCAAACTAAAAATCATGAAAAAATTACTACTTATCCTTATCACTATTTCAATCTACTCCACTGGTTTTTCACAGATCTTTACAGTTAATGACATCACCTATTCTGTTATTAATACCACCGACGAGACAGTACAAGTCTTATCGGCACCTTGCCAAAGCATTGTGGATATTCCGGCTTCAGTAGCAAATGAAGGGACAGCCTATAGTGTTATTAGAATTAATGTCGATGTATTTAACAATTGCACTCTACTGACTGAAGTAACCATTCCAAATACTGTTACTTCTATTGGTCAATACGCATTTGCTGGTTGTACCAATTTATTAGAATTGGACTTGCCAGATAATCTACAGTCTCTTGGAAGAAACGCATTCACTAATTGTGATAGTTTACTATCGGTTGTAATTCCTGGATCACTTGAGACTTTAACAAGATATGCCTTTAACAGTTGTGATAACCTTAACGATGTGACATTAAATTCTGGTTTGGTAACAATTGATGAATTTGCATTTAGTAATTGCCAGAGTCTAGGGAGTATTGAAATTCCTAGTACCGTATCTACTATCGGGCAGTTTTCATTAGCGGCACCAGGTTTAACATCTATAACATTTGAGACTAATTCGGTATTAACAACAATCGATTTTGGCGCGTTCGCTGGTGCACCAATAACTTCGATTGACCTGCCAAATTCAGTTCAAACATTAGATGGTTACGTCTTTCGAAATTGTGCTTTTTTAACTGAAGTAGACCTGCCAGATTCTATTATTAGCATGGGCGAGCAAATCTATGAAAACTGTACATCATTGACGACCATCACAAATTGGCCAAGTCAAATTACAGTAATTCCAGATCAGACTTTTGAAGGTTGTGATAGTTTACAATCTGTAACTATTCCATCTAATATAGTTGTAATAGGTGAGCGAGCTTTTAGAGAGTGTGATTTATTGAATTCGGTTACGATTCCTGAAGGGGTTACAAGTATAGATAGATTAGCGTTTGAAAATACCCCAAGCTTAACAACAATTAGTTTACCAAATTCATTAACATCGATTTCAGAACGTTGTTTTAATAACTCTGGTCTTACCAACATAGCATTACCAAACACATTAATTTCAATAGGTGAACAAGGGTTTTCAAACTGTACAGCTTTGACCTCAATCTCTTTTCCAGCGTCACTGACTACCTTAGGAACTAGAGCTTTTGAAAACACTGGTTTAACGAGTGTAACAATCCCTAGCACAATAACAAATTTTGAGTTTGGCATCTTTAGAAATAACCCCAACCTGAATGAGGTTAATTTATCTGATGACATAACTGGCCTTGGCGAAAGCATGTTTCGAAATTGTCCATCATTAACTGAAGTTATATTACCAAGTTCTTTGTTAAGTATACCTAACAGTTTGTTGAGAGAATGTACAGGGATTAGCAATATTAATTTACCAGAGTCTATAACCTCAATAGGTTCAGATGCCTTTCATGAATGCACAAATCTTGAAGAAATTATTTTTCCAGAATCAGTAACAGCTATTGGAGCATTTAGCTTTTCCAAGTGTTATAGCCTTACAGATGTTACAATGCCTAATGTCAGTACTATTCCTCAAGGTGCTTTTTCAAGTTGTACTTCACTACAAAATGTCACATTCTCTGATTCTAATCAAATTATTGAAAACACTGCATTTCAAGGTTGTTCTGCGCTAACCAGTATAAACTTAAATGAAGGTTTAGAAGAGGTAGGAGTTTTAACCTTTTCATTTTGTGATAGTTTAGAGTCCATTAATATCCCATCAACGGTAACATCATTAGGGTCTTCTTTAGTTAGGAATAATTTTGCGCTAACAGAAGTTACCGTTAATTGGAATACTCCTTTAGCAATCAATGCCAATGTTTTTGATACTCTAGACCTTTCAACGATGACTTTAATGGTGCCGGATGGTACAGTATCTCTTTATAGTAATGTAGCTGTATGGCAAGATTTTGGGAATATAACTGCAAGTGTGCCTCAAGTCATTAATATTCCAGATCCAAATTTTGAACAGGCTTTGATTGATTTAAACATCGATTCAGATGGTGTGATTAATGGTCAAATGCTAGAGAGTGATGCATTAGGTGTCACAGATTTAGATATAAATAGTTATGCTATTTCGGATCTAACGGGTATCGAATTTTTTATAGATTTAGAAGTGTTAACAGCTTTCAATAATACTTTAGAGGAAGTAGACCTAAGCCAAAACGAACAGCTAACCACTATACTTTTGGCATTAAATAATTTAAACGAAATAGATCTTTCTAACAATCCTAATCTTATAAGTTTAAGTCTAAATGCTAATAATTTAAACGCTATCGATTTATCAAATAATCTACTTTTAACTCAAGTGTTTTTAAATGAAAATAACTTGACAACTATTGATGTTGCAATGCTTTCAAGTCTTCAGAACTTAGGTTTAAGCTCTAACAGTATTTTAGAGATTGACATAAGCCAAAATACAAATGTCACTACACTTTTTTGTAACGATAATGCTTTAGTGTCACTAAAAGTGAACAATGGAAATAATACAAATTTCTCAAATTTTGAAGCACAGAACAATATTGATTTGTTTTGTATTACAGTGGACAATGTAAGTTATAGTAATAGCAATTGGTTGAACGCAGAACCTCAATTCAATTTTGATTCACAATCTTTTTTTAATATCAATTGTGATAATTTAATCAATATTCCAGATCCAAATTTTGAACAGGCTTTGATTGATTTAAATATAGATTCAGATGGTATTATTAATGGATTTATGCAAGAAAGTGATGCCTTAGGTGTTACAGATCTTGATGTAAATAGTTATAATATATCTGATCTTACAGGGATTGAATTTTTTATTAATCTTGAAGTTTTGACGGCGTTTAATAATAATATAACATCTGTGGATTTAAGTCAAAACACCGATCTAACTACAATACTATTAGCTCTAAATAATCTAACAGAACTAGGCTTATCCAATCATTCAGATCTTATCAGTCTAAGTCTTAATGGTAATAGTTTAGATAGTTTAGATGTCTCTAGTAACTTACTCTTAACTCAGCTTTTTGTTAACCAAAACAATCTAACTGAGATTGATGTTACTATGCTTAGTAATCTTCAAAATTTGGGTGTGGTTGGCAATAATATTGTTGAGTTAAATATTAGTCAAAATTCAAACCTAACGACATTATTTTGTAATGATAACGATCTTGTCTCTCTCATTGCTACTAACGGAAACAACGTGAATTTTACAAACTTTGAAGCTCAGAATAATCCAGAGTTAACCTGTATTGAAGTAGATGATGTAGCTTATAGTAATACAAACTGGTCTAACGCAGAGCCACAATTTAATTTTGATTCACAGGTGAGTTTTGGGGCCGATTGTGCACCAAGTAATGATGACTGTATCGAAGCTCAACCGCTTACCTTAGGTGATATTGTTGCTGGTACTACGATAAGTGCAACTTCATCTGCTAGTTTTCCAAGTTGTCAAGAAGACACCATTGTTTTAATTGATGTCTGGTATCAATTTACTGCACCTTCTTCTGGATTAGTAACCGCAATAGCCAGTTCAGCATTAAACAACATTAATGTTAATATCGCTATTTATGACGATTGTAATCAGGTAGAACCTATAAGTTGTGACTCTGGTACAGTTGAGGTAACTGATTTAATTCCTGGTGAAACATATTATCTACAACTTTGGATAGGAGGTAATCCTGGCGGTCGCTCTGTGCAAAATCTCAATCTGGTTGGTGATTTTACTTTAGAACTATTAGATAGTACATTGTCAGTTGGAGAAAATGAAGCCTTAGAAACTTTAAAATTATATCCAAATCCTGCGCACGCTGAAGTTACGATTGAAACTAATGCTGCAATACAAAACATCGTGTTATTTGATATGACAGGGAAAGAGGTAATGATAGCAAAGGATATTAACCAACGAAACCATAGTCTTAATCTTGAAGGCTTATCAACAGGCTTGTATGTGCTACAAGTTAAGAATGAATCAACTGTAATTAACAAGAAGCTATTAATCAAATAAAACAATTATGAAACTACAACATTTATTAACATTGGGATTACTTATAGCGTTTTGCACATCTTGCTTAGGAGATAGACAAACAATAATTGGTCAAGATTTAGGAGACACTTCTTTTGTAAACAAGAAGTTTAAAGGCAACCTAATAGATTATAAGGAAGGAATGAGTGCTTGTGATAAGATGAGCGCAACATTATTGGCTGAAAAATATGGTGTCGTAGAGGATGCGATAATCATAACTGATCCAACAAAATCAGAACGTTATGTCAATCCTAAACCAGGATGTATGATTCATGTTAAAATGAGCGATCAAAAATTTGATCATCTTACAGGTACAATAAATGTGTTTAGAGAAATCAAATCTAATGAATACATGGCAGATGTTGCAGAAGCCACAGGATCTGGTGAAAATTGGGAAGAAGCTTGGGCTTTAAAGAAAAGCATGCGAAAGAGCTCAGAATGGGTTCTTGATATGGGCCAAGCCGCAATTTGGACTGCAAAGTTGCGCAAGCTAGAAATAAAGTTTGAAGGCTATACATTAGAAATTATAGCTCCAGGTGCACCATTTAATGACATTGAAAAGGCAAAAAACCGAGACTATAAATCCATTGCTATTGCCATAGCAAAATCAGCAGGATTTGTAAACTAAAATCTATAATTATGAAGGTTAAAATAACAATGGCTGTCGGACTTATATGTCTTAGCCTCATATCTCTCTATGCACAGCAACAAGTAATTGCAAACGGTAATGTATTTAGTACGGATTTAGAAGTTGTGGAAGCACAAATTTCTAATGAGACCATTTCACTAGCCATTCACGAAATTGACAAACGTGATCCGAAGTTTCAAACCGATAATTGCACCAACTGTCCTGATGGTAAGTCTTTAATTCTCGATGTGGACTTTAAACGTGGATTTAAATTTCCAATAGAAGAAACTGATAGTGTTTATCTTAGAGTAAGTAATTTACAAGAAGGCTTAGCAGAATATGAATTTAATTCTAATGAATTAAGTCAATATGAGAATGCAAGGGATAAGGCTGAAGAGGTTAAGTTAAAAAATAATGCTGAAGCAATTAAGGAAAAAGGTGCACTGATTGCAAAGCAATTACAAGAAGGTAAAATTTCACCTCAAGAAGCAGAAAAACAACTAATGGCTCTAATGGAACCTCAGCTAAGTGCGTTGGATAATTCAACCACTATGAAAAACATTGATAATATTGATGAATATAAAGAACGCTCTGTATATTCAATATATTTCTATAATGATAAAACGCTCACGGATACAAATACGTTTTCGGGTTACTTGTATATAAAACGGTTTAATGAAACTGAGTTTGTTGCAGAATATAGAGGAGATGTAATTGAAGAATGTGTAGAAAAGCGAGCAGCAAGTTCGCAAGAGGAAGAGCAAAAATGTAAATCAAAAAACTCTCAATATTTACCAGATGGCAAGGTGTTAAATGAGGGGTCAGGTACTATTTTAATCAAGGTTAATATCAAAACGTTTTTAAACAATAGATAAATGGAAGGTTTAAATAATTAGAGCGTTTGTTATAACGCTCTAATTATTCTAATTTAGAATTCTAATTTCAAAAAAATAAAGATTACATTGGCCATCAACGCTAAGCTAAGACTCACCTTACTTTTTTTTGCTGCTAACCTTGGTTTATCCAATGCGAGTAATTCTTTTTTTATACAAAGTTTAGATTCACTAAATGTAAAATCCAGTGATAGAGCCAGCATCCTTTTAGCTCAAAAAAAATATGATTCACTTTTTATATTATGCAAAAATGAAATCGCAAAGTTAGTTGAAGCACCTATCGAGGATAGTCTTGAAATCGCCCGATTATATAAATATCAGAATAAAGCGCATTACCAGTTAAACAATTATTTGGAAGCCATAAAGAGTGCCGAATTTGGATTAATCTATTGTAACAATTCGGAAGAAGGAAGACTTTTAAAAGGAAAATTATATAGTGATAAAGCCTCGGCAGAAAGTTATAGTGGTAAAGACCGAAGAACCTTTAATTCAACATTAAATGCTATAAAATATTTAACCAGTGTTGATAATCCAGATTATGATTATCTCATAACCTCATACCGTTTTGTTGCCGAGCAATGCGCATACCATGGCAATATTACAGACGCAAAAATGTATTTACGTCAAGCGGAAAATCTTTATAACGAAAATAAGGAAGCAATAGACCAATTGGTTACTGATGCAGACGGTTTTAGACATAAGTATGAAATAATTTTGGCTTATAGTAAAGTGTATCAATTGTATCAATACGGTAAGAGCAAATCTGATAGTCTAGAATTGATGGCAACACTAAAAAATCTTGAAAGTTATCATAAAGCTCCGGATTTTGATATTAAGAGAGATGGTATTTATTATACGACCGCATTAAACCACATAGGAGATTGGTATGCTAGTCGAAAACCAGAAAAAGAAACAACTAAAGAAGATCTAGTTGCAGCCTTCAATTATATCAATAAGTCTATTGATCTCATAGAAAATGAAAATTATTCAGGTACATTACTTTCTTTAAAATATAATAGGGTAAAAGTATTAGCATTATCTAATCAACTGGAAATTGCGGAAAAGGAAATAAATCAATTATTGAATAGTCTCTCCGAATCTGATCCCAGACGTGCATTTTTCTTAGCACAAAAAGGCTTAATAAAAGCAAAGCAAAAACAAAAAGATAATACTGTAGCAACATTCTTTAACGCCATCCAGAAAGTGCATTCAGATTCAGTTGCTCTAAAAGATGATTTCAGCAACTTTAAGCCGAGCACAAAATTTGGGCATACCAAGTTAGTACTTAGAATAGCTGAAGAACTAAATCGATACTTCCCAGAGGATAGCTTAGTGAATAAAATTGTAGCCAAATTATATCCTATAGCTTTTAATCAGTTTGAAAACAGTTACGATAAGCGAAAGTTTAATAAGACGCAGAAGACGTATTTACGTCAAATTTTAAAAGGGATTTTGAATAATAGCAAGCAAGGATATATAGAAGATGAAAATCCAATGGACATTTTAAATCGCTTTGAAAACATACAGAATCAACTTGCTTGGCAAAAGTTTAACCAGAACCGACAGCTTAGTAATTTCCCACAACTCGATTCACTGCAAGTTCGCAACTATGAGCTCAGAGAATTGATTGCTAACTTTAAATATAAAAAGAATACAAGCCAATCAGACTCTTTACAAACATTACTGAGTCAAACTGAAAAATATACTAAGGAGACCTTTCCAAATCTAAGTTTATTCAATACAGCTAGTATTAAAGTGGAAGATTTAAAGAATCAATTAGCGGATGACGCGTTGGTTATTAAGTATGTGGTTTTTGAGAATCAAATTGCCATTTATTCAATCACAAACAAGAGTCTTGACTTTAGTCTTAAACCATGGTCTACATTTGAAAGTGAGTTGACCAATCTTTTCATTGAACAGGTTAGAAATAAAAACTTCAATAATCAAAAAGCAATAGAACTAGCAAAGCTAATTTTACCAAAAATAGACACTAATATTGAACATGTTATTATAAATCCAGATGCCCAACTGAGTGAGCTACCATTTGAGGTTTTGGTTAGAGATAAGAAGCTTTTAATTGAAACATATGATATCAGTTATACCTCAAGCTTAGGCTTTATTTTTCCTTCGGTAATTCAAGGGGAACATAATAATGCTTTGGCTATTTATGCACCAGAATATCCACAGTCTAACGAAGCATTTGTGGTAAGAAGTAAGCCTGTTTTTTTGGAAGGGGCTAAGCAGGAATCGGAATTAATCAGTGGGCTGTTTTCTTCGCATCTATATAGCGGAAAAGAATTAACAAAACGTGATTTTATTCAAACAGCATCCGGTCATAAATTACTTCATTTAGCCATGCACGCTGTTATTGATAATAGCCAGTCAGGTATAAGTCGCTTACTATTCAGTAATGAAAATTCGGAATCCGATGATTTGTATCTTGAAGAAATATATGGCTTAAACCTCAGTGCAGATTTGGCTGTATTGAGTGCTTGCAACACTGGTGTTGACAAAAGTAACTCAGGATCAGATATTGAATCTTTTCAGCGTGCGTTTACATTTGCTGGAGTTCCAGCAACCGTAGCCAGTCTTTGGGAAGTGCCAGATCAACCGACTAAGGAAATCATGGTAAATTTCTACAAAAACTTAAAAAATGGCGAAGCGAAATCAGAAGCTCTAAAGTATGCCAAATTAAAGTTTAAAGAAGACCATCAAGGTACTAAACTCGCTGAGCCTTATTATTGGGCGGGTTTTGTGTTATATGGTCAGGATACTCCTGTTAGTTCGAGCGTTTCAAATGAATTGCTGTATTGGATTATTATTGGACTAGCATTTATTTTCATTGGTTCAATATTCTATAATTTGCGTAAGAAAAGGTTAAATCAAGGACTAAGTTCATAAATGCTTTAAAGCATAATTAACCAAACCAGCATTAGTTTTTATACCCAATTTTTTGTGGATATTTTTTCGATGCGTGTCAATAGTGTACTTGCTTAAATGGAGTTGATTTGCTATTTCTAATGAGGTTCTACCTTTAACGATTAGCTGTAGGATTTCTTTTTCTCTTTTGGTTAAATCAGATTCTTGGGATAAGTTACTTTCTTTATTAAACCAATTCTTAATTTCTTTTGGAATGGTATCACTGAAAAAATAATCCCCTTTAACTAGTGTATGGATTGCGGTAATCAACTCTTTTTTTTCAACGTTTTTGGTGACGTAGCCTTTTGCTCCAGCATCGAGCATCTCTATAACATCAGGTGTTTGATCAAACATGCTAAGTGCTAACACCTTAATTTTTGGATAGTCTTTGGTTAAGGTTTTTGTTAAGGAAACACCATCCAACACAGGCATTCTAATATCTGTAAGTATGATGTCTGGCGAAAGACCATTTTCTAAAAGCTTTAAAACTTCAACACCATTATTAGCCTCGCCAATAGTCTCAATTTCCAAAGCTTTTGATAATATGGATTTTATACCATCAATAAAGAGCTGGTGGTCATCTGCTATGATAACTTTGATGCTCATATAGGAATGTTTAAAATTATGGTAGTACCATTACCTTTGGATGAGTCAATTATAAATTCTCCATCAATTTTATCGATTCGTTTTTCGATATTAACTAAACCGATTCCCACTTTGGCAGCATTAGTATCAAATCCTTTTCCATTGTCTTCAACCACAATGTTTAGTGTGTTTTCGTGTTCGGAAAACTGAACTACAGCTTCTGTTGCAGCAGAATGTTTAATAATGTTGGTTAGTAGTTCTTGGATAATTCTAAATACCTGAATTTCCAAAGTATTTTCTATACGCTTATTAACGTCTACATTGATGACCTTAATGTCAATCTTTTTTGAATCTGAGATTTGTTTGGCAATACTTTTTGTGGATGGTATGAGACCTTTGTCTATCTTGGCACCAAAGTTTTTGTTTTTTGAAATACTTCTGATTTCGTTATAGGTGTCGTTCATTAAGGTTTTAAGTTTGTTGTAAAAGCCTGAAAAATCATCCTTATTATCATAGCTTTCGAGATAAAGCTTCAGTGTGGCGACCTTACTTCCTAGGTTATCATGCAAATCAGAAGCCATCTTAGAGCGTTCTTCTTCTTGGGCATTTAATATGGCATCAATACCATCCAATTCTTGTTCGTATAACTTTTGTTCTAATTCCTGTGCCTTAATGGTATGCTCTTGTTCTAAAATGATTCGCTTTCTACGTGCATTTTTTAACTGCAAATAAATGAATACCGATAATAGACCCAGTACACCCAAGGCGGCACGTAATAGGTTGCGGTTTTGTTTTCGTTTATAGTTAGCTTGTAAATTATCCGTCTGAAGTTGTAAAATTTCTTTTTCTTTCTTTTCAGTTTCGTATTTGGTTTGAATATCTAAAATCGTTTTTTGGTTATCCGTACTTAATAAACTGTCGTTTAGTATTTTTGCCTTTTCTGAGAATTCTAAGGCTTTGGAATAGCTGTTTAATCCTTTATACGCCTTAGACAAATTATTGTAAACAAACACTTGTTGTTTTCCCTTCACATTGATTAAAGCCTCACTTAACAATGACTTAGCGCGTTGGTAATCCTTATTTTTAAGATAGATATAACCCAGATTGCTTTTAGTGATTTCTATACCCGAAGTTAAATTAAGCTCATTTTTAAGGGCAAGGGCTTTTTCAAGATACGCTTTGGACTTAGCAACATCAGTTTCCAAATAAATATTCCCAAGGTTATTGTAAGTCATTGACAACGATCGCTTATCATTCAGGCCATTAGCTAGTCGCTCTGCTTCATTATAATAGTTTATAGCTTTAATGGTATCTCCCTTTTTGTAATGTTGTGTGGCTAAATTAGGCAATGTGATGAGTTGAAATTGGGTAAGTTCATTTTCCTTAAATACCTCTAAGGCTTTTTTGCTATACTCTATGGCTTTGTCAAAGTTTTCTAGTTCGGCAAAAGCACTCGAAATGTTACTGTAGCATTTGGCGGCATTAAGATCGTCATTAGTGGCTTCAAAAAAAGAGGCACTCTTTGTTAATATTGAGACGGCTTTTTCATAATTACCTTGTCTCAAAGCTATAGCCCCAAGACTTATATTAATAATGGCCACACGTTTTTCACCATTGTGTTTTTCTAATAGCGTTCTTGCATTTTCAAAAAATACGGTCGCTGAATCTAACTCATTAGTAAAAAACTGAAAACGCCCCAACTGATTATTGGTTTCAGCCAAAAGAGAATCATTATTTTTATAATTATAAGCTTTATAAGCATAGGTTTTTCCTTTATTAAGATCTATCCGTTCATGGAGTTTCGCTAACAATAAATTCACCTTAGCTATTTCAAAGGGGTCAGAAGTATTTTCAATAATGACCATTAAACTATCTATCGCTTTGGTTTGCGAATACGACAAAGAAAAAAATAGCCCTAATAATAATATAATCAGAAGGTGCTTAGTCATAATGATTAATAGCTAAGTACTAAAGTTACTAAATATTTAATTCCAACCATTTGAGGCCAATAGGGTTGTGCTCAAAAGTATCATCTTATGCTAAAATCTTATATACCTACAATTAGGTATATGATATGAGATTTAGTGGCAATAGTTTTATACCAAATAACCATAAAGCTATTAACTATGAAACTCAAATTACTTGTACTAATACCCTTGCTTATTGTGCTACAAGGAGGTGGTTGCAGTAGCGACGACGATGGTGGTGGTTCCATCAATGACAGTTATGTAACCTTTTTAGGTGAAACTACAGAAGCAACAGGCGGCTGTAATGTAGAATCCCAAGGCGGATTAGAGACCATTTGCGTGTATTCTGGATTTTATCAGTTGGATGGATTGACTTATGGTATTGCCGTTAGCCACGAAGGTTTTTGTATATCGGCAACTTTTAATCTCAGAGATGAATTAAATGAATCAAGTGATGCTTTTTTAGTCCTTCAGATAACAGACAATGGCGTTGTTGTTGAAACTTATGTAAGTATTTCTGGAAGTGTGGATTTAGTCGATGCCGGAACAGCCACGAGCATGCGCTTTGAAGGAACAATGAGGAACTTACAAACAGGTGAAGAAGAACCGATTGAAGGGTATATAGAGTGTCCTATTTAAATGTGTATTGCCATGAGAATACTTAAATGCATCTTCCTTTTTTGCCCTTTACTGTTCTTTTACTGTGATGAAGTTGAAGAATTATTAGAGCAGGAGATTGATATAGAAACGACATTTATCACGGAATTGGAAATTAATGTTCCAAATGTACCAACTCCAGAAACGCCTATGGATTTTCAATCCAATACAGGGCTATGGGATTTTAGGGAAGACCCTAATGTCATGGAATATTTGGGTGATTCTGACGAAATCACCAAAATACGAATTAATAGCGTCCGCTATTTTTATAAAGATGTCGTTGGAAACTCAGATGCTTTTGTCGAGGGTGAAATTGTAATTGCAGTCGGACAAGCTGGCGAAGAGTTCGAAACTGCAGTAGTTAACTTAGCACAAGCCGATTTTAATAATACATTATTTACGTTAGAAGGCGATTTCACTAGGGTAAATGAAGCATTAACACAACTTAGAGCGATTGCTTTTTTCTATTCGGGATCTGTTTCGGATAACCCGGTAAGTTTTATAACAGATGTCTCCATTAACTGCACGGTGACTATAAAACCAGATATATAGAAGATTAATTAATACATAATGCACATGAAAACCATAACATATATATTCGCTTTTTTCCTTTGCTTTACACTCTTTTTAGGGTGTGACGAAGAGGAAGACGAGAATGAAGAACCAGACCGTATCAATGTATTGGCAACGTTTAATAATGATCGCGGTATTGGTGGATGCTTTCCAAGTTATTCAGTCACCTTTGTAGTGTCATATCGCGACATTCAAGCCTTTATTGATTTACCTGCTCAAGGCACAGGATTTCTAAATCTGTTGGTAGAAGATGGTGAATCTATTAACGTTCAGGTGCGAAGACAAACCGATGATGTAGTTGTCGCTGATGCCAATGTGTCTGTACGAACGGAGTCAAGGCCAGAATCCTTAGCGGATGAACCACGCATTGTAAGCTTTTGCGAAGTCTTTGACCTAAGCTTTCAGAATTTTTGATTAAAAAATTAATTTGACTCAACACCAATTAGCACAAATTTGGTTTTGATGAAGATTATTAATTATCTCCATCAAAACCTTATTTTATCATTCCTTAATTCTTTTGATAACAGTAGTAAATCCTTGTTGGCTGAAAGTTAAGCTCTCAGAATCATTGTTGTTTTTAGTAAGACTAACACCAGTTTCGAGATCTATTAAGGTGTTTTCGTCTTTTTGACTGAGTTCGCTTTTAACGCCTTGTGCTTCACCTACCAAGAATATCTTTTTATCTTCTATAACAATCTTTAATATAAGGTTGGCTTCTTTTAAGAGGTATTTACCTTCGTAATTTTTAAAACTATCAATATCTACATCTTCAAAATCTTTAATGGGTTCATTATTTAAATAGCCCATTAAATCGTTTTCAATGGATTTTGTGGGCATTGAGACCGCGTTGGCAAATATTAAATACATAGATTTACTATCTGGGTCGTAAGCATTACTAAAGGCATAACCAATGGTATTACCACCATGACCATAGTAGGTTTTGTCTTTATGACTCAATTTAAAAATTCCCAATCCGTAAAGGTCATTCCCCGAAGATAGCATAAGCTGTAAGGTTTCCTTTTTTAATAGTTTTTCGGTTTCATAGAGCGAACTATAAAAAATTTCCATATCTGTTAAGGTTGAGGCAATACTACCGGCTGCATTAGGAATGTCTCCATAAAAACGATGGTCAATGTAGTTTGAAACATCCTTTCCTCTATGTGTTGGAATTGCTAAATCTTTAATATTCTTGTGGAGGTAAGAATGGGTATTGTCTAATCCTAAAGGGATAAATATCCGTTCACGGAGCAAATCAAAATAGTGCTTATCGTTAATCTTTTCTAAAATTTCACCTAGTAACATATAATTGGTATTACAATACTGGAATGTGCCTACTTTTTCTGGTTTATGGGGTTCGATTTGTTTAAGGAAATCCTGATTATAAAGGGCATCATCTTTTTTAAAAAAAACATCTAGAATGTTCGCTTCAACAACTTCATCTAAACCACTTTCATGGCTTAGTAATGATTCTATGGTTAATGAGCCTTCTACATTTTCTATAGGGCTCAAATAGGCTCCAATACTATCTGATAGTTTTAGGTTGCCTCTTTCCATTTCCTGTAAAACTAAAACTGCTGTAAAGGTTTTAGTCGCACTACCAATACTAAAAACCTTTTCAGACGTCAGGTTATAATCACCAAGAGCAATGGTTTCTGTAGTATTGTTTTTCTTTATAAGTAAACCAATTCCTTTTTGCTTTTGTTTTAGTTGAGCATTATACTTCTCAGATAAGCTATTCAAAGCATTGCTTTGTGAATATGTTATGCCTGTAATAAGAAGTATCAAACAAAGTGTAATGGCTTTTTTAAGTGATCTCATAATATGTGATTTTTGAATTTATAGTTCAAATATTTCCATATCTACTGCTCTTAGACAAAAAAAAATGACAAACGAATTTGAAGAAATGATAAAGGGATAATGATCCACTTATCAGTATTTTAGAGCTGTTTGCATTTAAAACTGTAACAGTTGCCATTAAAAAAATGAAGTTCGATTCTAATAACGTAAGTTTGATTGATGTTAAAGGCTTATTGTATCAAGGAATGCCTAAGATGTAGTATAGGTTACGCTAAAGACCCAAAATGGGTTTTATAAAAAAATATTTCTTCAATTAAGCCTTAGGGATAGGGTTATTAAAAAGCACTTAGATTATCTAAAAACTAATTCAATAAAATATGTCAAAACTAGATAGTTGGGTTGATAATAAGATAGTTCAGAATCTATTTATTTGGTTTTGTCTCTTTCTAATTCTTACAGGTGCCGTTCAGGCCGAAAATAGAGCATTGACCGCTGCTTATATCATTTTACTGTTTTCACCTGCTATCTACATAAATAATTTGTTTATTCTTCCACTATTCAATAAAAATTGGTTGCGTTTTGCAACCTTGTTTATTTTAAATGTAACTGTTTTTTCAGTAATTATATTATACTTCTTATTACAGAGTGTTGAAAGAGCGTTTACGCTAATGCTATTTTTGAGCATTTTCGGAATCTTGATTTTAGCCTTGACTTTTGGTAGCGCAATTAAAATTTCAAGGGATAGCTTTATAAGAAGACAAGAAGACAAAAATGCTGAGTTAAAACTTTTAAAGGCGCAATTAAATCCACATTTTTTATTCAATACACTAAATAATCTCTATGGCTTATCGGTTATTAAATCTGATAAATTGCCAGATTTGATGTTAAAACTATCGGATTTATTGCGCTACAGTTTATATGATACAAAAGAGACCTTTGTTGCCTTGGAAAGAGAGTTACAGTATTTAGAAAATTATATGTCTTTAGAGCAGATTAGGTTAGAAGATCGGACAGACATTAAATTTAGTATAACAGGCGAAATATCCAAAAATAAGATTGCACCGATGTTATTAATCGTCTTTGTTGAAAATGCATTTAAGCATTTAGTACAGACTGATACAGAGAGGAGCAGTGTTATAGTGAATGTTGAAGTTATAGATAACAAGTTGCTTTTTTCTTCCGTAAACTCAATTGATAAAAAAGTAGTTGATAAGCCTATGGAATCAGGTGAAAGTGGTATTGGACTAAAAAATGCTCAAAAGCGTTTAGAACTTTTATATCCAGAAAGACACAAGTTGATAATTGATTCAAATGATGGAACTTATGAGGTTAAGTTAAAACTCGATTTGTAATATGAATACTTTAAAATGTATTATAGCTGACGATGAACCGATTGCACGTCAGATATTAGAAAATTATATAGCAGATACTCCAAACTTAGAATTGGTGAGAATCTGCAAGAACGCTTTTGAAGTGATAGAGTTGTTGCAAGAGCAACAAGCGGATATTCTTTTTTTGGACATTAATATGCCTAAACTTTCAGGATTGGCTTTGTTAAAAACATTAAAACAGAGGCCTAATGTTGTAATCACTACAGCATATACTGAGTATGCGGTAGAAGGATTTGATTTAGCTGTTACCGATTATTTATTAAAGCCTTTTTCTTTAGAACGATTTTTACGAGCTGTATTAAAAGTTCGTGAGCAAATATCCCAAAAAGGTATAGTACAGTATAGTAACCATGATAACGAAGAAACATCAATTTTTGTAAAGAGTGATAAGAAAATTATTAAAATAGAGTTTAATATGATCAGTTATATAGAAGCTTACGGTAACTACATAAAAATCTACACAAATCATATGATTCTCACACCCCAAACCTTATCAGATTTTTTAAAAAAATTGCCAAATCATTTTTTACGAATCCATAAATCCTATATTATTAATTTTAACCATGTAGAACTCATTGAGGGGAATCAAATCATTCTTCAAGACGATATAAAATTACCCATTGGAAAATCTTATAAAAAGGCAGTTTTAAATAGAATTTAGATAAAAGTGATTTTTGATTTGCAGTTTTGTTAAATCAATGTGCCTCCAACCAATTATCGCCGCTATCGAAATCCACATCCAATGGTACAGAAAGCTCGTAGGCATTTTCCATTTCGGTTTTTATGAGATTTTTTAAACCTTCCAATTCTGGCTTATAAATATCGAATACCAATTCATCATGAACTTGTAAAAGCATTTTAGATTTATAATTGCCCGCTTTAAGTTTTTCGTGAATAGTAATCATGGCAATCTTAATGATATCCGCAGCACTACCTTGTATGGGTGCATTCACTGCGTTGCGTTCTGCAGCTCCTCGAACTACAGCATTACGGGAATTAATATCTTTTAAGTAACGACGACGCCCTAAAACCGTTTGTACATAACCGTTATCTCTTGCAAAATCTACCTGGTCTTGAATGTAATTTCTAAGTTTTGGATAAGTCGCATAATACGTGTCAATGAGTTCTTTGGATTCTGAGCGTGTTAAATTGGTTTGGTTGCTTAGCCCAAAAGCTGAGACACCATATATAATACCAAAGTTGACTGTCTTGGCATTAGCACGCTGTTCTCTAGTTACTTCGGAAATAGGAACGTTAAATACCTTTGAAGCGGTTGAGGCATGAATATCTTCACCATTTTTAAAGGCTTCTATCATCGTTTCCTCTTGGCTCAATGCTGCAATAATCCTCAATTCTATTTGCGAGTAATCAGCGGCGAGTAACGTATACTCTTTACTTCTTGGTACAAAGGCTTTCCGAACTTGTCTTCCGCGTTCGGTACGTATGGGGATGTTCTGTAGGTTCGGATTATTACTGCTCAAACGACCAGTGGCGGCAACCGTTTGCATATAATCGGTATGGACGCGACCTGTATGTTCTTCGACCTGTTGTGGTAATGCATCGACATACGTACTCTTTAGTTTTGAAAGACCTCTGTAATCCAGAATATTCTGAATAATCTCATGATCTTTAGCCAAATAACTCAATACATCTTCTGCTGTTGAGTATTGTCCTGTTTTGGTTTTTTTAGGCTTGTCCACCAACTTCATTTTTTCAAAAAGGATAACTCCTAATTGCTTTGGCGAAGCTATGTTAAATTCCTCGCCAGCGGCATTATAAATACGTTTTTCGAGATTAGCGATATCTCCATCTAATTCTTCGGACAATGCATGTAAAAAGGTCTTATCTAAATTAATCCCCTCCAATTCCATATCAGCTAAAACCCTAAGTAGTGGTACTTCAATATCATCAAATAATTTTTGGGTATTGGCTTCGCCGAGTTCTTTTTCAAAATGCTCCTTAAGTTGAAGGGTAATATCTGCATCTTCAACAGCATATTCAGTTTGCTTGTCGAGAGGAACTTCGCGCATGGATAATTGATTCTTTCCTTTTTTGCCAATGAGTTCGGTAATGGAAATAGGCGTATAATTTAAATAGGTCTCCGCGAGCACATCCATGTTATGACGCATATCTGGATTAATTAAATAATGTGCCAACATGGTATCGAAGAGTTTGCCTTTAACTTCAATATTATATTTAGCTAGGACTTTAATATCGTACTTTAAATTCTGACCTATTTTTTCTATGCTTTCACTTTCAAAGAATGGTCTCAATTCTTCTAAGAGTTCTTGCGCTTCTTGTCGGTCTTCTGGAAAAGGCATATAAAACCCTTTACCAGTTTCCCAAGAAAAGGCAATACCCACCAATTCTGCTTGTAACGGATTGATGCTTGTGGTCTCAGTATCAAAACAAACGGAAGTTTGATTTATTAAATTTTTCACAAACAGTTTTGTGGCCATCCCAGAGGCTACACTTTGATAAAAATGTGATGTGGTTTCAGCGGTTCTTCGTATGTATTGAGAATTTTCAGTATCGTTTTGGTCAGTGGGCGTTGTCGAAGTGCCGAATAACGAAAACTGACCAGCACCAGCAGCCTTTTGTTCTTTAGGTGTGGCTTTTGGCGTTTCCTGTTTTTGAGTAGCTTCAGTGGTTGTTGTTGGGGTTTCTGTAGCAAAGGTCTTTAGGAAATTTTCAGTGAGCCGTCTAAATTCTAAGTCTTGGAATATTTGCTTTACCTTTTCAACATCAGGATGGTTTAATTCAAAATCCTTAGCATCAAATTCAACAGGCACATTGAGCATAATGGTTGCCAACTTCTTAGACAACAATCCCAGCTCGCCATTGGCCTCGATTTTCTCTTTCATTTTCCCTTTCAATTGATCCGTATTGGCCAAAAGTCCTTCCATACTGCCAAACTGATTGATGAATTTTTTAGCCGTCTTTTCACCTACACCTGGAAGTCCAGGGATATTATCACTAGAGTCTCCCATCATACCCAAAAAATCGATGACTTGCAATGGATCTTCCACTTCAAACTTTTTCTGAACTTCTGGAATTCCCCAAGTTTCGTAACCACCACCAAAAACGGGTTTATACATAAAAATATTATCGGTAACTAATTGTGCAAAATCCTTATCTGGTGTTACCATGAAAACTTTGTAGCCTTCTTGTTCTGCTTGTCGAGACAAGGTACCAATAACATCATCGGCTTCGTAACCTTCTTTTACCATGATAGGAATATGCATCGCCTCTAGGATATTGCAGATATGCGGAATTGCTGTTCTAATACCTTCGGGAGTTTCATCCCTATTGGCTTTGTAGGCTTCGTACATTTCTACACGATCTACACTACCACCTTTATCAAAACATACGGCTAAATGATCGGGACGTTCGCGCTTAATGACATCTAAAAGTGAATTCATAAAACCCATAATGGCTGATGTGTCTTCACCTTTAGAATTGATTCTTGGGTTTTTTATAAAGGCATAATAGCCACGAAAAATGAGTGCATAAGCATCAACGAGAAATAGACGTTTTTGGTCTGACATTAAATCTAATTTTGAAGTCTATAAAACTACAAAAAGTTGAGTGCTTATTTTACAAGGATGCTATAATTTTCAATATTTACTTAAAAGAAAAGTGCTCTGCAATACGGTTGGTTTACTAATCATTGGTGTGTTGTTTACCAGTGATTAAATATTCTTCTAAAGCATTGACTAAATCATCTCCGTGATTACTATTCGTAAAAATAATGAAACCAGAATTGAGTTGGGTAAATAGTTTGAACTGACACCTGAAGTCTCCATTATTGCCACCATGTCCAAAGGTTGGTCCAAAAGGTGTTTTTTCTATAGATATACCCAATCCAAAATAACGCTCCCAACTTTCTTTAATATCGTCGTCATCTACGACGGTGTGGGTTTTGAATACATCTTCATAAGTTTCTGGTTTTAGGACTTTGCGTTCTAAGAGACCTAAAGCAAAATTCGAAAAATCCTTAGCTTCCGTATGCATGCTCCAAGCCATACCTGGCTCATTAGGCAAGTTAGCTGGTGAGGCAAATCTTCCGAAATGTCCGTTAGAAACGTGGGTTCGCATATAATCGTTTTTAGTAAAGTAGGTGTTTTTCATTCCCAAGGGATCTAAAACCTCTTCTTTAACTACATCTTCAACATCCTTACCGGTAATTTTGTTCACCACACGCTTTAAATATTCAAAACCTTCACCAGAATAGCCATAGTCAGTTCCAGGGGTGAATTTAATATCAATTTTACCATCTTCATTTACCCAAGCCCAATTAGGGAAACCGGTTTGGTGGGTTAATACATGTCTAGCTGTGATTAATTTATAGCGCTCATCATGTGCTATGTCCTCAAACGGCAAGTAGGTGTATAAAGGCTTATCCAAATCAATGATGCCTTTTTCTGCCAAACGGCATACGGCAAAGGCAAATACAGGCTTAGTAATCGATGCGGCTTCAAAAAGTGTTTGGCTATTTACAGCTTCGCGAGTCACTGCATTTTTGTTGCCATAAGTTTTGTGATACACAACCTTACCGTCTTTTATAATAGCCAATGAAACACCTGGAATAACGTAATAATCTTGATAGGCTGTAATGAAATTATCGAGTGCTTTAGGGTTATTTGGATCGAAGTTTTCTAAAATTCCTTTTTTTGGGATGAGATTTAATGGTGTTTTGGTTTTCACTATCAAATCTATGTTTTGATTGGCTTTATTTGGTTTTACTTCAAAAAAGGCTTTACTGTTTTCAATATCTACAGGATAACCACCAATAAAATCCCAATAGGGCTTTGCTAAGTATCGCCCTGAGGGCAACATTGTGGTGAAATGACCAAGAGTATCGACATTTGCAACAGACCATAGTTTGCTGTTGTTTTTGTCAACTAGGGTAACTCTATCAGGAAGTTCTTCAATCGTAGTGTCTTCCCAAGAAAGCTTTCCACTGACTTCGGAGACTTTAGAGTTTTCGGCAATAGGAATAACATCGCCAAGTCGTGTTGCTGATTGGCTTTTTCCGCCATTCGCTCCCCAAGAAATAAATGTAAATGTGCCGTCTTCATCTTCTGGGTCTTTATCAACCAAAACATGGTCTATACCAATACTTTTATTTAATTGGAAATAGTCACCTAAATCAATCTTTACTTCATAGATACTTGTACTTCCGTTTCGGGACATCTTTATGGTAACATTATCCCAATTAAAATGCTTTATCTCTGGATCCCAACTTGCGGTGTAGTCATAATCCCGTTTAAAACTTTCCCCAAATTGAAAAAGATTGACTCCAGAACCGTTCCAATCATGTTTATAGTCCACATACAAGGCATAGGAGTCTTGTGTAATCCAAGTCGCATTTTCACTATTATCTACAACATGATTATCATCAATAACGGTTATTAGAACATAGAGTGCCTTTTCATTTAAATTGTGTCCGACTTGGAAATAGGCTGAAAAATCTTCTTTTTTTGGTAATTCTCCGTAAGGTGTTATCGCAATAGGATGCTTTTCTAGTGTTGTTGGCCAGTCTTTTGCATTACCATCTATAGTAATTGGATCCATAGGATAAGCATATGCCAAAGCACCATTGGAAAGTAAGTTGTTGGACGGTGGTACGAATGCCATAACTTCAATATGGACAAATAAAAAGGCCGATAAAAATGAAAGCTTAAGGATATTAGCTTGTAAGGATAAAGACATAATTGATGGAAAATTAGATTAATACCTTAAAGATGAACCGAAAGTTTAGTTGTTACACTTTAAAATTGAATTTATAATTTTTTAAAATGCTCAACTTGTTTTTGAAGCTTCAAAGAACTAATAAAGATACGCGGTGATAGGATTAAGATGAAAATCCCAATGAGAAAACGACAATTATTCTTTTAGAAAAGAGGCCAGAGGTGGACTTAATTAAGATAGTGCTATATCCTTAAACAAAAAAGACCGAAACATATGTTTCGGTCTATAGATGGTTAATAGCATATTAATTAGCAAAGTTTTACAGTTTTTACTTTGATTTGTAAACTCTTTCTGTAAGCCTTTATGCTTATAATCTCGTTACTTTTTTTTCTGTTGATTTTTAAAACCTTAGCCTTCACTTTAGCAGAAATTAATGTTTTCTTTACTTCAGGCTTGTCAGCTTTAACAGTTTCAACAAGTTCAGTCTCAACATTACTTACAACATCTTGCTGAGCAAAACCTGCTAAGGACATTGTTAAGAATAATATGATGACTAAACCTTTTTTCATGACTGTTAAATCGTTTTTTGTTTTAACTTCGGTTCAAAGAAACATAGGTTTGTTTGTTTGCAGTGAAATTTTTGGACGAAACAAGACGATAATTAGATGACTGACACCTGCTAGCAAAAAATATCGATGAAATACACAAAATAGGCTCGTAGCCCTTTAAAACCGTTGTTTTTATAGACGAAAAACCCCAAGATTTAGACCAAATACACGGATTTGTCAATAACATCGATGAAATGCACAATTTGATTAATTATTCAACATAAATGGAGACAGACGATAAAGAGTTTAATAAGAATCCCTACTTTGAATTATTTCAAAAACAAAGAATAAAACAGCTTGGTATTGGACAACATTCTTATAGTCATAGAATAAAGCAGCTAAGTAAACTTAAGACTGCTATTGAAAAAACCTATCGAAAAAGGATTTTAGAGGCCTTATACAAAGATTTAGGTAAACCAAAGGTTGAATCAGAGTTAACAGAGATTTATCAGATTATAGGTGAAATAAAGCATGCTAAAGCTCATCTGCATAAGTGGATGCGTAGGCAGAAGGTTAAAACACCTTTATCTATGTTAGGGGCAAGTTCTTATTATGTATATGAACCTAAAGGAGTTTGCTTAATTATCTCTCCTTGGAATTTTCCTTTCAATCTCACATTTGGACCGCTAGTTTCGGCTATTGCAGCAGGTAATTCAGCAATAATTAAACCTTCGGAAATGACTCCAAGTTCTTCAGCACTTATGGCTGAAATAGTGAGAGAAGTTTTTAAAGAGGATGAGGTAACGTTAGTTGAAGGTGAAGTAGAAACCTCTACTCAGTTGTTGCAATTACCCTTCAACCACATCTTTTTTACAGGTTCACCAAACGTTGGTAAAATTGTAATGACTGCTGCAGCAAAGCATCTTACATCAGTAACCTTAGAGCTTGGTGGTAAATCACCAACCATAATTGATAAAACAGCAAGTGTTGACAAAGCTGCAAAAAAAATTGTTTGGGGGAAATTTATGAATGCAGGCCAGATTTGTGTGACACCAGATTATATTTTAATTGATAAGAGTATTAAAGACAAGTTTATTGAAGCGTGTAAAAAATGGTTAGACTATTTTTATTCTGAGCAACCTCAAAATTCTGATTCTTATTCAAGAATTGTGACACAAAAACACTTTGAACGCTTAAAAGCACATTTGGATAATGCAAAAGATACAAATGCTAAAATTGAGATTGGAGGACAATTAGATGCTGAATCTAAATACATAGCACCAACCATTATTTCCGATCTAAAAGAAGATGCTTTGTTGCTTCAACACGAGATATTTGGTCCTATTTTACCTATTGTAACATATAAGGATTTAGGGGAAGCTATTGATTGTATAAATTCAAAGGAACGGCCATTAGCACTTTATATTTATAGTAAAAGTAGAACTAATACTAAGAGAATCTTAAATCACACCAAAGCTGGCGGCACGTGTATCAATAATAATGTGGTTCATTACTCTAATCATAACTTACCCTTTGGTGGTGTGAATCATAGTGGAATAGGTAAGAGTCATGGTTTTTATGGCTTTAAGGCGTTTAGTAATCAGCGCGCCATAGTAAAACAGTACGTTTTTGGTGTTGCAGAGTTATTATTTCCTCCATACAATAGATTTAAAGAAAAAATGGCTAGGCTAACGATTAAGTGGTTTTAAGATTTATTAAAAAAATCAGATTGTATTTGCTCATTAACTCCATTTTGGAATTTGGTCATACTAAACCATTGGTGGATGGAATAAGACCCAGTTTCGCCTTTTTTGTTTACGGCAATGTAACCCACTTGAAAATCCTTATAGTTGCTATTAGGTTTATTAACAATTCTACCAATCGCCTCCTCACAAGCTTCTTGAGGGGATTTGCCCTGTCGCATAAGTTCAACGACCAAAAAGCTACCAACGGTCTTAACGACTTCTTCTCCAAGACCAGTGGCAACAGCGGCACCAATTTCGTTATCTACAAATAAACCAGATCCTATGATTGGAGAGTCGCCAACACGTCCACCCATTTTATAAGCCAATCCACTGGTTGTGCAAGCACCCGAAATGTCTCCATTTTTATCAATAGCCAACATGCCAATAGTGTCGTGGTTTTCAATATTGATAATCGGTTTGTATTTAGCTTCAACTTTCCATTCTTCCCATTCTTTTTTTGAAGTTTCTGTTAATAAATCTTCAGGTTCAAACCCTTGTGAAATAGCAAACTGCTTGGCGCCTTCTCCTGCTAACATGACATGAGGTGTATCCTCCATTACTTTCCTAGCTACAGAAACGGCATGTGTAATATCTTGAAGATAAGCCACAGCGCCACAGTTACCGTTTTTATCCATAATGCAAGCATCTAGAGTAACATTGCCATCTCTATCAGGTAATCCGCCTTTGCCTACAGATTGCCCGTTTTCATTCGCTTCTTCAACCATACAACCTTGTTCAACGGCATCAAGCACATTTCCGCCAGCTTGTAAAACTTCCATGGCTTTAGCAGTAGCTTCTTTGACATGCCATGTAGCAATGACCAATGGTAAACTGGTTTTAGAGCCATTTTCAGAATTAATAATAGTATTCTTGGTTTTTTCAGAAGTTTTTTCATCACATCCCATTAAGGAATTTCCTAGAGTTAAACCTGCACCTGTAAGTGCTGTATTTTTGATAAATTTTCGTCTATTCATAGTTAAATTTAGTTTCGCCTTGAGGGGATTTTAGGGTTGTTTTTAATTTCTGGCTATGCATTTCGACTGCGTTGAATGCGACAATAAATAGTTAATCAATACTCAACTCCCTGTTTGTCCAAAACGGTTTTTGTCCTAAAGGCATAAAACAATAGGTATATAAAACAGGCTACGGCAATCCAATACGAGGATTGAATGCTATACACATCAGCTAATTTGCCTTGTACAGGTGGAATGATGGCACCACCTAATATCATCATGATTAAAAAGGCAGAGCCTTGTGAGGTGTATTTTCCTAATCCCGCGATGCTTAATGTAAAAATACAAGGCCACATGATAGAACAGAATAAACCGCCAGACAGGAAAGCAAATAAGGCTATATTTCCAGAGGCAAATAAACCAATGAGCATGCCTATTATACCTAAAATACTGAATATTTTTAGCGTTTTTACAGGTCGGTCTTTTGCTAAGAAGAAACCGAATATCTGAACAGCTATACAGATAGCAAAAAACAGAATTTCATTGGTTGAAAACTCATTTCCTGCTACCCAATTTACGGCAATGATAACACCAAAAGCGATATAGGGAACAAGAATTAGCAGTACTTTTTTAAGACCTTTACTTGGATTAAAAACGGTAATAGCTCCGACCCAACGTCCGATCATCAAGCCTCCCCAATATAAGGAGATGTATATACCTAATTGCGAATCGTTAAGTACTGGTAAACCTAGCGCATTTAATCCTGTATTGCCAACACCTTGTTTTAATAGTTCACCAAGATTACTGCCTATGGTAACTTCTACACCGACATACATGAAAATGGCAAGCATCCCTAAAACCAACTGAGGATATTTCATGGCGCCCCAGCCTTCAGGTTTTTTAGAGGCACTGGTATTTGCTACAAAAACAGCTATAATAACAGCCATAAGTGCGACAAACAACACAATTAATCGTGTGTTTTCGATACGCTCAGTTGCTATGGCATCGCCAGTGTAAGTACTAAATATATAACCAAAGCAACCTATAATGATTAGGGTTAGTAGGATTAATAAATTTTTTGCCTTGTTTGCAGGCTCAAATGCAGTATTAGATTTAAGAGCAGGTAATTTTTTTGAAAAATAAAATAAAGCCGCAGCCACCAAAAATAGGAGGCCAACACCTAGGTATAAAGTCTGTACGGTAACCAAGGTAATGTCGTTATTGGCTATCATTGAGGCTAATTCATCAGTACTCCACGAGGCTGAACCAAAGATGACTAAGCTTACCACAATTGGGCCAATGGTTGTGCCAAAGGAGTTGACTCCTCCTGCTAAATTCAAACGGTGAGAGCCAGTTTTAGAATCTCCCAAAGCAATGGCGAAAGGATTCGCTGCTGTTTGTTGTATAGAGAAGCCTAAAGCTACTATGAAATAAGCGATAAGCACTAGATAAAAAACACCGGTTTGTCCTTGTTCTGCACCAGCAGTAACTGGATACATCACAAAGGCACCGATAGCAGATAGCAATAAACCATATATGATGCCATTTTTATAGCCCCAATTATTCATAATATCTTTCTTAATTGAGCCAGACATTATAAATAGCAATAAAGCACCTATATAATAAGCACCATAAAATGCAAAATCTACCAACTGTGATTGGAATTGATCAATGTTAAAATAGGTTTTGCAAAACGGAATAAAGACACCATTGGATGCTGCAATAAATCCCCAAAAAAAGAATACGGTGACTAGAGTCGCTAGTGCTGATTTGTTGTTTTGGCTGCTCATTATGTTTAGTGTTAGTTAGTTTTTGAATAAATCCTGCATTTAAGTGAATGCTCTAAAAAGTATGAACTCTGATAATAATTATCAGGGATTTCATTGTCAAATTTTTCCTCAGCTTTTTCCTGATATTTGATTCTGCATCTAACAAACTTATCGAAATCAATTCCATTATTTTCATAGTTCTTCCTTTCTTGTTCATAAATTTCTCTAAAAATGGATATTGATTCTTTATTCCATCTCCTTTTTGCAGAAATAAAAATATCATCGAAATATAAATCGATAATGTCTTGGGAAGTTTTAAGACCAAATATAGCTTCGTTTCCTAAATCGTTATAGGAAAGGTATTTCCAATAATTTGAGTCTTTTTCAAAAAACGCTAGAATGTCTTTATTAAGTTTAATACTTAGAATACCTTTTAAATTAGTCTTATCATCGGAATAAACAATAAGATTTTGTTTTAAATAGTCTTTAAAATCTTGCAAATAAAGATTTTGCTCATTTTTCTGGATTTTCAATGAATTTGAATATTGAATTATCTTAAAATAAATATCTTGTATTTTTCGTGTTGAACTTATTTTGTTGATAGTAACATCATTAGAAATAACGTCTTCTTTTCGGTAAAGAGTTGAATCAAAATCTAGGCGAATACTATCTAAGTAAACATTTATCTTTTCTTTTGGCAATAAGTCCTTAGTGGAATCTGGAAAATTTTCAATAAAATCCTCATTGCTATAATTCCCAAGAGCTAAATTATTTATTTTGGGTTGTTCAGCGCTTAAATTAAAGGATGGCTTACATGAAATGAATGACAAACAAAAAGCGATAAAAACAAATAATTTATTCATGTTTTATTTTATTGATATTTCATCCACAAAAATCCAGCTTCTACCATCGTGTTTGTAACCCAAATGCCATTCTGGAAGTTCACCTAATTTCTTAGCAATAACTTTTATATATCTAATTTTATGATAGGATGGTATTTCGAAGCTAAAAGTTCTTATGGTTGATTCATCAGATGCAATAGTATTATTAATTTTAATTTTTTCAATAGACTTGAAATCTTTTCCGTTTACACTAAATAAGCACTCAACTTGATTGGGTAAGAATATCCAACTACGTTGATCTTCCAAAAAGTTGATACTTACATTTTTTAATACTGAAATATCCCCAAGATCAACCGTGGCAATAACATCGGTATCATGATAGCCCTGCCAAGTCCCTGTTCTAAAATCCTTAGTGCCTAAAATACCATCAATAAGGGCATCATTACCACCAGCGTTATATTGATTGGCATATTCCGTTTCTAGTTTGATCTTCAAGTTGGGGTCGATTTTGTAAAATTGCGTTTCAATCGTGGCGCTTTGCTTACCATAACCATCAGTAGCATATACTTTAAGCAAACATGGCTTTGATATTGTAATGGGTTTATCATATAGTTTAAAATCAGAGCCATCGACACTGTAGAAAATTTCAGCTTCAGAGCTTACGATACCCAATTCTACTTCTGTCTCACCTTTAAAAGCCACATCACCTTTGGCTATAAATGGCGCAGGGACAATCTCATGGTCAGTGATAGAAATTTTGGGTTCTTCACCCTCGCGACTTCCCCAAACGGCCGGGTTATCGGTCATATGAAATTCTAAAATACCACCTTTCATAATCTCCTCATGCGTAACATAAGTTCTGTTTAAGGATTCACCATTAAGATAAGCGTATTCAATATATTTATTAGTGTTGCTTAAATCATACGTTTGCACTGTAAATAGGTTGCCATTTTCTAAGTTAAATGTGGCTTTGTCAATAATTGGAGTGCCGATAATATATTGATCACTTCCTGGTGTCACAGGATAAAACCCTAACGACGAAAAGACGTACCAAGCACTCATCTGTCCACAATCTTCGTTACCTGAAATACCGTCTGGAGCATTTTGGTAAAGTTCTGTTAGGATCTGATGAACACGTTCTTGAGTTTTATACGGTTTATTCACAAAGTTATAGAGGTAAGCCATATGATGACTTGGTTCATTGCCATGAGCATATTGTCCTATGAGACCTGTAATATCGGCCTGATTACGTCCAGAAGTTTCAGCTTCAGCCGTAAAAAGTTGATCTAAATGGGCTTCGAGCTTGTCTTTTCCGCCTAATAAATCCATAAAGCCAGAAATGTCTTGTGGTACATAATAGCTGTACTGCCAAGAATTAGCTTCGGTATAATTAAAGTTCACTTCATAAGGATCGAAAGGTGCAAACCATGTGTTTCTAAATCGTCCGCGCATGAATTGTGTTTCTGGATCAAAGATATTTTTATAATACTGTGCACGTTCTGAATAAATTTTGTAATCATCTTCCTTACCCATAGCCTTTGCCATTTGTGCAATGGTCCAATCGTCATAGGCATACTCCAATGTTTTTGACACGGATTCGCTTTCAAATTCCACAGGTATAAATCCAAATTTTTTATAAGACTCTAAACCCAAATGATCTCTGGTAGCTGAATGTTTCATGGCTTCAAAAGCCTTTTCAGTATCATAATCTTTAATGCCTTTTAAATACGCATCAGCAATCACAGGAACCGCATGATAACCTATCATACAGCCTGTATAGCAAGCTGATAAATCCCAAATAGGCATAATGCCACCTTCATCGTATTTAGCTAAAAAGGTGTTTATAAAATCATTGGTGCGTTCTTCTTCAATAATCGTATATAAGGGATGGGCAGCACGATAGGTGTCCCAAAGTGAAAATACCGTGTAATAATTGAAATCGGCACTATGAATTTCTAAATCCATACCTCTATATCTACCATCGACATCCTGATAGCGATTAGGTGCTAACATGGTGTGATACAATGAGGTGTAGAAGTTCGTTTTATGGTCTTCATTCGGGCTTTCGATTATGATTTTTTCAAGTTGTTTTTCCCAATAGTCTTGGGCTTCTTTTTTAATGGTTTTAAAATCTTTATCTCCTATTTCAGCTTCTAGATTTTTTTTAGCGCCTTCAATACCTACTGCTGAAATACCAATTTTAACAAAAACGGGTTCGTTGTTTGGATTCTTAAATCTAAGAACTGCTTTTGTTCTTTTTTCATTAATGAATGATCTTATTGTACTTTCTAATGGATTAGTTGAAAATGAATGTGAGAATTCGATATAATAAAAAAGCTTTTGGTTTGTTGCCCAAGCTTTAGAATGCCTGTGTCCTTTAATTACTCTGTTATTGGATAAATCAAATTCAATATCTGAAGAAAGTAATTCATCACGATGCTCTAAATCTAAAATGGCATATTGATTTTCAGCACTTGGATATTGATACTTATGAATTCCACTTCGCAAAGAAACGGTCAATTCCACATCGATATTGGTAGAATCTAAATGCACCTTATAAAATCCAGGTTCTGCCACTTCATTATCATGCGAAAAATGTGCACGATAACCAGATTGACCATCACTTCCATTATTAAAATTCACGGCATTAGTGGGCATCAATAAAATATCACCATAATCGGATACACCTGTTCCGCTGAGATGGGTGTGCGAAAAGCCATAGATGTACTCATCCGAATAATGGTAACCTGAGCAACCGTCCCAACCGTCCAAGCGTGTATCTGGACTCAACTGCATCATTCCAAAAGGGAGTGTGGCTCCTGGATAGGTGTGCCCATGCCCACTAGTACCTATAAAGGGATTGACATAAGAAATTAGTGGGTTATTTTTTTGTGCAGGGTGAATTCTAGAATCGTTTTTACAGCTTACCAATAGAAGAATTAAAAAAACGAAGTGAAGTTTAGATGGCATTAAAAATAGATTACTAATTTTAAGCATCTAATATACTAAAATGCATTTCAATAAAACGTTTGTAGTCATAATTATAAGCCTGGCGTTGTGGTCCTGTAAACCGCATACAAAGTCAAATTCTTCAGGAGAAGTATTAAATGAAGAAACAAACGGAGTCATTCCTAAACCCAATCAATCAATATCAGCTCAATGGCGATTTATTCTAAATAATGATACAGGAATAAACTATGACCCAAGGTTGTCAGTTTCAGCACAATTCCTAAAAAACTATATTGAAAATGGAAGTCGTATTAAACTAAAGAACAATGATAAAATTGCCTTTATTTATGAAGATACTATTTCACATAATGAAGGCTATGTTCTAGAAATCCTTCCTGACAGTATAAAAGTAAAAGCCAGTTCAGACAAGGGAGCATTTTATGCGGTTCAAACTTTAAGACAATTGTTGCCAACCGAATTTGAGGACGGGAGTTATAATGAAAATTATGTGGCACTAGCTTCTAAAATAATCACAGATCAACCTCAATTTGGTTATAGAGGGATGCACTTAGATGTAGGCAGACACATGTATTCGGTTGATTTTATCAAAAAGTATATTGATGCCTTGGCCATGCTAAAGATGAATACCTTCCATTGGCATTTGACCGAAGATCAAGGTTGGCGTATTGAAATTAAAAAGTATCCTAAACTACAAGAAATAGCAGCTTTCAGGAACGAGACTCTAATTGGACACTACAGTGACCAACCCCATCAGTTTGATGGTAAACGCTATGGAGGCTATTATACTCAAGAGCAGATTAAAGACATTGTGGCTTATGCTCAAGAACGCTTTGTAACCATTATACCCGAAATTGAAATGCCAGGTCATAGTCAGGCGGCAATAGCTGCATATCCAGAATTAGGTTGCGCTTCGAGAGCCTCAGCAACCAATAAGAAAATTAAAGTTGCCACAAAATGGGGAGTTTTTGAAGAAGTCTATTGTCCGAGTGAAAAAACCTTTAAATTTTTAGAGGATGTTATTGATGAAGTGGTTGAATTATTTCCAGGCAAGTACATTCACATTGGAGGGGACGAAGCGCCAAAAACAAGATGGAAAAATTGTGAGTATTGCCAGAGATTAATAAAAGAAAAAGGATTGAAAGACGAACACGGTTTGCAGAGTTATTTTATAGAACGTATGGAAAAATATATCAATTCTAAAGGCAAACAAATTATTGGTTGGGATGAGATTTTAGAAGGTGGTTTGGCACCCAATGCCACAGTAATGTCTTGGAGAGGAATGAATGGAGCTATTGAAGCTGCGAAAGCTGGACATAACGTCGTGATGACGCCTACATCACATTGTTATTTTGATTACTACCAATCCGAAAATGAGGATGAGCCTTTGGCCATTGGCGGTTTTTTGCCTTTGGAAAAGGTTTACGGTTTCAATCCAATCCCCAAAGAATTGTCTAAAGCAGACTCCAAATATGTGTTGGGTGCACAAGGGAATGTCTGGACCGAATATATGCCTACGGAAGACCAAGTAGAGTATATGGCTTTTCCGAGAATTTTGGCCATAAGTGAAGTCCTTTGGTCAAATTCAGAACAAAAAAACTATTCTGATTTTGTTTCAAGACTTGAAAAATTTCACAAAAGATTAGATGCGCTTCATATCAGTTATGCCAATCATCTCTATGAAATTGAAGGAGAAATGATTATAGAAAATGGCGAGCCAAAATATAAGCTAAGTTCTTTGCTAAAAGAAGATAAAGTAATTAGAGTATCTGTTAACGGAAGTGAACCAGATTACGAATCTAGAGCCTATACAAAACCTATACAAATAGATACCTCTAAAACTATAAAGGCAACGGTGTTTAGGTATAATTCAAAAGAAAAACTGGGCAAAACCTTTACGCAATATATTAATCTTCATAAAGCCGTTGGTGCAAAAATCACCATTGATAAATCACCACATAAAGCGTATGCTGGTAGTGGAGCAGAAGGATTAATTAATGGAATTAGTGGAAGTGATAAACGCTATGGTGATAAGGAGTGGTTAGGGTTTTGGGGAGAAGATGTTTTAATTGAGATAGATTTAGGAAAGGAGACCGCAATACATTCGATTAAGACTAGATTTCATAATGGAAATGGCCAATGGATTTATGCGCCAAGAGAAATTTTAATAGGTTTTGATAATGAACAGTATGAACTGTTTAATCTCAGTAATAATAAATTACTAATAGATTTTGAAGCAAAATTTTCATCGCGATGGATAAAGAAAATCTATATGAAGATCCCAAACTATGGCTTCATTCCAGAAAGTAAACAAGGTGCTGGTCATAAAGCTTGGACGTTTATAGATGAAATTAGTGTTAATTGATATGCTTTTAGAAATCTGTACCAACTCGTTCCAATCCGCAAAAAATGCCCAAGATGCTGGTGCACATCGTATAGAATTGTGCCAAGAATTGTCTGTTGGAGGCATCACGCCTTCTTATGGATTAATAAAACAAGTTATTGAAAACTTAAAGATTCCTGTTTTTGTTTTGATAAGACCAAGAAGCGGAAATTTTATATACTCAGATGACGAGTTTAAGATTATGACTAGGGATATTGAATTATGTAAAAAACTTGGTTGCCATGGCATAGTTTCGGGAGTCTTAAATTCTATTCAAACCATTGATATAGAGCGAACAAAAGTATTAATAGAATTATCTAAACCATTATCATTTACATTTCATCGTGCTTTTGATGAGGTTGCAAATCCAGAAGATGCTTTGAGGCAATTAATAGATTTAGATGTTACACGAGTATTAACCTCTGGGCAACAATCAACAGCAATTAAAGGATTAGAATTGTTAAACCAATTAAAACAATTGGCTAATGGTAGAATCACAATACTACCTGGAAGTGGCATTAATGCCAAAAATGCAAACTGTTTTAAGGTTGCTGGGTTTACTGAAATTCATGCTTCAGCGTCTTCGGTAATTCAACAAGAAAATTCATTATTTTCTAAGCCGCAAACCGTTTCTAATGTACAAAAAATAAAAGCTATCCTCGATGCTATATAACATTTATTCTGTCACCTTGAGCGTGGTCACTGAGCAGAGTCGAAGTGCAGTCGAAAGGTCTTTATTGATATTGGTTTTGATTTGTTTTAGTTGCCAACCTAAGCATGATGTGCCCATTACCATAGAAATCAATCAAGATTGGCAATTCAAAACAGTGAATGATTCGGTTTGGTATCCCGCAACAGTTCCTGGAAATGTGTTTACTGATTTATTGGATAATAATTTAATAGAAGACCCATTTATTGGTGATAATGAAAAAAAGGTACAATGGGTTTCGGGAGTGGATTGGGAGTATAAAACCACATTTCATCTCGACAAAGAAATTCTTGAAAGAAAGCATCTCGAACTCAATTTTGAAGGCTTAGACACTTATGCCTCGGTATATTTGAATGACAGCTTGATCTTAAAGGCTAACAATGCCTTTAGAGCTTGGGATGTGGATGTCAAATCCTTGTTCAAAAGTGAAAATGAGTTGCGTTTGGTTTTTGAGAAGACCTCTAAATATGAAGAAACTGAAAAGGAAAAGTTACGTTATGAATTACCTGAAGGCAATCGCATTTTTACACGTAAGGCACAATTTCAATACGGTTGGGATTGGGGACCAAAATTAAATACAAGTGGAATTTGGAAACCTATAAAACTGGTAAGTTGGAATGATGTTAGACTAAAAGACATTAATATAAAACAACTTGGAATTGAAAAGAATAAAGCAGAGTTACTTATAGATTTTGGCGTATTGAATTCTGAATATACTTATGAAATCTATGTCAATGATAGTTTAAATTTTGAGTTCAAAAAACCGAATCCACTTATCCCGACATGGATTCCGCTAATAATCAAAGACCCAAAACTTTGGTGGCCGCATAACATAGGTAAGCCCAATTTGTATAATATCAAAGTTTTGGTAAAGGATGGTCGAAGAATTCTGGACAGTATTTCAGTTAAAAAAGGCCTCAGAACCATCGCGCTAATTACAGAGAAAGATAGTATAGGAGAATCTTTTTATTTTAAGGTGAATGATGTGCCTGTATATGCCAAAGGCGCCAATTACATCCCACAGCATAGTTTTCAAAATAAGGTAACAAATGCACATTATGAAAAGTTGTTGAATGATGTCGTGAGTTCAAATATGAATATGCTTAGAGTCTGGGGAGGTGGGATTTATGAGAATGATATTTTTTATGAGCTATGTGATGAAAAAGGTATTTTGGTGTGGCAAGATTTTATGTTTGCCTGTGCCATGTATCCAGGGGATAGTGGTTTTTTAGAAAATGTACAATACGAAGCCGAACAACAAGTGAAGCGATTAAGAAATTATGCGTCATTAGCATTATGGTGTGGTAATAATGAAAACTCTGAAGGCTGGCATCGTTGGGGCTGGCAAGCTAACAGAAGTAATAAAGAGAAAGACGAAATCTGGAATAATTATCTCAAGGTTTTTGATTCAATTTTGCCTATAACTGTATCTAAGTTGACGGATACACATTATTGGGAAAGTTCACCGAAGTACGGTAGAGGTAATCCAAAATATAAAACTGAAGGTGATGCTCACGATTGGTGGATTTGGCACGATGCCTACCCTTTTGAGCATTTAGAAGAAAGCGTACCTCGATTTATGAGCGAATTTGGATTTCAATCCTTTCCAAGCTATGAAGCCATACGATTTATAAATCAAAATGATGCTTTAAATATTACTTCTGAAGGGTTTAAGAACCATCAAAAGCATGTTAGAGGTTTTCAGCTTATTGAAGACTACATGCAGCGCGATTTTCCGATGCCAGATATGTACACGGAGCGCAGTCGAAGTGCAGAAGATTATGTTTATATGAGTCAGCTGTTACAAGCCCATGGCATTATAAAAGGAATAGAAGCACATAGACGCGCTAAACCCTACAATATGGGTGCCTTATACTGGCAATTTAACGATTGCTGGCCAGCGGTATCTTGGAGTAGTATTGATCATTTTGGAAACTGGAAGGCCTTGCAATACAAGCTAAAACGGGCTTTCAACAATATTTTGATTTCTTCAAAAGTTGAAAATGACACTTTAAAAACATGGATTGTCAATGATGGCTTAGACAAGATAAAGGACAAACTTTGGGTATCCATCAAAGATTTTAAGGGTAAAGTCTTGTGGAAAGATTTACGGGAAGTTACGGTTAAGGCGAATTCAAGTCAAGCTAAATATAAAATACCGTTATCCGATATTGACTTTCCCAAAAATGAGATTTATCTTGAGGTCAGTTTTAATAGCGTTGAAGAACATTTTTTCTTTGTGAGACCAAAAGAACTAAGATTGAAAAATGACGCTATAAAATGGCAAACAAACCCGACTGAAGATGGTTTTGCCATAGAACTTTTTAGTGAGATATTTCAAAAAGATGTTTTTCTCTCAACCACTAACAAGGGATTCTTCACCAATAACTTTTTCAATCTGCCTCCTAACAAAACGATGACTATTTACTTTAAGACTGAATCAAAGACGCTTGAGAAACTCAAGGTGGTAAGCTTTAACAATTTCATAAGATAAGTCGAAAAGCAGATGCTTAACTTTGGCAATTAAAAGAATTCTATGATTCGCTGGATAATCTTTATTTTAATCATTGGCGTAGCAGATTATTATGCTTTTCAATCTTTAAAAACGATAACCAAAAATAATTGGTGGTATGCCCTGTATTGGTTGTTTACCATTGTAGTCATTGGAAATTTTATTTTTCAGTTTTTCGGTTTTAATAGAAGCAATGGTTTTTCTCAGGCTAATTCTTTTGCCGTTGGCTTCTTAATAGCACTTGTTGTTCCAAAGCTGATATTGATCGCGATAATGTTTACCGAAGATGTCTTTAGAATACCACAAGGGATTTACAGCTATTTTATGCAAGATGATAGTGCAAGCGGTAACCAAATAAGACATTTCCCGGCAAGAAGAAAGTTTATTAGCCAAATTGCTTTAGGACTAGCAGCAATTCCTTTTACTTCTATACTGTATGGTATGTATAAAGGCAAATACAACTTTAAAGTTTTAAAATACACACTTCATTTTGAAGATTTACCCGAAGCTTTTGATGGTTATAAACTGACACAGATTAGCGATGTGCATTCAGGCAGTTTTGATAATATCAATAAAGTAGAATATGCTATTGATCTTATCAATGAGCAAGAGAGTGATGTTATTTTGTTTACTGGTGACATGGTTAATAATAAGGCTGAAGAGCTTTTGCCATATGTTGATATTTTCAAAAAATTGAAGGCCAAAGATGGTTTGTACTCGGTATTAGGAAATCATGATTACGGTGATTATGTAAGCTGGAATTCAGAAGCCGATAAAAAACAAAATCTTGAGGATTTAAAAGCACTTCAAAAAGATATAGGTTTTAACTTGCTATTAAATGAAAACCGATTCATCGAAAAAAATGGGCAGCGTATAGCTATTATAGGTGTAGAGAATTGGGGGAAAGGAGGCTTTAAAAAAGCTGGGGATTTAAAGAAAGCGTCGAGTCATGTTGATAAAGGCGATTTTAAAATTTTGTTGAGCCACGACCCTAGCCATTGGGATGCCGAGGTTGTAAACAATGACTACCATTACCACTTAACCTTAAGTGGTCATACACATGGTATGCAATTTGGAATCGAAATTCCAGGATGGTTTAAATGGAGTCCTGTGAAATGGCGATACAAACAGTGGGCAGGAATTTATGAAGCATTAGGACAATATATTAATGTCAATCGTGGATTCGGTTATTTGGCTTTTCCTGGTAGGGTAGGAATATGGCCAGAAATAACAGTGATAGAGCTTAAAAAACAGGCAAAGGAGGCTTAATTGCTAACAATTGTTTATTTTTATGTGGCTCATTACAAACTAACTAGATTTTTTCTATAAAAATTTTGTGTAGGTTTGTGTAGCGCATTTGACTAAAACAATAAGGTATGTCAAAATTTGGGGAATTAATAGATGTCGATATTCCGGTGCTATTAGACTTCTACACGGAATGGAACGACCAGTCCGTTGCAATGCATGCAATATTACGTGATGTGGCAGCTGCTCTAGGTGACAAAGCTAAAGTCATTAAAATTGATGTGGATAAAAATAAAGAATTGGCCGAAGCGCTTCGTGTCAAAGGTTTACCAACATTGATTATCTACAAAAATGGTGAAATGAAATGGCGTCATAGCGGTGAGAAAGATGCCGATACCTTAATTGGTATTATCCAAGAGTACGTTTAGAGAGAGCCTTAAATACATAACCCTTTTCGTTATAATAATCCAATACTTTAGGTAGGGAATATTTTAAGTTTCGCGAGGCTTTTACACTATCGTGAAATACGATAATACTACCTTCTTTTGTAGCAGAAATAACATTTTTGAAACAGGTTTCTTCACTTACTGTCTTATCCCAATCATAAGAAAGCACATCCCAAAGTATAATTCTATAACCCAGTTTTTGAATTTTTTTGCTTTGTTTAGTTTTAAACTTTCCATAGGGTGGTCTAAAAAGCTTTAGTACTTCTAAATTATGGGCATTAGGGACTATTGAGTTTTGAACTTGAAATGCAATTACAGAATCTGCTAGTTCCGTATTGCCGACATATACTTTGGTTTTTGTTTTCCATCCTTTTAGATGGTCGTAGGTATGGTTGCCAATACTGTGACTGTCTTTTAATATGTTTTGAAAAATTTCTGGATTCGATTCTATATTCTTCCCAATACAGAAAAATGTGGCCTTGGCATTATATTGCCTAAGTGTTTGAAGCACCCACTCAGTAATTTCGGGTGTAGGGCCGTCATCAAAAGTAAGGAAGAGTTCTTTGTCGCTTGTATTAACATTCCAGACAAAATTTGGGAATAGTGTTTTTACAAATCCAGGTGTTTTTGCAGGAATGATTTTCATGGGCTCTATTCTTCTGGCGCTATTGAATCTTGAAGGCTATCGTTTAAAATTTCATTAATATCAATATCCTCTCTTGGCTCAAATTCTTCTTCAGAACCACTCATCACGTCAAGTAAACTCAGATAACTATTAAATTTCTTAGTTTCTTCAAGAGCAAAATCCTTATCATTATAGATGATTAAAATATCTACAAGAGCCCTATATCTTTGGATATCTAGGTAAATATCTTCTATGATACTTATTTGGTCATCTTCATCTAATCCACCGTAATAAATAAGGTTGTCTTGATAAATTTTAGAGACATCTTTATAAAGCGCCCGACCTTTTTCAACATTGCCGATTTCATAATAAGCACTAATGTAAGGTTCTAGAAGCGAATGGAATCCAAATTTATCAACTGGCATTTTTTCCATGGCCAAATCAGCAATTTCTTCAGCTTTGTCTAATTTATCTTCATTGATAAGTGCTTCGACTAGACGCGCCAAATTACCTCTGTAGGTAATACCATTTCTTCGGCTCTCAATATCGTGATAGATATCTTCACCGCTTCCGCCCCAATTCCATTCTTTTACCATATTGTACATTAGGTCTGGGTCAACACGACCCATATCATAAGGATTTGCCCTGTCTACCGGTGTTTTAATTGGAACTAGTTTGTAACACATACCATCTAGCTGTAAATAGTCCTTAAGCCATACATAGTCATCTTCACCAAAAGCACCACCAGTAAAATATATAGGTCTTTCCCAATTATTGTTGGCGATAATGTCTAACATCAACAATCTGTTTTTATAGATATAGCTGCCTTCAATTTCAGCATATAAATTATCTTCTATTTTATCTGCATCTTTTGGTTTTACAATACCATTTTTTAAAACAGCATCTTTATTTACAGGGACACTGATATACCTTGTTGGGAAGTAGTTGGTCTTAAGAATGTGACTTGGATATTGTGCTGGGTCTTCACCTTGTCGCTCAACAACATATTTAAATTTTGTTGTTGGTTTTTCACTAGAGACAAAATCCATAAAATCTTTAATTGGTAGCGTGTCTTTGGTAATTTCACGTCGTATAATGACATCTCTATTCCCACCTCTATACTGATTGTGTGTTAATTGTGAAGGAATAGGGTCGCTTTCATAAGCCTTTCGCTTCATTTGATCTATATACCAATCGGTTTGGAATAAGCTCGTATTAACAACACGCACATCGGTACGCACGCCCTCTATTTCTTGCAAATACCAAAGTGGGAAAGAATCATTATCGCCAATGGTAAAGAGAATTGCGTTAGGAGCACAAGACTCTAAATACTTACGCGCCATAGCGTTGGCTGTATATTTTCCTGAGCGATCATGATCATCCCAGTTATTTGCAGCGAGGATTCCTGGCACAATAATTATACAAGCAATTGTAATAGCGGGAGCCAATACTTTTGATTTTATGCTCGACTTTAAAAGGTCATAGATGCCATAAACTCCAAAACCAATCCATATAGCAAATACATAAAATGAACCAACAACAGAATAATCGCGTTCGCGTGGTTCAAAAGGTCTAATATTAGTATAGAATTGAATAGCTAAGCCAGTCAACAAGAAGAATACTAACAGCACCCAAAAGCGCTTAGCATCGGTATACATTAAAAAGAAAAACCCAATTAAACCAAGTATGAGGGGTAAAAAGTAATACGTGTTTCTGGCTTTATTCTCAAGGACTTCAGTTTGTAGATTATCTTGGGATACGCCTAAATGCAACTCATCAATAAATTTTATTCCCGATATCCAATTCCCATTAAAATTGTCATATCTACCCTGTATATCATTTTGCCTTCCCGTAAAATTCCACATAAAGTAACGCCAATACATGTAACCAAACTGGTATTGAAACATGTAAGCAATATTGTCTGCAAATGAGGGTTTTTCTATGATTAAGTATTGTTGCCCATAACGCTTTAAGAATTGGTCATAATCTTCATAGTCTACTTCTCCCTTTCTTATGCGCATTCTAAAATCACTGACGACTTGATCGAAGCGTCTTTTTTCTTGAAGTGCGTATTGACTAGCCTGATCTTCGCTTAGACCTACACTTAGGGCTTCGTTAAAGGCACGGGTTTGAAGATTTGGGTCTACTTTAAAGTTAATTAAACCTGTAAACATCATATAATTGTCAGCATGCTCACTACTCCACATTCGTGGTAAGATAGACGCATGGTCGTGATTATAGTTTTGTTTGCTGCCTTCCCAGTCGTTTATAATCACATATTTGCCTAATTCTTCATCGCGCTCGTAGTTCTTTTTATCATCAACAAAAGGTTCGTCTTCATCTGCACCAGAGTAGATTTCAGTAAATTGAGGACCGTAAAATAAATGTGTTTCGGGATACTGCTCTAAATTGTAATAAGCTAGCAATTCGCGAGCGTCAGAAGGATTATTTTCATTAATGATTACATTCGCATTAGCCCTTATAGGTAGCATCATCCAAGAAGAGAAGCCAATAAAAATAAACATAAGGCAGAGTACTAGTGTATTGATATGCACTAAGCCTTTTTTGCGCGTATAGTTTAAACAAAAATAAAATAGGCCTATTATTAACAAACCATTAATGATTGTACCTGAGTTGAAAGGTAAACCTATAGAATTCACAAAGAATACCTCTAGATATCCAAACGATTTTAGCGTTGACGGTAACAGCAATTTAAATATAAACAATAGTATTGCTGCAGCCCCTACATTAGCGATTATAAAGCTCTTTACAGTAATCGTCTTGTAATTCTTAAAATAATAAATAAGACCAATTGCAGGAATAGTTAAAAGGCCCATAAAGTGTACACCAAAAGACAGGCCAATAATAAAAGCTATGAGAATCAACCAACGGTTTCCTCTAGGTGTATGCATATCCTGTTCCCAACGTAAGGCGAGATAAAACATCACAGCCATAATTAAGGTAGCCATGGCATAGACTTCAGTTTCAACAGCATTAAACCAAAACGAATCCGTAAATGTAAAAGCTAAACTACCCACTAAAGCACTACCTAAAATAGCCATTCCTTTACTAGAGCTTGAGTCCTTATGGTGTTTTACTAGTTTAACTAGGAGCATACTAATGGTCCAGAACATAAAAAGAATGGTGAATGCACTTGCAGTAGCACTCATCATATTCATAATCATACCAATCTGTGACGGTTCCAAGGCAAAAATGGAAAAGAAGGCTCCCATCATTTGAAATAATGGTGCTCCTGGAGGGTGGCCCACTTGTAATTTTGATGAGGTTAAAATATACTCACCAGCATCCCAAAAACTTACTGTTGGTTCTATGGTGAGCGCATAGACGATAAATGCTATAGCAAATACAAACCATGCTAAAATGTTATTCCACTTTTTAAAGTTAAAATCCGTCATAAAAACCTTAGGTATTGATGCTGGCGAATTTACTAATTATTATAGTAATGCCTAAGTTTTTAAGTTAACGTTAAGTAATTTCGATTATTTTTTAGATTTTTTTTGCCCAAGACAAACTTTGTTTTAAATTTGCATCCGCTTTCGCACAAGATGTGCTTTAGTGGGTATAGCCCACAAACAGTTGGAATATTGGCCTATGGTGTAACTGGCAACACGTCTGGTTTTGGTCCAGAAGAGTCTAGGTTCGAGCCCTAGTAGGCCAACTGAAATAGAAGTCCTAAACATTGAT
>NZ_JANQOM010000011.1 GCF_028289625.1 Winogradskyella sp. | reverse complement strand
CATCTATATCTTGCCCTATTTGTGTCCATACTCCCGACTGATTTTCATATACTCGTACATGACCTGAATTATTTCCATTGTCATTATTACGCGTAGCATTAATAGCTAAAATAGTTCCATTTGAGGATAAACTTATTTCAAAACCTGACCAATCTTCAGCATTTTCACCGTCAATATCTTGACCTATTTGTGTTTGAGAAAAACATAAAAAGGGAGTTAATAAGACTAATAAGTATAGTTTTTTCATAAATCTGTTTTTAATAGTTTATGCAAACTATACGTAAATAAGGGATTTTCCTACATTATCTGATTAAATTATAATTAATTCTTTTTATGACTCATATAAATAATGTTTATGTATTAAAGAGGTTTATTCTACAATCAACTTCTTTAATACTTTTCCCCCTGAAGTTTCTACTTCAATCATATAGAGTCCTGGAACTAATCTTGACGTGTTAACAGTTGTTTCTTTTGAAGTTAATACCAACTGACCAAGATCATTAAAAATCTTTACTTCTATTATTTCTGATGGGTTGTCAACTTGAATGGTAAATTGGTCTCTGGTTGGGTTGGGGTAAAGTTTAAAATTAGAAGTGTTTATTTCTTTGACAGATAATAATGCAGATATGTTGTATACCCTAACGTGACCCGAAGCAAATCCATTACCACTATTCACGGGAGCTCCAATGGCTAAATACTGTGAATTAGAAGATAAACTTAAGGCAAATCCAAATTCATCATTAGCCCCTTCGCCATTAATTGGAATACCTATTTGCTCCCAGTTATTATTTACATATTCAAAAATACGTACTTGACCGCTTAAATTACCATTTGTAGAATTTCCTGGTGCACTTATTACTACAACATTTCCATCACTTGATAAATCAACTGAAACGCCAGTTTGTTCATTTTCACTTATACCATCAATATCGGCTCCTATTTGTACCCAACTATTATTTTGAAGTTCAAAAATTCTTACATGACCAGAATTTAATCCGTTATCACTGTTAAATATACCTCCTACTGCAATTCTATCACCTTGAGTTGACAGGCTTACTGATCTTCCAAACCAGTCACCAGCGTTTTCACCATCGATATCCTGGCCTATTTGTACCCAACTACCATTTTGAAATTCATATATTCTTACATGGCCTGAATCAATTCCATTACCATCATTTGTAACGGCACCAACTGCTAAAAATTCACCATTATCCGATAAAGCTGTTGATCTTCCAAATTCATCACCCATTGCCTCACTGTCAATATCACCTACTATTTGTACCCAGCTGTCATTTTGAAATTCGTATATTCTTACATGGCCTGCAAAGCTTCCATTATCACTATTGCCTGGAGCACCAACCACTAATGTATTACCATCTGAAGATAAACTTACAGACCAACCAAAAAAATCTCCAGGATTTTCACCTTGAATAATATTCCCTACTTGAACCCACGTATTATTTTCAAAGTCTAAAACCGTCACATATCCCGTATTACCTGTGTTACTTTCTGGTGCACCTATAGCAACTCTATTTCCAGTAGCAGATAAGCTTACAGACAAACCGAAAAAATCATTAGCACCTAAACCGTCTATATCTGTGCCAAGCTGTATCCAACTATCATTTTGATTTTGAAAAATTCTTACATGACCCGCAGCACTTCCATTATCACTGTTTACTGGTGCTCCAACAGCTAATATAGAACCATTAGCAGAAAGGCTAACGGCATAACCAGATTGATCAATAGTAGACTCACCATCAATATCACCACCTATTTGAGTTTGCGCATTAACATTAAAGAATAAAAAACACGTGATTAATAAAACGTAAATTTGTTTCATTTTAAAAATGTATTAGAATTAGCTTTTATTTTCTAATCGACAAACTTTTAAAATGTCATCAACATTTAGTTATCCACAACTATATCATCTATTATTATTTTTCTTTTAAAATTTTAAAAAATAAATAATGCTTATTATAGGCTGTTAATAATTGAAATAACTTTTTAAGAAATTGTTTTGAAAATTTAAATTTTACAGTTTATTACGCTTTAGTTAACATTAAATTTACATGTAAACTCTTGATATATAAGAAAAGTAAAATTATTGTAAACAACTGTTGATAACTGATATTAATAGAAATGATTTATAATTTTATAACCAACTACTGTTAATTTCGTCTATAAGGACTATGAATAACTTCCTTGAAAAAAGTGATTATTAAATTTTGATATTTAAAAGCAATTCTGCTTTCAAAAAAATTAAAACATTACAAGTTTTTCTTTTTAAAACTTGTAAACAGTTATTAACATGTCATTCATACTACTATCAACCAGATTTAATTATTCGTAATTTTGCATTGCAAAACAAATACTTCTTAACATGACTATATCTATTGGTAACGATCATGCTGGTCCAGAATATAAACAGGCTATTGTTAAACATTTAGAAGCTAAAGGCTATAAGATAACCAATTATGGTACAGATACTTTGGATAGCGTGGATTATCCAGACTTTGTACATCCTGTAGCCACTGATGTTAATAATGCTAAAGTAGATTGTGGTATTCTTATTTGTGGTAGTGCCAATGGTGTGGCTATGACGGCGAATAAATATCAAAACGTTAGAGCTGGTGTATGTTGGACTGGAGAAATCGCAGAATTAACGAGACAACACAATAATGCAAATATTATTTGTATTCCAGCACGTTTTACATCCATACCACAAGCCATAAAAATGGTAGACATCTTCTTAAATACCGATTTTGAAGGTGGTCGTCACCAACGACGCGTCGATAAAATTCCTTTATCATGCTGATACCAATTTAAAATTGGCATAAAATGGGTCATTCGCGCTCACATAACTACTCAAGTCATCACGACCTACATGGTCGTAATTTAGTTATATCTATACTTCTTAATGTTGCTATTACCATTGCTCAGGTTATTGGAGGATTAGTATCGGGTAGTTTAGCACTGTTGAGCGATGCACTACATAATTTTAGTGACGTGATATCGCTTATTATCAGCTTCATTGCTAATCGTTTAGTTAAAAAAAAGGCATCTTTAAAACGTACTTTTGGTTATAAACGTGCAGAGATTTTAGCAGCTTTCGTCAACGCAGCTACCTTGATTATTATAGCTATACTTCTAATTATTGAAGCTGTAGAACGCTTTCGCAATCCACAAGAGATTTCGTCAAATCTCGTGATTTGGTTATCAGTTATTGCCATTTTAGGTAATGGTTTTAGTGTATTGTTACTTAAGAAAAATGCCGAAGATAATATGAACATGAAAAGCGCCTACTTACATTTATTGACGGATATGATGGCAAGTGTTGCTGTTTTAGTTGGTGGTTTGCTGATGAAATTTTACCAAATATGGTGGATTGATAGTGTTTTAACATTTGTTATTGCTATTTACCTTGTAGTGATGGGTTGGAATTTATTAAAGAACTCTTTTAAAGTTTTAATGTTATTTACTCCAGAATCTACATCTGTGAAAGCTATTGTTGAAGATATACAATCTATTGAAGTTGTTAAGAATGTTCACCATGTGCATATATGGCAACTTAATGAAGATGAAATTCATTTAGAAGCACATATCGATTTTCATAAGGACATCACACTATCTGAGTTTGATGCTATTTTGAATGACATCGAGGCATTGATTTTCCAAAAATACGATATCAACCATATCAATATTCAACCAGAATTTGGTAAGTGTGATGCTAAAGATGTTATTGTACAAGATTAAAAAACAAAATGCTAGAAATAGTAACAAAAACATTTAAAGAACTCAATACTACAGAGCTTTATGATTTTCTACAACTGCGTAGCGAAGTCTTTGTTGTTGAGCAAGACTGTGTCTATCAGGATATTGATGGTAAAGACCAAAAAGCATTACATGTTTTAGGATACAAAGATGATAGGCTTGTGGCTTATACGCGCATTTTTAAACCTGGTGATTATTTTAATGAAGCCAGTATTGGTAGGGTAGTGGTAAAGGAAAACGAACGTCAACATAAGTACGGTTATGATATTATGGATGCTTCTGTAGAAGCTATAAAAGATTATTACAATCAATCTGAAATTCGAATTTCTGCACAGACCTATTTAAAAAACTTTTACAACAATCTCGGTTTTATTGAAGTAGGAGAGGAGTACCTTGAAGACGGTATTCCGCATATTAATATGATTAAATCCTAGTTTCTGGGTTTAAGGATTCGGGTGACCACTATTTCGACACGCCTATCCAATTCCGGTTCGCCACCTAATGGAAATTTTCGTTTTTGACCAACAAATTTCATACGGTAACGCTTTACACCCTTATCAGCCAAATAATCATAAACAGCTTTTGCTCTAGCTAAAGATAAATTTCGCTTTTTCGTTTTTCGATCTATAGCATCTCGTGTCCCATAAGTACAACAGACATGCCCTTCAATAGTAAAAAAAATATCTGTACGCTTAACGAGTATCTTAGCAATACCATCTAATTTAGCTTTTGACTGTTTGGTCAAATAACTGTAGCCCGTACGAAATAATATATTTTCTAGTTGAATTTTATCACCTTCTTTTAGTTCGCCACTAAGTAGTTCTTCAGTAGTTTCTTTTTTTGGTTGTTCTACTTTTTCTCGAGGAGGGTCATAAGGCTGCACAATAATCTCTACTTTACGATTTAATCCTCGTATTCTGTAAAGATCATTATCGTTGATTACATTGAGAAGAATTTCACCTTTTCCATCGACATTGGTAATTACAGACTCATCAAATTCATTATTAGAAAAGACTTCTTTAATGGCGTCTGCTCGTTGTTGTGATAACACTAAATTATAGGAATCACTACCTCTATCGTCACAAAAACCATAGATAGAAATCTTTTCAATATCCATATTTTCAATCTCTGATAAAAACAAAAGAAGTCGACTTTCTTCAGTCTCTGGAATTTGATACTCATCGGTCAAAAAATATACCTGATGCTTTATTTCTTTTTGAGCAAAAGCTAGCTGAAAACTTAGATATATGACAATGAGTAGGGACTTCATTATTGTTGAATTTTCTTATAACTCTAAAAAATTCTAGTATTATAAATATAGGATAAATTTATTTTTTATCTCAAAATACTTGCATACTGCCTCGGATTATTGAGAATGCTAAGCGCTTTTTTAATCTCAGGATTATTTGCCGTATAGTAGGTATATAAACCTTCACTGTAGAAATACCGTTTAATAATCTCGTCTGTTAATAACGACTTTAATAACACTTTATTACCGTCTATAGCATTAGATTTGTAAGCCTCTATGGCGGTAGATAAATTGTGATATTGGGAACTGACAACACCATCCAATTCTTCTTCTACAGCTACTGCCATGGCCTCAGTTAATGCTTTTTCGGTTTTAGTTTCAAAATTAAAACCTGTTGTCTTTAGGTAATCTTTAAAATCTTTAAAATCTGTTTCTGAAAACTCAAATCCTTTTAAGTCCTCGAGTTGGTTGTTATAATAATAACCTGTTGCAAAGTTAAACACTAAATTTTCATTCAAAATTGCTTTTGTAATCGGAGTTTGTTTAGAAGATGCAACTTCTATATCTGGTTGTACTCCTCCACCATCAAAAACTGGTCGCCCATTTCTGGTTTTAAAGGCATTATAGTTTTCTTTTTTAACTCGAGTGGCTTTTCCATTCTCATCACGATTCCAGTAATCCAAAGCTTGAATACAACGACCAGAAGGTGTATAATACCGTGATATTGTAATTTTCATTTGTGTACCATAAGTCAGAGGCTTCGGTCTTTGTACTAAACCTTTGCCAAAACTACGGGTACCAACAACAACAGCTCTGTCCATATCCTGCAGAGCACCTGAAACAATTTCACTAGCAGAAGCACTTCGACCATCGATTAATATGACCAAAGGTATTTCAGTATCTATAGCATCTCGCTTGGTGTAATAGGTTTTATTATATTTTTTTACTTTAGATTTTGTAGTTACTACCAATTGATCTTTTGGAACAAAAATATTAGTCACATTTACGGCTTCATTTAGCAAACCACCAGGGTTTCCTCTTAAATCCAAAATGAGTTGAGTTGCTCCTTGATTTTTTAAAGCTCTTAAAGCTCCCAAAGTTTCTACAGAAGCTTTTTCGTTAAATTTTCTAAGAACAATATAACCCGTTTTATCGTCAACCATAGAGTAATGCGGAACGGCCTTAATCTCTAAGGACTCCCTTATAATTTTTGCAGTATTGGTTTTTCCTTGACGTTTGTAAGTAATGTTTACCTCAGTACCTGCGGCACCTTGAAGGAGATTTGCCGCATCGTCCTTAAAATCAGCCACCATTACGTTGTCTACTTTTATAATTTCATCGCCAGCTTTTAAACTAGCCTTATCCGCCGCATAATTCTTATAAGGTTCTACAATGACTAACTTATCTTTTAAAGTCAATACTTTAGCACCAATACCTGTATAATCTCCAGCATTATTTATACGAGAGGCTTCTACATCTTGTTCATTATAAAATTGTGTATAGGGATCTAAATCGTTTAGCATGCTTTTAATGGCCGTATCCATTAAGTTTCCAGGATTGGTGTCGTCGACATAATTCATATTGAGTTCTTTAAACAAGGTGGTAAAAATCTCAATTTGTTTAGCGATTTCGAAGAAATCAGTTTTAAAAGCAGTTGTGCTAAAGAAGACAGCAATCGCTAAAACAGGTATCACTATTTTTTTATGGAGAAGTTTTTTCATTTTTAGAAGTTTTATCCAAGAATTTCTTAAACAACAATTTCATCTTGTTGTTAAGTTCCTCAAAAGTTGTTCCATCTTTGCTAAGGTATAAAATCATAAACGCATAAGGTGTTGAACTATTGTTAAAGTATAAGGGCTTATTAAGTCTATAGGCCTCTCTTAGCAATCGTTTTATTTTATTCCTAGCTACAGCAGTTTTATGGAGACGTTTACTCACTGAAACCCCAGTTTTTAGGATAGAACCATCGTTAAATTCTGTTTGAAGATAAATAAGCCTTAACGGATAAACGGTAATTGCTTTACCGTCATTAAAGAGTTGCTCAATGCGTTTTTTACTTTTTAGTTTATCTGTTTTGCCGTACTTAAAAGACATCAGTTAATAATGGGTGACTCAATTAATTTAACATTTTACGTTGAAGCGTACCCTCTAAATCCACAATTTTACTTTCCAGTTCGTGCAAGCGGTCATAAATATCGACAGGTTCAGGCATTTGTTTTGAAGCATACATAGTTACATACCATAGCTCTTCAATATCTTCAGCGTTAATGGTATAAGTAGGATAGTTGCCGTCTTTGTTATCGCTCTTTAAAATAAGCTTTTGACGTTCATTAATTCTGTTTATAACACGCTTCAGCACTACTCCTTCTGTTTTACTCACAATGACATAAACACGCCCATCTTTAACATCTCTTAAATCTTCTACATACTTACCAAAAACAAGATCACCATCAAAAAAAGTTCTAACCATTGAGTTGCCTTTAACCTCAAAACAACGGTATGTACCATTAGTAAGGTGTGGCATATGAAACGAAGGAAGCGATTCTATATATTCAGGATCGCCATAGCCATTTAAATAACCCGCTCTTGCTTGTACAGGAACATAAACCACATTTTCATCACCAGTTTCATTAACTGCAATGACCTGAGGCATTCCAGAATATGTTGGGTTGTTTGTGGCATCAGATTTTAGCATTATCGAACTTTTACCAAATAAAAAGTCAGGATTAATGTCAAAGGTATCTATGATAGCGGTTAGAACATCGTAACCAGGTTTTGTTTTTTTTCGCGTACCATCTTTTTGAGGTCGACCATTAACAATGCTATCAATGGTAGTTCCTGTAACACCAATACGTTTTGAAAACGAAAAATTGTTGAGGTGGAAATGATTAATGATTGCCGAGATTTTTTCGTCGATACCCTCCATAATTAAAAAAGTTGAAATAAACTTTTTACAAAAAAATTAAAATTTTGTTGGTTTAATTTTGTAAAATGTTATAGATTTGTAATCTAGAATATTTGCTAATATACAAAAAACACTTTAAAGTTAAACATTTGTGGTGTTTTCAGTCTAAATTTCTAGATTTTAAAATCAATTTTATACAAAAAAGATGATTTGACGGTAGGGTGTTCCAACATTATACGGAATCCCAGAAAAGTTTATGCCTTGATTGTTAAGGCTTTGTATTAAGGTAAGCTGTTAGAAAAGCGAAATTATAACAGTTCCTAAAAGGAGCTTAAGAATTAGTATAAACTTTAAAAAAATTAAAATGAGTCAAAACATTAAAAACAACCTTTTTAGGTTTGTGACCTTGCGGAACCCTCAACTTATAGAGGAAAAGGACAAACAATTAGGTTTTATATACCATCCCGATAAGGGGAGTGGACTTTTTTATCCGCCATTCAATGCTGCGCTAGAAGGAGAGAAAAAACAAGTATTAATAGATTCAAAAGATAGTATTGCAGGTTCACCATTACTTTTTAAAACAAAAAAAGACGTAAAAGGTATAAATCCGAATCTTTACAACTTTTCGTCCTGGCTAATGCGAAATAAAAATGCACTCTCCTATGCGGAAATCTTAGACAATATAACTCTAAACGATTCAACAACTATTTCTGGATTAGAAGGTGATGAAATAAACGTTTGGGATAATTTAATTTACCAAACAATGGCTAGAGATTCTGTATATGTCAGAGAAGCTTTAATACAGATGCTAATCGCTGATAATTTTTTAGGACACTTTGATGATTTTTCAAAAGACTTAACAGAGGTCATTACCTTTACAGAAGATCAGGAAAAAGAATTTAAAAGATGTGCTAATGCAAGTGTTGTGATATCAAAGGAGCTATTGTTAGAAACTTACAGTGAAAGCTCAACAAATACTAAGCCAAGGTCCGCTAACGCAGAACACCAAAAACGATTAGGGGATTTATTAACTGCCAAATACGACAAATTAGCTTTAAAAAACCTAGCTGAAGAATTAAAGGCACTTCAAAAAGCGTATAAAAATCAGGAGACAGCAAACTATAAAACAGCTTTAGACAATCATCAAAAGGATGTCGATACCATTATAGATACTACAGGAACGGTACGATTGGTAGACCAATGGAATGTAGAAACCCAAGCTTATATTCAGGTAGAGAAATTTACTCACGATGCATTACCTAAATTCACCTATACAAAGGCTGTAGAAATTGATGCCCACACCCTGCAAGGAGCATTATCAGTAGTAAGCAGTAAGTATCTTACAGATAACAAATTAGAAACCTTGCCTACCTACGATACTATTTTAAAAGAGGTAAAGCAACTTTCTAAAGCTTGTGATAGTAAAGTAGAGCAATTATTACCAAAAACAAGTAAATCCATACTCAAGGGTGGTATTAATATGCGCGTTGAGGATCCTTTTGTAGGGTTTTTAAATAATTTTGGTGACACAGACGCTTTTGTTAAAGAGCTTGTTGATAGTGGTGTAAACAATGATGATATACGCGATATGGCCCCCTTGGGCATTAACCCTGAGGATATAGGAAATGAAGCGTGTTACACAGTTAAACTTGTTGCGACGGCCAGACCTAATGCTGGAACCAGTAATAGAGACTGGACTTTCAAGTTAGGTTTTATGAATCATGGTGAACCAGTATCCATAGTTAGCCTTGACCATAGCGTTACATTTTCTAATGACAGCACCGTATACAATAGTTCTGATTATTTCAGTAGCTTTTTAGGTTCAAGCTACAAAATAGGGTTGTTTAGAGACATTTCTCCAATCGAAAAAGGACCTACAGCGGGTTTACCTATGTTATCGGGAACCATAATTTTAAGCAATGGTGAAACGTTGAGTTTTTCCGAAATAATTAGAATTGGACCAGTAGAAGGAATAAAAGACTTAGTGGGTAATGTAGCATTGAATTTTGCCTGTGAAGAAGAGACGATTGTGGAAATACCACCTTCTGAAAACTTGAAAAGGTATGGTGTAACTAACTTAGGTATTGCAGATTTTAGACGTGTAGAACAAGAGGTCTGCTGTTATGTGCCTGGCGAAGTATCTCATATAGAAAACGTCATGGCGCGTGAGTATAAGGAACGCTCTACACGAAGCTTAACGAGTTCTGAGTTCACCACAGAACAAACAGACGAACGCGAACGTGAAAACCTAACAGATAGTACAACTACCGAGCGCAACGAAATGCAAAGTGAGGTCGCTTCAGTGCTTAATGAAGACCAATCGCAGAGTTATGGAGGAAATGTAAGTGTTGGTGGAGAAAAATTTGGTTTAAATTTTAGTGCCGGCGCTTATTTTGACAACGCTTCTTCAAGTTCTACTTCAGATTCTAATTCTCAAGCACAAACCTATGCGCAAGAAGTCACTGAGCGCGCCATGGAACGTATTGTACAAAAAATACAAACCAAGCGTACGTCTCGTATCTTAAAAGAGTTTGAAGAAAACAACTCACATGGTTTTGATAATCGTAAAGGAGAAAACCATGTTACGGGAGTCTATCGTTGGGTGGACAAGATTTACAAGAATACGCTGATTAACTATGGCAAGCGCCTTATGTACGAGTTTGCCATCCCAGAACCTTCCAAGTTTTTCCAAGAGGTCGTTTGGAAAGAAGTAGATACGACTGGGCAAGTAGAAAGTGGTGTTATTTTACCAGAACTACCAGTACATCCTATCACATTAGGATTAACAGACCCAAGTATTTTGGGCTTAGAAGATAATGGGTCTGAAAAAGATTATCAAAAAATTGCCGCGAAATATAATGCTGAAGTTAATGCTCCTTTGGTAGACGACAGAGTTGTAAATAAGAGTTATTCTATTAAACCAGCAGCACAAGAGTGGGCTGCTTATAGTTTTCCTTCAAACCCTGGTGAAGATGTTACTTTTGAAGCAATTTCTATTCCAGATAATTATTATTGTAAGTCCGCAGAGGTACATTTAATGGTCGATCACGAAGGGGGGAGTAATCACGCTAGAGCCTACGCTGTAATTGGTGATGAGAAAGTGCATTTTACTACTAACGATAAACTAAATCCTAATGTTTTTGTGGATTTAGACGCATATAGATTTGAAGAAGAATTGAGCTTCTCTGTTTATGGTTATGACTTAGATGCAACATCTATTAATATTATTGCTTTTTGTGCTTTGAAAGATGAAGCTTTTGAACAATGGCAAAACGAAACTTATAACGCTATCATGGAAGCCTACTATGACAGAGTACAAGAGTATAACGATGCTATCCGCGAAAAAGAAGCCAATGAAGGCTTAACGCCTGAAGCAGAAAAGCTAACCTTTAATCCATTGCAGAACCAAAGCATTATGCTTAGGGAGTTAAAGCGTGTAGCCATTGAGCTATTGATAGACCAAAATAAAGTTTCTAAAAACAATTATGAAGTTAACGAGATTACAGAGATCCCTAAGGTTATAAAAACGGAAGCTTTCCAAACCCATGCCTCTACGGTGAAGTTCTTTGAGCAAGCCTTTGATTGGGATATTATGGCCTATGTGTTCTATCCGTATTTCTATGCCAACCAAGGAGACTGGGAAAGACTCTTCCAATCTCAGGATGTGGCAGATCCATTATTCCAGGCCTTCTTACAGTCTGGGATGGCACGTACGGTAGTTCCTGTACGACCAGGGTTTGAAGATGCCGTAAACTGGTATATGACTACTGGAGAGACTTGGAACGGTCAAGGTCTTGTTGTTGACCAAGACGACGACCTTTACGTATCTATAGCCGAGGAAATGCAAACTGTAGATGGAATAGTGGAAGGTACTTGGGAAACCCGCTTGCCAACGGCATTGACCATTTTACAGGCAGATAGTATAGGGCTAGATGTCCAAGGCTTGCCTTGTAACACAGAGTGTGATCCTGAAGGGACTAATCCAATTAAGCCAAGTACTAATCTTATTGGTGGCCCGGATGGCGTAGGCTCTGACTATGTTAGCGACCCCATAACGGTACAATAGAAACTACAAGTACCATATTTACACCTTATTTTTTACTTATCCATTTATTGCCTTGCCGCTTTTGATGAGGTGGCAAGGGGTAAGGTGTGTGATGGTGCTTTTAAACGAATGTATAATGATTAAAAAATAAAATATGAACGCATATGAATATGGAATGGATAACTTTAGGTTTAAATATCAACCCATACCTAACGTTATTGTTTTCAATGATAAACATATCTTTTCTGATGACTACGAAACTGATGAAAGTGAACAGATTACACCCCTAAGTTCTATACAAGGAGAATTTATTTATGCAGAAGTCTTTCAAACTGCTGATAATATCTATGCGCTTTATGAACCTATTCGCTCAGAAAGTGTTTTATATGTAGAAGATTATCTTTTGCCAAACAATTATCTGACAGATTTAGGAAATAACAATTTTGTTATTGGTGCTGAAGGTACATACCAAATCTATGGTTTAGACAGTAAATTTTATATAAAGTATGAAAACCCAAATAGTTTAGATGAAGTTTTAATTACTGGGAGTTCTAGCCCTAAAGTTCCAAGTCTAAAACAGTTTTTAAATACGGAAAATAAACTTAGCGAGCTTTTAGAAAATAAAGATCTTAAGTTGTTCTTTTTCTTCTCAACAGATGGTAATAAACTCAACAAGGCGTATAATGCCATTGAGGAAACACTCTCGAACGAAGTGATCTTTTTTATAGAGAATGACGGCTTTCGTGGCTCAACATCTATAGTAAGAGTTTACACAGGATCAAATATTAGCTTTGAAACTGTATTACCTACAAATGCCATTGCTCATTTGGCAGAGCGCTTTGGAGTCGTTGCCAATGTTAGTGAAATAGAATCTCGGATAAAAAGTGTTTTTAAAAACCACTTAGAGTTTGTTAAAGAGCAAAAAGAAGGAAGTGTATTTCAGTGGTTAACTGATATAATAGACGTACCGATAACAGTAAATAATGCTATTTTATACGGGGTAGGTTATGTTGTTAAGGAATTAGGAGATGCCATTTCCACAGAGTTTGTTTTTGATGATAAGCGTTGGAATTACTATAATGAAAATGGAGACAGAGCAAAAGACTTTAGCCCAGTACTACAAGGCTTTGATGTCTTATTAGACCATCTTGATGCTAAAGAGAAAGAGAACACTAAAAAAGAAGACACTTTTGAGGTTTTTATTAAAGCCATAGAAGCAAAGGTTAATAAATTTTTTAGCGTTAGTTCAGAGGACAATAGCTTTTCAAAGTTATTTAAAAAACACTTTGGTTTTATTAAAACCCTCTTAGGCAAGTTGAGAGAGTTATACGTTGTTTTTAAAGAAACTTTTACATCGAAAAACACGTTTATTTTTGGCAATGCTTTATTAATAGGTATCATCAATAGTCTGGTAAAAGCTGTGGGAGGTATTTTAAGCTTGATAGGAGCTATTTTAAAATATCCATATGAAACTAGACGAGAAGATAAGGAGCGTAGAAGTAAGAACAAAGTATCCACTTCACTATCCTCTGTTTTAGAAGTTTTTGAAGAATTAACACAAACCTTTGGTAAACTATTTTCCTTAAAAAACCTAGAAGCTTTGTTCAATGGTTTTGTACAAATGGGCGCTCTAGCCCTTACCATTTTTTCCAATCCAGAACAAGTATTGTCGCTTAACCGTGCTTTTACAGTTGCTGTAGCTGATAAATCTGTGGATGCTGCAAAGTATCTGAGTGCAAGAGTAGACAATATTGGGTACGGATTAGGCTTTGCTGTTGGTTTTCTTATTGAAGAGGTGATTACAGGTATAGCTACTGGAGGTGCAAAAACTATTGGTACAGCACTAAAACTATCGGCAGAATCTTTTCAACAACTCTTTAAGTTAGGAAAAGCAGGTATAAAAACCATAGGCAAAGCACCCGTTTCCTTAGTGGATGGCCTTATTGCCTTATTTAAATACTTACGCAAGCTTAATGTAAAGAAACTAATTGATGGCTTTATTGCTTGGTTTGTTAAGCTATTTAAAACTGCAAATCAGCTATTAGAAGAGGCATATAAAAAAGTATTTAGTCCTTCTACTAGAAGTAAGTTTAAGCGATTTGGCTTAGGTCCTACAAAGTATGATGAAGTTACGGAAGCATTCACTTTTTGTCCAATTAAAACTTGATTGCTATGTGTATGATATATGATAATAAAAACAACAATTTAGTAGATGGCAAAGGTAATGTGATAGAGTCTGGTGTCAAAAAAGGAGATGTACCGAAAAAAATGAATGATTATCAAGATGCTGCAAATCAAAAATATCCAGGTTTATCTGAAGAAGAGGCTTTGGCAAGATATTTGGATGAGTTGATTAAGAGTTTAGCTTATGAAAACAATTTTATACAGATTGCTAAAGGAAATTACACCAAAAAGGTTCTCAAAACAAACATCGATTTTTTAGATGATGCGGGTGAAACCATTTTCAGAACAAGCAAGAAAGATTATGAAAGTTTCATTAAGTTTACAAAAAAGAAGAAACAAGAAAGGAGAGTTATAATTGATAGGGTTAACAAAAACCTAAAAAGCAGGAAAGATAAATATAACCCTAAAAATGCTAAAGAAAAAGGGTACGATGTACCAATAAGTAAAAATGGCACCTCTCCAGATTTTGAAGGAACAAAATATCTTTATAATGACAAAAGTGTAGTAAAAATTCAAATAAAAGGGAGTAGGGATTTAGATTTTAAAGAAGCCTTTAAACAAATAGGTGTAACCAATAAAAAAACACGAGATTCGATTTTAGAAGATTATACTTGGCATCATCTAGATGATTTGGATGAAAACTTAGGGTGTACAATGCAATTGGTTTTAAGAGAAGCTCACGAAGCTACTTATACACATTTTGGTTCGGCAGGTCAATCAGTTTTTACAATACCATTAACAAAATATTTATCATGATTAATTTTAACTTAACAAAAGAAAAAATCAAAAGCGAAGATTTAATAGCATTCGAGCAAGAACTTGAACTCTCTTTACCCGAAACATATAAAGCGCATATGCTTCAATTTAATGGTGGGGCACCAGAAAAAGAATACTTTAAAGGAGTAAGTGTAGCTCATTTCAATCCGATTAAAAATGGAAGACGAACCCTGGAAGATGTCATTAAGTCACTAAAGGACATTTTACCAATAAATTATCTACCATTTGCTTACGACCCAGGAGGGAACCAAATATGTATGGATTTAAATGATGGGGAAAACTATGGTAAAGTTTATTACGTACCTATGGATATGGGCGATACTAATCCAGAGTTTTTGGCAGATTCTTTTACGGAGTTTGTAAACGGTTTGTCTCTAGAGAATTCTTACTAAACCTGACTGGTGTTCGTATATTACGAGCGATAATAAAGCAAAATAAAACCATAGTATTATGCTGTGGTTTTTTGTATTTTAATCAATAAATAAAACTTATGCTAATTGCCATAGACGTCTATTATAAAGCCACTTATGCTAAAGCTGTTGGTGTCTTATTTGATTGGGCAGATGACACTTCCCAACAGATTATTGCAGATACTATCAACGGTGTTGCAGACTATGAGCCGGGTCAGTTTTATAAACGAGAGTTGCCTTGTATTCTGCAATTATTACAACAGCTAGATATTAACAACCTAGAAGCCATTATTGTAGATGGTCATGTCTATGTAGATAATAACAAAACCTTTGGTTTAGGCGGCCATTTATGGCAAGCTTTAGATCAAAAGGTTCCGGTGATAGGGATTGCTAAAAAGGCGTTTCACAATACAGAACAAGTGTCCTCACCAATTTACCGGGGTAAAAGCCAAAATCCATTATATGTGTCTTGCGTTGGTATTTCCGAGCAGGAGGTTTTGACCAAGGTGCAATTATTGCATGGGCCGTATCGCATTCCCGCTATGTTAAAGCTTTTAGACCAGCAGACTAAGGGCGATTAAAAGTAATCAAATGTCAGTTCGAGTGATTTTGAGGAACGAAAAATTATATCTAGAACTAATTCTAAGATAAATTTCTAATTCTCGATACAAATTTCACTTATTTTGACTCGTAAAATTTACTCGAATTGACGAATTTTATTAAAGGCTTTCAACTAAGTAGCTTTAACATTTCGACGTTAAAACAAATTACAAAATTTAACATATTTAATATGTAAAATGTTTGTATGTTGTTTGTAATATGTTTATATTTGTATTCGCTTTTCTAACAACGTTTACCGTTAGATACATAAAAATTCGTGTTAAGTAGAAACTCATAACCTAGGTTAATCCTCATTCTGGTTAAGAAAACAATACTAAAGTAATCTTTGGTTAAGGTTTGGTCTACTTAAAAATACAAAACTAAACATATGTGTAATATGTTGTAATCGAGGGTTACCATACGCGTTAATTTTTAAAGTGGTTTCCTTTTTTATAACAAATACATGTTCTAAATGCAATTACATCGTGTAGTTGCAATTAATCAAAAAATTTTAGATCAATGCATTTAATCAATAAAGCGCTGTCGGAGTATGGCGTTAAGGAAATTGTTGGCTCCAAAGACAACCGAAGAATATTAAAATACTTTAATGATCTGGGGTTTGATGGTGAAAAATTAAAAGACGAAACCGCCTGGTGCAGTGCTTTTGCGAATTGGGTGGCAAAGACATCGGGTTACGAATACTCGGGTAAGCTCAATGCTAGAAGCTGGCTCAGCATTGGTGAGTCTGTGGTGAATCCGGAGGTTGGAGATATCGTTGTCTTTTGGCGAGAATCTCCATTGAGCTGGAAAGGCCATGTCGCATTTTTTATCAAAGCAACCAAAGGCTATGTCTATGTACTTGGAGGTAATCAAGGCAACAAGGTATGTATAAAAGCATACCCCAAAAACAGAGTATTAGACTATAAAAAACTAAATAAACTATGGAAAAACTGATAAAATTTGTATTCTGGCTACTTACGCTTTTATCACCTGTTAATGCGGTAATGGTCACCATTATCTTTTTGATCATTGTAGACTTTATTACAGGATCTTACGCCTCATTAAAAAAGCGTATTCCTATAAGGGGATCGCGTATAGCGCATACGGTTTCTAAATTCTTTATCTACAATTTGGTGATTTTAGCTGCTTATTTTTTGGAGAAGCACATCGTTGACGAAGTGCCATTTTTAAAAATCATAGCTGGCTTCATCGCCATAGCAGAAATCAAGTCCATTTTAGAAAATTACAATTCCATTTATGGTGTTAATCCTTTTAAAGCTTTAATAAATGTAATGAAGCTAACACCACTAAAGGATACTGTAGAAACCCTTACCGAAGGTGAGAACACAGAAAAGGAATCTAATAAAACAAACAAAAATGAAACAAAGTAAAGACACAATAAGAAGCTACTTTCAAACTGGAGATAAACCCAAACAAGAGGAGTATTATGATACATGGGATTCTTTTTGGCATAAAGATGAGGTGATTTCTGAAAATCAAGTAGAGTCTAAAGATTTGCAGCAAATTACCGATGAAGGTAATCGCACTACAAATGATATTGAACTTGTTGGTGGTAACTTAACCATAACGGATGGCGATACACCAAGTAACCCGTTCAATGGTAATTTAAACATTAACTACACCGATGAAAACAATGGCAATGTATTTTCAATTTATAACGCTATTACCAAGACAAAATCAGGGCCTAACGAATATTTGTACGGTGTTAACAACCTCATAACTCACGATGCGCCAGATAACATAAAAGAGGTCTTTGGGGGTTATAGTAGAGCAAGAACGTTAAACTCTGGTACACCAGACCAATTAGTCGGGCTATATAACGAAGCTTCTTACAGAAATACAGGTTCTGGCACAATAAGTTTATTGAGTGGGTCAGAAAATTATGTAAGGGTAGAGGATTATGGTGGAACAGGTACGGTATCCCACGCTTTAGGGGTAAGGGGCAAAGTGATTCATGATAACGCTAATTTAAACACTGAGAATGTTTACGGAGGGTATTTTGACTTCGAACTTAATGAGGGTGCTGTCAATAATTGGACAGGTGTTATGATTAACATCAACCAATCTCAAGGAACAATAGGTTCTGGCGAATACTTAAAATTAAACACAGGGGTTCAACTGCCCAATGCTAGTATGAAGGCCATAAATTCGCTAGTAGATTTACCATCATACTTCAAAGGCTCTATTGAAAATGATGTTACCATTTCCCAAATAGATGCTGCAAACGCTAAGGTGTTACCAACAAAAGAATGGGTTCAGGCCAATAGTGTTGGCAAGTTCTCTTCAAATATTGGTGATGGTGTAGCAACGACAATCAATGTTAGCCACAATCTTGGCTCGGAAGACGTCATCATTCAAGTTAGGGACGCAGTCACAAAAACCGTAAAAGATTGCACGATTACTGTTGTAGATACTAATACGGTTTCTTTAACATTTGCCACAGCACCATCCACTGATGCCTACAGAGTGGTGGTTATGGCTTAATACAAAAACAAAAAAATTAAACAAAAATGGAACAAAGCAAAACAACAATAAAAGGATATTTTAATACGGGCGATAAGCCAACAGAAACACAATACCATGATACTTGGGACTCTTTTTGGCATAAAGACGAAGTAATTCCTAAAGAAAGTGTAGAGTCTCAAGTTTTAGGCTTTTCAACAACAATAGAGTTAAACCAATCAACACCTATTAGTGCCTTGACAGACCCTTCGAAAATTGGAATCGTATCTAGTTCAAACTTAGTAAGCCAAATCGTTTTTGGGTCTGACCTAATGGGTAAGATAAGCACGTTTGGCAATGCTGCAACAAAAGGGCAATTAGGAATAGTTATTTCAAATTCATCCAATGGTCAAACGTATTCAGGAAAGGTTAAATTTAATACTAGTGGGTTGTCAGGTAATAATACCTATGCGTATTTTGATGTCATAGAAAATGATATGTCCTCATTAGGCCTTGTTGTTGACAATGAAGTTCAGATCGTTTTATACTATACACCACAAGAACCACAGGTTTATGCTTCGGTATTATCTGCCGTAGAATGGAACAATCCCATTCCAAGTAGTACTATTGGCGACCGATTTTTAGTATTGACCTCGGGAATTGCAGACGCCAGCTGGACCTTATTGGGAGATATCGGTGATAATGAAATATATGAAGTGATAGGGCACGAGAATGGCGCCCAGTTTTATGCAATGCCTCAATCTAAAAGTAAATTAGGTCAAAAGGTGTATGTAGAAGATGAAGCGGCCTTCTATATTTTTAAAGATACTGGAGCGCAAAATGAGTGGGTAAAAGAATCTTCTTCCAACCTAAGCCTTGAAGGCTATTCAGAAACAGGAAAACAAGGTAACGGAGATTTAGAAGTAACTCTAGGGGATAGTACACACCCCGCATTGCAGGCCAATATAAGTATAGATTCACCTGATGAACAAGTACAAATAAATACTTTAGATAGTTTTATTAGATTAAGACAAAATTCAGCGTTATTTAGTTCAAATGATTTTGCTTTCAGAGACAGAGTTACGGCCAATACTGTATCTTTCACTCTATCCAATTTAACCAACAATAGGAATTTACAGTTTCCAGATGAAAGTGGTACTTTGGCCAGAATAGAAGACCTAACTGATACACTTCCTTTATCTTCTACCATTACAACTAATAGTAATGCTCTTATAGGACATATCGGAGGCATGAATGATGTCGATGCTACATCTAATGTAACTATAACAATACAAGATAATGCTACTGAAGATATACCCGTTGGTTCTATATTGACATACAACCAAATAAATGATGGTAGAATTGTTATAGCCTATTCTGGCTTGGCAAATGGTGAAGCAGGACAAACCTATAAAAAGGGAGACGTCCTCACGTTATGGCATAAGTCTTTGGATAATTGGGTGATACTAAGCCAGCCTCGCGCCTTAGATTCAACCACTACAGGTGAGCCAACCGGAAGTGACCAAGTATTCAATATAGTAAGTTTAACCCAAGCTGAGTATGATGCTGGGACACCAGTAGCTACTACGCTTTATAATATAACTGATGCGTGATGAGTGTAAGATTAGGAAATACAGCAATAAATAAATTATACTTAGGCGATACAGCAATAAATAAAGTTTATTTAGGGAACAATTTGATATATCCAAATAATATAGAACTTTTTACAACAAGTGCTGCTGCAATTGGGGCAAATGAAACCAATGATACATCAGGTTGGGGATTTGGTGGAGCTATAGATTTAATATCACAAGCAACAGATGTACAAGATGGAAATTATGCATTAAAGGCTACATATAATCAAGATGCGGGTTCAACATCTCATCGAATTAGCTACAATTTCCCTACTGAAGTAGGAGCAACTTATAATGTTTCTTTTTGGGCAAAATCTACAGGCGCAAACTCACGCTCTTGGTTATGGACAGGAACCTCAGACAGCACAGCTCAAGTATTTAATTCTGAATGGCAGTACTATACTGAAACAGTAACAGCAACAGGAACGACTATACAAATGAGATTTTTCCCAGGAGTAGGGGGGACAGGGAATTTAGGAGTAGAAATGTTTATAGACAATATTTCGGTAGTAAAAAATACTATAAGCAATTCTATATTAGATGCTTCTCCAGTAGCATATTGGACGTCGGATAGTATAGATAGCTCAGCTATTAATGATGGCGATAACGTAAGTATTTGGGAAGACACTATAGGCGGAAATAATTTTATGAATACTAACGGTCAACCTACTTTACACATAGGGACTAATGGTAATAGAATGGTAGAATTTGATGGTGTAGATGATTTGATGCAATTAGCAAACGGAAGCCTATTGAGTTATACTGGTCAAACGGATGAGTGGTCTATTGTTATGAAAATTGGAGATATTATAGATAATAATGGTATAGGAATATTAACTAAATCCTCTACAGGTTCTGCCTTTACATTTCAATATGAAATGTCCGTACAAGATGATAGAACTGCCTGGAGAGCAGGCGGTCAAGGGGGAACTGATTTTAACTTTGGAGGACTAGGAAATGACTTATTAATTATGACCGTGAGTACAACAACTATTTCTCCTTATGTTAATGGTAATGTTCTTTCTGCTTACTCAGTAGGGAATCATGTAAATACAATACCTCTAACATTGGGAGGTAGAGCAGGTTCTTCTCAAGATTATAAAAATTGTCAAATAGAATTTGTTGCCATTTTTGATAAAGTATTATCCACTTCAGAAATGAATGCAATAAATACAGAATTTAATGTGAATTAATGAATCATCCCACAATTAGCATTTTTAACAGCAGAAAAAGTATTTGCCCATGCATTAGATGAGCATAAAGTTTGTGCGGATAGTGGTTGTTCATTATTAAAAATGCTGTGGAGACAATGATTTAGAAAAAAATCAAACAGAGAAGAACCAAACTTAACTTAATAAGAAGTTAAAGAGTGTATATAAACAAAGAATGACTCCTAAAGTAAAGTTTGATTGAGAAATTAAAGCCTAAGACCTCTCTAACTAAATTTTAGTAAGCAAAATAAGTTAGAGAGGGAGGCTTTCTTTTTGTCCAAAAACCTTTAAAAATAATTTAGATGAAAATTAAAAAAATCATATTATACATTATTCTAGCACTTGTTCTATTAAACTTTGTTAATAGGCAATGTAGTTCAAAACCAGAGATGGAAGTACCAAAAATATCAATAGTTAGAGACACAGTTTGGCAGACTAAAACAGATACTTTTAAAATTCAGACTATTGATTACAAAACCGTTTATGTAGATACAACGGACGTTTCAATAACTATAACCAAAATAACTGATCAACAAGTTGCTCCTAAAGACTATATAGAGGCCAAAACCTATAGAGACACCTTAAGCAATGACGATATCGATATTTTTAGTTATAATCTATTACAGGGTCAACTATTGGATAGCAAATTGTCCTATAAACTGAAGGTGCCACGCGAAATCAACATAACCAAGACCATTGAGCATCCAAAAACCTATCGAAGTGGTCTGTATATGTTTTCGGAAATAGGAGGAAATCCTTCACAATTCAACAATCTTAGCTTAGGTCTTCAGTATAACCGAAAGGGAAAATGGTTTATTAGCTACAGAGCTAATTTTAATGACATTCAGCAAACCACGCATAATGTCGGCGTGGGCTTTAGATTGTTTAGGTGATAAAAGTCATGTTTTAAGCCTTTTAATTAGAGTACCTTAGATAGAATAATCAATACTAGGCTTTAATTATGGGACATTTAGATGTAAAACAACTTAAAAGCCCCAAAGATAAAGCATTATATATTCATCACCTTATTAGGGATCTTGAGGCCTTAGATATAATGCTTAAAAACGATTTAATCGAAAAAGAACCAATAAGAATAGGTGCTGAGCAGGAGTTTTGTGTTACGTCAGATTATTTTTTCCCCAACAACAATAATATTGATGTCCTAGAGGCTATTAATGATGATCATTTTACAACTGAAATAGGAAAGTACAACCTAGAGATTAATTCAGATCCATTACTATTAAAAGGAGATTGCTTTTCGATGCTACACCAACAGTTAAAAGAACTATTGGAAAAGGCAAAACGCGGAGCCAAAACCCACAACTCCAAAGTGGTGCTAACTGGAATATTACCTACATTAAGACTAAAGCATATCGCTGAAAATTATATGACAGATATGCCCAGATATCATGTACTGAATGATGCTTTAAAGGCATCAAGACGGCAATGTTTCAGTATCCATATAAAAGGAGTCGACGAGCTAAGTCTAATACATGATAATGTGATGCTAGAAGCTTGTAATACGAGCTTTCAAACACATTTGCAGATTCATCCAGACGAGTTTGTAGAAAAGTATAATTGGGCACAAGCCATAGCAGGACCTGTATTGAGTATCTGTACCAATTCTCCCGTTTTGTTTGGAAGGGAGCTGTGGGCAGAAACGAGAATTGCGTTATTTACCCAAAGCATAGATACAAGGGCAAATTCATTTATCCATAAGGAAAAGCAATCGCGTGTAAGCTTTGGTGCCGATTGGGAAAAGGGAACTGTTACTGATATTTTTAGAGATCATATTTCTCGATTTAGAAGTTTACTGGCGTCCGACGAACACGATGATAGCCTAGAAAAACTTGAACTTGGTGAAATTCCAAAACTCAAGGCCTTGCAATTACATAACGGTACGGTTTATAAATGGAATCGTGTATGTTATGGTGTTGGTGGCGGAAAACCGCATTTAAGGATTGAGTGCCGCTATATTCCATCTGGGCCAACCTTAACAGATGAAATTGCTAATATGGTGTTTTGGGTGGGTCTAATGCTGGGCCAACCAGAGCATCATAAAAGCATCCATAATAAAATGGATTTTAAGGATGCAAAAAACAACTTTTTTAAGGCAGCTAGAAACGGTATGGAAACCCAATTTAAGTGGGATAATAGGTTGGTGTCAGCAAAAGATATGATTTTGAATGAACTTTTGCCTTTGGCTAAGAAGGGTTTAGAAAGTGCTAATATAGATTCGAAAGATATTTCAAAATACCTATCAATTATTGAGCAACGCGCAAAGTTTAAAAACGGATCTCAGTGGATGGTGGCTAATTATAGGAATCTGCAAAAACATAAAACCAATTTTGAAGCACTTCAGAGTATTACAGCCTATATGTACAAGCATCAACTTAGCAATAAAACTATTGACCAATGGGAGCTATTTAATCCTGATGATAATTTAAAAATAGATATTAGTCGCATTGTGAAACATAACATGAATACCAAGATGCTTTTAGTCGATCAAAGTGATAGCTTAGAGCTTGTAAGCCATATCATGAAGTGGAAAAATATTCATCACTTACCAGTTATCAATAAGAAAAAAGAACTTACGGGTTTATTAACTTGGACAGATTTGATTAAGTTAGGGGACAAAGAATTACATTTACGCGTTAAAGATATTATGACAAAGAATTTAATTACGATTTCACAAGAAGCTCCTTTAGAAGAGGCCAAGCACTTAATGGAATCCCATAAAATAAACTGCCTTCCGGTGGTTAGAAATAAAGAATTATTGGGTATTTTAACTTCAAGTGATTTATAAACTATGCAAATTAGCCTGAATAAGGACATAAAATCTATGAGCAAACCAAATCGAGTTTTTCATCATATAAGAGGAAAAGAACCTGGCGCTACGATTGTATTCTTTGCTGGTATTCATGGCAATGAATTTGCAGGCGTGGATGCTTTAAACTCAATCTTATCCGAAATACATGAAGACGAAATTGCCGGCGAGATTATTGGTGTTTATGGAAATATAAAAGCGCTCAAAGAAAACAAGCGTTTTATTGATAAGGATTTAAATCGTGTATGGACCTCAAAACATTTGAAGGATTTAAAAGACGAAAACAACCCTAAAAACGAGCGCCTAGAACAAAAGGATTTATTTCGGTTTATTGAAGGACTACTAGCCTCAACAGACCAACCAATTTATTTTATTGACCTACACACCACGTCGAGCAAATCATTACCTTTTATTACGATTAACGATGCTATGATTAATCGAAAATTCTCTTCATGCTTTGATATTCCTGTAGTTTTAGGTATCGAGGAATATTTGGAGGGTCCGCTCTTGAGTTATCTAAACACCTTAGGCTATGTGTCCTTAGGTTTTGAATCTGGGCAACATTTAGATCCAGAAGCTATAGCAAATTGTGAGGCCTTCGTTTTTTTAGCATTAGGCTATACGGGAATATTAAAACAACCAAAACAAAGCAAAGTTCAACATTATCAGAACTTACTTAGGTCGGCCACTAAAGACATCAATTCTACGTTTGAAGTTGTTTATAAATATCACATCAAGCCCGATGAAGATTTCAAGATGCTCAATGGATTTGTTAGTTTTCAATTTGTAAAGAAAGGAACGCATTTGGCAAACTCTAATGGAGAAGCCATACGATCTGATTATTCGGCGAAGCTATTCATGCCCTTATATCAAAAAACAGGAAACGATGGTTTTTTTATTATTAGACATATTCCAAAGTTTTTCTTGAAGCTTTCAGGATTTCTAAGAAGCATTAAAGCGGACCAACTATTAACCTATTTACCAGGCATCACCTGGTACAATAAAACAGAAGGTGTTTTAAAGGCTAACCTTACTGTTGCGCGCTTTTTAACCAAATCGATTTTCCACTTATTCGGATATAGAAACAAGCAACTAGATCAAACCCATTTATTGCTTTACAATAGAGAGCGTGTTGCCAGAAAGGCCATGTATAAGAATGAAAAGTGGTATTAAAAAACCGCATATTAAATGCGGCTTTTTTATTTTATTCTTCAGAGTATGTATTGTTGTCACGATCAACATCTGCCATCATCTTAGATGGGTCAATCTCAATAGATTTTACCGTTTTATTGGCGCTAAACGTGTAAGTAGGGATTGCCCACGCCCAATCATTAATTATAGTTGCTGAGGTTGGTTTCTCGCCACGCATCATCTGTAACGGAATATAAAAGTCTTCCGTTGAATCATCAATATAAGTCACCGTTAGTTCTATAGGCATAGGCATTAAGCCTACACGCTCTAAGGTAACCGTATTCCCTTCTACTGATTTAATTCCATAATCAATAGTGTTCGTAGTCTGAGCAAAATCTATGAAGTACCAGTCAAGTTCAAGATCTGTTATACGCTCAGCAGTACGAATAATATCCATTGGCTTAGGGTGTTTAAATGAAAAATCCTTGAAATATTGTTTTATGGTTTTGTCAAGGTTTTCTTCACCAATAATATAACCTAGTTGGACCAAAAAAACGGCTCCTTTGCTGTAAGCAGAAGCACCATAAGCTCTATTATATTGATAGCGGTCAGCGTGAGTGGTTAAAGGCTGCTCATAACCAGAATTGGCCAAGCCAATATAACTTAGGTAGGACCGTGAATGCGGATTTGTTTTTTTATTTATTCGTAAAGCTTCTTGTGCTAAAGTAGATATATAAACCGTAAACCCTTCATCTATCCATTCGTGTTTAGCTTCATTTGTAGCCAATAGAAACTGAAACCAACTATGTGCCATTTCGTGGGCGGTTACACCTAATAAGCTTGGAAAACTCCGCTGACCAGTAACCAAGGTACACATTGCATATTCCATACCGCCATCACCACCCTGAATGACCGAATACTGCTCGTATGGATACTGACCAACATTTTCACTAAAGAAAGCCATTAGTTTCGCAGTATCGGGCTGCAATTTTTTCCAATTTTCAAGATATTTTGGCTCTAGTGTTTTTTTATAGTAGAAATGTAATTTAGGACCATTAGGCATTTCATAAGTATCATGAATAAAGTCAGGATCTGCCGCCCAAGTAAAGTCATGAACCTTAGGGGCTTTAAAGTGTAATGTTTTCTTACCGGCTTTTACTTTAGGCTCTCCTTGCAGGTAACCTGTACCGCCAACGATATAATCTTTATCAATAGTTAATTTTATATCAAAATCTCCCCAAACACCATGAAACTCTCTTGCAATATATGGGTCGGCATGCCAACCTTCATCATCATACTCCGCCATTTTTGGATACCATTGCGTCATCGACAGCGCTACCCCTTCTTTATTGTTTCTGCCAGAGCGACGAATCTGAACTGGCACTTGGGCATCAAAATCCATATCAAAGGTTACTTTTTCACCAGGCTGGATGGGCTTATTTAATTTAACCTCTAGAACAGTTCCAACGGTCTCATGAGAAATAACCTTGCCATTTTGTTTTAGCGAATTTACCTTTATGTAGCCAATTTCATTCGGCTTAAGTTTGCTGATTCGGTCTCTAACTCTTGGGTCAGGATCTTGTATAGTGCGCGAGCGTATATCCATTTCACTTCCAGGCTGAAAGGCATTAAAATACAAATGGTAATACACGCGATTCAACACATCGGGTGAATTATTAGTGTATACTAATTTTTGTTTCCCCTTGTATTGAAATGTATTTACATCCATATCAATTTCCATGGCATAATCTACATGCTGCTGCCAATAACCATAGCTAGGATTAGCAATGGACGGGTTATTCTTTTTAGTTGGATTTTCTGTTGCACTACAAGAAAAAATGAGAACCAAGCCAATAAAACCAAGAAGAAACTTTTTCATACTATTTAATTTTAGAAGCCATGATTAAAGCATTGTATGCGTTTGCTATTTTTCCTGATTTAGATAAATCGGCAAAAGGCTTTACATTTGACGCGTCACCTCCAACAACCACTTTTGTGGTTAATGGTAAACCTGAATCCAAGATAACTTGCTTAACTTGAGCTGCACTAAGTTTAGGATATTGCGAACGTATTAAGGCTGCTATGCCTGCAACTCCTGGCGCAGCCATAGAAGTACCATCATTAAAATCATATTCATCTTCAGGCATGGTCGAAAAAATCGCAGACCCTGGTGCAAAAATATCTACATTCTTTTTTCCATAGTTAGAAAAATCAGAGACCATTTTAGAGCCATATTTTTGAGTTAAAGAACCCACTCTAATGTAGGTTTTAGAAATTTCAACAAAATCGACATTATCATCAGGAAAATTAGGTTCTACATCAACATTATTACTATCATTACCAGCGGCATGTACAAATACGACATCGTTATCAGACGCATATTTAATAGCATCCCGTACCCAAGCAGAATGAGGGGAAAATGATTTTCCAAAACTTCCATTAATTACTTTAGCTCCGTTGTCAACCGCATAACGAATCGCCAAAGCAACATCCTTGTCGTATTCGTCACCATTAGGTACGGTTCGCAAGGCCATAATCTCCACATTATTAGCTACTCCATTAGCTCCTTTTCCATTGTTACGCTCAGCAGCTATAATGCCAGCTACATGCGTACCATGGGCTTCAGATTTTTTTACAGGCTTAACATTTCCATTTCCATATCCAGTATCGGATAAGTCATTGATATCATCCGATGTTTTTCTACCAGAGAAATTGATGTTGAGATTATAATTAAGACGCTCATTAATTTGCTCTTGAAGACTTCTAATTTCTTCCAAGGCATCAATCATAGATAAACCGTTAGCGTTTACATTGTTTGCGATTTGAACGGCTTGTTGCACACTTTGATCTTGTGATGAAATTTTATTAACATCCTCAATTGTATAGTCGTCTTTACCAGTTTGTTTTTTCAAGGTTTCATGAGCATTATTCACTGCCTGCGCAATTTGATCGTATTGTGTTTTCACACCAGACCATTTATTATATTCTTCCTCGCGCAGTTTTTGAGCCTCAGCATATCTAGGGTTGGAGGTTTCATTATTTGCTAGCATACGCACATATTCTAACTGCTCATCATAAGTATCACCCAAAAAATTCCAACCATGGATATCATCTACATAGCCATTTTTGTCATCGTCTTTTCCATTGTTGGGAACTTCTTTTTTGTTCGTCCAGATGACATCATCTAAATCCTCGTGATCAATATCAATACCAGAATCAATTACAGCTACAATGACCTTTTTACCTTTTTTACCTTTTATAATGTCTGCATAAGCTCTATCTACCGCCATGCCAGGAATTGTATCTTTTTCTAAATCTAAATGACCCCAATTTTTCTTTTCAGATTCAGTTAGTCCCATAACCTTTAAAGGCGACGTGTCTATGTTCTCAATGGGTGTAGATATGATGTCTGCCGTACTGCCACAACCGAGAAATAGGGCAGTAGCTAATAAGCATAACAAGTGTTTATAGTTAAATTTCATATAATAAATATTTAATTTTAGTTGAATATATCGTTACAGGTATAAGTTTGGTTAAGCCGAACCCCTTTTTCAGTATGTTTTACGGTAATAATCTCATTATGGGCATCATGCTCTAAAAAGAGATAGAAATTTTGGTCAGCTGCCATGTTTAAAAACACTTCTTTTTCATCCAACGTTAACAAAGGTCTAGTGTCGTAACCCATAACAAATGGTAATGGCAAATGACCTGCTGTAGGTAATAAATCTGCCATAAAGCAAATGGTCTTTCCTTTATAATTAATCATCGGAATCATTTGTTTATCGGTATGTCCGTCGGCAAAGAAAATATCAAACCCTAACTCGGAGTTTTTTAAAAATCTATTTTCTGGAAGTGATGTAAACTTTAATTGTCCACTTTCTTCCATAGGTAATATGTTTTCTTTCAAAAACGATGCCTTTTCTCTCCTATTAGGTTTTGTGGCCCATAGCCAATGATTGGGGTTGCTCCAAAATATGGTATTCTTAAAAGCGGGTTCGTAGCCTGTTTTGTCTTTATTCCATTGTATACTACCACCACAGTGGTCAAAATGCAGATGGGTCATAAATACATCAGTGATATCATCTCTATGGAAACCATATTTAGCAAGAGATTTGTCAATAGTATCATCTCCCCAAAGGAAATAATACCCATAAAACTTATCGCTCTGCTTGTTGCCCATACCTGTATCGATAAGAATTAATCGATTATTATCTTCAATTAGCAAGCAGCGTGCCGCAATATCAATCATGTTGTTATCATCGGCAGGATTGGTGCGTTGCCACAATGATTTGGGAACTACACCAAACATAGCACCACCATCGAGCTTAAAATTACCTGCGTTTATGGGATATAATTGCATAGGCGCGCAATTTACCAAATTAGCTCGGAATACGTAATAACCTTGTGATTTTATTAGGATTTTTTGAGTTGTAAAAAAAAAGCTATTTTCGAAATGTTTTAAAAACTAAACCATGGTTGAATTAGCAGGTATTATCATTCTTGGAATTTTAGCACAATGGGTAGCCTGGAAATTTAAAATTCCAGCAATCTTACCGTTGATCCTAATTGGTTTGCTTGTTGGCCCAATAGCAGCTGAATTCATTAATGAAGATGGGTCTAAGTGGATTGAACCAATTTGGAACGGTAAAAAAGGCTTGTTTCCAGGTGAAGGCTTATTTTATTTTGTTTCCCTTGCCATTAGTATTATACTTTTTGAAGGTGGATTAACATTAAAGCGGAGCGAGATTAGGAATGTAGGGCCTGTAATAACCAAATTAATTACTGTAGGAGCTACGGTTACCTTTTTTGGAGGTGCTGTTTTAGCGCATTATTTATTTGGCTTAAGTTGGGATTTATGTTTTCTGTTTTCAGGATTAATCATCGTTACAGGACCAACCGTTATTACACCAATATTAAGAAATATACCTTTAAAACGAGATGTATCTGCCGTTCTAAAATGGGAAGGTATACTTATTGATCCCATAGGAGCTTTGGTTGCGGTTTTAGTGTTTGAATTTATTTCTGTAGGAGGTGAGGTAGGTTTCACAAAAACAGCACTTATTGAATTTGGTAAAATTGTACTTTTTGGCACTACATTTGGGTTCACTTTTGCTCATGCTCTAGTATTTGCCATAAACAAAAAGTTTATCCCGCACTATTTATTGAATGTAGTCTCGCTCTCAGTAGTACTTTTAGTGTTTGTAGAATCCGAGATTTTTGCTCATGAGTCTGGCTTATTGGCAGTTGTTGTGATGGGTATGGTGATAGGCAATAGTAAGCTAGATAATATTAAAGAGCTACTTTATTTTAAGGAATCATTGAGCGTATTGCTTATCTCCATACTCTTCATACTACTAGCGGCAAACATTAACTATCAAGATTTAATGTTATTATATCGATGGGAGACACTCGCTCTGTTTTTAGCTATCGTATTTGTGGTTAGGCCGTTGGCCGTTTTTGCAAGCGCGCAAGGCTCAAAACTAAAGCTGAACGAAAAAATGTTTATCAGTTGGGTTGGGCCTCGAGGAATTGTAGCCGCAGGTATAGCCTCTCTTTTTGGCAGTAAATTAAGTGTACAAGGTGTAAACGGCGCTGAATATATCACACCATTGGTATTTATGATTGTCCTAGGTACTGTATTACTAAATGCAACCACTGCACGTATTTTTGCTAAAATATCAGGAGTGTTCTTAACAAAATCCGAAGGTATTTTGATTATTGGAGCTTCAAAAGTGTCTCGTTTAATTGCTCAGTATTTAATTGACAATGGAAGGCATGTGGTTTTGGTAGACAGTAACCAAAACAATGTTAATGAGGCCGAGAAATTGGGTATTGAAGCACATACAGAAAACATATATTCTGACACATTGAAGGATAATATTGAATTTAGTGACATAGGTTATTTGTTAGCATTAACAGGAAACGCAGATATTAATCGGTATGCCGTTGAGAAATTTGGCGCTCAGTTTGGTGAAAACGGATCGTTTAGATTAGCCTCTAAAGCCGAATTAGAAAATGGCGCTATTTCACCCGAAGATGGTGTTTTTACATTATCAGACGACTTCAACAACCTAATACAAGTTTCAGAGAATTATCCCGATATTCAAGAAATTTCAGTTAAGGATTTAGAGTCTTACAATACTACTTTAGAGAACATTAAATCTGATAAAAACCAAATCCCATTATTTCTTAAGACAAGTAAAGATATTATACATGTTATCCCATCTCTAGATGACGATGTAGAAAAGGAAATTGATGCCAAAAGTAAATTGGTGTATCTGGGTAAGCAACTCACAAGATAAAAGCTCGGTTATTAACAACCGAGCCTTCTCCACTAAATATGATTAAGCTATTTGCTTAACCAAATATGCGGTAATTAGTGTTTTATCACTTTTCTTGTGACTATTTGATTATTCTTCTTAACCCTTATGAAATAAACTCCGTTTTCTAAATTTTCTATAGAAAAGTAGCTTTTTGGAGTTTTTAGCACTTCCCGTCCATTGATATCATAAACCATGGCGCCTTCTATTTCTGGGTCAGTTATGTTTATGAAATTTTTTGTTGGATTAGGATATAAGTTGAACGTGAATTCATTTTCATCAGAAATGGATAATGTTTCATTGGTTACCGTTAGAACCAATTCTTCATTGTTACGACACTCCACGCCAAATTCGTAATCAAATCCGCCGAAAGACGCCATAATTGTAATGGGTAAATCGCATTGGTCTATTGTATCTCCTGGTCCAGATGTATTTAACACAACAAATTCATCATTAACAGAAGGAGAAAAGCCAAGAATAAGGTCAATATTTCCATCGAGATTTGCATCACCATCGATGGTAAGAAGGTCGTAATTTATACCTTGGTCAGTACCGTTTAGCTCTACCTGTAAAACTGACGAAGGACTTGAATTATACTCATTTACCAATGATAAAATTCCTGGTGAAGCACCTGGTGCAAATGTGCCACTATTGACAAAATCAGAAGAGCCGCTCGGTAAAGTTAAAGTACCTGTACCTTTTATAATGCCCGAAGCCTCATTAGTCAAGGTACCAGAACCATTAATGGTCAGCGTATTTTGTACAACATCAATAGTACCAGAGTTACTGAGTTGAGCGCTAATAATCGTACTTCCCGATGCAGCATTACTCAGCAAAGTGCCAGCATTATTGAACGTATTTGGTGAAACACCAAAATTACTAAACCCAGAAGTGGAGGCCTGTAAGTCAATAATACCACCAGAATTATTATTTAATACTGAATTGGTTGCAATCGAAATTGTCCCACCAACAATTTGCCTTATTTCACCATTATTGTTTAATGTACTGCCACTGCTTATGCGCTTGGTTCCGCCTGCGGTTTTTATGATTAGGTTTTCATTTGTAAGTGTGCCACCACCTTCAATATTTCCGCTGTTCCACGATATTGAACCGCTTCCTGTAAAATTGAACGCTGTAGAGCCAGGCACGATTATATCATCATTCCAAAATATATTACCATCTAGGATTCCTGTTAAATCACCAGTGACATTTATTGGAAATGCCCAAGCAAGCATACCATTAGTGTCAATGTTGTATGTTCCAGCACTTAATGTTATGCCTTCATAATTTAAATTCAATGTACCATTGTCAATGTCAATAATTCCGTCGTTATTGGTCATATTTATTGAAATGGAGCAGTTATCGGTATCGCTTGGTAAAGCTACGCTTAAAGTTCCTTGATTGTTAAGCACTCTTGTATCATCAACAAAGCTCTGAGAAGCTATGTTACCATCATTACCTAAAAAATTAATTTCTCCAGAACTATTGTTATTAATTGTGCCGTCTGCATCAATTAAAAGGTCAGCTCCGCCAATTAAATTAATGACACCATCATTTTCCAAAGTTGTACCGTCTTCTATGGCAAGATTTCCAGTAATTAAGCTAATTGTGCTTAGGTTGGTAAGCGTTCCTCCGCCAATTAAATCTCCTCCTAAATTGTTAATGGTATTATTACCAGTAAAATTAAATACTGCTGATGCCGTTACTGAGAAATCAGCCCCCCAGTTTAAATCACCAGAAACAATTCCTGAAAACACTCCAATAGCATCAATAGTATCATTCCAATTCATAGTTGCTCCAGCAGCCACATTAAATTCACCACCCATAAAATTAGCATTATCAGTATTGATGTTTAATGTGCCAGAATCTACTTGAAAAACACCATCTGTATTTATCAATTGTCCATCAATAATAACAACATCAGTTGGCATTGGAAGAGAAACCTTTATCGTTCCGAAATTATTTAAGGTCGTTGGAGGAGCACCAGAATTTGTAATTTCCGACCCAGGAGATTGAAAATCAATAATGCCTGTACCAGAATTATTTAGGACACTGTTTGTACCAATGATTATGCTGGCGCCTCCAGAAAGATTAATGTCTCCAGGATTATTTAATACCACTGAACCACCGAGGTCAAATCCAGTAAAAGATAAATTAATGGTTCCGCTGTTTAATAAAATTCCTGGCCCTATAAGGTCTCCAGAAGACCAATTGACGACAACGTTATCTTCAAATTCCGATGGATTTTCGATAGTAATGGTTTCTGTAACATTTAGAATAGAGGTTCCTTGTACCTCAATGGATAGAATGGTCGCAGGAGTATCTACAGTAACGACAAAACCAGTAGGGATTAAAACATCTTCTGTGGAGGTTGGAACCGTACCAGACCAATTGTTTTCGTTGGACCATAAGTCATCTTCAGTGCCTGTCCAGACATTTTGGGAATACATTGAAATTGTTAGGCACATGGCAATGCCAAAGCATAATTTTGTTTTCATAGTGGAGAAATTTAAAGTTCTCCAATAAAGCTAGTATTTACAAGGGTTGAAGATGATAGAATGTGATAACTGACTTAAAAAACAACATGTTTAACACCTATCTTTTGGTAAGGTTAGACTTAAATGTTCTAGAAAGCGGTATTTCGATATTTGATTGTAACAAAAGTGTTGTGCTATTTTGTGCAGTTATGAAGTTTTTGTTAATCACATAGGATCGATGTACTCGAACAAAATTTGGAGGTAGGTCCTCTAATACATTTTTAAGCTTATTTCTATCGATTAGTGTTTTATCTTCAATAACAAACTCTAAATAATTACCATCCGATTTTATAAACTTAAGATCGTTGAGGTATACCTTCGACTTGTTGTTAAGTGTAATATATTCCTTTTCGACTTTCTTTGCAATTTCTTCTTTTTCACGCTCAACAACGGTAACTTTTTTCCGGTATTTTTTTAATTGGATAAACAAGTAAACGATACCTAAAAATGTAAACACATAAATAGTATAGGCTTCATAAGTTCTATACCAAGGTGGTTTTATTTTGATATTTAGTTCAGCGCCTTTTTCATTCCAGATGCCATCACTATTTGCGCCTTGAACTTTAAAGGTATATTCTCCAACAGGTAATTTCACATACCTCGCTATTTTTGGCGCAACCGATTCTACCCAATTAGGATCATAACCTTCCATCTGATAGCGAAAACTATTTAGCGGAGGATTGGTATAGTTAAGGCCGATATAATTTATCTCAATAGTATTTTTTTCCCAAGGAAGACTAATTTCCTTTTGCAATGCACTTATATTTTGTATGGTATCGGATGTTATGGCATCCAATTCACTGATGTATATTAATGGTTTATTCGGGTTTTTAATTTTTATTTCACTTGGCTTGAAAGAGGTGATTCCATCGACCCCTCCAAACCATATTGTCCCATCACTTGTTTGTACGACCGATTTTCTATTAAACTCTAAGTTTTCAAGTCTGTGCTTCTTATTATAAAACCGTGTAGTCGAATCTGAAGGGTCAAAGGACAGAATACCTTTATCCGTGCCCATCCACAGGACGTGATCTTTATCTTCAATAATACTGTAAATTATTTGGTTCTTAACATGTATGGGTTCAATTATTGAATTTGAGGTATCAAGCCGATAAAGCCCTTCATTAGTGCCAATCCAAAGCCTTCCCCCAGAGCTATGCAAATCCCAAATTGATGTTTTGAGGGCACTTTTATTTTTGGTTTTAAGTGAAATTATACCTTCTGTTTCTTGATTATAGGCTACTAAGCCTTCTCCTTCGGATGCGATATAAATAAATCCATTGTGTTCAATTATTTTCTGAATACCTGAGTGTCTGAGGTATTTGGTTAAGGAAATGGATTTTATTAATGAGCCATCTAACTTATGTACCTTATGAATACGCTTATGTGATGCGACCCAAAAATAAGCTTCGTCGGTATTAAGTATGGTGAAAGCTTCTTTAAAAATGGAATCTTCAATGGGTAAGTTAATTATTTTGAAGGTATTAGTTTTTATATTATAGCCAATTATGCCCGCATTTGTAGCCATCCATAATTCATATCTGCTATCAGGAATTTTAGCAATATTCCATATAAATAAACCCTGATAAGGAAAGTTAGAGGGTAATGCCAATTTGCTGAATTGACTAGTACCTTCCGGCTTATAATATAGGCCATCTCCCAAAGTATTGGCATAAATACTATTGCCATCCGCCAATAATCCCATTACAACATCATTCTTATTCTTTCTCAGTTCTGAATGTTCAAACTTTTTTCTATAGGTGTCGTAATGATAAATCCCGCCCAAGGTGCCCACCCAGACACCACCTGTATAGTCTTGATAGAGGCATCTTACTTGTTGTGTTAATGTGGATGTACCCAATGGAATTTTGAATAGCGTTTTTGTTTTAAAATTGTATTCAAACAAACCGCCATCAGTCCCGATCCATAATTCATTAGCATTAATCTCAAGAAAAGCCTTTGGCAGTAAGTTATTGGGCAATTTTGGCAGTTTCCTATATAGTGGCGCATCTAAATCCGCATTGAAGTTATTTGGTAACCATAGCGTGTTGGAGTAAGCACCAAAATAAACTTTTTGCCTTGCTAATGCAGAATCATAAACACGTTGAAGTACCCTTTTACGCTTCGTATCTATAAACCCTAATTCTCCTGGTATCGAGTTGGCGTAGATTATAGATGCGCTTCCATTCGTAAGGCTTACACTTTTAAAATCAGCGGTTTCAACTTTTTGATCCTCGCTCTCAAGTTGTACAAATCCCAAATCCCCTTGCGTACTGAGCCATAAATTATTGTCTGTATCAATTTCGATTTCCATCACTTCAATATTGTCAAAATTTGAAGTCATTTCTGACCGAAAGCTTATAAAACTACCATCTTCAGAGTTATATTTTAAAAGCCCCTCTTTAGTGCCAACCCATAGATTTCCAAAACTATCTTGAGCTAATGACCGAACAACGTTTGAGGTAAGGGATGTAGTATCTGAAGCTATATTGTAAAAAGGTTCGGACCAATAACCGTTGTATTTATTGAGGCCGTTATCTGTGGCAATCCAAATATAGCCCTTGTCATCCTGTATTATATCATAAATAATATTGTTGGAAAGCCCATCTTCTGTAGTAATATTTTTAAATAAATACTTTTTTTCAGCCATTTGGGAGGCCAATTCTAGAGATATAAAAAACAGAAAAAGAGTTATAGCAATTAACCGCATCAGAATGCATTATGATGACAGAGTTAAAGATACTAAAGAGTATTTAAAGAATTACAATGTTTTAAAGGGCTAATCATTCAATTTTAGAACGGCCATAAATGCCTGTTGAGGTATCTCTACATTACCAACTTGACGCATACGTTTTTTACCTTTTTTCTGCTTTTCTAAAAGTTTGCGCTTACGCGAAATATCTCCTCCGTAACATTTAGCAGTAACATCTTTTCGAAGGGCCTTAATGGTCTCTCTGGCAATAATTTTTGCGCCTATTGCGGCCTGAACTGGAATATCAAATTGTTGCCTTGGAATGAGCTCTTTGAGCTTTTCCGTCATTTTTTTACCAATGGTATAGGCATTATCCGCATGTACAAGAGCGGAAAGGGCATCTACGGTCTGACCGTTCAATAATATATCAACACGAACTAATTTTGAGGCTCGCATACCGATTGGTGAGTAATCGAAAGACGCATAACCTTTTGAAACCGTTTTTAGTCGATCATAAAAATCAAAAACAATTTCGGCTAATGGCATATCGAAACTTAACTCAACGCGCTCTGTGGTTAAATAGGTCTGATTGGTAATTTGACCACGTTTTTCAATACAAAGACTCATTACAGGACCGACAAAATCCGATTTTGTGATTATTGTAGCTTTTATGTACGGCTCCTCAACTCGATTCAAGGTCGAAGGTTCGGGCAAATCCGAAGGATTGTTTACAATAACAATATCATCGGGATTTTTGTTAGTAAAGGCATGATAGCTAACGTTTGGCACCGTTGTAATAACAGTCATATCAAACTCACGCTCTAAACGTTCTTGGATTATTTCTAAATGTAGCATTCCTAAAAAGCCACAGCGGAAACCAAAGCCTAAAGCCGCAGAGCTTTCAGGCTGAAATACTAATGAAGCATCATTGAGTTGAAGTTTTTCCATTGATGCACGAAGTTCTTCATAATCTTCGGTATCTACAGGATATATTCCGGCAAATACCATAGGTTTTACATCTTCAAACCCTCCAATGGCATTGGTTGTTGGTGTTTTAGCATCAGTTATAGTATCACCAACTTTAACTTCTCGAGCATCCTTAATTCCTGTAATTAAATAACCCACATCGCCAGCTTTTATGTCTTGCTTAGGGACTTGCTTTAGTTTTAATGTGCCAACCTCATCCGCAAAATAGCTTTTGCCTGTATTTATAAATTTAATGCTTTGCCCTTTTCTTATTGAACCGTTAATCACCCTAAAATAGGTTTCAACACCTCTAAATGGATTGTAAACTGAGTCAAAAATCAAGGCCTGTAAAGGTTCGTTGGGATTGCCTTCTGGAGCAGGAATTCGTTCTATGATAGCTGCTAAAATATTTTCAACGCCAAGCCCCGTTTTCCCACTGGCGGGAATGACTTCTTCAGGGTCACAGCCTAATAAATCGACGATATCATCAGTAACTTCTTCAGGGTTAGCACTTGGTAAATCAATTTTGTTTAATACAGGAATAATTTCCAAATCGTTCTCTAAGGCTAAATACAAGTTTGAAATAGTCTGCGCTTGTATACTTTGAGCAGCATCAACAATTAAAAGCGCACCTTCACAAGCAGCAATAGATCGAGACACTTCATAAGAAAAATCGACATGACCCGGTGTGTCTATAAGATTTAGAATATATTGTTCGCCTTCATAGGTATACTCCATTTGGATAGCATGGGATTTTATAGTAATACCTCTTTCGCGCTCCAAATCCATATTGTCTAACAATTGGTCCTGTTTTTCTCTATCAGTAACAGATCCCGTAAAATCCAATAATCGGTCTGCCAGTGTGCTCTTTCCGTGATCAATATGTGCTATGATGCAAAAATTGCGAATATTCTTCATCTATCTTTTTCTTAGCCAAGAATTTGGGTGCAAATATAATTGATTTCTTATGTTTGAAGTAGTAAAAAACACTTTAAAACCTTTATGAACTATGGAAAAACCATAGCATAAAGTAAAAAACAATCTTTATATTGCAATTCAAACCTAACTAATGATTGCTCACTTACGTTCTTACATCAGCACTTTTCTGCTTGTGCTGGCTCTGAATACTTCTGCTCAGGATTACTCTATTTCTGGAAGAGTTGTTGATGCCCAGAATCAACCACTTTCATTAGTGAATATAGTACTTAGTAAATCGGTTGTTGATGATTTAAAAAGCAGCAGTGGATTTACTATTATTAAGGGTACAGCAACAAATGATGATGGATCCTTTAGATTTAAAAACTTGGAAGCTGGTAGTTATAAAGTTGTAGCAACAATTATTGGTTTTGAAACTTTTGAGCAAGTAATAGTGTTAACGGGTCAGCTAGATTTAAAAACGATTGCGCTTAGAGAACTGTCCGAGAGCTTAGATGAAGTTACTATTATCGCAAAAAAGCCAACCATCACTCGCAAACCTGACCGACTAATTTTCAATGTTGAAAATACGGCTTTAATAGAAGGTAATACACTGGGTGTATTAAAGAGCACGCCAGGTGTTATTGTGAGTGAAGGAGGTATAAACATTAAAAGTGCACCAGCAGCTGTTTATATTAACAATCGCAAAGTGCAACTTACCCAAGACGAACTTATTCAGTTGTTGGAAAGTGCGCCGGCCAATAGTATAAAGTCTGTTGAGGTAATTACCAACCCTCCCGCAAATTACGATGCCGATAGCGGATCGGTCATCAACATTATAATGAGTAAAAATTTGGTAACGGGTTATAGAGGTAGTGTTGAAACTAAATATACTCAAGGGGTTTTTCCAAGTTATAATGGAGCTACCAATCATTACTTTAAGAACAACAAAATTAATCTTAACCTTAATTATAGTTATACTAACCGGAAGATTAATAGAGATCAGGACGATAGTGTTAACTTTTTAGATGACAATAATACCATTGACCAAATATGGCGATCTAATGTAAATAGAAACACATGGTCCGAAACACATAAACTTAATCTTAATTTCGACTATTATCTTGACGACAAAAACACATTAAGCCTTACAAGCACAGGCTTATACACTCCATACTTTAAATACCAAATAAAAAACAACACCGACATTTTTGATGCAAATCAAAACTTCTTATCGAGCTTTGCTGCTGATAATTTATCTAGAGACAAAAAGTATAATATAGGTTCAGACTTAATATTTAGACACGAATTTGAAAATGAATCTAGTTTAACTTTCAATGCCCACTATACCATTTATGATTATGAGCGTGACCAAAACGTATTTCAGGATGAACAGGGTAATGTTAATGACTCAGAATTCAATACACTTGCCAATCAGGACACTCAAATTGTTACCGGTAAATTAGATTACAATTTAGCTATTGACGACACCTCTATTTTCGATGCTGGTCTAAAATATTCTAATGTAAACACAGATAGCGATATTACGCGAACAAACATCATTAACGGTCAAGGAGTTCTGGACCCTGATAATACAGATGCCTTCAAATACGACGAAAAAGTTTTTGCTGCTTATTCTAACTATAGCAAATCCTGGGATAAATGGGATTTGAATATCGGATTAAGGGCTGAGCAAACCAATATAGAAGGAGAGTCGGTTTCCTTGAACGAAACCAATACACAAGATTATCTCAATTGGTTTCCAAATGCCAGTCTGTCTCATCAAGTCTCTGATGATGTTAATATTTATGGAAGCTATAAACGTAGCATTACAAGGCCGAGTTATACCAATTTAAATCCATTTACTTTCTTTATAAATGAAAACACGGTGGTATTGGGTAACCCTAACTTAATACCTACCTATAGAGATCATTATAAGATTGGAATCAATTTTCTAGAGTATTTTACCGTTGAGGCCTATTACATGAATTATGACGGAGACATTGTTGAATTGCCAAGGCAAGATAACCAAACCAATATTGTCGCCTTTACTCCAGTTAATCTTGATAAAAAAGTAGATTATGGGTTTGACTTTGCTTTTGATTATTATGAGCTAAGTGATTGGAACATTTCTTTTGTAACATCTTTTTATAACATTTCTGAAGAGGCTAACTTTGGAGAAAGTTTTGTAGAATTAAATCAATGGGCTAATTATAGTGAATTATCCAATAACCTGTTTTTATTAAAAGATAGGAGCCTAAACATCAACCTTACATTGACTTGGGTAGGTAAGAATTTACAGCAGTTTCAAATTGTTGAGGATAGGTTAGTATCTGAATTGAGTATCTCAAAATCTATTTTTAATAAAAAAGCCATAATATCGTTGGTAGTGGAAGATATATTCAACTTTCAAGATTATGAATCCTCAATTAACTATTTAAATCAGTCTAGTGCAAGGTTTGATGATGTCGATAATAGATTCGTAAGAATAGGATTTCGTTATAACTTCGGAAACACCAAACTCAATACAAACGAGAGAACTACAGATGTGGAAGAACGCGAAAGGTTAAAGGATTTAAATTAATCTTGCCATTCCGCTATAAACAAGTTAGTATCTCTTGTGCCACCATTGTTACGATTAGAGGAGAACACCAAATGTTTGCCATCATTAGAAAATACTGGGAAAGCTTCAAAAGTTTTGCCATGTGTGACTCGTCTTAGGTTTTTCCCATCGGTATCAATCATGTAAAGGTTGAAAGGAAAACCAATTTCACTTTCAAAATTAGAAGAAAATAAAATCTTTTCTCCGCTCGGATGAAAAAATGGACTCCAGTTGGCATTGCCCAAAAAAGTCAATTGGCGCAAATCTGAACCATCAGCATTACAGATAAACAATTCCATATCACTGGGTTCTACCAAACCTTTGGCGAGTAACTCCTTATATTCAGTTTTTTCCTTTTCCGTTTTTGGTCGAGAAGCTCTAAAGATAAGTTTAGTGCCATCTGGTGAGAAAAACGCACCGCCATCATAGCCCAATTCGTTGGTGATTTGTTTTACATCTGTACCATCGATATTCATAGTATAAAGCTCTAAGTCGCCACTACGTGTTGAAGTAAATACAATTTTATCACCTTTTGGCGATACGGTTGGCTCGGCATCGTAACCAGTTTCATCGGTTAATTGGCTTATAATATTACCCTCTAAATCTGCAACAAAAATGTCGTAACTCTCGTAGATGGGCCAAATGTATTTTCCGTTTTCTTTAGCTGGGACTTCAGGGCATTTTTCGCCACCTAGGTGTGTAGAAGCATAAATAATGTGTTTGTTGTCGGGTAAAAAATAAGAACAGGTCGTTCTTCCCATTCCAGTACTTACCATTGGTGGCGCAATACTATCTGATAGGGTTTCGTCGGCATTCATTAAAAACATTTGATCACAGCTGACGCCCCATTTAGAATGATTAGACTGAAAGACTAATTGTTTATCATCAAAACTCCAATAAGCTTCAGCATTATCACCGCCAAAAGTGACTTGTCGCAGTGATTTAAAGTTTCTCTCTTCCGGATAAATTAATGGATTTTTAACTTTAGCTGAATCTTTCTGGGCAGATTCAAAAGTTTCTGTGCTTTTAGGGGGTTCATTTTTGCAAGACGAAAATGACAGCAATACAACAAGAATTAGAGCTAATTTCTTCATGTTAAAGCGTATAATAAATGGCTATTAATGCCTAATTTTGCGTAAAAATAAGATATACTTATGAAAAAAATAGTGTTTTTGTTGCTTTTAGCGGGTCTCTTTTCCTGCAAAAAAGACGTTGCAGTTTCAGAAAATAAAATTAAGGAAGATGTAGCTTTTCTAGCCGACGATAAGTTAGAAGGCCGCCAAACAGGCACCGAAGGTGAAGTAAAGGCTTCAAAGTACATTGTTGAGAGGTATAAGGAAATAGGCCTACAACCCAAAGGGACAGAAGATTTTCTACAGCCCTTTTCATTTAAACCTAAAATAGACCCACACAAGGAAGTAGAGTTTACAAAAAATACCGACAGCACAATTACAGGACGTAATGTTATTGGCTTTATCGATAATGGAGCCAAAACAACTGTGGTTATTGGCGCACATTACGACCATTTAGGTTATGGTGGTGAAGGCTCACTGCATAGAGGTGAAGAAAAAGCCGTACACAATGGTGCAGACGATAATGCTAGTGGAGTTGCAGTGATGTTAGATTTGGCCAGACGATTAAAATCGAAAAATGAAGCGACAGGAATTAAAGATCAAAACAACTATATGTTTATGGCGTTTTCTGGGGAAGAAATGGGCTTATTGGGCTCTAATTATTTTTCAAAAAACCCAACGATTAATGCTGAATCCATAAACTATATGATTAATATGGATATGGTAGGTCGCTTGAAAGTAGATAGTACGTTAGCCGTTTATGGTGTTGGTACATCACCACTATTTAGACAAACCATAAAAGCTAATAACGATAAGTTTAAACTGATTGAGAATGAGAGTGGTGTAGGGCCTAGTGATTTCACGTCGTTTTATTTGATTGATGTACCTGTATTACATTTTTTTACAGGCCAACACGAGGATTATCACAAACCAGCTGATGATGCCGATAAATTGAATTATGAAGGAATGAATCTCATTTCAGATTATATTTTTGATATTATTTCAGATCTAGATGATAATGGTGAATTGGCCTTCCGTACCACTAAAAATGAAAGTGAAGAAGTCCCAAGATTTAAGGTAGGATTGGGTGTAGTGCCAGATTATTTATTTGATGGAAAGGGGATGCGCATCGATGGTACCCGAGAAGACACACCAGCCTTTAATGCAGGCTTGCAAAAGGGTGATGTTGTAGTAAAACTGGGAGATAGTCTTGTTACTGATATGATGAGCTATATGAGAGCATTATCGGTATTTGACAAAGGTGATGAAGCGGCAATTTCTGTAATAAGAGCCAATAAAAAAATAAAAACTAAAGTAGTCTTTTAGTTTTTATAATTACCTTGTGAATGATTAAAGTGTTTTTAATTAATTTAGAGCCTAGGTATATAATATGAATGAAGGTGCAGTTTATATAGCTGAAATAGAGAAGCTTAATTTTAAGAATTTTGAGAATGTAAATGGCATTACATTCTTAAAAAATGATATGTCTATTTATCCATGGACAATATTTTTGGGTAACAATGGCACAGGAAAAACTAATATTTTAAAAGCACTATCATGTTTAGAATCTGAGGAGGAGTCTGGGATATTAGATAGAGAAGGGAAAGAAGAAATATTCTATCTTTCAAAGGGTCTTTCTGAAAATCACGAAATTAAAGCTTTGGCCTTATTTGATAATAGTTTATTTGAACTGGAAACCGAACAACATAACGATAGAGGCTCTAGGAGAATACTGAGGAATAAGAAATTCAAAGATTTCATCATATATGCTTATGGGGTAAATAGACGCTCATCTAAAGAAATAAAACTATCTACTCAAGAAGATGTGGGTAATAACGAAACCCTCTTTAACCCCGATTTCACTCTAATAAATTTAAATGAATGGCTTTTACAGACAGACTATGCTGTTAAAAATGGACAAAAAACCGCTAAAAAACGTCTTGATTTAATAAAATCAGTGATTACAGGAGAAATATTTCCAGAGCTGCAGGATTTTAAATTCCACACAAGCGAAAGACTAAATAATTATGTTGAATTTAAAACTAATGAAGGTTGGTTTAGGTTTGAAGATTTAGCCTATGGCTATCAGTCAACACTATCATGGATTATAGATTTTTGTAAAAAAATGTTTGATAGGTATCCAAATTCTCAAAATCCTTTAAAAGAACCAGCTGTTGTTTTAATTGACGAAATAGATTTACACTTACATCCTGAATGGCAAAGGAATATTACTCAAATATTATCTAATTTATTCCCTAAAACTCAGTTTATTGCTACTACTCACAGCCCATTAGTGGTCCAATCTTTACAAGAAGCCAATGTTTATGTTTTAGTTAAAGAAAAAAACTCAACAAATGTATCGATTTCTCGTATGCCTAATAAAAGTTTTAAAGGGTGGAGTGTGGAGGAAATACTAAATAAAGTTATGGGGTTGAAATCTAAGGTAAAGTCGGATTTATATTTGGAGTTAATCAATCAGTTTGACGAAGGGTTAGACAAGGCTGATTTTGAAAAATCAAAAGAGGCTTTTGACAAACTTATGGATATATTACCAGATTCAGATTCTCAAAAGCGTGTACTTCAAATGCAAATAAAACAGTTTCCCGAAGTTAGATGATAAAATTAGAATTATCAGATAAACCTAAAAAACTTACTGAAAAAGTACAAAAAAGACTTACAAAAGAGTTTATAAATTCTGGCAAGAAAAAAGTTGTTTGGAAATATAAATATATTTATGAAGAGGTAAGAAAGATTGCGTTTGGGAAGTGTTCATTTAGCGAGATTAATCTAGACACGAAAAGTACATATACTGAAATTGAACATTTCTTTCCTAAAGACCTGTATCCTAATAAAGTAGTTGAATGGGGTAATCTACTACCATCATCAAAAAAATGTAATACAACAAAAGGTGATACAGATACTGTTAAGGACAAAATAGTTAACCCACTTATAGATAACCCCAAAGAACATCTATATTTTGAGAATTTTAGACTTTACCCCAAAGATAGCTCTAATATTGGAAGAAACACTATTTTAACTGTAGCATTAAATGATAGGCTACATTTTGTTAATCCTAGATCAGAGCAGTCTTTAATGGTTCTTGATTTTATGGATGCTTTTTACGAGGATTATATAGAAACGGATGAACTTAAAAAACTTAACGGCATTAAATTGTCAAATAGAATTAATAGAATAAAAGGAATATTAAGCAGTATTAATCGAAAAACCGAATTTTCAGCTTGCATTGCTACAGCAGTGATTGATTCACCTAATTACATTGAAATTATTTCCTATTTAAAAAATAATGACTTTTGGGATATTGAATTTCAATCTTACGAAGAAGAATTATCATTTTGTTATTTGGGAAAGCAATAGATTATCATTTACAACTCTGAAATTTAAGCCATAACGAAGACAGATAATATTATTGGAATCACAGTTACTACCTCTACACTGTATACTTTGGATTGGATTAGAGAATGAACCATGAAATTATCTCAAACAACGATAATCACCAAAATCCACTTGATTGTTTCAGTAATCATTGTTATTCCTGCAGCTTTCATTTATGGATTTAACGTGGGGGAATTTTTAGAGCTCAACCCCAATTCTATTGACGAAAAGAACTTCTCAAAAGCCGTAATGGGTCTTTATCTTGGCTTTTCAATCTTATGGATTTTAGGAATTTTGAAGTTAGATTACCTCAAATCGGCATTACTGTCTAATACTGTTTTTATGTTGGCTTTAGCTTTTGGTAGAATACTAAGTAGTATTACAGATGGCCTACCTTCAGAAGTCTATATTCTCGGAACTCTTGGTGAATTAATTTTAGGATGTTACGGTTTTTGGGTGTTGAATAGTAAATACCTTAAAAAGTCTTAGCTTTGCACCAAAAAATTTGCCTTGGTTAAAATAGACAACATAGAGCTAGGGGAGTTCCCTTTACTTTTGGCACCAATGGAAGATGTCAGTGACCCTCCTTTTCGTGCTTTGTGCAAAGAACAGGGTGCCGATGTTGTGTATACTGAGTTTGTATCGAGTGAAGGCCTTATTCGTAACGCCGCAAAAAGTGTTATGAAGCTTGATATTTATGAGAAAGAACGACCAGTTGGCATACAGATTTTTGGAGCCAATATGGATAGTATGCTTCAGACCATCGATATTGTAGAGCAGTCCAATCCAGATATTATTGATATTAATTTTGGTTGTCCAGTAAAAAAAGTCGTTTCAAAAGGGGCAGGAGCAGGTATTTTAAAAGATGTCTGTCTTATGGAAAAGTTAACTGCTGAAATGGTGAAACGCACCAATTTGCCAGTAACAATTAAAACACGATTAGGGTGGGACCATGACTCTATAAAAATTGTAGAAGTAGCTGAGCGTTTGCAAGATGTTGGGATAAAGTCTATTGCTATTCATGGCAGAACAAGAGCCCAGATGTATAAAGGCAATGCTGACTGGAAGCCAATAGCCCAGGTAAAAAACAATCCCAGAATGCATATTCCTGTATTCGGTAATGGCGATGTTAATACGCCAGAACGCGCAGCTGAAATGCGAGACAGTTATGGGTTAGATGGAGCTATGATTGGAAGAGCCTCTATAGGTAACCCTTGGTTTTTTAAACAAGTAAAGCATTATTTTGAAACAGGAGAGCATTTACCTCCGATTTCAATGCCAGAACGTGTTGAAGCCGCAAGACGTCATCTACAAATGTCTATTGAGTGGAAGGGCGAAAAACTGGGCGTCTTTGAAACGAGAAGGCATTATACCAACTACTTTAAGGGAATTCCAAATTTTAAGGAATACAGAATGAAAATGGTAACGAGCGATGATTCAAAAGATGTTTTTGACACGTTTGATGAGGTCCTCGAAAAGTTTTCAGATTACCAATTCGCTTAAGTCTGAATTAATTTTTTTGTTATCCGTTGCGAAGCAATTCGCGAAGCAACAATACCTAAAGCGAAGATGGTTGCCAATACCAAAAGTATATTAAAGGCATTCAATCTTACAGGATAAGCTAATTCTGGTGTTAACATTATCAAATCAAAAGACTGCTGTAGGTATACGGTTAAAAGTCCTAAAACAACACCGATTATACCACTAACTATAGTCATTAAGCTACCTTGCCAAAAGAAAATGGATTTTATTGTTTTTGGTTCTGTTCCTAGATTAAAAAGGGTATTTAGCGACTTCTTTTTATCTAATATCATCATAATAATAGCACCAATAACATTAAATAGCGCAATAATGATAACCAAAGTAAAGATGAGATAAATGGCGAGGTTTTCGGTATTCAACATTTTGAATAAGGCATCATTAAGTTGCTTTCTGTTTTTGATGATAAACTGATTATTAAATGAAGCGTTAATAGCCTCCCTTAAATTATCTTCATCGGTATCAGGATTCAACTTTACCTCTATAGCACTAATTTGGTGGTCTTTATAGTTTAACAATTGTCTAGCCAAAGTAATATCCGAAAACACATATTCAGCATTGAGATCTTCATTAATGTCAAACAAACCAACATTATTAACATAGACAGCGTTATAAGCACCTTTTATGGAGCTTAATTGACCCCTTCCGGGTTTGGGCACATAAAGCGATAAGGATTTTCTAAAGTCCAAAATTCCGAATGAAAGATTATTTGAAATTCCCCAACCCGACACCACATCATTACTTTCGGGTGAAATCCAATCGCCTTTGGTAATCATAGAATCTATATTGGTAACCTTCAAAAAATTGGCATCAACCCCTTTTAAAGTCGCTAGAAGATTCTTGTTTTCAGATTTTATAATAATGCGTTCCTCAATAATTTCAGAAAAAGACGCAATGCCATCGATAGCGCTTAGTTTCAATTTATCTTCCTCTAAAAAGGTAAACGATTTGCCCTGAGAAGGAAGTAGTTTTAAATCGGGATCTACAAAAGAGGAGAATTGAAGGCTGTAATCTTTAAGTCCGGCAAATACAGAAAGCACTATAAATAGAGCTGCCGAAGCTATAATAACTCCACCAGAAGCTATGAGTGTCATGATATTTATAGCATTACTACTGCTTTTAGAAACCAGATAACGTTTTGCTATATATAACGAAAAATTCACTTAAGATTTTTTACGCTTATCTAAGAGGTCTGTGTTTTCAAGGGGATTATCCCCATCTTTAAGAGAACGCTCTATGCCATCAATATATTCTAAAGAGTCGTCAATAAAAAATTCAAGTTGCGGCATGCGTCGTAATTGATGGCGCGTACGCTGTGCCAGTTCGTGTCTAATTAAAGGAGTGTTGGATTTAATACCATCTAACAACTCTTGGGCCTCTTTATTAGGAAAAATACTGAGGTATACTTTAGCGATAGACAAATCTACAGTGACACTTACTTTAGATACGGAAATAATAACACCTCTAAGCCCACCTGAAGAAGCCGCTTGTTGCAAAACTTCGGCTAAATCCTGTTGTAATATACCAGCTATTTTTTTTTGTCTATTGCTTTCCATTTTGCAAAAGTAGAGGATATTTAAGGATTATGGTATTTTTATATAACAAAAATCATAGTTTGTAACTGTAAGAATTCCGTTCTTTGGCAAATAAAATTTATTGAATAATGAGAAAAATCGAACATATCGGGATAGCAGTGAAGGACATAGAAAAGTCTAACGATTTATTTAAAACCTTATTTGGTGAAGCACATTATAAAATAGAAGATGTAGAAAGTGAAGGTGTAAAAACATCCTTCTTTAAATGTGGCCCCAATAAAATAGAATTGCTTCAGGCTACTAATAGCAATAGCCCAATTGCAAAATTTATAGAAAAGAAAGGTGAGGGGATTCACCATATCGCCTTTGCGGTTGACAATATTGAAGAAGAAATTAAGCGTTTGACCAATGAGGGTTTTCAAATGATTCATAAATCGCCAAAAAAGGGAGCGGATCAAAAATTAATTGCATTTTTACACCCTAAATCCTCGAATAGCGTGTTGGTAGAATTATGCCAAGACATTAAGGATTAAAATTCTTGTAGAGTTTTAAAATATATAGTAATATTGCAGACTCTTTAGGAATAAAGAGATTGGTATCAGCCAATAGGTCCTATAACTCAGTTGGTTAGAGTATCTGACTCATAATCAGAAAGTCCCTGGTTCGAGCCCAGGTGGGACCACAGTGAGGTAAAAGCTTTTGCAATAGCAAAGGCTTTTTTTGTGAAACAAAGTGAACAAATTTTGGATGAGCAGCCTACATTGAGTCCAATAACTGTCGGGATTGAGATAATCCCAGATGAGACATCAAAAAGCAAAAGCTTTTGGTATTATTCCATGCCCTTTTTTATTTTATAAAAATAGATTTAACACAAATAGCACATATCAAATGAAAGGCGGATTATAAATTAGTATTATATTTGTGTTAAGTGTGCATAAAACATATACGTTTCTTCCCTAATTTGAGCACATTTTAAGCATTTCATCGACAATATTTACCGTTCAAAGACGTTTTTTTAATTGGATTTATTTTGTTAGGTCGGTTTTTTTTATACTTTTACACCATTATTAACAGCATGCAGAACAAAAATATGTTAGCCTCAATCTTATTTTTCTTCATGGGTTTTGTGTCTATGGCTCAAGGAGCTGCGCCTCCTCCGCCTATGCCTCCTCCTCCTCCAGGACTGCCTATCGACGGAGGACTGTTTATACTGTTCTTACTTGCTCTAAGTTTTGGAATTTACAGAACCTACAAAATTTCAAGAAAAACGACCTAGTTCCTCAGGTCATTAAGCCGTTTTACATATTTACCGATTACATCAAACTCAAGGTTTACCTTTTCGCCAACTTTTAAGGTTTTAAATGTAGTGTGCTGGTAAGTGTATGGAATTATAGCCACTGAGAACTGGTTTACTTTAGAGTTAACCACGGTAAGACTAACTCCGTTTACAGTAATAGAACCCTTCTCAATGGTAATATTGTTATGACTCTTATCGTATTCGAAAGTAAATAACCAACTTCCATCTTCTTCTTTTATAGATACACATTCAGCAGTTTGGTCTACATGGCCTTGCACAATGTGGCCATCAAGCCGGTCACCTAATTTCATAGCACGCTCTATATTTACAATATCACCCTCCTTAAGCGAACCTAAATTTGTTTTGTCTAAGGTTTCTTGAATAGCTGTGACAACATAATTATCGTTATTTATGTTGACTACTGTAAGGCAAACACCATTATGGGCTACACTCTGATCAATTTTTAATTCATTTGTAATCGAAGAGCTAAAAGTTAAATGAAGATTGCCATTTTTCTTTGTTAATTTTTCTACTGTGCCTAATTCTTCTATAATACCTGTAAACATTAAATCTACTTTATTTGGTTAAATTTGCAGTGCAAAGTTAAGCACACTATTACACACAGTAATAGATTTTAATATAAAAATAGGATAACTATTTAAGATATGAAGAGAGAAGAAAAAGTTGTTGTTGGTATTTCAGTTGGCGACCTTAATGGCATAGGGCCAGAAATAATCATCAAAGCTTATGAGGATTCCAGATCACTTGAGTTAAGTACACCAGTTATTTTTGCCTCAGGCAAGACCATGCAATTTTTTAAAAATCATTTTAAAAGTAAGATTAACTTTTTTAACATCGATAGGCCAGAAAAGTTGGTTCATGGTAAGGTTAATGTCGTAAATATTTGGAAAGAGCCCATTAAAATTGACTTTGGCAAAGAAAATAAAAAAATGGGTGAGTATGCTATTAAATCACTAGAAGCCGCAACCAAAGCCCTTAAGGCAGGTTTAATAGATGTCTTGGTGACAGCGCCAATAAATAAACACAATATTCAATCAGATACATTTAATTTCCCGGGGCATACGGATTATTTGGCTAAAGCTTTAAATGGAAAAAGTCTAATGTTTATGGTAACCGAAGGCTTACGTGTTGGGCTTTTAACGGATCATGTGCCGCTAAAAGATGCTGCAAATCACATTACAGAAGAACTTATAAGGGAAAAAATTGAAACAGTTACACAATCCTTAAAGCAAGATTTTGGCATCAATAAGCCTAAGGTTGCAGTATTGGCCATAAACCCTCATGCAGGCGATAATGGTGTTATTGGTAATGAAGACGACACCGTTTTAAGACCAACTTTAGAGAAAATAAGACACGAAGGCAATTTAGTTTATGGCCCATATTCCGCGGATAGTTTTTTTGGTTCAAACACCTACAAGAGTTTCGACGCTGTCATTGCCTCTTATCACGATCAGGGGCTCATACCCTTTAAAACGATATCATTTGGAGGAGGTGTCAATTACACCGCTGGTCTCGATAAGGTAAGGACATCGCCAGATCATGGCACAGCTTATGAAATAGCAGGAAAAGGACAAGCAAATGAAAATTCATTTGTCCAAGCGATTTATATGGCTATTAAGATATTTAAGAATAGATTAGACTATAAGCATTACACCAAGAACCCTTTGAAAAAAGCCTTAAAATAGGGATTAACAAAATTTGTAGATATCTGGGCTTTAAATAAGTAAAATTTTATATATTTGCAGGCTCAAAATGAGTGTGGTAATGAAGGCATTAAAAGCATATACAATCCAATTTGTTGGGCTAAAAGTAGGGGAGCACCATTTTGATTACGACATAGACAATACGTTCTTTAATAATTTTGAATACGAAGAGTTTAATCAAGTTGATGTAAAAATCGATTTAAAGCTCATCAAAAAAACAACACTATTAGAGTTGTTTTTTGACGCATCGGGTTATGTTAATGTTAACTGCGACCTAACAAACGAACCTTATAATCAGCCTATTGAAGATGATTATAAGCTAGTCGTAAAATTTGGTGCGGAGTATAATGACGATAATGAAGATATTTTAATTGTACCTCACGGCGAATATGAAATCAATGTAGCGCAATACCTCTATGAGCTTATTGTTTTGGCAGTTCCCGCGAAACGCATACACCCAGGGATTGCGGACGGTACCTTAAAGTCAGATATACTTTCAAAATTAGAAGAATTGAGCCCAAAAAATGGGGATAATGAAAAAAAATCAGAGGATATTGATCCTCGTTGGAATAATTTAAAAAAACTATTAACGGATAAATAGCATTTAAAATGGCACATCCTAAACGTAAAATATCTAGAACAAGAAGAGACAAAAGAAGAACACACTATAAAGCTTCTGTACCTCAAGTAGCAACTTGCCCTACAACTGGTGAGCCACACTTATACCACAGAGCACATTGGCACGAAGGTAAGCTTTACTACAGAGGACAAGTATTAATAGATAATTCTGCCGAAGAAGAAAATATAGCATAACTACTATGCACGCATATAATAAAACGCTCAGAAGTGAGCGTTTTTTTTATTTAAATTTTTCGAATAGGTCAAAAACCACTTAATTTGCATAATTATTTGCCAAAAAATGCCGAAAATTCATTGAAAACCATTGATTTTTGTCATTTTTCAATACTTTTAATTAACCTAAAAGCTAATAATGAGTAAAATCACAGCGGCAATTACAGCCGTCGGAGGCTATCTACCAGACTTTGTATTATCCAACAAAGTATTAGAAACTATGGTAGACACAAACGACGAATGGATTACGACTCGGACAGGAATCAAAGAGCGCAGAATTCTCAAAGAAGAAGGAAAAGGAACATCATTTTTAGCTATTAAAGCAGCAGAAGACCTCATTCAGAAAACAGGTTTAGATCCTAAAGAGATAGAATTGGTGATCGTTTGCACCGCAACACCAGATATGAAGGCGGCTTCAACAGCTGCTTACACTGCGACACAGATAGGAGCAGTAAACGCATTTTCTTACGATTTAGAGGCAGCTTGTTCTAGTTTTCTATTTGGTATGTCAACCGCTGCAGCTTACATAGAATCTGGGCGCTATAAAAAAATCCTATTAATAGGTGCCGACAAGAACTCTTCATTTATTAATTATAAAGATAGAGCGACTTGTATAATTTTTGGTGATGGAGGAGGTGCTGTATTGTTCGAACCCGATGAAGAAGGTTTAGGTGTTCAAGATGAAATTTTAAGAAGTAATGGCGAAGGCCGAGAGTTTTTGCAGGCGACTTATGGAGGCTCATCGTACCCTATAACTCAAGAAGCTTTTGATGAAGGTAAGCATTATGTTTTTCAAGACGGAAGAACAGTCTTTAAAAATGCGGTTTTCAATATGGCAGATGTAGCAGAACGCATACTAAAGAGAAACAACCTAACCAACAAAGATATTTCTTGGCTGGTAGCGCATCAGGCAAACAAGAGGATTATAGATGCCACGGCTCAACGCATTAATTTGGAAGATGAAAAAGTAATGATGAATATAGAGAAGTACGGTAACACAACCTCTGCCACACTACCATTATTACTTTACGACTACGAATCACAGCTGAAGAAAGGTGATAATTTGATTTTTGCCGCTTTTGGAGGTGGATTTACCTGGGGCTCAATTTATTTTAAATGGGCATACAATCCTAATTAAACACTAACTAACAAAAATATCTAAATATTATGGATTTAAAAGAAATTCAGAACTTAATAAAATTTGTCGCCAAATCTGGGGCAAGTGAAGTTAAGTTAGAAATGGATGATGTTAAGATTACGATCAGAACAGGTTCTGATAGCGATACTACGATTGTTCAGCAAGTACCTGTTCAAGCTGCTGCACCAGTTGTTCAGCAACAAGCTCCAGCGCCGGTTGCCGCTCCAGCGCCAGAAGCACCTGCAGCTTCCGCTACTGCAAGTGATGATTCTAAATATGTTACTGTAAAATCACCGATTATAGGTACATTCTATCGTAAGCCGTCACCAGACAAGCCCGTTTTTGTTGAGGTCGGTACTGAAGTTAAGGAAGGCGATGTACTTTGTGTTATTGAGGCTATGAAGCTATTCAACGAAATTGAGTCTGAGGTATCAGGTAAGATTGTTAAAGTCTTAGTTGATGATTCTTCTCCTGTGGAATTTGACCAACCTTTATTTTTGGTTGATCCATCATAACAATTGAAAATTCCAATCCACTAATCCCAAACCCAATTATTTGGAATTTGGTGCTTGGAAATTGAATTTTTAAAACAAAAGTTATGTTTAAAAAGATACTAATCGCTAATAGAGGTGAAATAGCACTTCGTGTTATCAGGACCTGCAAAGAAATGGGTATTAAAACAGTTGCTGTATACTCAACAGCAGATGCAGATAGCCTTCACGTTAAGTTTGCGGACGAAGCAGTTTGTATTGGCCCTCCACCTAGCCCAGAGTCTTATTTAAAGATTTCAAATCTTATAGCAGCAGCAGAAATTACCAATGCCGACGCCATTCACCCTGGATATGGATTTTTATCCGAAAATGCTAAGTTCTCTAAGATTTGTGAAGAGCACGGTATAAAATTCATTGGTGCTTCAGAAGAGATGATTTCTAAAATGGGTGACAAAGCTACCGCTAAGGCTACAATGAAAGCTGCTGGAGTACCTTGCGTGCCTGGTAGCGAAGGAATTATTGCCGATTATGAAGAATGCGAAAAGCTTGCTAAGGAAATAGGTTACCCTGTTATGTTAAAGGCTACTGCTGGAGGTGGTGGAAAAGGAATGCGTGCGGTCTGGAAAAAAGAAGATTTAAAACCAGCTTGGGATTCGGCAAGACAAGAGTCAAAAGCGGCTTTTGGGAATGATGATATGTATATGGAGAAACTCATTGAGGAACCAAGGCATATAGAAATCCAAGTTGTAGGCGATTCTAGAGGAAAGGCCTGTCACTTATCCGAAAGAGATTGTTCGGTACAGAGGCGCCATCAAAAGCTTACTGAAGAAGTTCCCTCACCGTTTATGACGGACGAATTGAGGGATAAAATGGGGAAAGCAGCGGTCAAAGCTGCAGAGTTTATAAATTATGAAGGAGCAGGTACCGTAGAATTTCTAGTAGACAAGCATAGAAATTTCTACTTTATGGAAATGAACACACGTATTCAAGTAGAGCACCCTATTACTGAACAGGTTATAGATTTCGATTTAATTAGAGAGCAAATACTAGTTGCCGCAGGCGTACCAATATCGGGTAAAAATTATACTCCAAATTTACATTCCATAGAGTGTAGAATAAATGCAGAAGACCCATTTAATGATTTTAGACCTTCACCCGGGAAAATAACAACGCTTCATGCTCCTGGAGGTCATGGAGTTCGTCTAGACACTCATGTTTATGCAGGTTATAGTATTCCACCTAATTATGACTCAATGATAGCTAAGTTGATTACAACGGCGCAAACGAGAGAGGAGGCGATAAACAAAATGAAACGCGCCTTAGACGAATTTGTCATTGAAGGTATAAAAACGACAATTCCTTTTCATAGGCAGTTGATGGAGCATCCTGATTATTTAGCAGGAAACTACACGACTAAATTTATGGAAGATTTCAAAATTAAGGAAGAGAAAGACGACTAAATTAAAAAGCTCCTAAATTTAGGAGCTTTTTTTTGCTATGAATTTATCGTATTGGGAAATAAAATCTTGGTTGACCGACATAGACTTTACCGTCATTGGTAGTGGAATTGTTGGATTAAGTTGTGCCTTAGAGTTACGTCGTCTTTATCCTAAAGCTAATATTTTAGTGTTAGAAAAAGGGATGCTACCCCAAGGGGCCAGCACAAAGAATGCTGGTTTTGCGTGTTTTGGTAGCTTAAGCGAAATTATTGATGACCTCCAAAATCATTCAGAAGATGAAGTTCTAGAACTTGTTTCAAAAAGAATTAAAGGTTTAGAACTATTAAGAAATATCCTAGGCGATAATGCTATAGAGTACAAACAACATGGTGGCTATGAACTGTTTTTAAAACAAGATGAAGCATTATTTGAACAGTGTTACAATCAAAAGGGTAGCATCAATGAATTATTGTGGCCTTTATTTGAAACCAATGTATTTTCTTTTGAAGACAATCCGTTTGGATTTGAAAATATCATAGAAAGAATCGGGTATAATAAGTTCGAGGGGCAGATTGATACCGGAAAAATGATGGAAGCTCTATTGAATAAGGCCTTAGGATCTAGAATTAAAATACTAAATAATTGTTGTGTTGATACGGTTGAAGAAGGGAATGAAACAGTACATATAAACACCACTAACTTCAGTCTAAAATCAAAAAAAGTCTTTGTGGCGACTAATGGATTTGCAAATCAACTAATTGAAGAAAATATAAAACCTGCACGAGCACAAGTACTCATTACAAAACCAATAGATAAACTTTATATAAAAGGAACTTTTCATCTAAACAAAGGGTATTATTACTTTAGAAATATTGACGATAGAATTTTATTTGGTGGAGGACGAAACCTAGACTTTAAAGGAGAAGAAACAACCAAGTTTGGTCAAACAGAACTGATACAAGACAAACTTGAAGCATTGCTAAAGTCCACCATAATTCCTAGTAGGGACTTTGAGATAGAACGACGTTGGTCTGGTATTATGGGAGTTGGAAATCAAAAGTATCCAATCGTAAAACAGTTGAGCAATAATGTGTTTTGTGGCGTGCGTCTCGGAGGCATGGGTGTAGCCATAGGAAGTAGTGTTGGCAGGGAATTGGCAGATTTATTAGAATGACTTTAAAGCTTAGTTTATATAATCAATGCCTTGATATTCTCAATTCGCGTTTGGAGGTAATTCAGAATGCAATTAATGATATTCAGAATGCGTTAGAAACCGAAACCAAAAGTTCTGTTGGCGATAAGCACGAGACAGGAAGGGCAATGCTTCAGATTGAAAGGGAGAAGACAGGACAACAATTAGCAGAAATCCAAAAACAGCTTGAACTTTTAAATAAGATTAATCCAGAATTGAAGCAAAATTCAATTGCCCTAGGAAGCCTTGTTTTTACTTCAAAATCAAACTATTTTTTAGGTGTTAGTGTAGGTGAGCTAAAGGTTGGTAATGAGACCTTTTACGCCATTTCAATGGCAACACCTATGGCAAAAGTATTGGTTTCAAAATCTATAGGAGATATCCTGATGTTTAGAGGACAGGAAATCACGATTACAAAAATTCTCTAAAAAAGAGCAAATAGGTTTAATCCCTATCAAAACTTATTGTAACTTCACAGGTAAAAATTAGCTATGTTACGTTTTTTATTCGTTACATTATTAGTCGTATTTACTAGCCTTTCCCACACTCAAAATACATCTTCGATTGATTTTATTATAAAAAATCTAGGAGTGAATGTGGATGGCCATTTTAACACTTTCGATATTGACGCAGAGTTCAATACTGCATCAGAGCTATTAAGTATTTCAGGTAAGATTACAGTGTCTTCAATTAAAACTGGTATTGAAAGTAGGGATGAGCATTTACTGAAAGAGGATTATTTTGATGTTGAAAATCATGAATTCATAACACTAAATAGCACATCCATATCAAAAGAGTCAGACTCGGAATATAGTGTTGATGCAATTCTTACGATTAAAGGGAAGACAAAGGAAATTACGATTCCAGTGACCGTTCTAAATGTAAATAATAAACACAAAATTATGGCTTCATTTGAAATCAATAGACGCGACTTTGATGTTGGTGGAGGCAGTCTTATAATGAGCAAAAACGTAAAAATAAAGGTGACCCATTCTCAGGATATTGAATGAATTCGAATAATTTTGACGTGATAGTAATTGGAGGAGGATTAGCTGGCTTAACTTCTGCCATTCACTTAGCAAAATCCGATCTCAAGGTTTTAATTATTGAAAAGCACAGTTACCCAAGGCATAAAGTCTGTGGCGAATACATATCTAACGAAGTCCTTCCTTATTTAAAATTTCTAGGTTTTAATCCTTTTGAGTTTGGCGCGAAACAAATAACACGGTTTGAGTTAACCACACATAATAACAAAAAAATACAGTCAAAACTGCCATTAGGTGGTTTTGGGATGAGCCGTTATGAAATGGATTTTCAACTGTACAACTTAGCTCAAAAAAACAATGTTCATGTATTTCGGGATACGGTCGTGGATGTAAAATTTAGCGATGATAATTTTCAAGTTGTTACCAAAGCCAATAAACAATACAGGTCTAAAATTGTCATAGGAGCATTTGGAAAGCGTTCTAATTTAGATGTTAAGTTGAACAGAGCATTTATTAGAAAGAAGTCCCCTTATTTGGGTGTAAAGGTCCATGTTTCTGGCGAATTTGATGAGACTAAAGTTGCCCTTCATAACTTTAAAGGGGGCTATTGTGGTGTATCTAAGGTTGAGAATAATTGCATTAATTTATGTTATATTACTAATTATGACGCTTTCAAGAAATATAAGGATATGGAACAGTTTCGACAAAGTGTAATCTTCAAGAATGACGCTTTAAAAGCTATTTTTTCATCATCGACTCTAGAGTTTCAAAAGCCTTTAACAATTAGCCAAATTTCCTTTGAGACCAAAAGGCCTGTTGAAAATCATATGTTAATGTGCGGTGATTCTGCAGGAATGATACATCCTTTATGCGGTAATGGTATGGGAATGGCCATTAGAAGTGCGCATTTAGCATCTAATCTCGTTATTGACTATTTTCAAAATAAAATTAAAACTCGGTCAGAATTAGAGCATATGTATTCTAAAAGTTGGGAAAAAACATTCAAGCTAAGGTTAAAAGCTGGACACATCATTGCTTATTTATTTAGGCAAGATTGGTTGGCGCCAAAATTACTCGTACTTTTAAGAAGCCTTCCTTTTCTAGTACCTTATATTATAAGGATGACGCACGGCAAACCAATCAAGATATAATGGGTTTATTTATAGATACCACCTACCGAAGCAATGCAACCGAAATCATGGATGATTTCTCCATGAAGGGCGAATTATTGCGTGATACGCTCGATAAATTAGGTAAAATTAATAGATGGTTGGGAGGAAATAGAGTGACCCTAAAAGGTGTAGAGCAATTGCTTAATGGGCAACCAAAGGATAAAATATACACCATAATTGATTTGGGCTGTGGCCATGGTGATATTTTAAGATTAGTGGCGGACTATGGGAGAGAAAATAATTATACGTTTAAGCTTATGGGCATAGACGCTAATCAAGATACTATTGATTATGCAAAAGAATTATCAGAAGAATATGAAGAAATTACGTTTAAGGCCTTAGATATATTTTCGAATGAATTTCAAAAATTAGATTATGATATTGCCTTATCAACATTGTTTCTGCATCATTTTACCGAAAAAGAAATCCTTTCTTTATTAAGAACAATTTCAAATAGTGCCGACTTAGGTATTGTTGTTAATGATTTACACAGAAGTAATGTAGCTTACACATTGTTTAAATTATTGAGTTTAACAATATCCAACCCTATGATTGTACAAGATGGATTGACCTCAATTTTAAGGGCATTTAAACGTAAAGAGTTGGAAAGTTTTTCAGACCAATTGCAGCTCAAATCGGAAGTTCATTGGAAATGGGCTTTTCGTTACCAATGGCTAATAACAACCTAAATGGCAGTAAGAATCACTTCAGTTGCAAAGCAACTTCCAAAATATACTAGAGAGACTAAGGACATTCTGCCTTATGTAGAATTATGGTTGGAAGGACAGGAAGAACGTTTTAAAAGGAAGGTGTTGAAGATTTTTGAAAATGCCGCTGTTGACCGACGTTACTCCATTATGGATGCAGAAGAAGTCTTTATGAAAACCTCATTCGAAGATAAAAATGACATCTATCTTAGAGAATGTATTAAGATTGCCGAGCAGTCGTTATTAAAAGCATTGGATAAAGCCAACCTTAAGCCTAAAGATATTGATTATATAATCACTGTATCTTGTACAGGTATAATGATTCCTTCGTTAGACGCCTATTTAATTAATCGGCTAAACATGAAACAGGATATTGTTCGCTTACCAGTCACAGAAATGGGTTGTGCAGCAGGAGTTTCGGGTATATTGTATGCTAAGAATTTTTTAAAGGCCAATCCCAATAAGCGTGCCGTAGTTATTGCTGTAGAGTCACCAACAGCAACGTTTCAATTAGAGGATTACTCCATGGTGAACATTGTAAGCGCAGCTATTTTTGGCGATGGTTGTGCCAGTGTCATCTTATCATCTTATGAAGACGAATCAGGTCCTGAAATAAAGGATGAAGCCATGTATCATTTTTATGATGCAGAGCACATGATGGGATTTAAACTGAGGAATTCGGGATTACAAATGGTATTAGATCAATCGGTGCCACAGACCATAGCAGATCATTTTCCTAAGATTATTCATCCCTTTTTAGAAAAAAATGGTTTAACGATTAAAGATATTGATCATTTGGTATTTCATCCTGGAGGTAAAAAAATTGTTCAAACGGTTGAGGATTTATTTGGGGATTTAGGCAAAAATATAGATGACACAAAAGAAGTACTTCGACTTTACGGCAATATGAGTAGCGCAACGGTACTTTATGTTTTAGAGCAGTTTTTGGATAGAGATATACCAAAAGGTGATAAGGGATTAATGTTAAGTTTTGGTCCAGGCTTTTCAGCACAACGAATACTATTAGAGTGGTAATATGAAAAAGTTTGAAAAGACAAATCAATGGGCACTCATATTGGGTGGTAGCAGTGGCTTGGGTCTGGCCACAGCAAAAAAGTTGGCCAAACACGGATTGAATATTTGTGTAGTGCATCGTAGCCCTAGAATGCACGAAGAATTAATCAATAAAGAATTTGATGCTATTAAGCAAAATGACGTTGCATTAAAAACGTTTAATATTGACCTTATTAAACCTGAAAAGCGTCAAATGGTTATTGATGAGTTGATTGCTATGTTTGGCATTGATTGTAAACTGAAAGTTTTGGTTCATAGTATCGCCAAAGGCAATTTAAAACCAATGGTGTCTGAAGATGGTAAAACATTACAGCACGATGATTTTGAGATTACCCTAAATGCCATGGCACTGAGTCTTTACGATTGGACAAAAGCTTTGTTCGAAGCAAAACTTTTTGCTAATGACAGCAGAATAATAAGTTTTACGAGTGAGGGCAATACAAAAGCCTGGCAAAACTACGCGGCGGTTTCAGCAGCAAAAGTAACGCTAGAAGCCATTACTCGTAGTATAGCATTAGAGTTTGCTCTATTTGGCATCAAAGCTAATTGTATTCAAGCTGGCATAACCGATACGGCTTCACTACGATTAATACCTGGAAGTGAAACGATAATAAAACATAGTCTAAAACGAAATCCCAATGGTCGTTTAACCACACCAGAAGATGTGGCCAATGTAGTTTATTTATTAACTAAGGACGAAGCCTCGTGGATTACAGGTACCGTAATTCCGGTAGATGGAGGTGAACATTTAAGGTAACATGAATACATCAGAAATTATATCCTTATTGCCCTACAAAGCCCCATTTTTATTTGTAGATGGGATTGATACTGTTTCCGAAAACGGCATTACAGGGCATTACACCTTTAAGAAAGAAGCCTTTTTTTACCAAGGACACTTTAAAGGCAACCCTATAACACCAGGAGTAATTTTAACGGAATGTATGGCGCAAATCGGTTTGGTGTGTTTGGGCATATATTTAATCAAGGATGATTTAAAAGATTACAAGCAACCTCAAGTGGCACTAACATCACATCAAATGGATTTTTATTTACCTGTATTGCCAGATGAGAAAGTTACTGTAAGATCGAACAAGGACGTATTTCGATTTAACAAACTAAGATGTAAGGTCAGAATGTATAATAAGAATGAAGAATTGGTAGCAAGAGGCTTAATCTCGGGAATGTTGAAGGCATGAATAACAGAGTGGTCATAACAGGTTTAGGCGTTTTAGCACCTAATGCTGTCAATGTTTCAGAGTTTACTACTGCTTTAAAGAATGGCAAATCAGGTATTATCTTTCATCAAGAGTTAAAAGACCTGAATTTCTCCTGCCAAATAGGTGGTGTTCCTAATATATCGGATGATTTAAAATCTCAATATTTTACGGATTTGCAGTTGCGAGGGTTCAATAGTTCTGGTATTTTGTATGGTTGTATTGCAGGTGTTGATGCTTGGCAAGATGCAGGTTTTGACATGGAACCCAATAGTCAAGTTGATTATGATACAGGACTCATTTTTGGCACGGGAACCTCAGGTGTTGAAAAATTCAGGGAAGCGATTTATAAGTTGGATGATGGTAATGTGAGGCGTTTAGGCAGTACGGTTGTACTGCAGACCATGGCGAGTGGTGTGAGTGCTTATTTAAGTGGTATGCTAGGCTTGGGAAATCAAGTTACAACAAACTCTTCGGCCTGCTCTACAGGAACGGAGGCTTTATTGCTCGGATACGAACGAATAAAAAGTGGACAGGCCAAACGTATGCTTGTAGGAAGTTGTAGCGACCATGGCCCATATGTTTGGGGAGGTTTTGATGCCATGCGAGTGATGACTTATAAGTATAATGATCAACCCGAAAAAGGCTCCCGTCCTATGAGCACCTCAGCTTCAGGTTTTGTACCTGGTAGTGGCGCTGGCGCTTTGGTATTGGAGTCTCTGGAAAGTGCTTTAGAACGTGGGGCGAATATTTATGCTGAGGTTTTAGGAGGAGAAATCAATTCGGGAGGTCAACGCAATGGCGGAACGTTAACAGCACCAAACCCAGAGGCTGTACAACGTTGTATAGTTAGAGCTTTGGAAAACTCTAAAGTTGTTGCAGATGAAATCGAAGTTATAAACGGACACCTTACGGCGACAACTAAGGATACCTTAGAAATTGAAAATTGGACAAAAGCACTACAGCAATATGGCAGTGACTTTCCATATATTAATTCTACAAAATCTCTTGTTGGTCATTGTTTGGCTGCCGCTGGAGCCATAGAATGCGTTGCAAGTGTTATTCAACTTAAGGAACAATTTATTGCGCCTAATTTGAATTGTGAAGACTTACATCCGGATATAGAACAGTTAGTTGCTGAAGACAAAATTCCAATCAAAACATTAGAGCTCAACTTCGATATACTTGCAAAAGCAAGTTTTGGCTTTGGAGACGTCAATGCTTGTGTGGTTTTTAGGAGGTTTAAATAAAACACAGTCTAATGTCAGTTCGAGTGATTTTCAATTTAATAATTGAAAATAGTATCGAGAACAAAGTCTTTTGCATCCCGATACATTTTCCTTCGTTCCTCAAAAAACACTCGATGTGACAGAAAGATTATTCTTTAAACGATTTATGGCGTAACTTTGTTATTCAAAGAACAGCCATGAATAAAGAAGAACTAATTGCCAAATTAAAGCTTATAATTGCTCCTTATGTTCAAGATGAGGAGGCCTTCAAAAATCTATCTGAAGACACAGATTTTGTAAATGATTTGAAAATAAATTCCGCAAACCTCGTTGATATAATTTTAGACATTGAAGACGAGTTTGACATTCACCTAGAAAATGAAGATATGGAGCAAATGCTCAATGTTAAATCTGCGATGGATATTGTAATACAAAAACTGAAAGGTTAATGGTTGGAAACGATATTATTGATATCGAACTAGCCAAGACTCAATCTAATTGGCAACGACCAAGGTATTTAGATAAACTGTTCACATCGAAAGAGCAAGACCTCATAGAACGTTCTGAGGAACCTAACATCATGGTTTGGCAACTATGGAGTATGAAGGAAGCCGCTTATAAATTGTACACACAGCTACACCCAAGCCGATTTTATAATCCAAAAGCCTTCGAATGTATACTTAGCAAAACAAGCATGGTCACATACGGAACATTTAAGTGCTATGTTATCACTAAGATTACTTCAAACTATATTCTTTCAGAGGCATTTTTGAGGCCACAAAACATGAATTCTGAAGTTGTTTTGTTGCACATGGCTTCAGGTAAAGCACAACATAAAATACTTCTAGATCAGTTGCTATCTGTTGCTTCACAACAATTGAATTGTGATAAAAAAGACCTCAAATTTGTAAAGCATGAGTATGGGATTCCGACCATACAATGCAAAACCAAAGTATACAATGTTAGTTTATCGCATCATGGCCGATTTGGGACTATAGCTTTTGCACAATAATGGAACGCTTAAAAACTATCATATCGGCGATTATAAAATTTAGAATAGCAATTATAGTTGTCCTTGCAATTGCTATGGCATTTTCGGGTTATCAAACGGTCAACAAACTCAGTATCGATAACTCCCTTGGTATATGGTTTTTAGAAGATGACCCTAGCTACAAGGCGTATATTGATTTTCAGGAGAATTTTGGATCCGATGAAATTTTTATCGTTATGCTTCCAGTGGAAAATGCCATTGGAGAAGCAGAAGTAAATACATTAAAGAGACTGCACAACGAAATAGAAGCCTTACCCTATGTAAAGACAACCTTTAGTTTGGCTAAGGCCAAATACCCAATTTATGGAAATGATAGAATAGTTTTTAGCGACTTATATACTCCAAAGCGAAGCGAAAAAGGCTTAAAAAATCTTTTCTCAAAACTTCCGAATATCACATCCAAACTAGTGACGGAAGATTATAAAAGCCAGTTTTTTTATATCCAAATGAATCCTACGCCAACCATCGAAGAAAAGCGTCAGAATATTGCTGGAGAGATACGCTCAGTTATTGAAAAAAGCTATTCTAATTACTACGTAACGGGACCTCCAGTTCTTAATGAGGCGTATAGTAAAGGGATTTACAAAGAGAGTCTTGTTTTTGGGATTTTGACGGTTTTGGTCATCACTATAATGTTGCTCTTCTTACTGCCAAGTAAACGCTATCTCATTATTTCGTTATTATCCGTAGCGGTACCTGTTTCATTATTATTTGGGCTGATCACATCGTTGGGCTACGCTTTAAATATGATTTCCATGCTCATTCCTACCATTCTGATGGTTTATAGCGTTAGTGATGCGGTCCACATCATCAATATTTACCATAAAGAAGGTCTTAAAAATAAATCCTTATCCAAAGTAGAGCTTTTGGCATACACCATCAGAAAGAGTTTTACACCATGTTTTTATACAACTCTAACGACATTTGTTGGTTATTTTGCCTTGTATTTATCGCCTTTACCAGCGTTTAAAAATATGGGTGTATTTACATGTATAGGGTTAATATTCAGCTTTGTTTTGGTTTATGTGATCACGATTATTGGCTTTAGTTTTATGAACCTTAATTTTGAAAAAGCCAAGCCACTTTTAAGTATTAAAGCAATAAGTCAAACAGGAACTATAAATTGGTTGAACCACTTTACGACAAGATATAAACGGCCGATTATTTTTGGATTTTCTACTGTGTTGTTATTTGGTTTATATTCTGTTTTTAACGTGAAAATAGACACCAACTCACGGGACTTATTGGCAGAAGGTATCGCTAAACAAGATCTGCGAACGGTCGAAGCGGAACTTGGCGGTAGCAATCGTTTGCAACTCAATATTTCTACGAATAATGACGAAGCTATTTTGAATAAAAATACCATTAAACGGTTTGAAGATTTTCAAAAGCAACTAGAAAGTAATTCGTTTATTTCCAACCCGGTCTCTATAGTTAACTTTAAATCATTTTTAGAAAAACGAACACCAGTATTATTTCAATCCAATTTATCGGAAGCGAAAGTTAAGAGCACGCTAACGTCATTGGACAACAATGACAATGATTTTTTCAAGCTAATTTCTGAGGACTTAAGCACAGCAGGTCTTACGTTGACATTGAGCGAAATGAAGACCTCAGAATTAGAACAGGTTTTAGATGACATAAAAGTAGCCTTTGAATCATCTTTTGACACCAACAAGTTCAGCCTTAAAATGAATGGTTTTGCAGTGGTCTTTGCCCAACTCAATAACTTCATATTAGAAACTCAATTTAAGTCATTCTTTGCAGCGTTTTTTGTCGCATTTTTGTGTTTACTGGTATTTATTAAAAGTATAAGAACCACACTTTTGGTATTGATTCCCAATGTATTGCCTCTAGCCATCTTGGCTATATTTATGAGCTTACTAGATATTCCTTTGGATGTTTCCACGGCGATGATTACACCAATTATGCTAGGTATCGCTATGGATGATACCATTCATCTCGTTTATAAATACAGAAAAAACAACATTATTACAGGTTCACCAGAATTACGAATGGACAACGCCATGCATTATACGGGAAGCGCCTTATTTTCCACAACCATTGCTTTAGTTGGTGGCTTTCTGATTATAGCCTCTAGCGCAACACCATCGGTAAGTGATTTTGGAATTTTATGTGCGGTCACCATTGCTATTGCCCTAATAACGGATATCTTTTATTTGCCGGCACTTTTGAAGCTGTTTGATAAATAAACACAACTACTTAATGATATCTAAATGTACAGGAATCCCACTTTCAAGTGAGTTGCTATGCTCAATGAATATCGTTTGATTTTTAAATGTAGCTTCAACCAACCAATTTTGGCCGTTAAAATAGGATTGTTTTACAGTCGCAGTAAAATCTGACTGCTCCACAATTTTCAATTGATGGGCATAATATATCTTGTCATCAATTATCGAAAACTCACCAAAAAAGGAAGCAATTAAAGGGCTTTCGGGATGGTTATATAGGTGACTAGGAGTGTCTTTGGCAATGATTTTTTTATCGTGAAGTACAATCATTTGGTCTGCAAAACCAAGCACATCATTTTTATCATGACTGGCCACAATACATGTAATCTGTTGCGCTTTCAAGTAATTAAAAACACTTCGTCTTAGGGATTGTTTTTTAAAGTTATCAATATGGCTAAAAGGTTCATCTAACAATAGAATTTCGGGTTCTTTGGCCAATGCCCTTGCAATAGCAACACGTTGTTTTTGCCCACCACTTAGGTGTTTAACCTTAGTCTTGGCAAAGGCTTCCAATTCAACTACTTTAACGAGTTCTTGCGTACGTTTTTCTTTTTCCTCTGGATAAAAACGAGAAAGGAATTTACCGATGTTTTCTTCAACAGACGTATAGGGCATTAAATCAAACTCTTGAGAGACATATTTCATAAAATCATAGCCAACCACCAAGTTGAACTTTGGGCCTAGAATTTTGGTGTCTTTCCAAAAAATTTCACCTTGTTCTAAATCGTATTCGCCATAAATCAATTTAAGCAATGTACTTTTCCCGGAGCCGCTTTCACCAATGATGGCTAGATTCTCGCCAATACCAACGTTAAAATCTAAGAGACTAAGGACCTCTTTTTTTGTATAGCCAAAGGATAGATTTTTTATTTGAAGCATAAGCAAAAATACCATAAAAAAACCGCTTGATTTCTCAAACGGTTTCCTTTACAAGGCCTTATTTCTTAATAAATTTACGTTTCATAGTTTTTCCTTGCGATTCTAATCTTAAGAAATAGATGCCACTTTCTAAATAAGATACATCTAAAGTGTTTGATTTTAATTTATGACTAATTACACGTCTGCCATTGATATCGAAAACCGAAGCGATTTTATCAGTTAAACTAGCAGAAGTCTCTATAGTTAATATGTCACCAACAGGATTTGGATAGATAACCATGTCCGACAGTGTTTCATCTTCAACAGTTAATATTGAACCTTCAACGATATTGTGCGTGGTGTTAATGGCTGGGTTTACTAATTGATCAACAACACCAGACGGCCAATAAATTGTAATAGTATTTATGGTTGTATCTGACCCAATTCCAAAATGCGTATTTAAACTACTCATAAATTCAAACCCTTCACCACTTCTAACATCTCTAATTTGAGTACCACTAGGTGTTTCAATTTCTACTCGAGCTCCAATAGCATTGATATTACTTACGACTCCAACAGTATTAATTTTCACCCAGTTATTAGAGTTGGTATCATTGATATAGATTTGCCCACTTCTAAATACATCTAAGAATCCGTCATTATTTGCGTCACCTATTGCGCCTGTTGGTGGGACATTGTCTGAATAATTAGTAAACGTAAGATCCCCATTGCCAAACAGGATATCTCCATTTGAAAGAATGTCTAAGTAACCATCATTATCGAAATCTGCAGGAGCATTTTCTATACCAAGCTGTGCCGCCAAGACACCAGAACCAGAAGTTACATCGGTAAAAGTACCATCACCATTATTTCGCATTAATTTAGAATCACCGTTAGTGGTATTACTTGCACCAACATAAACATCCATGTCACCATCATTATCAAAATCTCCCCAAGCAGAAGACCAGGTTTGTACGTTGTCCCCAAGATTTGATGAGTTATTATGACCAACAGATGGATAATTAGTGTTATACCATCCATTACTGTCAGCTATATTGACAAAAACACCATTACCATCATTTCGCCAAAGTTCATTGGTGCTTATAGTTGTTGAACCGCCTCTACATTTAGCAATAAATAGATCCATGTCTCTGTCGTTGTCAAAATCGACCCAAACAGTTCCGTAATTTCCACCACCTGGTGTTAATCCTAAGCCATTTGGAACAACACCTGAACTTTGACCTTGATAAAATGTTAAGTTCCCTGAACCATCATTTATGTAGTATACATTAGCTTCAATATCATGACACACAAAGGCATCGAGATTACCATCATTATTTATGTCTACAAAATTTGAGCGTTGAGAAAACACAAATTCTCCTGTAGAAATTTCAGTATATCCAGTGCCAGTTGCATTAGCTTTCATAAAAGTAACTCCAGTACCAGAGCCATATAAAAGATCATTATAGCCATTACCATCAAAATCTCCTGCAGCTAAGCTCCATGTTGGTAAATCATCTGCAGGTGTGGTAGTTATATCTACCTCATTAAAACCTCCTGTAGATAATTGGTAATGTACATTAACGTTTGTTGAACCAACGGAAACGATGTCATCTAAAAAATCACCGTTTAGATCTACCAATGCAATATCATAGGTTTCTGATGTATTAATTGGATTTGCCGTAAATGTTACAGGGTAACTAGATAAATCTTCTTCAGTAGTGAAACTAGTTGATGCCCAACCACTAAATCCATCCATCCCACAATCGGCTCTAACGAAAACTTCGTAGGTTGTGAGCGGAGATAAACCAGATAAGCTAGCAGATGAAGTATTAGTTGATGTTCCAGAACCAGTTGGAACTCCGCTTCCTGCAGGTTGTACAACATATTCCCAAGTGGTTTCACTACTATTAGGAGTCCAAGAGATACTAGCCGAATCGAATGTAACAGATGTAGCTGTAATGCCAGAAGGGGCAATACAGAAAGCTCCACATGTTTCAACACGAAGAAAATCAATTGACATGTCTCCGTGGAAACCAGTACCAGTACCAGTATGACTAAATTCTATGTAAATAACCTGACCTAGATAAGCATCCAAATCTATACCTACAGGAATCCATGCCTGTGAAGCACTAGATTGGTATTGACCGGAAAAAGTGGAAAGAGAAGTAAATGGGCCACCAGCAGAACTTCCTACACTTATATTTAGAGTTCCCATATCATCACCATAAGCATGCATGTAAAATGATAGTTCAGCACCATCAGTTGCATTTGTTAAATCAATAGCAGGGCTTACAGCAGAAGCTGTAGCGGTTGTGTTTCCAGATGCCTCATAATTCATAAAATTAGAGCCATTGAATGCATCGTTTGGACCAGTATCTGGTGATGCAGAGTCGTCGGGAATTTCCCAAGTGCCATTTCCACCATTTAAATCTCCTGTCCAACCGCTCACACCATCAAAATCTTCGGTAAAGATATATGTTGAAGAACCAGAAGCACATGTGATGCCATTTGGTGGTGGTGGTGGGCAATTGGGTTGATTTAAACTACCACTATTAATACTACAATTAACATCTTGATCATTTTGTATACTTATAATAACGTTTGTGCCATTGGCATAAGGCCCAAATTGAATATTGCCCGATGCAGTTAAACTTTGATTAGCACTAGACTGGTTATCTGAAATTGTAAGAGATGAAGCAGAACCCATATCGCTAACATTAACATCAACAATAAAGCCACCACTATTAACACAATCGTCAATTACACTGTAAGCTGCGGTTGGATTTGTACATGTATTACAAGACACATCAAAGTCCCAAGGTATAAATCCATTATCTGAACAATTTATATTAGAGTCAGAGTCAATGGCTATTGTTATGCTATCTCCAGAAGATTGAAAACTTAGACCTGTTAAATCACCATTGTTTCCATAATCGTTATAGAGTTCAGTACCGTCAGAGTCTAGGACGATTAATTCGTCCCAATCGTTTTCTACTTCACCCGCGTTAAATATAACCTTGAGATTGTTACCATCAGAACTTACAAATGAAAAACTCGTTGTGTCGTTATTAGTATAACAATATGTTGTATTCACTGGGCCAACTGTACAATCTACCGTATTTTGGGCATTTATGGTAAAGCAATACAGAAAAGAGAGTATTAAGAGCGTAATTTTTTTCATTAAATTTATTTTGGTTAATATTATTCACATTGAATTGATAATTGGTCTATCCATTGTTCTACAAGATCTACCCCTTCTTCATGTCTCAACGACCTTCCCATAAGTGGCATTCGGTATGATTCTTCTAAAGTACTAAGTCTAAAAAACAATACAGAGTTAAGAGGGTCACCAGGCATTACGATATCTCCAAGCCCTAGGCCTAAGTCTGTATCTGGCTCGACACAAACACCAATGTTGGTTAAATCTTCACTATCGTTGTATCCAAATCGCATTGGGCGGTAAGCACAATGCGTCTCTTCAGAATGGCAGTGCGCACAATTAATATCTAAATAAGCCCTAACTCTTAGCTCAAGTGGTTCAGAAGTGTCGTTATAATTCGGTAATCTAGAAATACTTTGAGAGTTGGTATTGCTGTCCAAATATCCAAGGCTTATGAGTTTATCTAATTGATTAGCTAAACCATCAGAATAATCATATTCTAGGTTTAAGTTTCTTGGCTTTGGCCCTATTGGTTTGGGCACTTCCATTACTTTATGACATGTATGGCATTCAGGGCCGGCAGGGATTCTATATTGTACAGAATTCAACTCCCCGTTTTGGGTCCATTCCAAATTTACAAAGCTTCCACCCATATCTAAATAAGCCTCGTTCTGTTCATTATTCCAGACGTAATTAGCAAATATCCACCCATCAGACTTATTTATCATTAATCGAGTTTCAAGGATTCTGGTGTTGTTATCAGGAATTACTTTATCGTAATAAAAGTTCTTTATTAGTATAGTGCCAATAGGAAACTCTAGAGGAACATCATCGTTTATATAAGTTGCCTTAGTGTTATTGGGCATCCAAATAAATCTTTTCTTTTTGGCATAATCACTAAATAATGTAGAATTTAAAGTGTAAGGTACAACTCCAAAACTAGGGTCTAAATCTTTTAAATCTCCTTGAAAAAAATTGTATTCAGATAGGTTGTCGTAAGGTAGGTTTTCAATATCAATATTAACAACAGAAGATGAAGTTATAATAATTGAGACTTCTTCTGTAATACAATTATCCAAATTGCCGCATATAGTGTATTGAAACATGTCCCCACCTACGACATTAGGATTAGGCGTATAGATTACGTAATCATCACTTGGATTATCTGGTGTATTGTTGTTTTGTATTTGCGCGATTCCCAATGATGGTAAGCTAATAGATAAAGTTCCTGTTTGAGGGATGTTAACATCATTATCAAAAATAAATATTTCAACGTTAGAATTTTGTGCCAATACCACATTATCAGCTGTGGTTTCAGTAATTAACGGTGTTGTATTATCATCTGTGTTACTGCAACATTGAAACAGCGATACAAAGCATATTAGAAACAAGTGAAGAATGTGTTTTTTATTCATACAGTGTTAATATACAATAATATAACAACAGCTAGTTAAGAAATCCCCTACTTTTAGAATGAAAGCAAAAATTGATACCCTAAACTAACCTTTCACCTTTTCTTTGGTTTTGCTTGGCAATACATCAAATCCCATATTATACAATGTAAAACCATAAATATCTGCATATTGCTCTATGGTTTTGCTGACAGGTGTACCAGCACCATGACCAGCATCGGTTTCTATACGTATCAATGTAGGATTATTACCCGCTTGCTTACTTTGTAGTTCCGCAGCAAACTTAAAACTATGTGCAGGAACCACTCTGTCGTCATGATCGCCTGTGGTTACCATCGTAGCAGGATATTCTACACCATCTTTTACGTTATGAACAGGTGAGTACCCTTTAAGATATTCAAACATTTCTTTGTTATCTTCAGCGGTTCCATAATCGTAAGCCCAACCTGCACCTGCAGTAAATGTATGATAGCGTAACATATCTAACACACCTACAGCTGGTAAGGCGACTTTTATTAAATCTGGTCGCTGCGTCATAGTGGCACCAACTAATAATCCACCATTAGAACCACCTCTTATGGCCAAATAATCAGATGAGGTATAGTTGTTATTGATTAAATATTCACCAGCAGCAATAAAATCATCAAATACATTCTGCTTTTTCATTTTAGTACCAGCAATGTGCCAAGCTTTTCCATATTCACCACCACCTCGAAGATTGGCTACGGCATAGATACCGCCCTGTTCCATCCATACGGCATTTGCTATACTAAAACTAGGGGTCAACGGAATGTTAAAGCCTCCATAACCATAAAGAATCGTTGGGTTTTTGCCATTGAGCTCTATACCTTTTTTATGAGTAATAATCATTGGCACCTTGGTGCCATCTTTGGATGTGTAAAAAATCTGATTGCTTACATAATCCTCTGGATTAAAATCTATTGTTGGTTTTCGGAATAACTCAGAAGTACCTTCTGCAATATTATATTTATAAATACTTCCGGGCGTAACATAGTTTGTAAACGAATAGTACAATTCTTTATCTTCTTTTTTGGCACCAAAACCGTTAGCACTGCCTACACCTGGTAATTCAACTTCTCTTACCAAATTACCGTTGTAATCATATTGCAAAACTTTAGATACGGCATCGACCATATACTTTGCAAAAAAGTAACCACCACCGGTAGATGGTGTCAATACATTTTCGGTTTCTGGGATAAAGTCTTTCCAATTTTCAGGACTTGGGTTTGAAGCATCTACAGTTACGACCCTTCTGTTTGGCGCGTCTAGATTGGTCATAATATAAAGTTTAGACCCTACATTTTCTATGATGTTAGAATCTGAATCTGTATGTCCTAAAACTTCAACCAAAGGTGAATTGGGGACTGTTAAATCTTTAATATACAATTTATTCCCTGAAGTCGATACTCTTGGTGTGATGATTAAATAATTGTCATCTTCCGTTACGCCTCCATAAATGTAGCGGTGTTTTTCGTCTGCTGTACCTCCATAAATGAGCTTGTCTTCAGATTGTTTGGTGCCTAATTTATGATAGTATACTTTATGCTGATCGGTTTTAGCAGATAACTCACTGCCTTTTGGTTTGTCATAGCTAGAATAGTAAAACCCTTCATTTTTGTACCAAGACATCCCACTGAATTTAATATCAACTAAAGTGTCTTCCATAATTTCTTTAGTCTCAGTATCCATAACCAAAATTTTACGCCAATCACTGCCTCCTTCAGAAATGGAATAGGCTAGCGTCTTACCATCTTTAGAAAAACTCGTACCTCCTAATGAAATGGTACCATCTTCTTTGAAGGTATTTGGGTCTAGAAAAACTTCGGCTGTTGAGGGGTCTGCATCATTTTTGTATCTGTAAATAACATATTGGTTTTGCAACCCGTCATTCTTGTAAAAATAGGTGTAATTTCCTTCCTTGAATGGAGCACCAATTTTTTCGTAGTTCCAAAGTTTTGTAAGACGCTCTTTTAGTTCTTCGCGGTAAGGGATATTATCTAGATAACCAAATGTAACTTCATTCTGGGATTTTACCCAAGCTTCAGTCTCGGCACTCCTGTCATCTTCTAACCAACGATAGGGATCTGCAACAGCTACATCAAAATAGGTGTCTACGGTATCTACTTTTTGGGTTTCAGGATAATCAACAATAATTGGGTTCACTTTTTCCGATTCATTTTTACAGGAAAAAAAAATACTTAGCGCAAGCGTAATTAATAGTAGTTTCTTCATAATAGTTTTTTGAAAATAACAACGTTAAATTCAAATATAAGTATTAATCAATTTTGATGCTGTCAAAATGTATTAAAACTTTCGGTAAAGTCGGGACAACAATATAAATAGAAATATTACTGAACAATTAATTATTTAGTTGAAATACAAAAAATTACTGCTATTTAGAAACCTCTAAAACTACACCAAAGCGTTAGCAATTAAAAACTCTGCAATTTGAATAGTATTTGTAGCTGCTCCTTTTCTAAGGTTATCACTAACAATCCAAAGATTAAGCGTATTGGGTTGGGACCCATCTCTCCTAATTCTCCCCACGAAAACGTCATCCTTACCATTGGCGTACATTGGCATTGGATACACGTTGACATCTAAATTGTCTTGTACAGTAACACCATCAGTTTCATTTAGGATTTTACAAACTTCGTTTATGTCAAAATCGTTTTCAAATTCCACATTTACAGCTTCGCTATGCCCACCTGCCGTGGGAATTCTAACGGCTGTAGCAGTTACCGCAATGGTTTTATCATCAAGAATTTTTTGAGTTTCCCTAACCAGTTTCATTTCTTCTTTGGTATAACCGTTTTCCTCAAAAATATCGCAATGGGGGATGGCATTTTTATGAATTGGGTAGTGGTAGGCCATATCTCCTGTTTTACCGGCAATTTCGTTTTCTAATTGTTCCACAGCTTTTACACCTGTACCAGAAACAGATTGGTACGTTGAGACGACTATTCGCTTAATTTTATATTTTTTATGGAGTGGAGCTAATGCCATCACCATTTGTATGGTAGAACAGTTAGGATTAGCTATTATTTTATCGTCTTTTGAAAGTTTTGAAGCATTGATTTCTGGAACCACAAGTTTTTTAGACAAGTCCATGCGCCATGCCGAGGAATTATCTATTACAGTGGTGCCAACTTCTGCAAACTTAGGTGCCCATTCTAATGAAGTACTTCCACCTGCTGAAAATAACGCAATATCAGGGCGTTTTTCAATAGCGGTTGGTATACTAATAACTTCTAGTTCTTCACCTTTAAAATCTATTTTTTTTCCGACGGAACGCTCAGATGCCACGACCAATAATTCATCTACAGGAAAATCGCGTTCCTCTAATAGGTTAAGCATTACATTGCCTACCAGACCTGTTGCTCCTACTACAGCTACTTTCATTTTTAGTTTTTAAATAATTATCATACAAAATTACACAAAAACACGACCTTCTTTTAAATAAAATGAAGGCTTTTAACAACAAAAAACAAAATGTTAACTATTTAACTTTTTATTTCTTGATTAAAGAAAAACCCAGACTTTACGCCTGGGTTTGGTTAATAATTATATAATGTAGCGGTGCCGCTATATTTTCTTACTTCTTAAGCGAATCTCTGATTTCCGTTAATAAATCAATTTCAGATGGTCCTGCTGGTTCCTCAGGCGCTGGCTCTTCTTTCTTCTTCATTTTGTTAACACCTTTAACCACGAGGAACATAACAAATGCTACAATGATAAAATCAATAACATTGGTAATAAATGTTCCGTATTCTAAAAATACTTCTCCTACCATTTCTCCGGCATCATTTAATTCACCATCCTTTAATTTATATTTTAAGGCCTTAAAGTCTGAGTCGAATAGCAATCCAATTAATGGAGAGACAATGCCTCCTGTGAATGCAGTTACCACTTCCTTAAAAGCAGCACCCATAACAAAACCTACTGCAATGTCGACAAGGTTGCCCTTCATTGCAAATTCCTTAAATTCTTTTAGCATAATTAGTTAGTGTATTGATTAATAGGTCACTAAAATAGTCAAAATTCTAATATGCTAAAGTTTTGATAAAATTTAATTATAAAAATAGCGTTTGACACGCTGTGAGATGGCTGTAAGGATTTCGTAGGAAATAGTATTTGCAGATTCCGCTAAATCTGAAGCCTTGTTATTAGCATCAAAAATAATGACCTCATCTCCTTCGTTGCAATCAATATGAGTAATATTTACCATAATCATATCCATACACACATTTCCAATAATCGGCGCTTTTTTACCATTTATAAATACAAAGCCTTTTTTGTTACCATATTGTCTTCCTATGCCATCGGCATGACCAATAGGTATAGTCGCTGTTTTTTCAAATCCTTTAGCAGTATAAGCTCTATTGTAACCTACGGTTTCTCCTTTCTCAATCATGTGTATTTGAGAAATAACCGATTTAAGACTTGCTACAGGTTTAAGCATTTTATCTTCTTCTGCGGAATTTCCGAAACCATAAAGCCCAATTCCACAACGTACCATATCTAAATGTGCTTCAGGATAATTGATCACTCCTGAAGTATTGCACATATGTAGCCATGGGCGATAGCCTAATTGGTCTTCGAATGATTTAGCGGTTGTTTTAAAACTTTCAATCTGGCGATTTGTAAATTCAATTTCATTTAGATCTTCGCTTGCGGCCAAATGCGAAAAGATAGACTTAGCCATAATCGACCTTGTTGCTTTTAGTTTTGATGCAATATAATCTACATCACTCTCCCAAAACCCTAATCGATTTAACCCTGTATTGAATTTAATATGTACAGGATAATTGTTTTGTTTTTGCTCTTCTGCTACTTTAATAAACGCTTTTAAAACCTTGACGTTATAGATGCTTGGTTCTAGGCAGTATTCAATAATGGTTTTAAAGTTTACAGGCTGAGGATGTAAAACAAGAATAGGAGTGGTAATACCAGCATCTCTTAACACCACACCTTCTTTGGTGTAGGCTACAGCCAAATAGTCAACCTCGAGTTTTTCAAGGTGTTTTGCAATCTCAACGGAATCACTGCCATATGCAAAGGCCTTTACGACAGCTAAAAACTTCGTATTGGGCTGTAATTTTGATTTTAAATAATTGAAGTTTTGGGTTAAGGCACCTAAATCAATCTCTAGAACAGTTTCATTGGCTTTTGGCATCCGATTTTTTTTCTTTTGCTTTAATCTCTTCGGCGTCTTTCACTTTCATTTGCCTTACTTTATCGCGCAACATACTTTTATAAAATGCAGCTCTGCTTAAGGGCTCGTATTCATCGACTTCGCCAAGCAAGACCAAATCATCACTTTTAGCTTTTCGGTAACTGTATTGCGCCAAGTTACCTGTTTTGGTACAAATGGCATGTACTTTGGTCACATACTCAGCCGTGGCCATAAGGTAAGGCATAGGGCCAAAAGGATTACCTTTAAAATCCATATCCAACCCAGCGACAATAACTCGAACACCTTTATTGGCAAGGTCATTACAGACCCTCACAATTTCATCGTCAAAAAACTGGGCTTCATCAATACCAACAACATCGCAACCGTCTGCCAAGATAGGAATATTTGCTGCTGCTGGTACTGGAGTAGAGCGAATTTCATTGGCATCGTGAGAGACTACCATATCATCATCATAGCGAATATCGACAGCAGGTTTAAAAATTTCAACTTTTTGCCTAGCAAATTGTGCACGTTTTAATCTTCGAATGAGTTCTTCGGTTTTACCAGAGAACATCGACCCACAAATCACTTCAATCCACCCAAATTGTTCTTTATGATTTACCGTATTTTCAAGAAACATTTCGTAATTTTAGCACTAAAACGTAGTAATAATTCGTTTGTATAAAGGTCAATCAAAAATATTAAAAATCAAAAGCAATTAAGATGAAACATCTACTATTTATTTTCAACGAGTATTGAAATCATAGTTTAAAGATGTAACATCTGGCTTTACTAAAAAATAAATGTAATCCGATGAAAAAGATATTAGAATCAGAATTAATAAGCATTGCGCACAGGATTCTAAAACTAAAAGGAAGAGAAGATGTGAATAGAATGCACGAAGAGGTTGCCAAACTTTACGAAAAGCTTACCGTCTTAAAATTTGCTCAAGAAAATTTTGAAGACGACATGCCGACCATAGGCAACGACTCTTCGTTTTTTGATATGTTAGACACGGCCTTCAATAATAAAGTGAGCGATAATATTGAGATAGGTAATAAAACGTATGTCAACTTAGATGAGGTTGAGGATGATGGTATCATGGAACCCGTCATGGAGAAAATCAAGGACATGGTGGCGCAAATGCCCGAAGAAACCCAGCAGGTTGATGTGTTGATTGAAGAGACGGTAAGCCAAGAAAAACCGACTACTGTTGAGTTTGAGAACATATCTCCTGATTTTGCGGAAATACCTGAATTTGAACCGATAGAAGAGGCAAAAAAGCGAGAAGCAGAACAAGCAAAAAAATCGTTAAACGATAAACTAAAAGGAGATAGCCTTAAAATAGGGTTAAATGATAAATTGGCGTTTATAAAGCATTTGTTTGAGGGTAAAGGCGAGGATTATGACCGCGTTATATCTCAAATCAATACAACGACCTCTTTTGAAGAAGCTCGAAGTTTTATTTACCAATTAGTAAAACCAGATTATAATAATTGGGATGGCAAAGAAGACTATGAAGAGCGCTTTATTGAAATCGTTGAGGGTAAGTTCCATTAATGCGCATTAAACAAATTATATACTGGGTAAGTTCTGCTGTTTTATGTGGAATTTTCACTTATTCAGCTTACATGTACTTTGCTAAGACGGAAATGATTAAAGGTTTTTTTGAAAGCTTTAATTACCCGACATATATCGTTATTCCGTTAGCAGTTGTAAAGGTCATTGGCGTGGTCATTATTCTATGGCGACCAAATAAATGGCTAACCGAATGGGCTTACGCTGGTTTTTTCTTCGATTTGGTATTAGCTACAGCAGCACATCATTATGCAGGTCATGGTATTTTTGGTTTCTCATTTTATGGGCTCATTGCCATTTTCCCGTCCTATTTCTTAGGAAAATATATCAGAGACTAATGAGCAGACTATATCTCGTACCCACACCAATCGGCAATTTAAAAGACATGACTTTTAGAGCTATTGAGGTCTTAAACGATGTCGATTTAATTTTAGCTGAGGATACTAGAACTTCGGGTAAGCTTCTAAAGCATTTTGAAATTGCCACACCAATGCAAAGTCACCATATGCACAACGAGCATAAGACTGTTGATGGCTTAATAGAAAAATTAAAATCAGGATTATCGATTGCAGTAATTAGCGATGCTGGAACGCCATCAATTTCTGATCCAGGATTTTTATTGGTTAGGGCTTGTGTAGAACATCATATTGATATTGAGTGCTTGCCAGGAGCTACGGCTTTTGTACCAGCTTTGGTGAATAGTGGCTTACCCAATGATAAGTTTGTGTTTGAAGGCTTTTTGCCTGTAAAGAAAGGACGCCAAACCCGACTACAATTATTAGCAGAAGAATCCCGAACCCTAATTTTTTACGAAAGTCCACATAAGTTGGTTAAGACCTTAGGTCATTTTTGCGAGTACTTTGGGGAGGACAGAAAAGTCTCTGTTTCTAGAGAGTTGACCAAACTCTACGAAGAAACGATTAGAGGTACTGCAAAAGAAGTATTAGACCATTATACCAATAAACCACCAAAGGGAGAAATCGTCATTGTGGTTGGAGGAAAGAATAAATGATTGTCATTTCGATCTAGCCTGCACTGAGCACAGTCGAAGTGAGAAATCTCACTACGCGGATATAGTTTTAAAATGAAGCATCTTCTAAACGAAATAAGTCAATGCACGATTTGCAAGGAGCATTTGCCTTTAGGTCCACGACCTGTAGTTACGGCACACCCAAACTCAAAAATTGTGATTGTTGGGCAAGCGCCAGGTACCAAAGTCCATCAATCGGGCATTCCTTGGGATGATCAAAGTGGTAAGAAACTAAGACAATGGTTGAATGTTACGGACGAGCAATTTTACAATACCGAGAATTTTGCCATTATCCCAATGGGCTTTTGCTATCCTGGCAAAGCGAAAACAGGAGATTTACCACCACGACCTGAATGTGCTCCAAAATGGCATAAATCCTTATTTGATAAGATGCCACATTTGGAGTTGGTCATTTTAATAGGTGCTTATGCACAGAATTATTATTTAAAGGATAAAAAGACGTTGACCGAACGCGTTAGTGACTACAAAAGCTATTTGCCCAAATACTTTCCCATTCCACATCCATCACCGACCAATCGTTTTTGGCGTGCTAAAAATTCGTGGTTTGAAGCATTGGTGGTGCCTGAGATAAAAGAAACAATTAAAAGATTATTATCTTAGTCAAAAAAGATGTATTTACATTTTGATGAAATAAAAACTGATTTACCAAAAGAAATATTTGAGAATAAAACAAAAATAATTTATGACTGGAGTTGTTGTCAAAATGAAAACTCCTACTTGAAATTTAATCAAATAAATCTATTTGTAGGTGCTAATAATTCAGGCAAAAGTAGATTTTTGAGAGGCTTACTTAAAATTCCTAATAAACCAGATTTTATTTCTAATAATGAAACATGTATATCGAAAAAAATCATAGAATATAACAGATATAGTAGAAATACTTTAGGTAAGCTATCGATAAATTTTAGGGCTAGAGTTAATTCACATTTACAACTAATACCTTTTAACAACATAAACATTCAAGAATTATTAGCAAATTTCTCTAAATATCAAACATGCATTGATTTTTTTGATAAAGAATTTATAAGGTTAGATAAATTGAAGTTTTTAAATAGAATAAATGCTCAACAATTAGATGAATTAGATTTTTGCTTTCGTTTTAGGTGTATAATTGAAGATTTAAGGTTTATCAAAATTAATAGACCTAGCTCAAAAAGATATATACCTATATTAAGAAGTGTTCATGTTAATAAATACCTTCAAACAGGTAATTTTAAAGAAACAATTAAAATAAACTATGACATTAATAAGAATGTTTTTACAGGTTTAGAATTATTTAATAAGGTTTTGGATCTAAAAACCTCACCCACCCAAGAACGAAAGAAAATCAAAGAATTTGAAATGTTCTTATCTCGACATTTTTTTGAAAATAAAGAAGTAGAAATAACATCAAACACAAAGGAAGGTGAGTTGTTGTTTTCAATAGATGAGGTAGAGTATCCCATTCATAACTTAGGTGATGGAATTCAATCTATAATTGTTTTATTATTTCCCATTTTTACAGCTGGTGAAAACGAATGGTTTTTTATTGAAGAACCAGAAATAAATTTACATCCTGGTTTACAAAGAATATTTATTCAAACACTTTTGTATGACGACTATCTAAAAAGAAAAAACCTAAGATATTTTTTCACAACTCATTCTAATCATTTTCTTGATACTACATTGTTGAGCCAACAAGTTTCAATTTTCCAATTTGAGAAAAATGAAGAAGAAAAATTCAAAATAAAAACTGATATTAAACCGAGTAAGGATGTTTTAGATATTTTAGGTGTAAATACTTCGTCAGTATTTCTTTCCAATACGTCTATATGGGTAGAGGGACCAACAGACAGGAAGTATATCTCTAAATTATTGAGTTTAATATTTGAAAAAAAGAATCAATGGCTTAAAGAAGATATTGATTATTCTTTTTTTGAGTACGGGGGTAATTTAATTGAACACTATTTATTTGGTAATGACATTGAGTTTGATGAAGAAACTGTAAGAGATAAAATTAATTCATTTGCTCTATCTAACAAAATTTATCTTTTAGCAGATAATGATAATGTGGACATGCGTTCAGCAAAAGGAAAGAGAAGAAAATTATTAGAAGAGAATGCAAAAAAGAACCAGAACTTTTATTATCAAAATACTGAACTAAAGGAAATAGAAAACTTATTGCCTAAAGACATAATTAAGGGTTTCTTAATTCATTTAGTAAAGGATATAAAGAATAAAAAAATATTAGAAGAAATTGAATTTGATAAAAGTAATTATGATAAAGTTGGGTTAGGGAAATTTTATGAAGTTTTGCTTTTAAATAATAATATTCCCAAGAAGAATCACAGAGCTTTTAAAGCTGATTCAGGAACATTAAAAAATGATTACAAAATAAAATTGGCCAATTTTGTAATTAATTCACATTATAAATATGAAGATTTCATAAAAGATAACGACACTTTAAAAATTATAATTGAAAACTTATTCAAGTTTATTAAGAAATAAAAACCTCACCATTTCTGGCGAGGCGCTTTCCTTTAAACTCGTTTAATTCCTAATGAACACATCATCAAAGATTAAAGTCTATACAAAAACGCTAATCCTCCAATAAACTGGTTTTCACTACCCACTTGAATGAGTGGACTATCCGCCACATCACCCAAAAGACGCCTAAACCCTAAAACACCTGTTAGCATCCATTTTTGATTAATGATGTATGTGGGAGTTATTCTAAATCCTACATCCTTAATACCAGCTTCAATATTGTAATTGGGCAATGTGCTTGTACCTAAATTTTGTGCATTAACGCCAAAATAAGTGGTCATGTAATTATCGGTGGCATAAGAGTTAAGAAGTGCGAAACGTGTAATCAAACGTCGTTTACGTAAGGTGTAACCAAATTCTAAATTAGCAAATCCACCGTCACTAACACCAAAAATATCATGAATATATTCAATTTTTAAATCAAAACCCTTAGCAAATTTATAGCGACCAAAAAGTCCCAATAGAGTTGAGAAATTTAAATCCTCTAGTTGGCTTACTTGCGCTTGGTCTACAATATTGTCGTTGCGCGGTAATATAAACCGTATCCTAGGACCAAACTCCCAATTTTTGTTACTAAGAATATTAGCATCAAGACCTATTGGAGATAATCTTATGTACTGACCAGATATCCAACTAGCATTAACTACTAAAGAAGGAATTGTTAAAAAACGATTTGACCCTTCATATTGTTGCGTAAGAGCAACTCCACCACCTACAAAAAGGTTTAACTTTTTAATCGGAGCTTCAGTATTAGCTGTTTGAGCATTTGTCTCATTTACAGTGTCCAGAATTAAAACTATTAAAAAGGCTATCAATCTTATAAACTTCATATTATTATAGCTACTATTAATCATTTTATAGAATAGTATTCGTCACTAAATTAAAGCTTTTATGACCTCAAGTACTAGTATTTACTCCCGTCATGTTTTCCTTTTTCCCAACCGTGTTTCCCTAAATATTGACCAGCGCTTTCAACAGCCCCAGTTTCGATATCAGTGCCCATAGAGTCGTTCCAACGGTTCAAATAGCCAAATAAAGAAATCACACCGAGCATCTCTACGATTTCACCTTCGTCCCAATGTTCGTACAGGCGCTGTTTAATATCAGCATCAACCGCATTTGGCACCAAAGAGGCGGCCAGACTAAAATCTAAAGCTGCACGTTCAGCTTCAGAAAATGCAGGATGTGTTTTGTAATCCCAAATGTTATCGAGTTGTTCCTGCTCAGCGCCATAGCGTTCAGCAGCTCGTATGGCGTGGGCTTGGCAATAGCGGCATCCTGTGGAGTTACTGCTTACCCAAGCAATCATGCGTTTTAATGCTGAGGTCACACGCCCTTCATTGGCCATAACGGCTTTATTCAAATTAATAAACGCTTTAGAAATAGCAGGTCTACGCTGCATAGTTAAGACCGAATTTGGGCAAAAGCCAAGGGTTTCATTGAAAAATTCGGCTAATGCTTTGGTTTCTAAATCGTGTTCTGGAGATAACGGAGTTACTAATGCCATTTTTAAAGTTTAAAAGTTAGAAGTACTTAAAGTGCCTAAAGTTAATAAGTAAAAATGGATAATGTGTATTAAAGTTAAGTTTGTATTGACCAAGGACTTTAAGTACTTTAGACACGCAAAACTTTAAGTACTTAAAAATGGCAGATAAAATCGTAACGCATTGGCAAGGGGGATTAACCTTTGAATCAGATAATCCAAGTGGTAAGACAGTGATTATGGATACGGATATTGAAGGTCAAAATGAACGCTATGGCTTATCACCTAAAGCTATGATGCTAGCATCCTTGGCTGGTTGTTCTGCTTTGGATGTGATTTCTATATTAGATAAAATGAATGAGGATATTGACGATTTTAAGATTGAAGTGGTTGGAGAACTCACAGAAGAGCATCCTAAATACTACCATTCCGTTGAAGTTGAGTACCATTTCTATGGGTCAGACTTAAACAAAAAGAAATGCGAACGTGCAGTAACTCTTTCTGTAGAAAAGTACTGTGGCGTGATGGAGATGTTCAGACGTTTTGCTGAGATAAAAACCGAGATTGTGTATCATATAGGCACTAAGCGTGATATTTAGTTTTTATGCGTTGGACACTTAAGCCAAAACCAGAAACTTCAAAAGTTGAAGCCCTAAAAAAAGCGCTTCAAGTTGATGATATTGTTGCCACCTTATTGTTGCAGCGCAATATTGCCACCTATGAAGCGGCCAAAACCTTCTTCAGACCAAGCTTTAATGATTTGCACGATCCATTCTTGATGAAGGATATGGATAAGGCAGTCGATAGAATCGAAAAGGCGATAGCTAATGGTGAGAATATTTTGGTGTATGGTGATTATGATGTGGACGGTACTACGGCTGTCGCTTTGATATCATCCTACTTAAAAACCAAAACAGATACTATTGCAACTTATATTCCAGATCGTTATGATGAAGGCTATGGCATCTCATATCAAGGCATTGATTTTGCGCACGATAATGACTTTTCTTTGATTATCGCCTTGGACTGTGGCATTAAAGCCATTGATAAGGTTGCTTATGCTAAAGAAAAAGGCATTGATTTTATTATTTGTGATCATCACAGACCTAGTGATGAATTGCCAGCAGCCGAAGCTATTTTAGACCCTAAGCGCCAGGATTGTGACTATCCATTTAAAGAGCTCTGTGGTTGTGGTGTAGGATTTAAGTTAATTACAGCTTTAGCAAGTAAAGAAGGGCAAACCGCTGAAGATTTAGTAGAGTATCTCGATTTAGTCGCCACGGCTATTGGTGCTGATATCGTACCTATTATTGGTGAAAACAGAGCCTTAGCCTATTTAGGATTACAAGTCATAAATACCAAACCTAGAGCTGGCATGAAAGCGATTATTGCTGAAGTTAAAAAAGAAGAGTTGACCATTACGGATGTTGTGTTTATCATTGCACCACGCATTAATGCAGCAGGGCGAATGAAGCACGGTAATCACGCAGTAACACTCTTAACGGAAACTGATTTTAATCTCGCTGCAGAATATGCCGTGGATATTGATCAGTTTAATTCAGATCGACGAGAAGTAGATAGGCAAATTACGGAGGAAGCTTTACTTCAGATTGAAGACAACAATGAGCAAGACCGATTTACAACTGTGGTTTATAATGAGAATTGGCACAAAGGAGTCATTGGTATTGTAGCTTCGCGTTTGACTGAAACCTATTACAGACCTACTTTAGTGTTTACAAAAAGTGGAGATAAATTGGCAGCATCTGCAAGATCTGTGAAAGGGTTTGATGTGTATAATGCATTGGAAGCCTGTTCAGAATATATCGAGCAATTTGGAGGGCACAAATACGCAGCTGGTTTAACCTTATTGCTTGAAAACTATGATGCTTTTAAAGCAAAGTTTGAGTCAGTTGTAAAAGAGACCATTGACCCAAAATTGTTGACACCAGAATTAAAGGTGGATTTAGAAATTAATCTAAATCAGATTGACCATAAATTAATGCGAATTATTCGCCAATTTGCGCCATTTGGACCAGGAAATATGACACCAGTATTTATGACACAAGGAGTACAAGATACAGGTTGGGGAAAATGTGTTGGCGAAGACGATAAGCATATACGATTTACTGCAACACAATCTTTTGCAGATAAAGTCGCAGCTATTGGTTTTGGTTTGGGAGATAAAATCAACTTGATTAAGAATCAACGATCTTTCGATATTGCTTATACGATTGATGAAAATCACTGGAATGGTACTGTAAGTTTACAGATGAAGTTAAAAGATATTAAACCTTAATTTTTTTGACGAAAAACGATCCATACGCAGCATTACGGTTTAAGGAATTTAATATTTTTCTATGGTTGCGATTTGCGCTTGTGTTTGGTTGGTCTATGCAATTTGTTGTGATTGAGTGGCAAGTGTATGCGTTGACAGAAAATCCATTATCGCTTGGTATTATTGGCCTTTGTGAGTTTCTGCCAGCTTTTTTCCTAGCACCTTTTGCTGGTCATATTGTCGATAAAAAAGAAAAGCGAAATCTATTTACACTGTGCATTGCCTTATTTTCTTTAATCAGTTTTGGCTTATTTTGGCTGACTTCTGAAACCGTTGAATCGACTTGGGAAACGAATACGATCTTATTTGGTATTTACGGATTGGTATTTTTTGGAGGTGTACTGAGAGCATTTTTCGGACCAACTATTTTTTCATTGATAGCACTACTAGTTCCAAAGGCGGTGTATCCAAATGCAGCAACGTGGAGTAGTAGTACTTGGAAAGGAGCTAGTGTTTTTGGTGCTTTGTGTGGTGGATTTTTGATTGCTTGGATAGGTGTACATTATACACTAGGCTTTATATTTTTATTAGTCATGGTAGCTTTAGTATTGGTTTTACAGATTAAGCAGAAACCAATTTTGAATAAAGCCATCAACGAATCTGTAAAAGAGAGTTTAAAGTCAGGGATTAGGTTTGTATTTAATGATAAAGTGATTCTAGGTGCGCTTACATTAGATATGATTGCTGTACTATTTGGTGGTGCCGTAGCAATTTTTGCGGTGTTTGCAAAGGATGTACTTGATGCTGGACCAAAAGGATTCGGTATTTTAAATGCCGCATTGTCCTCAGGAAGTATTGTTATGATGCTAGCCACTACTTATATTCCCATTACAAAAAATACAGGCAAAAAATTATTGGTTTCTGTATTTGGTTTTGGAATCTGTATGATCATTTTTGGAGCTTCAAAATTAATGTGGCTCAGTGTTGTGGCTTTATTCTTTTCTGGTGTTTTTGATGGTATTTCCATGGTTGTACGTCAAACGATTTTACAACTTAAAACCCCAGACAACATGCGTGGACGCGTTGGGGCCGTAAATTCTATGTTTGTGGGATCTTCAAACGAACTGGGTGCACTTGAAAGCGGTATTGCAGCAAAGCTATTTGGTGCTCCCTTAGCCGTAATGTTAGGTGGTACAGTAACCCTATTAACGGTTGTAGTAATGAGTCTTAGAAACAAACCATTACGCGAACTGGATTTACAAAAAGATATTGAAGATCACTACGAAGACATAAAGGCTTAATACTTTTTAAGCTCAAAGTTGTCTCCATCAAAAACACCATAGGTATAGTAAGAAATCCAATCGCCTAAGTTGACATACTTTGATGTCTCACTAAGCTTAATCTCTAAGGGTAAGTGTCGGTGTCCAAAAACAAAAAAGTCGCGATGTTTTTCTTTGAGTTTGCGTTTGCTGTAAAGCGCTAGCCATTCATTTTCTTCTCCTAAGAATTTGGCATCGTCGTCTCCAGAAATCAGTTTATTTTTCACCGATAAATATTGTGCAATTTTTACGCCAATATCTGGATGTAACCAACGGAATAGCCATTTAAAAACTGGATTGGTAAAGACTTTTTTCATGCGTTTATAGCCTTTGTCCCCTGGCCCCAAACCATCACCATGACCAACAAAAAAAGAGGTACTGGTCATTGAGGTTCCCGAAGTGACCGAAAAGGCTTCGAGAGTCTCAGCCTCCATAGAAAATGTAAATTCCTGTGGTTGGTGATATACAGGAATACCTAATTCTTCTTCAAAATAACCATTCATCCATAAATCGTGGTTACCCACAAAATAATAGATTGGAATACCAGAATCACTAATTTCAGCTAATTTCCCAAGTGTTCTCGTAAAGCCTTTAGGAACAACAGTTTTATATTCGAACCAAAAATCAAACAGATCACCAATAAGAAAGATAGCAGCAGCATCTTGTTTAACTTCATCTAACCAAGACACAAATTTTTTTTCACGAGGCCTAGAGGCTTCCATGTTAGGTGCTCCAAGATGATTGTCTGAAGCAAAATAAATCTTTTTGCCTGATGGTATTTCTATGTGGTTATTCTTACTCATTGTCACTGGCATACCACTCAGCAAAGCTGGTAGCCGTTTCTCGAAGTTTTAAGGAATGCAATTTTATAGTGTTTGGTAAGTGACGTTTTATTTTTTCTGCAAAGTCAATCACCATCATTTCAGTCGTTGGCTGATAATCTACTAAAATGATGTCGTGGCCACGGCTTTTTAAATCATTTGCTAATTCTAAATGTGGTGTATTTTTATTGAAAATCATGGCATGGTCAAATACATCGACAATTTCGTCTTTGACGATTTTCTTCAAATCCCCAAAATCGATAACCATACCAAACTTGACATTGGTGTTATCTTCAATTGGAGTACCAATTACAGTCACGTCTAAGTGATAACTGTGGCCGTGTAAATTTTTGCACTTTCCATCGTAACCATGAAGCGCATGGCCAGCTTCAAATGAAAACTGTTTTGTAATTCGTATGTTGCTCATTAACGTCTTCTGTTTCTATTATAAAAGTAGATGATAATCAGTACAATTGCTAAAATTAGAAAGAGTCCGTTTCCCATTTTAGTCGTCTTTTATTCTGTTTTTATTATATCTGTAAATCGCATAAGCGATAATAACCAATACCACAAATGGCAATAATTTACCTATAAAGACCCCAATAGCATAGCTGTCGTCTGGCGCGTCCTTCAACTTTTGGTCGATGTCAACCTCTTGTAATACGTAAATAAATGCTCTAATCAATGCTTTTATACTTAACTATCGATTTATCGGCCAAATTTACGTGTTTTGTGCAAGTGATTTAAATGTTTTTCTGAATTTTATGATTAATGGTAGTCCACGAGCAATAATCCAAAGGGTGAATGCTGTAAAAACGCCATACAATTTGTAATCCATAAAGTCGGTCCAGAAAATCACAGGAATAAACACCAATAGTGTCGAAAACAGCAAGACATTTCTAAGGTATTGCATCATGCCTAAACCTTTAAAAACACCATCAAAAATAAAGGCTAGTGCACATAAAGGTTGCATGGCTAAAATTATCCAGAACACTTTGTAAAATTCATCTAAAACGGCTTTATCATCCGTAAATAGTTGCCCTATGGGAGAGTAAAGTAGCGCGCCAATACTTCCAATAATGAGGCCTACAACAACACCATAGGTTATGAGTTTATTACTCAATGTAATTAGACTTTTGTAATGCTTTGCACCAAATAGTTTACCAGATAAGATATTGCCAGCACTGGCGTAACCATCAATAAGAAAGGCACCTAAAAACCAAAGGTTGATGGCAATGGTGTAAGCCGCAATATAAGTAGTGCCATACTTTGTGGCGTAACTTGTACCAAAGTACAGCGCTACATTAAGTGCAATAGTCCTAATGAATAAATTGATAATCATCCATATAAAGCGCTTAATTTCTGGATTAAACGGAAATCTGACCAATAACGGGATATCGGTTTTTTTAAGAATATAATATACAGAAAGAGAAGCCATGATAACCTGTGCCATTACACTCGCATAAGCTGCACCTTTAATATGCATAGCAGGAATAAACCCTTCAATACCATAAACCAAAACAATATCGAGAATGATATTAGCTACCGCTCCTGTAATGGCAATAAGCATGGGGTAATACGTGTTTTGAAGCCCTCTAAAAGTGCCGAAAACAGCTATGGTAAACAACGTAAATGGAAACCCAAAAACACGGATTTGGTAATAATCCACACTGTAGTCTAAAATTAGGTTGGAAGCATTATAAAGTTTAAAGATTTGTGCAGCAAACGGATAGGTCGCTAGAATGATTAAAAGACTTAAGGATGTAATGATAAACATGGCTTGCGCCGGAAGATTTTTGACTTCGCTCAGTTTATCGGCTCCCAAATATTGTGATACAATTGAGGAAATGGCACTACGTGTTTGTCCCAAAACCCAAATGAGCATAGATAAAAATGTAGTAACAATCCCCACAGCCGCAAGTGATTCTGTGGCGTCGTAATCCATATTACCGATGATTGCTGCGTCGGTTAAGGATAGGATAGGCTCAGATACACCAGAAATCAGTGCTGGTATAGCCAGCTTATTGATATGTTTTAAAGAAATATTTGTTGTGCTCAAAGGACCAATTCGTAACAATGAAAAGGGTATTCACTCTGTTTGGGAAAGTAAATATCTCCTAATCGTTTATAGCCGCGAAGTTCGTAAAACTTTTGGTTTCTTTTATTCTGTGAAAAGGTATCTAATCTTATAGAACTATAGTTATTGTCTATAGCGAACTGCTCTGCAAAATCCATCAACTGTTGTGCATAACCTTGGCCTTGAAGCTCTGGATGAATGGCCAAACGATGAATATAGATGTTGTTTTCGCTTTTAGTGAGCCATTCAACTGGAAAATAGTCTTCATCCATAAAAGTAGACATCACAATAGTGCCTTTTACTTGCCCATTAATATCCAATACATAAAGCTCATTTCGGTTAACATCATTTTCAAAAGCCAATGCATTAGGATAGTGTTCATTCCATTGATATATGCCCTTGGCTATCATGGCTTTGGCGCATGCTTTGGTTAAATCCATTACTGATTCTATATCTTCTGTATTACCTTTACGTATCATTTATAATGTGTACTTTTGCCCCAAAGCCCATAATGGGCGTTAGTAGATACCATTTCTGTTATCTTAAAGCGTTGTTTACATAACATTTACTTTAATAATAAATTTAAATTATGAAAACGATTTTAGTTCCTGTTGGGTCATCCAAAAACGCACAATCGCATTTACAGTATGCGGTAGACTTTGCTAAGACATTTGGCGCAAAACTATATGTGATTCAAATATATAATGTTTATACCAAAGCAGGAACCATGATTAAAGTCGATCATATTCTTGAGCGTGAGTCTATGGCATTCTTAGAGTCTCATATTGCCTCTATAGATACTAAAGGTATTGAGGTGATTGCCAAAACATTTAAAGGAAAACTCGTCGATACTATAGAAAAGGTTTGTGAAGCCCTTAATGTAGATTTAATCATTTTAGAGCCTAGAACCAATTCTATTAGCGATGAGGTGTATTTAGGAAAAACGTCGGGTAAGATTGTAAAGCGTACACAAATCCCTGCTTTAATTGTACCAGAAGGGTATGTGTATAAACCTATTGTAAAAATGCTCTTGGCGATAAAGTCGGCTATCATAAGAAAGGAAGGTGTTTTGAAGCCTTTGCAAAGCATAAAAGATCAATTTAAATCTGTCCTTAATATCTTGTTGGTAAAGACACCATATCATAATTCAGGTGATTTTGAATTGAATGACGAGTTAAAGAGCCTGATTACCAACACCACAAAGGTCGAAAGTCCAACAACGTTTCAAGCGGTGTTAGAGCACTACAAGAATCACAGTCCGGACTTATTGTGCGTGGTAAGGCGTCATCGTGGGTTTTTCTCAAAACTATGGGAAGAAGATATCATTTTAAAGAAAGACTTTCATAGCTCCAATATTCCTGTTTTGGTGTTGAGTGGACTTAAATAATTTTAATTAAGCCAGAATTACTTTTGTTGGCATATAGCATTTGTCATAATAAAGTTTATTTTTGCTAGCGCTAAGATTTGGGGCATTAGCTCAGCTGGCTAGAGCGCTACGCTGGCAGCGTAGAGGTCATCGGTTCGACTCCGATATGCTCCACCAAAAAGCTTCACAGTGATGTGAG
>NZ_JANQOM010000010.1 GCF_028289625.1 Winogradskyella sp. | reverse complement strand
AAAAGGACAGCAACCGAACTACAAAGGGCATTGCCGAAGAGTTAGGTATGACCACGTCACCTGTTTTTGAACGGATAAAAAAACTTGAAAGAGAAGGTTACATCAAAAAGTATGTTGCTGTCTTGGACAACAAAAAAATCGGATTGAAACTCACTGTATTTATTGGCATTACATTACAAGGTCATACCAGGAGTTATCTTGAAAAGTTTGTGACTGAAATCAACAACTTCCCTGAAATTGTAGAATGTCATCGCGTCAGTGGAAATTTTGATTATTTACTTAAACTTGTTGTTGAGGATATTGAAGCCTACGAACATTTTATTATTTCAAAGTTGACGCTTTTGCCCTACTTAGGAAATGTGCAGAGTTTAATTACACTCTCAACAGGAAAAGAAACGAACGAGATTGATTTGAGCAGGGTTTAAGTCTTGGCTCTTGGCTCTTGGCTCTTGGCTCTTGGCTAAAGTATTATTTTTTAAACGTTTCTCGAAGGGTTTTATAGGTATCATCTTGAAGTTTCCTATCCAAAGGCACTTTTCTTAAGGGCTCAACTTCTTTTAACGTTTCATGACACTCTTTTGGTAATTGTTGGTATAATTCGGTGCCTTTCGTTTTCCAAGCAATCATTTCATAGGATACTTCTTTGATAATTTTTGCTGGATTACCAACGACTAAACTACGTCTAGGAATCTTAGTTTCAGCCTTTACAAATGCCATAGCACCAACAATGCTTTCATCACCTATTTCGGCATCATCCATAATGACTGTATTCATTCCAATTAAACAATTTCTTCCCAAATTGGCACCATGTATAATGGCACCATGACCAACATGTGCACTTTCTCTTAACACAATAGATTTTCCAGGGAACATATGGACCGTACAATTCTCTTGAACATTGACACCATCTTCTAAAATAATCTGTCCCCAATCTCCACGAATCGCTGCTCCTGGTCCAATGTAGCAGTTTTTGCCAATAATGACATTGCCAGTGACCGCAGCTAGTGGGTGTACAAAACTACTTTGGTGAATTACTGGGATGTAACCTTGGAATTCGTATATCATAAAGCCCCTTTTAATTTAACTCAAAAAATCTATTTTTAAAAAAGAGTCGTTGAATCTTTGATTTCCCCAAAGGGGAAAAATTGTTATATCTTAAATTTCAACCTTCTACCATTATAATTCCAATATCTGCTCCTTCCCTTTGGGAAGGTTAGGATGTGGGCTTCTACTTAAACCTCTTAAGTGTTTCTTTCGTAAAATCACTCAATACTAATCGCCCACTGATGGCTGCACGTTCTGCTAACAAAGTATCCCAATCCTCAGTACCTTTCCAGAACATTTGTTTCATGTCGCGCATGGCTTCTGTATTGTAATTACATAAGTTCTCAACAAAAGCTTTTACTGCACCATCTAATTCTTCTGTAGTTTCAAAAACCTGTGTGAATAAACCTTTTTCCTTCGCCCATTCAGCCGGATAAAAACTATTGGCATCAATTGCAATTTGAGACATGCCACTTAAGCCTAATTTGCGCTCAACAGCTGGCCCGACAACAAAAGGTCCAATGCCAACATTAAGCTCACTGAGCTTAATTGCCGCGAATTTTGTTGCCATACAATAATCCGTTGCTGAAGCTAAACCTACTCCTCCACCTACTGTTTTCCCTTGAACTCGACCAATGATAAATTTTGGGCATTTGCGCATCGCATTAATGACATTTGCAAACCCAGAAAAAAATACCTTACCTGTGGCTTCATCATTGATATTAATAAGTTCTTTAAAGCTTGCGCCAGCACAAAAGGTTCGGTCTCCGCCACTTTTGAGCACAATCACTTTAATAGCATCATCTTGTCCTGCCTGAGTAATTGTATTGGCTAGCTTCGCTAAAATATTTCCTGGTAGTGAATTGTGTGCAGGATGAAAAAACTCAATATAACCAACTTCGTTTTCTATGGTTTGTTTTACATATGGTTGCGTCATAGGAATTAAGTGTTTTATGGTCTCAAATTTACGACAAAACTTCTTACTAAAACGCCCAGGTAAATTGACAGAATCAAAAAAAGATACTTATCTTCTAATCCAATTGTGTTGCCTCAATAATTTTACTTGCCAAGTCTTTTTCAAAAAGCAAAGCTAATAACTGGCTCGAACTTTTACTTAACTCCAGAAAATACCACACGCGCTTTGACGTATTATAAACGCCCAATAATTGTTTTGGTCCTGTAATATGCAATACATTCTCCTTTTTGATTAGGTCTGAATTCGGATATTGCTTCCTAAATTTGGTTTGCATTTCAGTTAGATAGTCCTCAAATTCGGCATCGGTTTGGTTGTTTTTTTGAAGAAATTCCACTTGTATTGTACTAGAATAGTCAGCAATAGCACATTGTAAGCTATCTGCCTTAAAAAATACCGCATCATTGTTGTACTTAAAGTCTGAGAAATACATCTTAAGATGTTCGCTATCATAAGATTGTTTTAAAGCCTGAAGCATTTTATCTCTCGGCTGCAAACTGAACAACTTTGGATATGTCGCATCTAAAATCTTGTTCCATTGGCGCTGTTCGGCAAAGCTGAAAAAGGTTTTTAACTGTTTTTTAAAATCCTCGTGATGTCTTGAAATTTCATTTTCTAAATAATGTTCTGTAGCATCCAAAGCATTTAAACGCAAGACAACCTCAAAATCATCACTAGGGCGAGGTATCAATAACCACAAATCGTAACGACTAGCAGCTCGGCAAGTGGCGTTCCTGGAAGCTTCTTGGTAGGTAATGGTGAGGTAAAGGGTTTTAGAGTTTGCGGCATATTCGGCAAAATAATTTAATCCTGGTGGGCGATAGCAATGACCACTATTGATTATATGACCTACTAGCACGTATTTTTCAAAGTCTATACGTTCTAAATTTCCCACACAACGATTAAGGCTGGCATCCTTACGTACAATGTTTTCAAATTCGGTTTGATTGGTAATAGGTTTACCATTGTCTTTAGAGAAAAATGGCCAAAGGCAACCGTCGTGTTCATACTCTAAAATTTCATCGCTGTTGGTTTGCGCATACGCTGAACTTAGTGCTATTAATAAAAAAATTACTTGAATATAGTTCATCATTTTTTGGTTTAGTTTTTAGGCTTATAGGGTACCGTTTTTATCTTAGTTTTGCCGTGTTTTTTCTCATAAGATTTTATAGTATTCATAGATTTTGAACGAAAGTAAGCACGCTGCTCTGGTGATAGTTCTGATAAGACATTTAACAATTGATTATTCTTAATATCCATAACCATTTGGTACGCCAACTCTTTGTTGTAATCATATACCTTATTGATTATTTCTGCCTGTTCTTTGGCGGCCTCTTTATCGGTTTTACCTTGACCTTTTAGCTGATTATAGCGGTCTTGTAACAGTTTACTTAAGCACTTTAAGTTATTATTACAGTCGTAAGCATCTACTTTGTTATTTATAGTTCTGTTATTAGGAGTTGTTGTTTTAGTCAATGCTGGGCTTATTTGCGGTTGTTCAGCTGATGTAGTTTTGGTTGGCGTTTTTGGTGCAAAACTTTCTGGATATCGGTTAATAAGCTCAGCCAGACCTTCAGCTGTTGCGTAAACATTCCCTTGAAGATTTGTACTTTTAGCAAATACTTTATCAAATTTTGCTTTGCTAATTACTTTTGCAGGGTAAAATGTATTGAATGACGTTTTGGTCAAATCGTATTCTAAATACAATCCGTTATAATCCATAAACGATTTCGTACCTCCAAAAATTGATTTGTAATCTTTTATGTCAAGTAATTTACCATTACCAAATGGTGAGCAATCAATATTGCCTGAACTGTCTTTATACAAATAGTAATGCACTTTGTCTTTGGAATAAGGCATAAGTTGTAGTTCACAAGTGTTTTGTTCACAAGCAGATGTAAAGAGGTATAATTTGTTTGTTTTTGTGTTGTAATAAGAATTTTGATTCTCATCAATGCTCTGTTTTACAATGTGTCCCTCACTAAAATTTTGAAACTGTCCGTCAGTAAAAATGTAATTAATATTATCTATGTTAAAAATGAAGTCTTCATAATTTTTGGAAATTACTTTTGCTGGGCGGAAGTTTAAATCCCCTTCTTTTACAAGCTTATAATTGGTTAGTTCTACTAATGCACCATTGGTTTTGTCAAAATAATAGTAGTGGTTAGTACTTTTATTACCGAAGTACTTCCAATCGTTTTTTGTTAAATAATTGCCTGATGGGTCTTTAAGCCAAAATAGGTTTTTCGCAACGTCATATTTATAGGCATATTGGTTCGGGAATTCTGGGTATTTAGTGCTTTTTATATAGCTTTCATTAAAATCTATATTGCCAGAAACAAAATTGTCGGTATAGGTAATTTTTCGTTCTTGATATTTTTTAACCATTCCAGTATTTTTATTGTAGGTAATGGCAGAAACCCAGTTGCCCCGCAAATCGTATTTATAGAAGGTTTCTGTGGTTATAGGCTCCATCATTTTAACCCCTGTAATTTCTTCGAATACAAGATGACCTTTAGTGTTGTAATAGCTTGTGGTAGTGGTTGCAAAATAATCTTGTTTGCTTGTCTGCACAATAACAGGCAAACCCAACCAAGTCCCTTTTTTTTGTGTATTTGTAATGCCTTCACGAGAGCGTTCACTGCCATCGGTCCTATACCTTATAGTCTGTTGTTGTTTTATAAAGGTTATACCTTCAAATTCTGCAAATGCTCTTGTGGTGATTGTTTCAAAACCTATTTTTTCAATCAGTTTAATAATTTGCCCTTTTGAATTGGTCGTAAATGTACCAAGTAGTTGATTATTTTTTGTATTACGTATTTCAGTTTGGTTGCCAAGATGAGTAAAGGATTTGCTTGAATGGAACTTTCCGTTAACGCGCACAGTTATACTATCGAGTTTTTCATTTTTATGGTTATAGAAATGAACTTCATTAAACCTTTCAATTCGTTTGGATTGTAGCCTGTTGTTTGCAAATTGGTAATGTATAACTCCATTTGAGATTGAACCAGTAACTCTATCCGTATTATAAATACGCAAAGAAATGCGGGCTATGTTGCCTTTTAAGTTCATTTCTTGGGCACTGACAGATTTAAAATCAAAAAAAGGCCTGTATGCTGTTTGTGATTTTCCAAGAAGGCAAGTAGACAGCAAAACAATAAAAATTGATGGTTTCATGATGCTTATTTTATTTAGTTCTTATAACTCAAAGTGTTTATCGAAAACAGTTTTGATTGTAAAAGCGAATCATATCTTGTAAATACCTATACCGCTGACTTTTATTTGTAGCGTGGGCCTCACGAAACGCTTCACACTTGTTTAGAAGTGTTTTTAGTTTTTTGAAATTCTGAAATTTAGTTACAAAATCATTAAAACCTTCACCCGTAATAAATACCCAATCCACGCTCAACTTTCTATCGTACATAAGGTCTAATTTCCCTGAAATGACCAATCGTAAAAGTTTATAATTGATGCGTTTTTTTTCTTCTATTCTTGCCACTTGATAAAACCGAACTTTACCATTTCGGGTTTCTTTCATTCGCCAGACTTCTTCGCCTAAAATTTTCTTTTTACTTGCATCTGGTAATGTGAGTGTAAACTTGAGGTCGCTCCAACGTGCATCGGTATGCGTTACTTTATGTACAAGTATGGTATCTTTTTGATGTGTAACGACATAGTTTGGGGCTAGGCGCCTTTGGGCATAAAGTCCTTTAGCCAGTAGCATAAAAATTATTACATATTCAATCACTGCTAGTTTCTTCATAATAACTCGTATCTATCTTTCTCTTGTATAATTACTTGACTGACAGTATTTATCATCACATTTGGAGTCTTCTGGGTTTTCTCGTTTGGCATAAAACACCTGCCAATGCCAATGCCAATACTACACAGCTTTGTGTAATGAATTTTCTTATGGGATTCTTTGGTTTTTTTGCCTGTTGTATAAAAACCAAGCTGAAAATTAAGGCAGGTAAAGCAGTAAACATGTTGTACAAGTAGGCCCAAATCCAAGAGGTTGCCGATGCGATTAAGTCAAAAATAAGTGCAAAACTGTTATAGAGATTATACATTTTTTGGTTATGGGACACTTTCTTTTCAATATAAAACCTAAAAAATACATATATGGAAACACCTACAATTATGCCCAGAATACTAACTGCAAAAACCCCACAACTATTCGGCTATTAATTTTTTCAGTTCATCATTCCATAAAAAGTTGGTCATACGCCACAAATCGCCTTTGCCTCTATAAAAAAGAAATCTAAACTGAAGTCCATACTTCTCATGACGTATAACGTAAGTTATTTCTTTTAATACGCCTTCAAGTTCTTTCTCCTTAATCTTAATGAATTCTAAAGACTGTCCGTAATTTTGAATTACAAAAGAAGACTGTTCAATGGATTGCAATTTTAATTTTTCAAAATCTTCATTTTTGACAGCCGAAAATTCATTCATGATTTGAAATGCACCACCATAATTCATTTGCAAAAACTCCTCCATTACAGAGTCACAAGCTTCTTCTATGGCTTTTTCATCTTGTAATCCATACTCTTGGGCATAACATAAACTACCCATAACCAGCAACATTAATACTAACGTTTTCATTTAATTGGTATTTGAATTATTATAATTGCAAATTACAATCAAACACATCGCTTAGCAATACGATGAATATCGTATTTTAGGAATATTCGGAAATATAAAATTGATATTCAGATACTTACATTAAGTCAAATTGCTCAAAATGATGATTTAGATGTTTGCGTTCCACTAAATACCATTCATATTTGTTTAATTCGCCAAAAACCATATTTTTCAAAATGGCATCTGGATGTTCCTTGAAATACTCGACATAAGCCTTTCGTTGTTCCTTGAATTTTTCAATGGCGACTTGCAAGTTTGGATGTTTTAAATCATCGAGTTTATCTTTTTCTAACTGTGGAAATTGCGAGTTTTGAGGAAACTTTTTATAATTATAAAGACTGTTCTTTACTTTCTCCAAAATCTTTTCTGGCGTAGACACTTCAAAATCCTGAATGTCGCCAGAAGTCACTTTATAGGTGTATTCCAGATGTTCAATCATGTGCTGAGGTGTCATAATGCCCCATTTCGGCTTGGTATTTTCATCTAATTTTGACAAACATTCTTCAATTTTAGATTCAGTCATTTCAACAAAAGTCTCTTGCTTTTTCTGAACCATCGTTAAAATGGTTGCAACAGCCACTAATGGACTATCTTTATCCGTTTTTTGACGTTCTGGTCGGTTTTCGAAATTCGCATCAAAAACCTCAACATGCCATTTTACAATACCACTTGGATGCTCGGCAGAAGTCACATCTCTGTCTACTTTCTCTTTACATGTTAACCGCACATAAATCGTATCATTATGGTACAATGGTCTTAAAAATCGAATACTATCCAGTCCATAATTTGCTGCTACGGGTCCTTTATTGGGATAAACAAACAAACCTGCGGCAGCCGAAATAATAAAATAGCCATGAGCTGTTCGCTTTTCAAAAATGCTCCCATCTAAAGATGTAATATCTGTGTGCGCGTAAAAATGGTCCCAAGTGAGGTTGGCGAAACTCTGAATATCAGCATCTGTAATGGTTCGTTTATGTGTTTTTAACGACATACCTGGCTGGATATCTTCCCAATGGTATTGGAATGGATGCTTTTCTGCCGTTTTATATTTTGCATTCTGCTGATAAATACCTGTAATTGCAGTTATTGTTGAAGGTGAACCTTGAATTGCTGTTCGTTGTAAATAATGTTTTATGCCACGTAAGCCTCCCATTTCTTCGCCTCCACCAGCACGTCCAGGACCACCATGCACCAAGTATGGCAATGGCGAACCATGACCTGTACTTTCTTTGGCCATTTCGCGATTAATGACCAATAGACGACCATGATGACTGGCCGCATTCACCACATATTCCGTCGCAATCTTATCATCAAATGTCGCAATAGATGACACTAAAGAGCCTTTACCCATTTGCGCCAATTCTACAGCTTCATCCAGATTTTTGTATGGCATAATGGTACTTACTGGCCCAAACGCTTCACGCTCGTGAATAATCGTATTTTTAAAAGGGTCATCTGCTCGTAAGACAACTGGGCTTATAAATGCGCCTTTTGTGGCATCTGCACCAATAGTTTCAATTTTATCTAGAGTGCCGTATACAATTTGCGCTTCTTTAGCCAAATCATTAACCGAATCTTTTACGGCTTGTACTTGTTGACGACTTACTAGTGAGCCCATTCGCACTTCCTTCAATCTTGGGTCTCCAATAGTGACTTTATCGAGGGCTTTGCCTAGCGCAATTTGAACGTCTTCCACTACATTTTCAGGCACTATGATTCGTCTGATAGCAGTACATTTCTGACCTGCCTTAACAGTCATTTCTTTACGGACTTCCTTAATAAACAAGTCGAATTCTGGTGTACCTGGCACGGCATCTTCCCCGAGAATTGACGCATTTAATGAATCGGCTTCCATTGTAAATGGAACTGATTCTTCGATGAGTCTTGGGTGTGCTTTTAATAATCTTCCTGTAGCCGCAGAACCTGTAAAGGTCACTACATCTTGAGATTCGACTGTATCTAAAATGGTTTTAACTGTGCCATTAATAATTTGAAGTGCGCCTACTGGCAATATTCCAGAATCAATAATTGTTTTGGCAACAGCTTCCGCTAAATACGACGATGATGGTGCTGGTAGAACGACTGCTGGCATGCCTGCCATCCAATTAACTGCGCACTTTTCTAACATGCCCCAAACCGGAAAGTTAAAGGCATTAATGTGAACAGCCACACCTTTTTTTGGCACCATAATATGATGTGCCATAAAGCGTCCACCTCTTGACAAATCTACTGGGTCGCCTTCTACATGAAAAGGTTGATTAGGAAATAATTTTCGTAAGGAGGCATTGGCAAATAAATTTCCAAACCCACCTTCAATATCAATCCAACTATCCACTTTAGTAGCACCTGTTCGATAGCTTAATTCATAAAATGCATCCTTCTTCTTAGTTAAGTAAAGTGCTAACTTTTTAAGCATGTTCCCTCGCTCTTGAAAGGTCATCTTACGAAGTACTTCACCTCCTTTAGTTCTTCCATAATTTAAAATCTCAGGAATATCCAATCCTTCTATGGCGATACTGGTGAAGGCTTCACCTGTAACGGCATCTAAAATTGGCGTGCCTTCTTCTTTACCTGTTGTCCATTTACCCTGGACATAATGTTGTACTTTTTCCATAATAACTTAAGCCATTATTCGTAATATTCTTCCTGTAATTTTCCCTTCAATAGATTTCACGTAACCATCAACAATTTTATACATTGGTACCGGTGTGTTTCCAGGAAAATAGTCTTTATATTTTTCAAAAGAATCTTCCACTAAATCAGAACACACCACATTAATGCGCTTGCCATCTTCTAACTCTAAAGCCACAGCCTTGATAAAACTATTAATTGCACCATTTACCATAGCTGCACTCGTTGTCATATCAACAGGATCATCAGCTAAAATCCCTGTAGACAGGGTTATTGAACCACCTGAATTGAGATAGTCCTTTCCTATTCTCACTACATTAACTTGGCCCATCATTTTGCTTTTTATTCCAATATAAAAATCTTCTTCAGACAAATTGTCTAATTTATCCCATTTGGCATCACCAGCAATCGCAACGATAGCATCTAACTTTCCAACAGATTCAAACATCGTTTTTATGGATTGAGCATCCGAAAAATCCACAGTAACATCACCAGAATGTCTCCCAGCCACAATAACCTCATGTTTTTGAACTAGTCGTTGACTTACTTTTTTACCAATGGTTCCGTTTCCGCCGATGATTAATATCTTCATTTATACGCGTTCTAAAATTGCTGCATAACCTTGTCCAACACCTATACACATCGTAACTAATGCATACCTTTTATTCTGCTCGTGCAACTCTAAAGCCGCAGAATAGGCTATTCGTGTTCCCGTAACACCTAGTGGATGGCCAATGGCTATTGAACCTCCATTAGGATTCAACCTTGGGTCATCGTCGGCCAATCCCCAAGCTCTTGTACAGGCCAGCGCTTGAGCAGCAAATGCTTCGTTCAGTTCGATAATATCCATGTCATCCATAGTTAAACCTGCTTTTCCCAAAGCCTTATTTGAAGCTTGCACGGGACCGATTCCCATGATACGTGGCTCAACACCAATAACTGCCGAACTCACTATTCGAGCCATCGGTTTTAAATTATACTTTTTCACGGCGTCCTCTGAAGCAATTATTGTAGCGGCAGCTCCGTCATTTAGTCCCGATGAGTTACCTGCTGTGACACTTCCACCTGCTGTTTTAAACGCTGTTCTTAACTTCCCTAATACCTCAAGGGATGTATTTGGTTTTACAAATTCATCTTTTGAAAATTGAATTGGGTCTTTTTTACGTTGTGGAATTTCAACCGTAACGATTTCCTTAGCTAATCGCCCATTTTCTTGAGCTTTAGCAGCTTTCATTTGACTCCAATAGGCAAATTTATCTTGGTCCTCTCGAGAAATATTATACTTCTCTACCAAGTTCTCCGCTGTCATTCCCATACCATCAGTACCATACATCTCATGCATTTTTGAATTAATAAATCGCCACCCAAAGCTAGAATCGTACATTTTAGAATCATTTCCAAAGGCACTAGATGGTTTGGCGATTACATAAGGTCCACGTGTCATGTTTTCCACACCTCCCGAGATGAATACATCACCATCACCAGCTTTAATGGCACGATTCGCATGAATTATTGCTGACAACCCTGAACTACATAATCGGTTTACAGTTTCACCTGGAACCGTAAATGGAAGTCCTGCTAATAATGACGCCATTCTTGAGACATTACGGTTGTCTTCACCAGCTTGATTGGCGCAGCCCATAATGACATCGTCATAAGCTTCTTTCGGGATATTTGGATTTCGTTTAACAACTTCTGAAATCACCAATGCCCCCAAATCATCGGTACGAACTGCTGATAATGTGCCTTTATAATTTCCTATTGGTGTACGTACACCATCTATAATATATGCTTCCATATTGATTTAAGATTGTTGATTGTTGATAACTGATTGTTGAATCTAAATTCTCTAATCAGTAATCTTTAATCGTTAATCATTTTTCCATTCTTTTTGTGTTCTATAGACCACACCTTTAAAAAGCGCGACCAATTCTTCTCCTCGCTTTACCTCTACTACATTAAACCCTAACTTGTTATTTACCTTTTCAATGACTGATTCGGCAACCAAATAGTCTCCTTCTTCCAAAGCTTCGATGTGATTGATACTCGTTTCAATGGACACCGCATATTTGCCATGTGTATTAGCAGCAAAACCAAAGGCCGTATCTGCTAACGAATAACTTACACCTCCATGTGCATAGTTCATGCTATTTAGCATGTCCTTTCTAATGGTCATCGCCACTTTACATCTGCCAATCTCACATTCTAAAATCTCAATGCCTAACCATTGGCTAAAAGCATCTTGAGAAAGCATTTTATATGGAATCTGTTCTCCTTTCATATTTTACGTTGTCATTGCGAGGACAAGGGATGTGGTAATCTTATTTTGAGATTCTTCTCTTCGCTCTGAATGACATTCTACTAATTAAAAAAATGTTTTATTTGCTTTATTCATCTTTCTCAATAATGGACTACAACGGTAGCGGTCTTCATGATATTCGTTGTATAAACCATCTAGTTTCGATACGCACCAATCAATACCTTTCTCATCTGCCCAGGCCAATAGACCTTTTGGGTAATTGACACCTTTGGTCATGGCGTTATCAATATCTTCTGCTGAAGCAATATTTAAGAATAAGGCATCGGCCGCTTCATTAATTAGCATGACCAACACGCGATCAAAAATTTGTTGTGCTAGCCCTTCGTTGCGAGATTTCTCACTTTCGTTCGAAATGACAATTCTTCCGTTTTCATCATAATCGTAATACCCTCTTCCAGATTTACGTCCTAAATAACCTGCCTCTGCAAAACGTTTCTGTGTAAATGCTGGCTTGTATCTTGGGTCGAAATAAAATGCTGCAAATACGGTTTCGGTTACTGTGTAATTAACATCGTTACCAATAAAGTCCATCAACTCAAACGGCCCCATCCTGAACCCTCCTAAGGTTTTTAAACTCCAATCAATCGTTGCAAAATCGGCTATCCCTTCTTCATAAATTCTTAGTGATTCGCCATAAAACGGTCTAGCCACTCGGTTCACAATAAAACCTGGTGTATCCTTTGCCACAGCCACAACTTTCTTCCAGTCAGAAATGGTTTTTACTGAAGTCTCCAAAACTTCATCTGATGTTTGAATCGCTGGGACAACCTCAACCAATTTCATCAATGGTGCTGGATTGAAAAAATGAATCCCAATACAGCGTTCTGGTTTTTGCAAAGAAGATGCTATAGATGCTATGGACAAACTTGATGTATTTGAGGCAATGATACAATCCGAAGGCACATAAGTCTCTAATTCTGCGAATAACTTTTGTTTGATATCAAGATTTTCAATGATAGCTTCAATAGTCAAGTTAGAATCACTTAAATCCCTTAAGCTATCAACATAGGAAATATTGGATTGAATTCTATTTTTTTCGTCAGCATCTATGAGCCCTTTTTCAATAAGACGGGATAGAATTTTTTCTAATGTCGTTTTTGCTTTATCTAAAGCGACTTGATTGGTATCATACAATTTCACATTGCAACCAGAAGTAGCCGCAACTTGTGCGATGCCACTTCCCATGGTTCCTGAACCTATAATTCCTACGTTCATAATTTATATTAAAAAGGTAGATTTTTTACATCTACATTCCCGCCAGACAAAATTATTCCGACATTTTTGTTTTTAAATTCTTCTTTATGCTTTAATACCGCTGCAAAGGGCACTGCACATGAAGGCTCGACGATTATTTTCATACGCTCCCAAATGATTTGCATGGCATTTATAATTTCACCTTCCTCGACACGAATTATCTTCTCCACATGCTCTTTGATAATTGGAAAATTACGATTACCTAAATGTGTTCTTAAGCCATCCGCTACTGTATTAAAACTATCGTTGGTTTCTATCTTTCCTGAAATTAAAGAGCGATAGGCATCATCTACTTCCATCGGTTCACCACCAATGACTATGCATTTGGTTGAAAAATAGTTTGCTGCCAAAGCTGTCCCAGCAATAAGTCCACCGCCACCAACTGGTGTTAAAATTATATCTAATTCTGGATGCACCTCTAAGAATTCAATAGCAGCTGTACTATTGCCATAAATTACCTCGTCTTGATTAGAAGGATGCAAAAAAGAAGCTCCCTTTTCTTCTTTTATTTTGTGAGCTGCTGCTTCCCTAGCTTGTGGTGTGGATTCGCACTCAATAATTTCACCTTCATAAGTCTTAACGGCATCCTTTTTTACTTGTGGAGCATTCTCTGGCATTACGATATAGGCTTTTACTCCTAATTTTTTTGCTGCAAGTGATACGGCTTGAGCAAAGTTCCCAGATGAATGTGTTACTACTCCTCGTTGTCGCTCTTCTTCCGATAAAGACAATATCGCATTAGACGCGCCTCTCATTTTAAAAGCCCCCATTCTCTGAAAGTTCTCGCATTTAAAGACAACTTCTGTTCCCACCATCTCATTGATTAAGCTAGAACTTAATACAGGTGTTTTATGAATAAATGGTTTTATTCTGTTATGGGTTTCTATAAGGGTTTGCTTGTTCATTTGAAATTGTAGATTTTTGATTACTTATTTATGAAACTCCAAATTCATAAACCTTAATTCGTTAATCTTAAATCATTTTCCTTTAAAGTTTGGCTTTCGCTTTTCTATAAATGCAGCTACGCCCTCTTTATAATCCTCACTTTGAGCTGCTTCTATTTGGTATTTAGATTCCATATCTAATTGCTCTTCTAGAGTGTTCGTCATGGATTTATTAAATAATTCCTTAATCATCCCTAAGGCTTTGGTAGGCATATTAGCTAATTTCACTGCTAATTTCTCAACTTCATTATTAAACTGTTCTAATGATATAACTCGATAAATCATTCCGATGCGTTCTGCTTCTTCAGCCGACATTTTATCTCCTAGCATTGCTAGTGCTTGTGCTTTTTGAAAGCCTATTAATCGCGGCAAAAAGAAGGTTCCCGCGCTGTCTGGTACCAAACCAATTAAGCTAAATGCTTGAATAAAACTGACCTTTTCGTGCGCAACTACAATATCGCAGGCTAATGCTATGTTAGCTCCGGCACCAGCCGCAACACCATTGACTGCTGCGACTACAGGTTTCTTAATTGATCTTATTCTTTTGATAATTGGGTTATAGTGTTCTTCTAATATTTTTTTGAAACCTGGATTTAGTTCTGGTGTGGTCACTTCCTTTAAATCTTGACCTGCACAAAATGCTTTTCCGTTACCAGTAAGTACGATCGCTCGAACATCGTCATTAGTTTCACAGTCATCAAAAACGGACTGAAGGCTTAATGCCATTTCGCGATTGAAACTATTAAATACTTTTGGTCTGTTGAGCGTTATATACGCTATTTTATTTTCAATTTTTAATAGAATTGAAGTATTGCTCATACCTTATTTCCTTTATACCAGGAACTTTTTAATTAAACTTGCATTTATCTTAATAAGATGCTGAAACAACACTTCGATGCTTCGACCACGCTCTGCACAGACGAGCTCAATGCGACAGTTCAGCATGACAACAAGTTGTCACTTTAAACATTTAAAATAGTCGAAAGGCTCTTGGCAGTCCTCACATTGAAATTGTGCTTTACATGCCGTTGAACCAAACTGACTTACTAATCGTGTATTCGTGGAACCACAATTGGTACACTTTACTAATCGTTTACCATCAAGCAAAACCGCTTTATCGGCTTCCGCCTCCAATGGTGCAGCAATTCCATAATCTTCAAGAGCTTTTCGTCCACGCGGTGTAATCCAATCTGTCGTCCAAGCAGGATGTAAAATTAAATCTATTTCTGATTTGTAACCTGCTTCTTTTAATGCTTTTTTAATATCATCGCCAATGACATCCATAGCCGGACAACCACTATAGGTTGGCGTAATCTCTACTTTAACTAAGTCATCTGCAAATACCGCAGAACGCACAACTCCCATATCCATAATGGACAATACTGGAATTTCAGGATCGGATACTTTTTCCAGAATTGGAATCAATACATCATCAATATGTTGGTCTGTTGCTGTCATAGTTTCAATAATTAGATGCTGAAACGACACTTCGACTAAGCTCAGCATTGCGGTTCAGCATTACAAATCATGAATTTGTCACCATTCCATATTTGGATAGGTGCGTTGCATATATTGCAATTCTGCAAGTATATAACCCAGATGTTCTGTATGCACTCCGTGCTTTCCCCCTTTTTGAAAATATTTAGATTCTGGAACTTCTAAAGTTGCTTCTTCCAATACTTCTTTGACATAGGCATAATAACCTTCTTTCAATGTAGTCACATCTACGCCTATACCTTCGGCAACCATAGCTTTATCAGCCTCCGTTTGATGGAATAACTCATCCGTATACATCCACAAATCGTTAATGGCCTCTTGTATTTTTTCACGACTTTCATCTGTTCCATCACCTAAACGTCTTACCCAGTCTGATGAAAAACGTTCGTGATAGCTTACCTCTTTTACACATTTATTCGCAATCGCAGACAAAGTTAAATCTGGACTTTTCTGTAACTCTCTTAAAAATGCTAAGTGGTAAGCATCAAACAAAAACTGTCTCGCTATTGTGTATGCAAAATTAGTGTTTGGTTGTTCTACAAGTAATACGTTTTTATACTCATGTTCTTTTCGAAGCATGGATATATCGTCTTCAGATCGTCCATCGCCTGCTATTTTTCCAGCATACTGAAAATAACTACGAACCTGACCAAAAAGATCCAAAGAAATATTAGTACAAGCAATATCGGTTTCTAAATTCGGTCCATGACCACAGAGTTCTCCTAAACGTTGACCTAGAATTAAGCTATTGTCTGCTATTCCGAGGATATAGTTATACAAATTTTCGTTTTTCATGTTTAAACTTTTTTGATAAGATCCTGAAACAACACTTCGACTGTGCTCGGTGTGACAGTTCAGGTTGATAAATCAAATATTTATTACATATGTTTTACCTCATCTGGCACATCATAAAAGGTAGGATGCCGATATACCTTATCTTGAGCAGGCTCAAATAATTCACCATTATTTTCCGGATTAGATGCTGTAATGTGTTTGGATTCTACAACCCAAATACTCACACCTTCATTTCTTCTGGTGTAGACATCTCTAGCATTTTCAAGCGCCATTTCTGCGTCAGCCGCATGCAGACTTCCAAAATGCCTGTGTTCTAATCCGTTCTTACTTCTTACGAAGATTTCCCAAAGTGGCCAATTTTTTGTTGCCATATTTTCTAGTATTGAGAAGTGAGTATTGCGTATTGAGAAAAATCTTAAATCTCACTACTTATCTCACATCTAATTAGACTGCTTGTTTTTCTTTTCTAGCTTGTTTCTTTTTAGCGTAAGCCATTGCGGCTTCACGTACCCAAGTTCCACGCTCCCATGCTCCCACACGTGCTTTCATACGCTCTTTATTCATAGGACCATGCCCTTTAACGACTTGCCAAAATTCATCCCAGTCGATCTCACCGAAATCATAGCTTTGACGTTCTTCGTTCCATTTGAGATCAGAATCAGGAATAGTCAAACCTAAAACATCTGCTTGTGGTACGGTTTGATCTATAAATTGCTGACGTAGTTCATCATTCGTTTTACGCTTCAGCTTCCACTTCATAGATTGTTCGGTATGAACCGACTTGTCATCTGTTGGTCCAAGCATCATTAAACTTGGCCACCACCATCTGTTTAATGCATCCTGTGCCATGGCTTTTTGCTCTGGTGTTCCATTACAAAGTTTCAGCATAATTTCAAAACCTTGTCTTTGGTGAAAGCTTTCTTCCTTGCACACACGAATCATCGCTCTTGCATATGGTCCGTAAGATGTATTACACAGCGGCACCTGATTAATAATAGCTGCTCCATCTACTAACCAACCTATGGCTCCCATATCTGCCCATGTTAGTGCTGGATAATTAAATATGCTAGAGTACTTTGCTTTTCCTGAGTGTAATTGCTCGTATAATTCATCACGCGAAATCCCAAGAGTTTCACAAGCACTGTATAGATATAATCCATGGCCTGCTTCATCTTGGACTTTAGCCAATAGAGCCACTTTTCGTCTTAATGATGGTGCACGCGTAATCCAGTTTCCTTCGGGTAACATCCCTACAATTTCTGAATGTGCATGTTGGGATATTTGTCTAATGTGTGTCTGACGATACTTCTCTGGCATCCAGTCTTTTGGCTCAATTTTTTCATCGCGCGCAATGCGTTCGTTAAAATGTCTTTCTAAACTTCTTATTTGTTCTTCACTCATAGTTTTTAGCTTTTGACTACTAGCTTTTAGCTGGTAAAACTTAAATTTTTCTTTTTCATATTATAGATTCCTGCCTTGCGCCTCCGCTAAAGCTTCAGCGAACGCGGACGCAGGAATGACAAATCATTTTATCTAAACATCAAAGTCTACAACAACTTTTTCTGTTGTTGGAACGGCTTGACAGCTTAGTACAAAATTTTGTGCCACTTCTTTATCTTCAAGGGCGTAATTGATCTTCATCTCAACCTCACCCTCTTTTATTTGACATTTACATGTGCTACAAACACCGCCTTTGCATGCAAAAGGCAAATCGGCACCAGCATTCAGCGCGGCATCGAGTATATTATCAAAATCACGCGTCATGGTAAATAAGAATTCTTTACCTCCATCTACAATAGTTACTTCTGTACCTTCTACATTTTGCTTTGCCAGACGCTCCTGACGTTTAATATCTTCTTCTGATAAACCGGTTACAAATAGTTCAAAATGTACTAATGCTTTTGGTAAACCTGCATTAATCAAATAGCTACTGACATAATTTACCATTTGTTCTGGGCCACATAAAAACACTTCACTGGTATCCGGAATATCGATAAAAGTCTTGGTTAAGACTGCCATTTTCTCATCATCAAACCTTCCGTTGAATAAATCAATATCCCGACGCTCTTTGGTAAGGAAATAATAGATTTCAAGTCTACCAAAGTACTTATTCCGAAGCTGCTCTAGTTCTTCCTTAAAGATAATCGATTTTGCGGTTTTATTCACATAAAACAGCTTACATGTTGAGTTCAGCTCTGTTTCCAAGTGGGTTTTTATCATAGAGATTACTGGCGTAATGCCACTTCCAGCCGCAAAGAACAAATAATTTTTAGCATTCTTAGGATGGCAATCCACACCGAAAGTTCCGCTTGGGGGCATCACGTCGAGATAGTCACCAGCTTTTAATTCTTCATTAACGTAAGTAGAAAACTTACCTCCGGGAATCTGTTTTACCGCTACTCGCCATTTCGCTTCATTAGGGCTCGAACACAACGAATACGAACGACGCACATCTTCCCCATCGATATCTGTTTTTAGGGTTAAATGCTGTCCTTGTCGAAACTTAAATGCTTCGACTAAGTCCGAGGGGATATCAAAAGTTACTACCGAAGTATCTTCTGTTTCCTTATAAATATCCTGAACTTTTAAGTTATAAAACTCTGCCATTTTGTGTCGCTCCCTAGGCGTGGTATCTTTTAAATCAACTATTAAACTTTCTTGGATGAGATTCCTGCTTTCGCAGGAATAACATTAAACTAACAGTTGTTAGTTTGCTCAGCAAAGTTATAAAATTAAATCTAAACTATTTGTTAATTCCTTTAATGAGAATCTGATTGAGTGCTGTAGAAAACTCCATTAGATTTAAATCTTCCTTTTTAGGAATCCAGATGTATAGTGATCTCAGTGTTGTTAGTATTGAAAACATCATTACTTCAGGGTTTTGATTTATAATTTCGCCTGAAGCTATGCCTTCTTCTAGAATAGCCCTGAAATCATCTTCATAATTACTACGTAATTTTTTATAGTAATCTCGTTTTTCCTTGAGATGCATCCAATCGTTATTAAGCGAAGCCATACCATATATATTCTGACTTGATAGCTTTACATGCAATTCAATGATTTGTTTTAGTTTACCGATACAATCTTCAGGTGAAGATTGTATTTGCTTCATTCCTTCTGTAAATGCTTCCGCTAAAGTGATGATAATCATATCGAGAATATCTTGCTTTGAATTGATATGATTATATAAGCTTGCGGCTTTTATACCCATTTCTGAAGCTAAATCTCGCATGGTAACCGCACTATAACCCTTTTCTTTAAATAACCTAGCAGCTATTCTAACAATTTCTTCCTGTCTTGTTTCCTTTTTCATTACGCTATAAAATTATAAAATAACCTTTTTATGCTTAATGTGTTGTTAAGCACTTGTAACTTAAGTTACGCTCTAAACCAATTAGTTTATGCATTTTTGCCTAAATTAAAAAATATGGGATTTTTGACTAAACTATTCGGAAGCAACAAAACCGATGACATAAAGATGTATTTAAGGAAAGAAGCTGTTCTTTTGGACGTTAGAACCAAAAGTGAATATGACAATGCTCACCTTAAAGACGCACTTCATATTCCGCTTCAAGAAATTAAAGGAAGAATAAATGACATCAAACAATTGAACAAACCCGTTATAGCCTATTGCCAGAGCGGTATGCGATCTCGTAGTGCCACCAAAATTTTGAAGTCGGCCGGGATTGACGCCATCAATGGTGGTGGTATGTTGGATTTGAAACAAGAATTGAATTGATGCCTAATCCATTAGATGTTCTATTTCCTTTAATTGTTCACGTTCAATAATAGGATTTTGATTGTACTGCAGTGTCCAACCCAAAGAATTGGTAAGGATAAAGAATTTTGACAATTCACTAATCAATCTATTTTGAGCATTAGATTTTAATTCTGAGCTTTCAATTTTTTTCATTAACGACTTTTTTACGGTCTCCTTAATCTCATTATAATCTTTGGCTTCAAATTGATTTAAAAAATCTGCTTGTATATCGTAATACTCCAAGTCTGGGTTAATCGTTATTTCTTCCTTAGGGATATTTAAAATCCGTAAGACCTTGTTGTCTTCATCAATTTTATATTCAATCTTGCTTAGGTCATAACCGACAGTAACGTCTGCATTTACAATAACAATCGCTTGTTTTTCTGCTTCCAATAAATCCGCAAATACCGACTTTGAATTTTTATAAGTATAAACTTCACTGAAGTGCCCTTCTGTAACGACCAGCTTACCAACATTCTTAATTTGCTCTTGTATTAAAGTCGTATTTTCTTGCAGTGTTATCTTGTTTTCTTTCTTATCACCACAATACTTAAAGGTAAACAGAATAATGAGTGTTATTATAACTCCAAATAGAATTTTTCGCATAAGCTAAACTAACAAAAAATCGGATTAAGTGCTAGATAAACAAATCTAATTAGACCAAGTTTTTTACCATACATCGTAAACCAAAGACACTTAACCAAAAAAAATGCAGCATATCTTAAATATGTACAACTTAAATTTTGAGGTAATAACTTTAAATAGCGTATAGTTATATGTAGTCCCATAGCTGATAATGTCAGCCCTCAAATCTAAAATGTGAATATTATGATTACTAGAATATGCACACTACTTATCATATTGACTACCTCCATGGTTTACAGTCAGAATATAACTTTATTAAAAAATTTTAATCCAAAAGTTAAAGCGCTTAATCACAAACTAAGCATTAATAAAGACAGTTTAGATCTTAGTTGTGAATGTAAAATTATGAAGGTTGATATTTTCAATGAAGACTATGACCAAACATTTGAAATAAAAGATTTTCAAACACTTATTTCATTACGAGATATACCAGAAGGCGAATTTGTAGTCGAGGTATATTTAGAGGACAAAATTGTACTTATGCATATTGTAAAACAAAAACCTTTTGATGTATTAACTGAAGATAAGAAAAAGGTCGTGGAGGCACAGGGAATGATGCTAGATGAAAAAATGCAAGTAATTAAAAGTACACCAAACCAAAGCATAGAATTCCTCTTATCGGGAAATAAAGTTGAAAGGCATCCACCCAAAAAGAAAAAATTTTATTGGGTTGTAAAAAAGTCTAATACTGAAATTGCGGCGAACCAAAGCATGAAGCTTGTCGATTTGGAAACTGTTAATGAATTGATTTCAATCAACAAAAAAGAATTAAGTACAGAGATTGGTAAAAACAATAAATTAATAATTTATGAGGTTTACAATTCCTCAAAATTTATGAGACATCAGCTTAAAAATCCGTCATACTTCAAATCCTCTAATTCAGAAGTTTTTAATGTAAAGCCTATATATGATTCCTTAAATTAAAGCGTTTCAAATTGAATACGACGGGTATTTAAATCAATTAATAACTTTCACTAACAGTTTTGATTAAAACCGTTAGTGAAAGTCTGTTTTTAAGTTATTTTCAGTCAATAAGCAAATGCATTTGAGCGATTTATACCGTTATTAAACTCTTTTTTTTGCATTTCGGCGGTTTTATCAACCTCTTATCCAAAAAAAATGCGGAGCACCTTTGATTTATTTCCAATACTAGATTGTACCATATCTTAGCACTCCTTTAGTTCTGTTTACCTCAATTTAACCTCAGCTTGTAATTAATCCATTTCTAATGCTTAAAAACTTCTTTTCATTGGTTTTTATGGCTTTGATGATTGTTTGCTATGGTCAAAAGTCAACATTGCTACAAAACATAAACTACAGAGCTAAAGAATTAAAACATAGCTTAAATGAAAAGGGCGATACCCTAATTTTAGAAAGTGCTAAAACTATTTACTCTGTCGATATATTCAATCAAGACTATGAAAAAACCGTAGAAGTAAAAGGGAATGAAACTGCAATTCCATTGCATGACACTCCGATGGGAAGACTGGTGGTACAAGCGAAAATGTCTGGTAAAAGAATACTTATGACACTACTAAGGCATGAGAAGATTGAATATACACCAGCTAACACTTCAAGTGATGAAACTTTAATCTTGTCCCGACCTAAATTACAGTACTTGAATTCCTCATTAAAACCCAAAATTAAGTTTAAAGTTACAGATAAGGCATCCATACTTAAACTGAAGACAATAGTTATTCCATTTTTTAATATTCAAAAACAAGAATTAGAAACAGAAAACATTTTGGTTACTACTCCATCTGAAGATGATGAAGTACATCAACAAAGACCAAAAACAAGTTTATCAAGCATGCTTAATTGGAAGCCCAAGAAAAAAATTAAAAGTAATCGGTTGTTTTGGATATGTTATGTTGTAAACAATGGCACAAACACTAGAAAAATAATGAAAATGATGCGTCACAATGAAGTAGATCAACTAATCAACAGGTTGAAAATAGAAAACAAAACTTCTCAGGGCAAATCGAATACCTTAACGGTATGGGAAATTTACAATTCATCAAAGTTCATGGAACAACAGGTAGCAAATCCAGATTATATTCATTCAACCACCTCAGATTTATTTAATGTTGTACCTTATTACAATTCATCAAAAGATTTGGTAGCTTCTAATTAGAACATTTAGGAAGATAAAGCATTAATTATTTAGTCTTTTCAGATTTTGTAACTTTAGGTATTAAACTAAACTTTATGAAATCTAGACTTACCCTTTTTTCTATTACTCTTTTAGTAATTGTAACTACTATAGCTTGCTCTAATCCCAAAAAAGAATTCGCTTCAATGCTTATCTATGGTGGCAGTATTTATACTGTCGATTCTACTGCGGCAACTGTTGAAGCCGTGGCCACTAAGGATAACAAAATTCTATTTGCTGGCACTCTTGAAGAAGCCCAAACTTATAAAAATGAGCAAACTGAACTTATAGATTTAAAAGGAAAAACCATGACACCTGGTTTAATTGAAGGCCATGGTCACTTTATGGGCTTGGGTTATAATGAACTTAATCTAGACCTTATGAATACTACAAGTTATAAAGCCATTGTAGATGCTGTAGCGGAGCGTGTTAAAACTGCTAGGCCTGGAGAATGGATTACTGGTCGTGGATGGCATCAAAGTAAATGGGATAGTATGCCAACAGAAACGGTTCATGGGTTTCAAACCCATCATTTATTGAGCGAAGTCTCACCAGATAATCCTGTTTATTTAAGACATGCCAGTGGACATGCAGGTTTTGCCAATGAAAAGGCTATGGAAATTGCTGGTTTAATGGACTTATCTTTAGATGGCGTGAAAAAATACAAAGTAGAAGGTGGTGAAGTACTAGTAGATGCTTCAGGAAGACCAACTGGCGTTTTTAATGAACGTGCTCAAACTCTAATTACACAACATATTCCTGAACGAACACCAGAATCGGACATCAAAGCTTTTGAACTGGCTGTTGAGGCTTGTCATAAAAATGGGATTACCAGTTTCCATGATGCTGGTATCCCAAAAGAAACAATTAGCCTTTATAAAAAAATGAAATCCGAAGGTAAAATGCAAACGCGAATTTATGCCATGCTAACTGGTTGGGATGAAGATTTACTTAATAATTGGTACAAAAAAGGCATCATGATTGACGAGGATCATTTGTTCACTATAAGATCTGTAAAATTAAATTGTGATGGCGCCCTTGGCTCGCGAGGAGCTTGGCTTTTAGAACCTTATTCAGACAGGCTAGATCATTTTGGGCACGAAACCTTACCGATGGAGTTTGTAAAGAAAACCGCGTTAAACGGTCTTAAACATGGATTTCAAGTATGCTCACACGCTATTGGAGATAGAGCTAATAGAGAAATTTTAGACCGCTATGAAATGGCCTTTAAAGCATTGCCAGATGCAGCGTTAGACCATCGCTATAGAATAGAGCATGCTCAACATTTACATCCAGATGATATTCCGCGCTTTGCAGAATTACAGGTTGTTCCCGCTATGCAAGCAGTACATATGTCTTCTGATAGACCTTGGGCAATTTTTCGTTTAGGAATAAAGAGAATAAAAGAAGGCGCTTATATGTGGCAAACTTTATTAAAGAGCGGAGTACCAATAGTAAATGGCTCAGACGTCCCAGTAGAACCCATAAACCCTATTGCTAGTTTTTACGCCAGTGTTAGTAGAAAAACTTTAAAAGGGATACCAGACGGCGGCTATGAACCCGAACAAAAAATGACACGCCAACAAGCTTTAAAATCTTATACTTTAGATGCTGCTTATGGGGCTTTTGAAGAAGGCATAAAGGGTTCAATTACTGCTGGCAAACTAGCTGATTTCACTATTTATGACCAAGATATAATGACCGTTGATGAGGATAAAATCCTAAGTACCGAAGTCGTAATGACCATTTTTAATGGTGAAGTAGTATTTGATGCTACCAAATAAAAAAACACTAGTTTCCTTCTCATTATGAAGGCCCAACTAATGTTTCGATTACGATTAATAGCACTGTAAAAGTAAACAGCAAATTATATTTTGAAATTACCAAAATATTATCAATATGTTACAAATTGTTAAACACAAAAATTTGAAGAATTACTTAAGCTAGATGACTGGTTCATAAAAGTTCGCATAATTACTAATTTGAACGAATTTTTAAAATAGGGCTTTTTACCATATGTAAAACTTTGAATATAAGTAATCTGTATTAAATCAAAACGCTTTAATCCATTCAACACCGTTTTATGCCTTTTAGCGAGAACATACCCTTTTCATCTCAAAAAAGCACCATTTAACCAAGTCATCTCAATAAGACAAAACCAATAACTATCTTTACCATCTAGTATTCAATAACTTTAAATTATTTTTGAATGCTAATTGTTTCCCAAAAACAAAACCTACTTATGATGAAAAAAGGATGTGCTATACTTTTTCTACTTTTGACTTCGCTCGTTTACAGTCAAAATGCTACACTTTTACAAAATATCGATTTTAGAGCTGAGGAATTAAAACACGCTTTAAATAAAACTGGTGACACACTAATTCTCGAGGGTGAACGCAACATTACCAAAGTTGCCATCTTTAATGATGACTTTGAAAAATCACTAAACGTCAATAGCAAAAAGACTAAAATTCCATTAACGGATTTTCCAAACGGAAGGTTTATAACTGAAGTTAAAGTTCACGACAAACTTATTATTATAACCCTTATTAGACACAAACCATTAGATAACATTTCTAAAAGTGTAGCCACAAAAAATACAGAAGTCTTAAATAATGGAGAAAAAATAATATCTCAAAATGAAGCCCAAGGAAAACTATTGACCAATACCAACCTGGAAACATCGATTCATAATGAGCCACAAAGAACAGTGAGATTTTATTGGATAGTAAACAAAATCTACAAAGGACACAGCTCTAGAAAGATTATGAAAATTGGTGATAAACAAAGTGTCGAAAAAATCATAAGGCAAAACGAAATCGACCTTAAAACAAAAACCGGTCAGCACAATGAATTGGTTATTTGGGAAGTCTACGATACTTCAAAATTTTTGAGGTATAAAAGAATCAATCCAGATTATGCTAATGCCGAAGACGTGGACTGTTTTAACACTATACCATTTTACAAATCCGGGAGTTAAAAAGCATTACTTTTTTAACTCTAGCTTCTCAGCAAAATAATCGCAGAAATCCTTCATCGTGGCAGTCATCTTTTCATCTTGGGTGGCTCGCATAAAAGTATCACACATTGTCACTAAAGTTTGATGAAAAAACTTTTTCATTTCATCCACTGGCATGTCCTTGGTCCATAAGTCTATTTTTAATGTTTCTTGGGCATTACTATCCCAAACCGATAACATAATTGCTTTCGCCTCCTCATTGTTAACACCACCGTCTTCTGCGGACCAATTTAACTTTTCTGGCACACGATTTTCATCAAGCTCAATGTTTAATTCTATTTTAGATGTTATGGTTTTTGCCATTATTTTCTGGGTTTAAATTTTGCTTTGTTAAAAATTTCTTCAGGTTCTTTTTGTAAAATCTGCATCATATCTTCTTCTGAGATTTCAGCATAGGCTCTTACAATTTGCCATCCTATATATTGCCCTAATCGCCCAGGAGATTCGTTATCCAATTGCAAATAGAATTTAGAAAACGGTGCATCAGCAATGAAACGACTAGGCAATTTACTGTCTGTACTATACAACATTTCATTTTCTATAAAATGACTCCAAATTGGACTTTCGTTAGCCTGTGCCCATTTCAACTCTTGCTCAGTATAGCCAATTTTTTCTGCATCAGACTTAAATGGAATGACCTTGTCCTTAAAATAGAGTAGCTTACCAAAGTAAATCATCTCATCTAATAAGGTTTTCCTGTTGGTCTGGAAGACATATTTTTTTGCATAGCCTTCTGCTAATTCAGGGACTATTTGGTTGCGCTGCATATTTTTGGCCAAGTATCTAGGTATATTTTGATAAAACTCATGACCTTCACCTAAAAAGTTATCTAATGCTATTAGTAATAAAGAATCTGTGACAATAGTCTTATTTCGGTAATCCACATCATTCGTTAATGTAACTACTTTTGGAATTGTAAAAGTCTTATCATAATATTTAAGATGCTGAAATACACTTGTCAAATCATCTTTTACATCTTGTAAATTTGAAAACGTTTTATGCACTTCATTCAGCAGTTGATCTTGTAGCGTATCATTAATTCTATTGACCCAAATAGAATCTGGCACATGCTTAGAAAACAAAAAGGGATAAGCCTGTTTTAGCTTTGGTAAATCACCAGAATTCGCCTCCATGTAAGCTTTTTCAAAACGCTCAATAATAAAGTCTATATTTATTTTAGATATTTCACTTTCTAGTTTAGAATCCTCATTACAAGACACTAAGACAAGACCTAATATTACCAATACAAAAAATCTCATAGGCATTTTACGAAACATTTTTAATCCTAACACGTTTCCGCTATTTTTGTTGTGCAAAGGTACACTTCTTTGCATTAAATAATAAACATTATGCAAACGGAAAAGATTGTAAATCACATAGTAAATTGGTTAAAAGATTATGCTACAAATGCTAAAGTAAATGGCTTTGTGGTTGGAGTATCTGGCGGTATTGATTCTGCGGTTACTTCTACGCTTTGTGCCAAAACCGGTTTAGATGTTTTATGTCTTGAAATGCCGATTCACCAAGCAGCAAGCCATGTCTCTAGAGCTCAAGAGCACATTGCGCAACTAAAAGAGCGTTTTCCTAATGTTAGTGATGCTCGTGTAGATTTAACTCCTGTTTTTGAAGAATTTAAAACGGAAGTAAGTTTAGAAGGTGAGCAAGCCACGGTAGATATGGCTTTAGCTAATACAAGAGCACGCCTAAGGATGGCTACGTTGTATTACCATGCTGGTTTACTAGGTCGCCTTGTAGCCGGAACCGGAAATAAGGTTGAAGACTTTGGCGTTGGCTTTTTTACAAAATATGGTGATGGTGGTGTTGACCTTAGCCCTATTGCCGACCTATTAAAATCTGAAGTATACCAACTAGGTGATTATCTAAAAGTCCCAGAATCTATAATGAAAGCCGCGCCTAGTGATGGTTTATTTGGTGATGCCAGAAGTGATGAAGATCAAATTGGCGCCTCATACCCAGAACTTGAATGGGCTATGCAAATGCAAGATAACGGAAAAACCAGAAAAGACTTTTCTGGAAGAGAACTTGAGGTTTTTGAGATTTATATGAGCTATTACACTAAAAATCAGCATAAAATGAGCCCCATACCTGTTTGTGAAATCCCTAAAGATTTAAGACAATAAATGCAGTTTGTCGAATAAATTACCGAAAATGCTTAATTTTTGGTTACTTTTGTTTAATAAACCCTCCTCTTTACCTCTTAACGTAGTTTTTGTTATCATACTAATTAACCCTAACCTAAGCAAAATCAATTGTCATGATACGAATTTTGATTGTTGACAACCACCCTATTGTAAGAACAGGATTAGAATTGTTCTTAAATAGCAAACCCGATCTTGAAGTAGTAGGTAAGTTAAGTAGTGGTATCGAGATTTTCGAATTTGTAAGACGTCATGCCGTTGATGTTATAATTTCTGAAATCGATTTACCCGAACTCAACGGTATTACTGCACTAAGAGCGATTAAAAAAGAAAACAAATCCATTAATGTCCTGATGTTTAGTCATCAGCCTGAAGAAATTTATGCCATAAGCACACTCAAAGCAGGTGCCTCTGGCTACCTAAACAAAACGGCTGATGTCGATACGATAGAAACTGCTATAAGGAAAATTCATGGCGGTGAAATCTCCTTAAGTGAAAAAATGGATAAACATTTGCGTTATGAGGATACTCGTAAGAGTAGAAGCCGCATGTTTAAAAAATTATCCACTAGAGAAGTTGAAGTATTAAAACTCCTTTCTATTGGTAGAAAAAATAAGGAAATAGCCGAAGAGCTAGATATTAATGAAAAAACGGTGAGTACTTATAAAGCTCGGCTTTTTAAGAAACTTAATGTTAACAATATCGTTGACCTTATTCATCAGGCAAAGCACCATAACCTTACGTAATTGGTTAACCACCAATTACCTTGCCTAGCTTTCGGGATAACAACATTTTAAGACCTAGATAATCTTTTACGTCCTCTATTATAGACCGAGAATCTACATTATCTTTTAAGGTCTCGTTTTTGTACTCCGCAACCTTTTGGTCTATGAGGTAGCAGCGCAAGCTTAAAATGGTTTGGCTCACTAACTGTGAGACGGAATGCTCCTTTTCCTTGGGGATGATATGATTACGCTCCCAATCGTGAAGGTTGTATTTCTCATCATCCATTAAAATAGTGGTCACCTCACTAGCTGATTCTTGATCTAATTGATTGATAAAATCCTTAGTCGAAAAATTATCGTCTTGGTTGAGTTTATCTATAATGGCATAATACAGTTGCCTGAAGTTTTCGTTGGAGAACATCATTTCATCTTCTTGAAGATCGAGATAGATTTTTTCGAATACACGTGCTTCATGAATGGCTGGTTCCAAGAGTAATTCGCCTGAGACCTCATCTTCCTTCAAAATTAAATCTTCAAACTGTTCTGTTCTGCTACCATAGAGCATCAAAATCTCAATAATCTTGCGTTCTAGTTCGTACTGAACATCCACCTTTTGCTTTTGCTGTGGTTCGTTCTTAACCACTTCAAAAGCTTTTTGTTCTTGCTTATATTTTTTATTGGCTTCCTGAAACTCTTTTTTACTGATTTGTGCTAAGGTGCTAAACAATACGTTTTCGCTGATATCCATAATGGACGCACATTCGCGCACATATATTTCGCGCTTTATAGCATCTGGAATTTTAGCAATACTATTCACAATTTCCCGGATCGTTTCTGCCTTTTTTATAGGATCGTTGTTGGCTTCCTTGACTAAAAGTGACGCTTTAAACTGAATAAAATCCTTAGCATTCTCATTAAGATAATTGGTGAGCTCTTCTAAGGTATTCGCCTTGGCAAAACTGTCTGGATCTTCACCATCAGGGAAGGTACAGACCTTAACATTCATCCCTTGCTCCAATATGAGATCGATACCACGAATGGATGCTCTGATACCAGCCGCATCACCATCAAACAGTACCGTAATATTCTTGGTGAGCCGGTTAATAAGCCTAACTTGCTCAGGTGTTAAGGCAGTACCTGAAGAAGACACTACATTCTTAACTCCTGTTTGGTAGAACTGAATCACATCAGTATAGCCTTCCACCAAATAGCAATTATCTTCCTTGGCTATGGTCTGTTTTGCAAAATACAACCCATAAAGCACTTTGCTCTTGTGGTAGATATCACTTTCTGGTGAATTAAGATATTTCGCTGCTTTTTTGTCGTTAGTTAAGATACGACCGCCAAAACCAAGTACACGGCCACTCATACTGTGTATAGGAAACATTACACGGCCTTTAAATCTATCAAAACGTCTGTCTTCCTTGACAATAGTTAGGCCTGTTTGCTCCAAAAATTCTAATTGATAGCCTTTACCTAAAGCTTCATCCGTGAAAGCTTGCCACTCATGTAAAGCATACCCTAATTGAAACCTTTTAATCGTCTCTTCCGTAAACCCACGTTCTTTAAAATAGCTGAGACCAATCGCTTTGCCCTGATCGGTTTTATGTAAAATGTTTTGAAAGTAGTCGTTGGCATATTCGCTAACTAAATACAAACTTTCCCTAGCATCAGCTTGCGCTTTTTCCTCGTCTGTACGTTCGGTTTCCTCAATTTCAATATTATACTTTTTAGCCAAGTAACGAATGGCTTCTGGATAGGTAAAATGCTCGTGCTCCATTAAAAAAGTGACGGCATTTCCTCCCTTGCCACTAGAGAAATCCTTCCAAATTTGTTTTACAGGAGAGACCATAAAACTAGGCGTACGCTCTTCACTAAAAGGACTTAAGCCCTTAAAGTTGCTTCCTGCTTTTTTGAGCTGTACAAAATCACCAATCACCTCCTCTACGCGAGCAGTTTCAAAGACTTGTGCTATGGTATTTTGTGAAATCAATTCTTTTGTCATTCCTGCGTAGGCAGGAATCTATTTTATTGGTGTTATTCGACATTTAAGAATTCTTGCTCGCCCTTCTGCAAGCTCTGGGTGACAAGTTTGTAAATTTAAGACAAACAATTTGTTTTAGGAATATATCATTGGGAGTTATTTCGGAATTGTTTATACAATTATTAGTTTATAGTGATAAAAAACCCAGAACGTTTATACATTCTGGATTTCTACTTTAGCATTTATTGGCTTATTAAAAACCAAACATGCCATTTTCGTTGGCTAAACCTTCAGAAGGAATTTCCTGAATGACATCCCAATGTTCAACGGCTTTTCCATTCTCAATGCGAAACAAATCGTAAAAGGCCTGTTGCTTATTATTCCATTCACCTTCACTAACGGTAAGCACAAAATTGCCCTCTCCTAATACTTTATGGATTTTATGGTATTTAAACATATTGTTTTGAGCACTTAAGTACTCCACAGCTTCTAGGATGCCCACTAAACCGTCTTTTATTGCAGGATTATGTTGGTTGTATTGTTCTGCACTGATATAGTCTGTAATTTTATTTGGGTTTTTGCCCATAAGAATATCTTCTACCAGAGATTTTGCTAGAGCCTTATTTTTGGCGGTTTTATCTAAATCACTTGCTGTTGTAGAACCATCTGTTTGTGTTCGCTCATTTGCCGTTTCTTTGACTAGAGCAGTCATGGCATCCCAATGCTCGGCAACTTTGCCATTATCGTCCAAACGGATGATATCAAAGGAGACCATTTCATCTGCACCAAAAGGCTTTGCATTTTTCCAAATATTATGCATAAAGACATAATTGCCATCTTGAAACATACGAACGTTTTCTCCAGTTGTACCATTTTCTTGTAAAACAGGCAACATTTCAATAAAAGGTTCTAATCCCGTTGGAATAAATGGATTATGCTGAATATAATTAGCATTAGCGAGTTGACGCATTGTTAGAGTATCATTACTTAATACAGCACCCAAAAAGGTACCTACAGTTTCTTTTTTATTCATACTTACGGTGTTTATGTTATGATTGTCATAGTTTTTTGATTTTGGAGAATTACAGGCCAATACTAAACCCGTAATAGATAGAATGAAGAATACTTGCCTCATGACCAAAAAATTATTACTTTTGATTTGCAAGTAAAATTATACAAATAACTTTTATTTTGCAAGCAATATGTGAATTAATTTCATTTTGCAAGTAAAAACTAATATGGTGTTTACATGAAACATAAATTTCGATGTGACTGTCCATTTACTTCCACGTTAGATATTCTGGGCGATAAGTGGATGTTAGTCATTATAAAACAAATATTATTAGAGGGTAAAGAAACCTTCAAAGATTTTATTGAAAGTGATGAAGCTGTTGCCACCAATATTCTTTCAACAAAACTAAAATTGTTGGAAGAGGTGGGTATTATTATCAAAACTAAGCGACCTGACAATAAAAAAACCAATCTTTATCTCTTAACTGAAAAGGGTTTAGCCTTAACACCACTACTTATTGAACTTGCCATTTGGAGCGACAAGCACTTAAGAGGTATTCACCCTATCATTCAAAATGGAGAAGGCATGAAGTTAATACGCCAGGATAAAGCAGCGTTTGCTGATGCGCTTGTAAGAAATTATAGAAAGAGGCTTTCTGAAACAAACTATCTTAATTAAGATAAACTCTATAGTAAACAAAAACCCCAACCCATTTCTAGACTGAGGCTTTTTAACACTCAAAAATTGATTGATGTCCACCTTCACGAATGCTTCGGTGGATGAAAAAACTTGTTAATCCATATCAAAACGGAGACCAACTGAAATATTATTTTGGTCAACAGGTTGATTTTTAAATAATGGATTAAGATCGTACTTTACATAAAGCGCCACATCTCCCCAAGCTAAGTAGCCACTAAGTCCATAGACAAATTCGTTGACTTCAAAGCCGCCGCGTTGCTTATCTTTAATACGGTTGCCGTCTTCCTTATACTTTAGTTTTTGCATGCTCCCAATATTAAGACCTGCATAACCTCCTAACCCAACTTTGAATCGGTTGTAGGTAGAATATCGAAAGTAGTTTTTACGTTCTATTTTTTTAGATGGGCCAAATTCTAAATGTACTGGGAATACTAAATTGGTGGTTCTAAACTTGGCTTTGTTTAACTCAACAGGAAACTCTTGTAATGTAATTTCGTCATTGTTATTTACAAAAAACTGATTGTCCTTTATATTCAATTTATTCCATTGAAACGAGAATCCGTATTTAACTCTCCAGAAATTGGTGTTATCAAAAATTCGGGTTTTCCAAGCATAACCTAACTCCATAAATCCTGAGCCCGCAATTTTATATGGAGAATCCCCTAAGTCCTGACCTTCAATTAGCGCATTGTTAAATCCGAAAGCAAATACAATGTCAGAGGTGGTGCGTCTATCGTATTTTCTTAGTTTGTTTTTTTTCCCAAATCTTACGGCAGTCCACTCATCGTCGTCATCGCCAAACTTTATTGAAAAATAGGCGTCACCGTCATTATTAGTTTCGTATCCTGGTTCATTTCTACCTAGAAGTGCTATTTTATTATCTATGATGGCCAATCGGTTTTCGATATTGGCAGCTCTTTTCTTAGCGGCTTCTTTTTTTAGAGTCTCTGCTTCTTCAGCAGTAATCTGTTTGGCATCTAATCGGTCATTGATGGATTCAATTTCTTTCTTTAGAAACTCTCGTTCTTCTTTTTCAATCTTTGTTTTTAGTTCTTTTAAAGCCTCTATCTTATAATAATTAGAAGACTTCTTAGTACTATCGATTTTGGTTTCTTGTGCATTTACAGTAGCAACCGTTAATGATATAATGAGGTATACTACTAATCGTGTAATTGTGTTCATAACTGTTCGTTTTTCTTTGCTCGCCATAGCCTCGGCGTAAGCGAATTGATTATTAATTGATGTTTATTTGATTTTGATTTTAGTTGTTACGCTGCGCTACAGCCGTTTTTACGGTTTTATAGCCATCCTTGAGGGCTTCATAAACTTTACTTCTAAAGGATTGTCCCATTTCGTCCTCTACGTCTTCTAATAAGGATTGCGCATCCACAGTTGTACTGGTATTCTTAAGCAATTTATCCCTAACTAGTTCTTTACTCGCCAACTTTAAAAGTGAATCGACCTCTCTATCTGTTACTTTAGTCTTTTCAGTTCTTAGTTCCTTAAGTACGTCCACAACAGCTTCCTTATTGATTATGGTTTCATCAATTACTGTTTTTGGAAGCTCATTGGTGTTTTTAATAACTTTTTCTGATTCTTGTGATTTAGATTCATCAGTAATGGTATTGTCTACCAACTGTGTTTCAGTTCTCTTCGTTACCACAGTTTTATAGTTGATGATTTCGGGAACTTCCTCTGTCTTACTGTTGTCAGTTTCTGAATCTAAAGTTTCATCCTCAACAACTAATTCTATAGATTCCTTTTCGTTAGAAATCGGTAATTGATTTTCAATAGATTTATCTATAGCTTCTTGCTCTACCATCTTTGGTGTAGTTTCTTGGGCATTATTTGGTCCAAAAGTCCTTACCACTATAGCCAATAGAATAATAATACCGGCCGCTATACTTAACCAACCCAACCATGGTCTTCTTGAATTCTTTTCTTCAGCATCTAAACGCTCTGAAAGTTTTGCCCAACTATCAGTCGATGGCTGTAAGCTGCGCTTTTCGAGCTTATCCTTTAATTGTTCTTCGAATTTAATTGGTGCCATAACTGCTGTTATTTAATTCTTTGATTTTTTTCTGTAGCATTTGTCTAGCTTTAAACAATTGCGATTTCGATGTCCCTTCAGAAATATTCAGCATTTCTGCAATTTCATGATGCTTATAGCCTTCTATGGCATACATGACGAATATCATTTTGTAGCCCTCAGGTAAGCTGTCTATCAGTTGTTGAATTTCTGCTACTTCGATATTAGATTTGATATTATTACTATAATCGTGTTCTAAAAACTCATCTTCTGCTGTAAATTCTATCGTCTTCCGTTGTCTTAAGTACGAAATGGCTTCCCTTACCATAATACGTCTCACCCAACCTTCAAAACTCCCTTCGTTTTTAAATGTCTTTAAGTATTTGAATACTTTAAAAAAGCCATTCAGCATTACTTCTTCTGCCTGATACACATCTTTAATGTAATATCTACAAACACTTAACATTTTTGGTGCATGCAACTCATACAAGACATGTTGTGCTTCGCGATTGTTTTTCGCTGCTCTCTGTATAAGTTTTATTTCGTTCCGATAGCTATCGGAATTATGAAGTTGTATAACTTTCATCTTGTTGGTTACGATTGCACTTCTATTGATATAGACGCAACTATTGTATTAATGGTTGTCTGGAAAGTAAAAAATATTTTATTCTCTATTTAAATCTCTGATTTTCAGATACAAAAAAATTTACTTTTTTCTATCAATAACATAATCCACCATCAACTTAAGCGAAGATTTGTACGGTGACTCAGGGTAATTATTCAGTAAGTTTAATGCTTCTTCTTGAAAGGCTTTCATTTTAGAAATGGCATAGTCTAATCCATCATGAGATTTTACAAAGGCAATAACTTCCTTGACACGTTTTTTGTCTTTGTTATAATTTTTGACGGAATTAATCAACCATGCTTTTTCCTTTTTGGAGCAATTATTCAAAACATGGATTAATGGCAAAGTCATTTTTTGTTCCTTAATATCAATGCCTGTAGGTTTGCCTATCTTTTCTTCACCATAATCAAATAAATCGTCCTTTATTTGAAACGCCATACCTATAAGCTCTCCAAACTTTCGCATGGTTTCTACCTCTGAAGAATTGGGTTTTACTGAGGCTGCACCAAGGCTACAACAAGCTGCAATCAGTGTCGCTGTTTTTTGCCTAATAATATCATAGTAAACCTCTTCGGTAATATCGAGCTGTCTGGCTTTTTCAATTTGAAGCAATTCCCCTTCACTCATTTCCCGTACTGCTACAGAAATAATTTTCAGTAAATCAAAATCATTATTGTCTATAGAGAGCAACAACCCTTTAGACAACAAATAGTCGCCTATTAAGACAGCTATTTTATTTTTCCAAAGTGCATTAATAGAAAAAAAGCCACGTCGTCTGTTGCTGTCGTCAACCACATCATCGTGTACTAAGGTTGCAGTATGAATTAACTCAATAACTGAAGCGCCACGATAAGTACGCTCACTTACTTCTCCATTATTTAGCATCTTTGCAACCAAAAACACAAACATTGGGCGCATTTGCTTTCCCTTACGGTTAACAATATAATGGGTTATCCTATTAAGAAGTGCCACCTTACTGACCATAGAGAGTTGAAACTTTTGCTCAAAAAGTTCCATCTCATAAGCAATGGGTTGCTTTATTTGTTCGGTTATTTTCATTTTTAGCTAAAAAACATTGCAAAATTACGAATAAAGGGGAGTTTTTATCGATAAAAATTAAATTTTAGGAGTTTAGCATAATTGAAAGCAAATTATTCGTAACTTATAGCATTACTAATCAAAATCAAACTTTATATGAAAAAAATTACTTTACTATTATTTACTTTATTATTATTCAATTTGAATAATGCGCAAAGCGTAGTTTGGTCTGACGACTTTAACGACGAGGATATTTCTGATTGGACACTAATTGATGATGATGGTGATGGCCTAAATTGGGGTGTTGTTCAAATTCAAGATAATATGGGCAACCCAGTAGATACACCTCAATTACGATCTGCTTCATGGATTGGTGGTGTTGGTGGTGGGCCCCTTACTCCAGATAATTGGATAATTTCCCCATTAATAGATTTATCTTCTGCTTCTGGTTCAATATCACTGGACTGGTTGGTAAAAGCTAGTGATGCTGATTATGATGCTGAAAACTATACCGTATATGTAGCAACTGGTAACACCATTAATGATTTTTTAGCTTCTGGCACCTCATTCAATGAACCTACGCTAGATGGTGTAAACACTCAAACACCAAGAACATTAGACATCTCATCTTTTGCTGGTGAAGCAATTGTTTATGTTGCTTTTAGACATCATGGTGTTTCAGATGAATTTACAATGGAGGTAGATGATGTCTCTGTTAGCGCTCAAACACTCAGTATTCCAGAAAATGAGTTGACTAGATTTAATCATTTTTACAATATAAATGAGAATGTTTTAACTTTAGATTCTGCAAATTCGGCATTTGAAAGTGCTCAGTTTTACAATATTTTAGGAAAGGAAGTAATCAATAAAAAACTTTCTAAGACTATCGAAAATATTGATATATCCACTTTATCTAATGGTATATACTTGGTAAGGGTTAGTATTGAAGGGCAATCTAGAACTATTAAGATTATTAAAAGTTAACTTTTTAATTTAATATCAGTACAAAACAAAAGAAGGTGTTTTTGAATTATACCTTCTTTTGTTGTATTTAAACCACTTTTTAAGTCTTAATATTAAATATATGTCTATTAACAAATACCTAGTTTTATTTGTCTTGCTCTCAATTTTCTTGTATCAATGCAAAAGTGATGACGATTTTACAGAAGAAATTATTGAACCAAATGAGAATGTTGGAGTGTATATAAAAAATGAATTCTTTGAGGGCTACACTTTAATTTCCCCGGTAGTATCAAATAACTCATATTTGATCAATATGGAAGGGTATGTTGTAAAAAAGTGGATCTCAGACAATATACCACTCGCAGTATACCTAGATGAAAATGGTCATTTATTAAGAACTTATAAAGTTGAAAGCGATGACTTTAATTCTGGCGGGAAAACTGGTGGAATTGAAATGTTTGACTTTGAAGGAAATGTTATTTGGGATTGGCAATACTGTAATAGTGATTATTGTCTACACCATGACATAAGTATTCTCCCTAATGGAAACATTTTAGCTACAGTTTGGGATAGAAAAACGGCTGATGATGCGATAGCCAATGGACGTAACCCTGATTTATTAATTGATAATGAGGTATGGTCCGAACGAATTATAGAAATTAAACCCGTCGGTTTTAATGATGCAGAAATTGTATGGGAGTGGAGCCTATGGAATCATTTGATACAAAATTTTGATGACACTAAGTTAAATTTTGGGGTTGTTTCTGAACACCCAGATTTGATTGATTTGAATTTTACAATAGGAGATGCTAACTTAAATCATATTAACTCCATTTTTTACATTGATTCTTACGATCAAATCATTATGAGCAGCAGACGTTTTAATGAGCTTTTTATTATAGATCACTCTACTTCTACAACTGAAGCTTCAGGAGATTCAGGCGGGAATTATAATAAAGGAGGTCGATTATTATATAGATGGGGAAATCCCAGCGCCTATGGTAGCGGTTCACAAAATGACCAAAGATTATTTGGTCAGCATGATGTAAGGTATATTAGTGGTTTACCATCTAATGGGGGAAATTTTTTAGTCTTTAATAATAATAGATTTGAAAATGCATCTTCAATAGATGAATTTTTAATTCCTCAGAATAGTGATGGATCCTATAATCTATTAGAAAATACAAATAATTTACCGTTAGATTACGAATGGTCTTATATGAGTCCAGAAATTTATGCACCAAGAGTTTCGGGAGCTATGAGACTAGTCAATGGTAATACGCTAATCACTGTTGGAACTGAAGGTTTGCTAACAGAAATAAATAGCGACCAAGAAATTGTTTGGTCTTATACTATACCAATAGAAACAAATGATGTCTTTAAGTGTTTTAGATATTCAAAAACATATCCAGCATTTAACAATCAAGAATTACCGATTCTAGAAAACACAGCTATTGAATAGCTTATAAATTCATGATTTATTTGCCAACTGGCCACAGGCGACATCGATATCCTTACCTCGACTTCTCCTAACGGTTACTGTAATATTATTGGTTTCTAGAATGTTGACATACATATCTAGAGCTTTAGAATCTGCTTGCTGAAACTCGCCATCATCAATGGGATTATACTCTATAAGATTGACTTTGCTTGGCGCAAATTTGCAAAATCCAACTAATGCATTTACATCTTTTCGTTGGTCATTAATCCCATCCCAAACCACATATTCATAGGTAATTCTATTTTTTGTTTTAGCATACCAATATTGTAACGCTTCCCGCAAATCGCTTAATGGAAAAGTAGCGTTAAACGGCATAATGGATGTTCTTACCTCATCAATCACAGAATGTAATGACACTGCTAGCTTAAACTTTATATTATCATCCGCCATTTTTTAATCATTTTTGGCACACCAGAAGTTGAAACTGCTATGCGTTTTGGTAACATCCCTAAACCTTCGGGTGAGATATTTTTTTAGTTTTCAATACTAATAGATTCGAAAACATATCCTCTGTTAACGAATTTTTAATTCCTCAAAAATAGTGATGGTTCTTAAAACCTATTAGAAAACACTTACAACTTACCTCTTAATTACGAATGGTCTTATATGAGTACTAATATTTATACCCAAGTGTATCTGGCGCATCAAAGGCTTAGCAATGATAATACACTTATTACAGTAGGTACAGAAGGTCAAATTATTGAAATAAATAATCAAGACAATATCGTTTAATCATATACCATACCTATCCGATAAAAATAATGTTTTTAAA
>NZ_JANQOM010000006.1 GCF_028289625.1 Winogradskyella sp. | reverse complement strand
GGGGCATTAGCTCAGCTGGCTAGAGCGCTACGCTGGCAGCGTAGAGGTCATCGGTTCGACTCCGATATGCTCCACCAAAAAGCTTCACAGTGATGTGAGGCTTTTTTGTTTTTATGGTGGTGTCCTTTTAATAAATTTATAGGTCTTTACGAACTAAAGCTATAATATGGGTTCTTCTATTTGTAATAACCCTATGAGTTCCTTTTCAACACCTTCACATATGTCCACACTATTATGGGTGCAATTAGATATCCTCACGGGATCAAAGCTTTTTACTTTGATGTTGTGTAATTCGAATTCTTTATCTAAAATAGTAGTGAGCATATTTAAGGATGACTTTGCCGTGGAATAGGCGGTCATCTTATAATCCTTGTAGCAAAAGTTTTTATCACTCATTTTGTCAATATTACCCATTGCACTTGTGATATTTACAATGGTAGCACTTTCGCTTTTGTTGAGTAAGCCAAATAAAATTTTTATTGTGTTTATGACTGAAAAGAAATTATTGTCATAAAGAGTTTTCACATCATTAATATTCAATTCGGTAATTTTTTGACCAAAACCATTGGCAATCTCGGCATTGTTAATTAAAACATCTAGTTTGCCATATTGTGTCTTTAAGTATGAATAGAGTTTGATAAGCTCAGAACTATTAGTTAAATCAACATTTAAGAGTTTAATATCCCCTAGGTTGGTTCTATTTAACTTGTTATAAGATTCACCTTTTGCCGCAATGATGACGGAGTAATTCTGATAGCTTAAAATTTCCGCGAATTTTTGGGATAAGCCATTTCCTGCTTCAGTAATTAATGCAATTTTATCTGTTTTCATAATCCATATCTTTTTAATTACGCTACAAAGTTCGGGTGACTTTGGTTAAAAAAATAACCAGTATTTAATGGAAAATGGCAAAAAACTAATCTATAAGGTTTGGCGAAATTTATTGGGTGTAGTCCCACTATATTTTTTGAAGAAACGTGTAAAATGTGTGGGTTCTTGGAAATTGAGTTGATAAGCGATTTCAGCAATATCTAATGTGGTAAAGGATAACATGGTCTTACTTTCTAAAAACAAGCGTTGTTGAATAACATCTTTTGCTGTTTTTCCTGTTACTTCTTTAATAACTGTAGTGAGATAATTAGGTGTAACATTGAGTTGTGAGGCATAGTCGCTGACATTTTTAGAGTCAATGTACAGTTTATCCACTAGTTGCTGAAACTGTTGCGATAATGCTTGCTTACGCGAAAGGTGACTCTCTTTAGTTTTAAAACGCTCGTAAACGGATTTGCAGTTGTAAAGCAAAGACACTAACATGCCTTCCAACATTTTTTCTTGATAAGGGTGTGGGTTTTGAAACACTGAAAGCATACGGTTCATATCGGTTTCTAAGGATTTTTGTTCCTCTTGTGTCATCAAAAACACACTATTTTCGGTAATCTTTAAAAAGGGAAATGTTTCTGTTAAATTCGGTATCGATTGAGAAATAAATTCTTTTCGAAACTGAATATGAATGCCTTTAGTTTCTGGGTCACGAACCCAAGAAAACACTTGACCAGGCACCACAAACCACAAAGGAAATTGCCCTAAATCAACTTCGTTGGTGTTTAAGTTGATTTTTGCACCAGCAGATTCACTTAAAATCCCTATTTGATAGTACCCTTGACGGTATGGTGGCATGCATCGTCTTGCCGAAGGCTCAAGAGATTGCATCGTAAAAATGTCAAACCCAGGTATGTGACTGCGATGGTCAAAGCCAGTAGCTTCGTGAATATCGTTACTAGTCTCAAAAACAGGGATTTCTTTTTTGGTCATAGCCTAAAGTTAAACAAAATATTTGGAGACTGACCAAAATGTAATGATTTTATTGCTTCTAGTTATCAATAAATCATCACCAACTTATAGGCTATTAATAATATTAAAGTAGATGCAGCCATGAAGCCACTAAGCATTAAAGAAGCTTCTACCCAAACGTTTTTTAATAAGTTTACATACGCTGTTTTTATTCTGCTGTAAAAACGCTGAAGTCGATTTGCTAAATAATCTGTTAACCTTAGCGCCTCATGCAAAAAGACCATTTCCGATATGATGATATACAGCAATGAATGGTTTTTGAATTGGTTATAGTCACGTTTCATGATTTCTATGGTTTTAAGTTCACTACAAAGCTACTTTCATAACCGACCATTGAGTTAACCAGAATGCTTATGAAAATGACCATTTTCTAATATGCCAGCTCAGTAATTGATTATAATGACATCTTTTAAATCACGATTTCATATACCAACCTGTTTCTTTGCTTCATTTCATTAGTCATCATTCAAGGAAATAAATCTTCTACCAATTATTATATTCTCATCTCTATCTTGGTTAAATCATTTGTGAGAAACAACTTTTTGTTTAATTTTTGTTAAAATTTAATAAACAAAACAAAAAATTGAACTACCTTTGTTTAAAATGACCAATAGTCAATTTATGTCATCTCAAGAAAAGAATACAAAAACCTTATTTCGAAAAGAGCAAATCATAAATGCTTCTGACGCTGTATTGCAAGATGTTGGTGTTAATGATTTTACCATTGATAAGGTTGTTGAGTACTTAGACATAGCCAAAGGAACGGTTTATAAATATTTTGAAAGTAAAGATGACGTTCTAGCCGAAGTTGCCACCAAAGCACTAAATATGCTACTCAACTATTTTAAAATGAGTGAACGCAATAGTCCTAAGGGTCCTGAGCAAACCAAAGCCATTATAATGTCAAGCTACCACTACAGCATTGACTATTCAAAATATTTTGAATTAATTGTTTATCTAGAACGTCCAGAGTTTAAAACTAATTCGGAGTCTCATAAAAAGGCTAGTAAAGCTGTTTCAGAATTTTTTATTGAACATATTGAGCGCCAGAAATCTGAAGGCTTTTTTAAAAAAGATTTGAACGCCTTATTGATGAATTACATATGTTGGGGAACATGTATGGGAGTAATGCAGTTCTTAGAGTCCAAAAGGGCATTTCTGGCATATGAACACAACCTGTCAAGAGAAGAGTTAATGCATTCTTATGTTGATGTTTTTGTAGACGGAATGGCTATATAATTTTTTTAACAATAAATGACTATTAGTCATTTTTAAAGAATTAATAATGAATAGAAAAATATACATTCTAAATTTTTTAGAAAATCTTACTAAGAATAACTCAAAGGAATGGATGGATGCCAACAAGTCATCTTACAACAAAGCTAAAAACTATTGGTTGGAAGAAGTGTCTCTTATCTTAGAGCGTTTATCCAAGCATGACAAGCATTTTGAGCAATTCGAACCCAAAAATGTCATAATGCGTATTAACAACAATCGTATGTTCCATCCAGATTTACCCATTTACAAAGACCATTTTGCGTTTTCACCAATGACCAAAAATGACGGCTATGCAAGAATATTCTTTTCTTTCGGCCCTTTTGAATCATTTTTGGGCGGTGGATTATGGCATCCTCAAAAAGATGTACTAGATGAGGTCAGAGCTACTATTCACTATGAAGGATCTGAATTACATGATGCCATTAATTCAAAAGATTTCATAGACTTTTTTGGTGGCCTTTCTGAAGACAATCAAAAATTAAAGAACGTACCACGAGGCTATGATAAATCGCACAAGTATGCGGAATTATTGAAATATAAGAATATCACAGCCAGCACTATACCAAATAAGGAAACACTTATAAATAATGACTTGGCCGATATCATTGAAGAAGCATACTTAAAACTTCAACCAATGAATGCTTTTTTTCATAAAGCATTGTTTGAATAACAGATGAAGGCTATCCGTAACCATATTATTTTGTCCATAATAGCCATTGTTGCTACCAACATCTATTATATCTTGTGGTTACTGATTGATGCATCCGTGACTACCCGTCAAATAATTAATGGACTTAGTTTTTATGAATTTGTGGTAATTACGAATGGTGCACTTCTTATTATATGTATCCTAAGTATAACCTATAAAAGACTTGGCGACCGTTTATTAAAATGGGGCTACTCTAATATATTAAGATTCATTATGATAACCATGGTATCCTTACTTTTCTTTATAAGTGGTAGCATAATATTATTTAGTCTACATTTCAAGCTAAAAAATGCAGAAGACATCTATGCATCGACAGTGGCGAGCATTGATAATTCATATTTTATTCCTCTTGTTTTCTTTTTCGGATTAACAAGTATTTTAATGTTTTTTATATCAAACCTAGAGCGTCGTTCAGGAAATGTCTTTCGATTAATAGCACAATCAATGGGCAATTCTTTACAACCGAAACTTATTGAGCGCGGTTTTATGTTCATTGACCTGAATGACGCTACTAGTCTAGCAGAAGACTTGGGTGAGCGGAAGTATGCCAATTTGTTACGTGATTGCTTTCGTATGCTTAACGAATTGGTTGAGCGCTCATCCTTTGAGATATATCAATATGTTGGCGATGAGGTGGTCATTACCTGGCAATCCAACTATAAAAATGCCGATTTAAAAGCTTTGCAACTTTTTGCAGACTATAAGGCGTATTTAATTGAAAACAAAAATGCTTTTTTAAAAGCATATGGCATTCAGCCCAAGTTTAAATGTGCTATCCACTATGGGGAAGTTGTAGTGAGTGAAATTGGTAAAGAAGTAAAACATTTGGTGTATCATGGTGATGTTTTAAATACCACGTCCAGATTACTTTCCAAGTGCCATTTCTACCATACGGACTGTATCATAAGCACAACAGCTATTAATAACGCAAAAAAAATAAAAGAACACTTCGCACTAGAGCTATTGGCCATTAATAAACTAAAAGGTAAGGAATATCCAGTAGAAGCATATAAGGTAAAATCCGTGAAGGATATAGAAAGCCGTAGTTCAAATGACACACCCTTTTTTTTAAACCCAAAAGTGACTATTAGTCATTATTAATATAAACTATTAAAAAAATGAAAGACGAACACAAAACATCAAAAATCGACCGGTTCAATATCCGCTACGCCAGTTGGGTTGTAAAACGGAAATGGCTCGTACTAGCCTTGTCCATTGTAATAATGGTCCTATGTGGTTATGGTTTTAGTACGCTAGGTTTTAATGCAGATTCCAAAGTATTTTTTAGTAAGGAAAATCCACAGCTTCAAGCGTTTGAAGCACTAGAGAATGTATATTCTAAAGATGATAATATTCTCATAGCGGTTGAAGCCAGAGATGGTAACATTTTCACAAAAGAACATCTTACTGCACTTAAGACCTTAGTAGATAGTGCTTGGTTGACACCTTATTCCTTTCGTGTAGACGCTATAACCAATTATCAATATACCAGAGCCGATGGTGATGACTTGTATGTTTCGGATTTGGTAGGCAACGTCAATGATTTAAATCCGTCTACAATTGAGAATATTAAAAAGGTCACACTTGCTGAACCCTTGCTTTACAATAGACTCATTAATGACAAAGGTAGTATTACAGGTATCAATATTTCCACAAAACTACCTGCCGATTCAGAAGCGCTTAATGAAGCTGTGACTTATATACGCGGTGTGGTGAGTAGTTGGTCTGAAGCGCATCCGAATCTAAATACGTACATGTCTGGAAACATGATGTTAAGTAACGCCTTTAGCGAGTCTGCACAGAGCGACGGCCAAACTTTAATACCGCTCGTATTTCTCATTTTTTTAATAATGATATATGTGACCACACGTTCTATTTCTGGTACCATAAGTGCCATATTGGTTGTGTTTTTCTCTATTTCATGTGCCTTGGGAATTGCCGGAATTCTCGGCATCGATTTAACATCGGTTTCCGCCAATACGCCAATTGTAATCAGCACACTTGCCATAGCAGATTGTATCCATATACTCATTACTACAATTCAACAAATGCGAAAAGGCAAAGCTAAAAACCAAGCTATTATTGAGAGTCTTCGTCTAAATACGGTTCCTGTTTTTATTACTAGTATTACAACTATTATAGGCTTTTTGTCATTAAACACGGGCGATGTTCCGCCATTTGCAGACTTTGGAAATATCTCAGCTATGGGTATGTTCTTTGCACTTGTCTTTGCTTTAACCATGCTGCCAGCCCTGCTTGCTATACTACCAATGAAAGTAAAAGCTGTTTCGGAAACCGATTTAAAAAAGTCTAGTTTCTATACCAAATTTGGTGATTTTGTTGTTGCACAACGTACACCTATATTAATCAGTTCGATAGTTTTAATAGCACTAGGTTCGGTTTTTATGATAAAAAACGAATTGAATGACGAATATCTAGAATATTTTGATGAATCCATTTCCTTTAGAACAGACTCAGAATTTATAAACAATAATCTCACAGGAATTTACTCATTAGAGTTTTCCATTGGTGCTGGTGAAGCCGAAAAAATCAATGACCCAGTATATCTTCAGAAACTAGAGGATTTTGCCACTTTCGCGAAGGCACAACCTGAAGTGATACACGTAAGTTCATTTTCTGAAGTATCCAAGAAAATCAATAAAGCAATGCATGGCGATGATGTATCCTTTTATGGAATTCCGAAGTCACAACAAGAAGCGGCACAATATCTTCTTCTATACGAACTATCCTTGCCATATGGCTTGGACCTCAACAATCAAGTAAATGTTGATAAGTCTGAAACACGATTTACACTTACCCTTAAGGATTTATCAAGTAGCGAAATGATTGGTTTTACCAAAAAAATGGAAAACTGGCTCAAAGATAATACGCCAGATTATATGCATGCTACAGGCACAAGCCAACCATTGATATTCGCCTATTTATCAGCAAGACAACTCAAGAGTTTAGTTTCAGGCTCGTTGATATCAGCCGTATTAATAACGCTCATACTCATATTGAGTTTCCGTAGCTTAAAATATGGCTTGGTAAGTATGATACCAAACATTGCACCAGCCATAATCGGCTTTGGCATCTGGTACTTCTATCTAGGCTATGTCAACTTAGGGATGACAGCAGTATTTGGTATGACCTTGGGTATCATCGTTGATGATACCGTTCATTTTATATCTAAATACCTAAGGGCAAAACGCGAAATGGGCTTAGAGACTAGACAGGCCATAGAGTATAGTTTTTCAACAGTTGGTAAAGCTATTGTGTCTACCACATTGGTATTATGCGTCGGATTTATAGTGCTTGCACAATCTTCATTTTTATTGAACGCCGCCTTGGCATCCATTACCACCATCGTAATAATGGCAGCACTGGTTATTGTTCTTGTAACACTACCAGCTGTACTTCTAGTCAATCAGAAAAAGAGAGTAACACAACATATTTTAACAAGTAAAACTACATAACTATGAAAACATTTTTTTTAGCAATCGCATTTACATTAGCGATAAACCCAACATCGACTATTGATGACAAAGGACGTGCATTGGCACAAAAAAGTAAAGATAACGATAAAGGTTATGAAAGTGAGGAGGTTGAACTAGAGATGATTTTAACCAACAAACAAGGCCAAGTGAGTAAGCGTTATATGAAGAGTCAAACACTCGAAGTAGCAACAGATGGTGATAAATCCATGATTGAATTTAATAGTCCAAAGGATGTGAAAGGCACAAAAACCTTAACATTTACACATCGTAAAGGTGATGACGACCAATGGTTGTTTTTACCATCGATTAATCGTGTAAAGCGTATTTCGTCTTCTAACAAATCAGGGCCTTTTGTCGGTAGTGAATTTTCTTTTGAGGACTTAACGTCGTTTGAAGTGGAAAAATACACCCACAAATTTGTGGAAGAAACGACGCTTGACGGCATTAATGTAGCCGTAGTAGAACAAGTCCCACTATATTCTGGAAGTGGTTATTCCAAACGATTGGTATATATGAATGTCGATAAAGATTATCGTTTTGAAAAAATAGAGTACTTCGACCGTAAAGGGGCGAAGCTTAAAACGCTTGTGTATAAAGACCAAAAGCAACATTTGGAAAAATATTGGAGGCCAAACGAGTTGGAGATGATCAACCACCAAAACGGAAAGAAGACCAGTCTGAAGTTCACGAATCACAAATTCAAAACTGGTTTAACTGAGAGCGACTTCACTCAGTCTAGTTTAAGAAACTAAAGTTATTTTAGAAATGAGGTATAAAGCATCAGAAGTTATTCTGCTCATATTAGTTATCTGTTTTCAAAAGTTTGTATTGGCTCAGGAAAACAAAAAGTGGGAATCTGATTTTAGTATGGAAATAGAGCTAGAACAGCGACTGTTTTTTAATGAAGGATTGTACGTAGGACAAGAGCAGTTTTTCACATCTGGTGCTTTAATACCAAAATTCTCAGTAGAAAGTAATGATGGAAAACATCAGTTTGGTGCTAAGCTATTCGGCCGCCTTGCACAATACGACGACCAACGCTCTCATCTAGACATAAGAGAATTATTCTATAGGTACAAAGGCAAAGGCTGGAGTATTCTCATTGGTTCTAATATTGTGTTTTGGGGCGTTACAGAGTCCAATCATTTGGTAGATATTATCAATCAGACAGACCAAGTAGAAGGAGTTGATGGTGAAGATAAATTAGGGCAACCTATGATTCAGTTCACTAAAAACACCAATATTGGAACTTTCGAAGCTTATTATTTACCTTATGCAAGGCGAAGACAATTCCCAGATACTGAAGGTCGATTTCGATTCCCAGAAGTTTTAGAACGCGATGATATTCCTTTTGAAAATAATGCCGAGGAATGGTCGCCGTCCTTTGCATTGCGCTGGTCGCATTACTTGGGCAATTTTGATGTTGGGCTTTCAAATTTTTATGGTATTGCAAGAGAACCTCAATTTTTAGGATTTAATCTACAAACGGGTTTACAATTGAGTTATCCTGTTATTAATCAGACTGGGCTTGATGCTCAATTTACTAAAGATGCTTGGCTTCTTAAACTAGAAAGTATTTATAGGACTTCTGATGACCTTGATTTTTTTGCGTTCACTGTAGGATTTGAATATACGTTAAGTGATATCAAATCTTCAGGAATCGATGTAGGCATTGTTTCAGAATACCTTTTCGATGAACGTAAGGAACTCACGTTTTCTGGGTTTGATAATGATATTTTTATCGGTTCGCGCGTAGCGTTTAACGATGTTCAAAATACAGAGTTTATCACGGGTGGCATCTTTGATGTTTCAAGAAGCACGTATTTGTACAGTTTTGAAGGTAGCCGAAGGTTAGGTGAAAGTTGGAAACTTGCTATTGAAGCTAGGGTGTTTGGTAGTGTTTCAGAAGAAGAATTGCTTTTTGCCTTTAGAGAAGATGATGTGTTTCAGATAAAGATTTCGAAGTTTTTTTGAGTATTGGTCCATTTTTATAACCTTAATTGTGTGCATAAAAACATCTTTATCCCAAGAGAGGATTACAGGTCAATAAACTTAGGATAAATACTTGGCATAGAGCTATCACATACAGTATTTAACTTGACACGTAGTAATCAATAGACCATGTGTGAAAACCACTTTTAGGTTAACCATCAAACTCTTGATAAGGGTCAAAAATTTTAAGTTAATCTTTTTTTGACCTTCTTAAACCTTTTGTAGCGGTTCTGTGAAGTACTCTAAGTGTATTGCTGTAACTTGGTTTTGCAAGATGGGCAACCGCATAATTATCGGCAATAACAAGGTCACCAATAGCCCACTTATGTTCATAATAGCTATCTTCTTTCCACATATGGTTGTTTAGAAATTTTTGAATGGTTTTACTTTCAGCAATTGATAGTGGTTCACCGCTAGTTATATCTGTAAACCTAGCTTTAAATCCTTCGCTTATATGTAGTAAGGGTATGTCAGTAATGGGATGTTGCCAAACAACGGGATGCGGTCTGTACATTTTTCCAAAATCCCCTTGAAGATTTGACAGTCTTTGCTTCATGTTGTCCGGCAATCTTTTGAAAGCATCGTTTAAACTCGAAAAATAAGTTGATGCACCATCAACAGGTATTTTATCTATTGAAAATAGACTTAAATGCATACGTTTATTATAGACTGAGCCATCTGAATGCCAAGCCTGACCAGCGTTTACAAACCCATTTCCTTTTTGGTTGGTCACCTTAAATATTTCTGGATAATCCTTGTATTGGCCAGGAATAGAGTCGTATAACCATGGCTCTCCTAATTGCTTGGTGAGTGTTACCTGTGCTTCTTTTTCTATAGGTTTTTTGCTCTTTAGAAACACGATATGATATCTGTCAATAAGCCCATTAAGTTCTGTTATTTCAGAGCTGCTTAAGGTTTTATTTGGATCAAGATTCAAAATCTCAACGCCCAAGTTTGCTTGTATGGGCTTAAACCCTAATCCGTTTTTAACTATTGTTTCCATAATCTGTTTTTTAGTGCGAAAGACTAGTTGCAAAATGCGATCAGCCTTCATTGTTCTGAAGTTTTTTCTTTATGCCAATTGCAACAAAGCCTCTTCTTTAGTCATAATTTTATTAGAAAACTTTCCATAGAGTTCAATGTCCTTGCTTCTGTTGAGGCGACCATAATAGACAGGCGCAAAACCGATATCAGCAATTACTGTTTCAGCAAGTTCTTTCAAGTCTTCTTCATCTGTTGTGTAAAAAACGGCTATAGGATAGTCTCTATGCCCTTTTTGCAAAGAAGCTGAGTAATGTGATGAAAATGCTTTAATGATTTTTGAATTTGGCAACTTGCTTTGCAAATGTTCGCCCGCAGATTTTCCACTGAGATTAACTTTGGCTAAAGTCTTATTTTCTGCCCAGTAAAACGGGTTAGTAAGGTCTATAATAACTTTATTTTTATCTTTCAGTTGGTCTGTAACTTCACTTAACGTTGCATAGTTTATAGCAAGAAGAACTATATCAGCAAATTCAATGGTTTGTTCTACATTACCAACGTTTGCATTCGGTAAATCGCTGATAAGTGATTTCAATTTCTCAGGATGTCTTGAACTGAACATGACGTTATATCCAGCTTTACTGAATAGTCTACCCAATTGTCCGCCCATATTGCCTGAGCCTATAATTCCGATGTTTTGATATGGTGTTTTCATTTTCTTGTTTGTTTTGATTTTTAACGTATACAAAGTTCTGAATACCAAGCACTAAAACTTTAACCAAAACAACTTAGAAAATGACCAAAACTTTAAGTAGTACTATATGTTGAAGTACTCAACGTTGTATTGATAAGATTATTTATTGAGAAACTCAATAGTTGAATTAATGACAGATACTGTTCTTAATATCCTAAAATGGCCCGTACCCGTTATTTCTTTAAATTCAGATTGAGACCAATTATTATGGACATTCAATGAGCGGTTTATTGGTATCACTTTATCATTTTTATCATGGATTATTAATGCCTGTTTTACATTAATCGATTTTACAAAATCGCTCACATTTAAATCTGGCACGCTTTGACCAGTTTCATTTTCGAGTCGCTCTATGAGACGTTGTTTAATGTTGTCATTGATACCTACCATATTGCAAACATCATCTATACGTTCGATGAATTTATCTGGCGTTGTTAACAATACATATTTATCTATTGTTAGATTAGGATTTTGATATAAGGCATAGGTTGTTGCTACGCCACCAAATGAATGACTTATTAAATTGGTAACTTCATATTTTTTGATAAGTATACCAACGAGTTCGGTAAACTCAAACAAGCTGGTCTTTCCTTTACTACTGAATCCATGGGAAGGACCATCAAAGGCATGCACGGTATAACCGTTCTCCAGTAATATTCCAATTAAATCTGAAAAATTTCCCGCTTGGCCTTCCCAGCCATGAATGAGTAATACTGATTTGGCGCCACCTATCCAAGTGTAAAGCTGAATATCAAAACTTTTAAACTTAATGTTTGATTGATCTGCTTGATTAAGGGTAGCTAATTCATTGTCTCGTAGTTTACGAACCTGAGGATTAGTTAATTGATTGTAGGCAAAAGAAGTAACGCTTTTAGGAAAAAGTAGGGATGCCATCCTAATTAATGACTTTTTCATGTCTGCATTAATTGACTTAAGTAATCGTTTTAAGACTTATTTTCTGTCTTCTTAAACTTATAAATCATTCTCTAAAATACCCTCAATAAAGGCTCTTATATTATTGAGCTTTTTATTACTTCGACAATCATTATTGACAATAATTGTTTTCTTGGATTTATCAAAATAATACAGTGTTGCGTTTGTTTTGTTTACCATTTTTTCCGCACAGGTATATCTGTCTTTGAGAACAAGCGGTTTTGCTTTGGCAATGAGCTTTTCCAAAGATTTTAACTCAGATTCCGATAGCGTTAAAGATTTGGAGTAGGTTTCTACACCATTTTTAAGTTTTTGCAGACTGTAAGAACCATTTGCAAAAAACAAGACGTTAACGGATTCTTCATTCGATACAATCTTGGCCGACATGAGTATTTTAATATCCTTGTCAAGATTAGTTTGTGGTGAAAAACTTGATAAAATAAATAGAATTGAAAGGAAGAGAATTGGATGGGACTTCATTTTATATGGTGTTTTAAGTATTGAATAATTATTAGAGACTTGCCTATATCAATTTGTTCTTTTCAAATCGATTTATAAACAACTATCTACAAAAGATGGTTAAATATACTTAAAAAAATCTAAAATGAATAATTATTCATTATTGTTTTCACGAATAGCGTTCCAGCACATAGAATAGCATAGATGCTTCACATCTTCACTTGTATCCAATGAATCCTTGGTAGCTTGAGCGGCTAAGTGTTTCATAAAACCAAGGATTAAAGACATAATGATATGATTATCTATTGGCTTAACTATGCCTCTTTTTTTTGCTTCTTCTAATGTTTTATGCAAATACGACATGCTATCTTCTTCCATGACCTTGTTTTCTGATGAAATCATGGGTGAGAGTTCAAACTGTTCTATGAAAACTGACTTGTTGATATTAGCGACATGATATTCAAATGCAACTTCCCATAGCCTAAAAAGTTGAACTTGAATAGGAAGATGCTCAATTTTTCCAATTACGGAAAATATACCTTCGGATTTCAAATTTGTATAAACAGCATTTAAGAGATCCTTCTTGTTTTTGTAATAAAGATATATGGTGCCAGCTGCTATTTCTGCTTCTTTTGCTATTAAAGACATTTTCAATCCAGCAATTCCAACTTTTGCAGTCAGACTGACCGTAGCGTCAAATATAGCCATTAGTTTATTTTCATCTTTCGTTCTCATTACTATAAATGAATTTTTATTCAGCAGTAAATATTCTAGTCGTCTTATCAACTACTTTAATGTACTAAAAGTATGATTAAAAACTGAAAGTTTAAGTGGGTGATGAAAATCTATTCATAACCATACCATCATTTAGAATACATTTGTCTAAAATGGGAGAAAAACCCTCACAAAAAGATTGATGTCGTAACTAGTGCTGTTAGGACGGCTGTAATGTCTTTATTGGGACTGCTTTGTTGTATTGACTTAAGAACATCAACAATACAATCAGAATAAAAATGAACGCTCCAAACACAAAAACTAGCGTTTCAATTTTTTCGAAAAGAAAGCCACCTATAATCAGTCCGAACATACTAGCAAAACTACCCATCGAAGTCCCATAACCTTGTATAGCTCCCTGCGTTTTTTTGGTGCCCAACCCTGATAGCATCGCCAAAAAACTAGGCCACATTAAGCCATTTCCTAAAGACAAAAGTGTATTGGCACCATACAGAACCATTAGATTTTTATTGGAAAGTAAAAAAAAGCTAAAAGCCAATAATAAAGCGCCGATAATTACCAAAGATTGGCTAGAGACTCTTTTTGAAAGCATACTTAAAATTGGACCTTGAACAACAATCATTATTAGACTCGAATAAGCCAAGAAAATCCCCAAATCAATTGCTGACCAGTCAAGTATGCGGCTTGCATAAATAGGCAAGCCAGCATAAAACAAACTAAAAGCAAAAAACGTAAAGAAGTAAATGGCATATAAAACCGGGACACCTTTAATCTTTACAACTTGCTTAAAACCTCGACTTGATTCTAGCTGGGTTTCTTCACTCCCTTCCGTAAAACAATCCTTATGTTCTACCTGAAAAAACCGTCTCATATTTTTAAGAGATACTTTTTTTGTGTCAACAATGCAAGGGACGCTTTCAACCAATCTAAATTGAATAACAAAAATGGCTATTAACGAAATCAAAGCGGCTAATAGTAATGGTAGTACTTCGTCCATAATGGTGCCTGCTAGCAAACCAGAAAAGGCAGGCCCAATAACAAAGCCCAAACTTGTAGACGCTCCCATCTTTCCAAAATTTCGATTGCGATCTTCATCTGTGGAAATATCGGACATATAAGCATTAGCTACCGATATATTGCCGCCTGTGAAGCCGTCAAAAATGCGCGCTAAAAAAATGATAATCAGGGGTAAGGTCATAATATATTGTCCTGTAACGGCATTGTTTTGTTCCCACAATTGGGTTTCTGGTAACATAAAAGCCAAAAGAAATAGAGACCAAGCCAAAAAGGTGCCTATTTGTGAAATAATCAATACTTTTTTTCTTCCAATGCGATCCGATAATCGACCCAAAATGGGCGCACCAATAAACTGAAAAAGTGGGTATGTTGCCCCGAGAATCCCATAAATGAAACCATTTCCTCCAAAATCGGTAACGATAAAAATAAGAATAGGAATGACCAAACTATAACCAAGTATGCCAATAAAATTGACAAGTAGTATGGGAAATATATTTGATCTAAAGAATGATATCAAGAAGCAGTATTTTTCTGTCTCTTTAAAGATACTTAAAAGAAATGATCTCTTGGTTTAGAAGTTGTTTTAAGAAACAGTATCTTGTTTATCTGTAAATGGCTGAATAAAACCTGTTAGGGTAATTTTTAGAAAAATAAGCTGAGAAATGACGACGAAAAGTATATGGATATCAAAAGGTTACGAACTTTGTTCTATCGAAGGTTTTAATACGCTGAAAATCGAACAACTCGCAAAGATTGTTAGGATTAGCAAATCCTCTTTTTATCACTATTTTGCTGACCTTGACTGTTTTATTGATGAACTTTTGGAGTACCATTTTGAGCAGTGTAAAATAGTGGCGAACAAGGAGAAGAGCTGCCTCAATATATATCCAGATTTGATAAATATACTTGTAGAGCATAAGACCGATTTACTGTTCCATCGTCAGTTAAGAATTAATCGCAAAAATAGCCAAATCGAAAAGGCACTCGAAAAATCTATCCAGATACTTGGAAATTATGCCGTCATGCTTTGGGCAAGGGATATTAATCACAACCTGTCTGAAAGCCAATTGGAGGGACTGTTTGCCATCGCCACGGACGATTTTTATATGCGGATTAACGAAAACAACCTCAACCACGACCACCTCAGTACTTACTTCAAAAGTTTAGAGAAAACAACCCAACAACTTATAGGATAGTTGTACGCTACCGACTAAAATTTTCAATTTATCATTGATAGCTTTGTACTCAACAAAACATCAAGAGTATGACAACACAGACTCATAAAAATTGGCTAAAGTTTTCAGCTATTGCCGTAACGGTTTATGCATTGCTCTTCTGCCTCGGCTCAATTCCATCGTTGAGAAAACCTGTCGAAATGGTTTTAGACCTTTCCGAATGGCCACTTGATGGGCTTCAAAACTTCGACGCCCCAACTACAGTTTTTCTTTCGGCAATTTTAGGTGGCGTCCTGTTTGGATGGGCCATATTGATTTGGCTTTTGGCAGACCTCTACGACAAAGCACCCGAACGCATTAGAAAAGCTGTACTAGCTAGTTTAATCGCTTGGTTTATTGTTGATAGTTTAGGCTGTATACTTTCGGGCAACATAAGTAACTCAATAAGTAATATTGGCTTATTAATCATCTTGGTTGGGCCATTGTGGAAAAAGGCCCTTAGGTAACAAAACCAAAATTTCGCTTTGAGTAATTTAAGACAGTCAACATATAAATGTTAGGCATCATAAAATTGAAATTGTAATTTTGATTTGTTGTCGCTAATATTATAATACAGCTAGACTAAGTAATTCCAAATAGTTTATAAATTTTAAACCGAAAAATGGACTTAGACCCAAAGAAAAATCTCGTTAAATTAGGATTAGAACTACCCAATGTATCCTCACCTGGTGGAAATTATGTTTCTGTCAACGTTCGTGCTAATATAGCTTATGTTGCTATCCAATTTCCAATACTCAATGAGAACTATTTGTACCAAGGACGATTGGGAAATGAAATCTCAACTGAGCAAGGCTTCAAGGCCATGGAATTATGTGCATTAAATGTGCTTGCGCAAATTGATAAAAAAGTAGGTTTTAACAAAGTAATTGGATTAAATCATATTGATGCTTACTTCCAAGCAGGTAAAAATTGGGACGAATCTCCAAAAGTAGTTAATGGCGCATCAGATCTATTTGTAAATGTGCTTAGAGAAAAAGGAAGACATTCCCGTTCTATTTTTGGAGTGGACAAATTACCCTTAAACTTTTGTGTTGGATTAACAACATCCTTTACAATTAATAATTAAAAACGACCTCAAAGTTTCGAAGTCGTTTTTAAACTATTGCTATTTGAATACTTTGGTCCAGAAAGGAATCAATACATACACCATCAAAGGCACTAAAATAACGGTTAAAATTAATGTCCTTAATGCTACCGGCGTATGTGCTATAAAAGCTATGTTTTCGTTATTGGTTTTTTGAACCACACTTTCATAGCGTCTGTCCTTAAAACTAAAGGCATTTTGAACGGCATCGATTTTTGCTACTGATTGTGCACGCTCTAAAAGCTCAAGGGTTACGTTAGAAACACCAATATGTTTGATTTTACCTTCTTTTTGAAACTGAGCCAAAGCACCAACGGATTCTTCAATCGGAATATTAGGATCTACGCGATGTAAGAAGTACATATCGATGGTGTCACGTTCTAATCGCTTTAAACTGCCTTCAAGAGCAGTGCGTAAGTAATATGGATGACCATTAGACAAGACAGCACCTGGTCTATATTTAACGGCTCCTCCTTTTGTGGCAAGCATCACCGTATCACCAAAAGGTCTGATTGCTTCTTGGACCAATAATTCCGAAGTATATGGTCCGTAAGCATCTGCTGTATCAATAAAATTGACACCATTTTCAATGGCAGTGCGAATCACCTTAATTGCATTCGTCTTATCCAAAGTATCACCCCAAATGCCAGCGCCAGTTGTAGCGCGCATGGTACCGAAGCCAATTCTATTGATTTCAAAATTTCCAAGTTTAAATGTGTTATTCGTTTTCATGATATACTGTGTTTTAATTACAGTACAAATGTCTGACGAATGACCTTCTTTTTTATGGTGAAGAATTCAGAACAACTGGTAAAAATTCCAGTTTTTTATAAAAATTAGAATTTATTTGCGGTATTCTGATGGCGAAAACCCAGTTTTAAGCTTAAAGAACTTGGTGAAGTTAGAAGCGTCTTGAAACAGCAAAAAATAAGCAATTTCATTAATTGCCATATCTGTGTTAGTTAATAGTGAGCGCGCCTCAAGAATGATTCTATCTGAAAGGATTTCTTTTGGTGATTTACCTGTTACTTTTTTAAGGACTTCACCCAAATAAGTGGCATTAATATTAATCTTTTCCGCAATTTCAGAAACAGCAAGTTGCTTCTCTACCTGCTCTTGCGTGATGTTGTATAAGTGCTCTTCAACAATCTCTTCAAATTGTTTTACTATGCGATGTTGTTTGGATTCCTTTTGATTATCATAAAGCTGGTTATAATGCTCAACACTTTGAAGCATAATCAGTTCTAAAAGGGATTTTGCTTTTTCGAAACGGTCTTTACTGTTGGAATAACTAATGGAATACAAATGTTCAAACATCAAAGTTGTTTCTGATAGCGCATCTTTTTCCATTGGAACAACCACTTTTGAACTTATTTTAAAACCTTCAAATTGCGTGACGAGCGATTTTAAAGTTGGATGGTTCTCGAAGAAGCTATCCATAAAAACAATGACATAGCCTTCCCAATCTGATAGACGATAATAATACCTCAAATGCTGCGGTGCTTGAAAATACAGGCTTCCATCTGTAATATGATATTCAGATAAGCCGATTTTATATTTGGCTTCACCTTTGGTCAACAGAATAATGGAATAAGTATTACTTCTAAAAATACTGGTTTCCTTGACCCAAGTACTTGGCGTATCCGAAAACTTATGAATGTGAAAATCATCACTTAAAGGTTGAACCGTTTTTAAACCTTCGAGTAAGGCATGAATGTCTTTGTAATAATGAGTCGCGTCTTTCACTTTAGAAAGGTACTAATAAAAAAATGAGCTTCATTTTTTGATTGTCATCTTAAAATAAGGTTTCACCAATTTAATTTGCAGGTTTGAGAATGTAGAATAAAACACTATAAATTGAAAGGTTCCATATTCATTTGTAAGCTTAAAAGAAATTATTCACTTTTAATGTTATGAATTTTTACGAGTTTCGTGAGACAAGAAATCTAATGTCTTTTTCACCTGCTTATCAATATCCTTTATTTTCAATATTGAATAAATCAAACTTCTTTTTTTGCCATTGGTTAAAGCATTAAATATCGATTTTGCTTCTTCATCCTGGTCTAAAAGAACTTGCAGTACCTCAGGCATATCAACACCTAATTGATTTGGGTCTACTTTTAAGATATAATCTACGCCGTCACCTAACTCTTTGTCGAGTGCCTTCAAGTATTTACCTGCGAGAATAATAAAAAAATTACCATCGCCAAGGTGATTAAGTCCACATCTATAAGACACTTCATTATTAATCTCACAAATCAATCTGGTTTTTCTTTTGTGGGGAAACTGCTCAACTATTGAGGCTTCTATTTTTAAATAATAATAGCCACCTTTTCGTTTTTCAAGTTGTTTTATGGTTTGTTGTCCTTGGTAAGTTGTCATTCTCTATTTTCCACATATTTTTTAAGTCCGGCCAAATCCTTTAAATGCATACCATGGGTCCATTTTATAATTCCAAATATATGTGGAAAGATATGACTTGGTTTTTTTAAAGTATTATCAAAGTAAAGCATAACATAGGTATTATTATCTGCTATTTCTTTGAGATAAAAATGCAATCTGGTGTCTTGTTCAAATGGTGCTTTACTTGTTAAGTAGAAACTCACTTTTTCGTTTTCTTCTAAATCGGTAACTTCCTGGTAACCAAATTGTTTTCCATTTTTTAAATATACGGTTTGTGCACCTAACTTACCATCTGCATTTTTTACTGCACATTGTGATTTGGTTTCTTTTGGCCAAGCGGACCATTGCATCAATTGCTCTTGATATCTAATAGCATCGTACACCGCATTGACAGGCGCATTTAGATTAATTTCTTCTACATATTGTACTTTAACAGGAAGTGTAATATTCAAGATGATGAGACTAATCAATAGGCTCATCCCGATCGTTAAAAGAATAGTTGTAATCATTTTAAGTATAGTTTTGAAAAGCAAAATTATACTTTACATAATTCCTATTTTTTGCCATAGGACAAAAAATCAATCTCTTTTGGCTCTTAGTCTGCTCAAAGAACTCTGGGTAATACCAATGAAACTGGAAATATATTTTAAAGGGTATTTGTTGAGCCAATTTTTTTCGTTTTCAACTCTAAGATAACGTTCAGTCGCATCTTCGCTCTGAAAAGAAATTATATTTCGACTCATGTTGGCAAAAGCCTCTTCAACTGTACGTCGAAGAAGTGTATTATACGCTAAAGACTTCTTTGCCAATGCATTACTTTTTTCTTTAGAAATTCTATATACCAAAGATTTTTCCATACTTTCAATGGAAACCAAAGATGGTGTTTGGTGTAAATAACTGTCCAGTTCTGTAAATATTTGCCCTTCAGTTCCAAGCCAAACTGTATAATCCTTTTCGTTTTTCCAGTAGTAGAGTCTGACTGACCCACTTTCAATAAAGAAATATTGATTGCAAATATGATTTTGTTTCAGAAGAAATTCGCCTTTTTCAAATACCTCAAGGGTCAGATTATTGTAAATTTCCGCAATTTCTTCATCAGTTCCTTGAGATAATTTTTTTATTTCAGATTTCAGTTTACTCAATTTCTCAGCATTTAATCTTAAAGGTAAACTTTTAATTAGTAACAGCGATATTCAAAAATCAAATATCGCTGTCTAAAATATGAGTAGAACAATACTAAGCGGTTTGATAATCTGTATATCCTTTTTCTCCAGGCGTATAAAAGAAATCGGGATTAGCCTCTGAAAGCGGACTTTCATTTTCCCATCTATCAATCAAATCTGGATTCGCAATAAAAGGTCTTCCATAGGCTATTAAATCGCCTTCGTTATTTTTTAAAGCTTCTTCACCTGTATTTTGGCTATAACCACCAGATAATATTAAAGTACCTTGAAATTTCTCTCGAACCATATTCCGAATATTTTGAGGAACAGCTGTTTGTCCAAAACTCTCTAAATCCAAAAGGTGGATATATGCAATTTCAAGTTCATTCAATTTTTCAAGAAAGTGACTAAAGGTTTCAAATTGTTCATCAAAAGGCTCCATATCTCCTAAAGTACCATTGGGTGAAATGCGAATGCCTACTTTGTCTTTTCCAATAGCCTCACTAACTTTTTTGACTACAGCGAGTGGGAAACGTAATCTATTTTCAATGGAACCGCCATAAAAATCATGTCGCTTGTTGGTATGTGGACTTAAAAAGGAATCCAATAAATACCCATTGGCACCATGCAATTCTACACCATCAAAACCTACTTCTATAGCGCGTTTTGATGCAGATACATAATTGCTAATTTCAAGGTTGATATCTTCCATAGTCATTTCCTCAGGCACTGGGATTTCAAGCATTCCCTTATCATCAACGTACATTTTTGTATGTGTTGGTGCAATTGAAGATGGCGCTAGTATTCTTGACCCTTTTGGCATATTTTCGGGATGTGCTAATCTTCCAGAGTGCATGAGTTGCATAAAGATTTTTCCACCATTTTTATGAACTTCATCTGCAACCACTTTCCATGCTTTAGCTTGTTCATCCGTATAAATACCAGGAATTCTTGCATAACCAACACCATTAGGTGATGGTGAAGTCCCTTCCGTAATGATGAGGCCAGCACTGGCACGTTGTGCATAATAGGTCGCCATAATATCTGTTGGGATGTGATTTTTAGTAGCTCGACTTCTTGTCATGGGTGCCATAACGACCCTGTTTTTTAAATCAAGTCTCTTATAGGTGTCTAATAGTGTTTTCATTTTTTTTATTTAGTGTTTGTGAGATGCTCGTGAATTATTTTCCACTCACCATCTATTTTCTTCCATACATGGGTACCATGCTGACCTAATGTGATTGAAGCTCCATTTTTTAATATGGCCTTAGTGGTCGTCCATTGAAACGTAGTCACTGCCAAATGACCATCAAGTTCAATCTTGATTTCTCCAACAGGTTCGATAGCGTAATATGAAAAGGTATCATCAACCAGTGGCTTCCATTTTTCTTTAAAAGAAGTAGCATTTTTTAAAATAACGACACCACCTTCAAATCCGTCAACAACAAGCAAACCTTCTGCTTCAGTCGCAAATAGTTCTGATAAGCCATCAAAGTTTATGGGTTTTTCTTTTGGACTCCAAATGCCAAACCATTGTTCGGTTTTCTTTTGAATTTCAGAGACATCTTGTCTTTCTTGTGTTGTTAAAGATTCTATTTGACCTGTATTAGGAACAACAACAATACTTTCATTTTGCGAAATTGTAATTTGTGTACTTGATATAAATAAAATTACCACCATACTTTTAAGAGTTTTCATTGTATTGAATTTAATAGCGTTTAATAATCTTGTCCAAAAGGGTATTAAAATATAAGTCATTGCAGGCACAAGAATTACCGTAAGTACTAATGTTCGAACTATCAAAGGAAGTGTGTTCAAAAGGTCTCCAAATAAGAGTAATATTCCTGTTATTGCTGGATAAATTGCTATCCAGACAATAAATGTGGTTTTTAATTTTTTCATTTTATGATGTTTGTAAATTTAATTTTGAGCGTTTATTGAAATTCTTAGGAATATTCATCTGCAAATGGTAGGTATCCGTATAGGCCATTACCTTGTAAATTTGATTATTTTTGATATACCAAATGTGAAGAAAAGGTGATGTAAAATCGTTTTCTGTGCCTTTGGTTCTTCCTTTATAATAACCTTTTCCAATTACGGCACCTTCAATTTCAAAGAGCTCTTCGGGTTCTAAAGTCCAAGAATCAAAGTTTGACATCAAAGCTGGTAAATAGTCTTCCATAACGCTTTGTCGTCCGTTGTAAATTCCTCCTGATGGATAATTTGGTAGCATTTCAAAATGGACATCTTCTGTAAGGATTTCTGGGTTCCACGTCGTGTACCAATCGTATGCTATTTTAATGTTTGACGATACATCAGTTCTGTTTTTTATTTCTGAAAATTTCATGACTTTTTAATTTATAATTATTCTTTTTTTAGGATTCCAATTGTTTCATTAAGCTTAGGTCATCTGTTAAGCCCCATCGTTCTATTAGCTTACCGTCTTTAATTCGATACAAGTGAAATACTTCAAACTTTACCTTTTTCCCCGTAGCAGGGTTTCCATTGATTTCTCCATCATTGGTTCCTGTTATGAAATCTCTAGCCATAACATAATCGCCTTCTGAAATAATATGAGTATAATCTGCTTTCACGTCCGAAAAAATATGGAAGAATGCTGAATATAATTCTCTAAATACTTCAGGTCCTTTTTTAGCCTTTAAGGGAAACACCTCTTGATGATTTGTAAACTCAGGATGAAGAACCTCTTCTAGAATATCTAAATTTCGATTATTAAACGCTTCATCAATTAGTCTCTTTAATATCTCTTTGTTTTTATTACTTTGTTCCTTTTGAAACAATTCTTTAGTCTTCATAGTTTTAAATATTTATAATGTTATACTTCTAATGAACATTACAAATGTACCTCGGCTATAAACCTAAGGTTAAACCAGAAACGAATAAGGAATGACCATTTTTAAGTATTGCGCAGTTGCAAGGGTGTCTTGCCTGTTTTTTTCTTTACAAAACGCACAAAATGGGTAGGATTATCAAAGTGTAAATCGTAAGCAATCTCACTCACGGTTTTGGAAGTTTGTAGCAGTAGCGACTTTGCTTCTTGAAGTTTTCTATTATGAATGAATTGCAATGCTGTGTTCCCAGTTAAGTTTTTCACCACATAATTCAAATGCGTAGGATGAATGGCCAACTGGTTGGCAAATTCCTTAACGGATTTAAGTACCATCTCATTTTCTGTTCCGTATTGTTGTTCAATAAGCGATTGAAAATCCCTAAGAATTCGTTTATCCGAATCTTGAGATACTTCTTGGGTACCTAACTTCTCCTCATAGAGATTTTTAGATTCCAATAGTAGAATATTGAGATAAGACCTGAAAATATCTTCTTTATTAGGCAAATCTTGTTCTGAAATTAATACGATATTCTCACAAGTGCGTTGCAAGTGCTCACTTTCTTGTTGCGTAATGCTAATACTCATTGAGGCATTTTGGGTGAAAAAAGGAAAGTCAGAATGCAACTTATTCTTCTTATGTACCACAGAATAGAAATCAGAAGTAAAGTAAATAATAAAACCACTCATTGGCGCAATACTTTCCCAGGATTGAATATGCCCTTCTCCCGAAAAAAACAGCGTATTATTTTGAAGCTGTGCGGTATTTTGATTGTTGTACATATCAATTTCACCACTCAGAATAAGCATGATTTTGTAAAATCGCTTTCGATAAGGTGGCATTTTCTGTGGAATTACTTTGGCTGAATCCTCCAACCTACCAATAGCAAAACCATTAAAAACAGGACATTTAAAATTGATAAAGTCAAAATACTCCTGAATGGTTGATAAGGTATGTATGCCATCTATTTTCACTTCTAAAAGATAATAATTTTATAGTATAAAAACAGCGACCTCTATTTTTGAATGTCGCTGTTGTTTTCTTTTGATTATAATACTTTTAAAACATACCGCCATTAACACGAATGGATTGTGCCGTTACCCAACCAGATTCTGGACTGGTTAAAAACTGAATGACAGGTAAAACGTCAGACACTTCGCCTAATCTGTTTTGAACAGACATGTGTTTTAAGTAATCAATGGAATGTTCATTTTCCACAGGGTAGAAAAAAGATGTATTCAAAGGTCCAGGTGCTACAGAGTTTACCGTGATTCCTCTCGACCCCACTTCTTTTGCAATCATTTTTACAAATTGTTCTGAAGCGGCCTTTGCTCCAGCATACACTGAGTAAAAGCCAGTAGTAACCGAAGTAAGCGTGGTAGAGATGTTCACAATTCGTCCACCGTCATTTACTCTTTTGGCAGCTTCGCTAAGCAAAAAGAAGGCTGTTTTGGTATGAATGTTAAACATTTGGTCATACTCCTTTTCCTGTACTTCTGCTGCTGGTTTTTTAAGCATAGTTCCAGCAGTGTTGACAAGAATATCTACTTTGCCAAATGTATTTTCTGCTTCGTCAAATAAACGCTTAATTTCTGTTACGTTTCTTAAATCCGCCTGTACTAATTTGGCATTACTTCCAAAGGCATTGATTTTTTCAACAATGTTCGCTGCTTCTGTTTTGCTGTTATCACTAAAGTGATGTACGATAACGTTTGCACCAGCATTTCCTAAATACGTAGCGGTTTCGGCACCTAAATTTTTTGATGCTCCTGTTACGATTGCTACTTTTCCTTTTAATGTTTGATTTAAAGTTTCCATTTTACTAAAATTTTTAAGTGAATTATTGTTTTGTTTTTAATTACACTACAAATGTCCAGCAAAAGTGAAAGGGATATTTGGTCTGTTTTTAAGGCCTTATGGTCAATTTCTAAGCATTACGGTATTTTGCAGGTGTGAAGCCTGTTTTTTTCTTAAAAAATCTTGAGAAATTTGAGGTATCGTCATACGTTAAACGATAGGCAATTTGAGCCACTGACATATCTGTATTATTCAATAAGGATTTGGCTTCTGATATAATGCGTTCGTCAATCCATTGTTTTACGGTCTTACCCGTTTGGGATTTAATGACGTTACTAAAGTAATTGGGATGGATAGTCAATTGGTTGGCATAGTCTTGTACATTCCAAATAAATTCTGCATCGCCTTTTACAATTTTCAACATGTTAGTGTTTAAAGACACTTGAAAGGACTTTACAATTTCAGCAGGTCTATTTTCGAGAGAAATCGTGGCTTGGTGTGATAGCAATAATTCCTTGGTTTGAAATAAAAAGGTGACCAGTTGATTGGCAACAATACGTTTTTTATATACTGAATTTCCATTATATTCCTGAATGAACACTTCGCATTGTCTTTTGATACGCTCATAATAGTTGTCTTCTAAATACATTACAGGAACGGTTTCTTTAAATAAAAATGGAAAATCTTGTTCAATGCTTCCAGGATAATTTGCTTTTAGAAATTCAAACGAAAATGTGAGCATATACCCTTTCCAGTTTTCTTCAATAGTAAACGATTTTAAATGTCCTGGTAAGGTGAAATAAAATGATTTGGGTTTGAGTTCAAACCAATGCTCATCGATGGTGTAATGTCCTTTTCCAGATTCAATAAGCAAGAAAGCGACATAATTGGTTCTAAAAAAAGGTGAGGCCATAGCCTCATCGCCATGAAGTCTATCGAGGCTGTGTATGGTAAAGTCGAAGTCCTGTTCAATCTCAAGATTGATTGACTTGAAAAATTCTGATATTGAATGATATATCTTTTGTGCTTTCAAAAATTAAAAGAATTACTTAAAAATAAATGAATTCACTGAGATTAAAAAAACAGCGACACTCATTAGCAGAATGTCGCTATTACATCAAATACTTTTACCTTTAATTTAGACGCACATGCTTAACTTCTGTTTAACTCATATTCACCTTTGATAGTTGTTCTATGCAAGGTTCTTGTGCTATCATTTAGCGTAGGCGTAGCTTGATGAAATACCGCATAATTGTCTGCAATAACAATATCACCTTCTTCCCATTTATGTCTGTATTTTACATCTGGTAATTCTAGGTATTGCGTAATTTTATCAATTACAGCTTTTATTTCTAACTGAGTAACGTGTTCGTCTGTAGAAAATATGCTTTGGGTCAATCCATAGTTGAGGTAAATCCCTTTTTTCTTTGTCATAGGATGCTCAATGACCAAATCGTGTATCGCAGAATTGCTCACATTTGTTTTTAAGTTTTCAGCAATATTTTTTAATTCGTCAGGAAGCATGGTATATACTTTTTGGGCATCGGCAAGAAGCGTTTCGCCTCCATTTTTTGGAATTTCCGTAAGATGAAATATGGATATTGGTGTTGGTATTTGATTAAACGACCCGTCTTGGTGCCAGTAAAACCCAACATTTTGATAGCCTTTACTCTTATCTGTAGATAACCTGAAAATTTCGGGATGCTTTTCAAACTGATTGGCGTTGTATGGAAAGGTTTCCAACGCGCCAAAAATGCTAGAAAACTCAACTTGCTCTTTCGGACTTAACGTATGCGCCTTAAGGATAAGCAGTTGGTGTTCATTTAAACTGTTTCTTAAATAAGTAATGTCTTCTTTGCTCAGATTATTCACGTCTATACCTTCTATAGTTGCTCCAAAATGTGGATAAATAGGTGTTTTTTTAATAGGACTTAAAGTTTCCATGTTTATAGATTTTAAAGTTGAACTTTGTTTTACAGTTCAAAATTCTTTAAAATCGATATCAATAAAAATGACCTAGATTCAGAAAAAGTATTGATGTACATCAATAACTATTTGCTAAGTCGGTTTTTTCGCATTCTGGAAAGGAATTCCGTCGTCACACCAATATAGGAAGCTATGGCGTACTGTGGAAATCGATGTGCCATTAGTGGATATTTATCCAAAAAATGCTCATAGCGTTCTTCAGCATTAAGCGTAAGGCGTTCAATAACCCGTCGTTGCATATAAGCCGTTGAGCGCTCAGCCATGATTCTAAAAAAGGTTTCGAATTTTGGGCTTATAGCTTTTAATTCTATCTCCTTTTTATGAATAATCTGTAAAAGCAAGGTATCTTCTTGAGCCATCACAAACATGGTCGCTGGTTTTTGATAGATATAAGCATTATAATCGGTTATCCACCAATTGTCAATGGCAAACTGTATGGTATGCTCATTTCCTGAGTCGTCTATGATATAAGCCCTCATGGCACCTTGCACTACAAAATTTCTATGATTAGGCACAAAATCAGGTTGAATTATAAATTGACGTTTCTTAACGGTTTTGAGTGAAAAGAAGCTTAAAAAATGTTCAAATTCGTCGTCGTTTAAATCAATTCGATTTGCAATATGCCTCTTAAATATCTTTGACGCTTCTGACACAAATAGTTGTTTTAATTGAATCAGTAATTTAAGCATAATAAATAAAAAACAGCGACCTCCATTTCTGGAATGTCGCTGACTTGATTTTAATGATTTTGTTGTTTTACCAATACCTACCATTTACACCAATAGCACCGATTATCCAACCACTACCTTCACTACTCATAGCTTTTTATTTTTTGCGTTTCCCAATTGGTTAAATCACCGATGTATTATTTTTATTACACTATTTTACCTTCATTAACTTTTTTCACAATGTTTTAATTTATGCTACTTAAATACTTATTAAGTCATTAACCTCCTTACAGATTTTATTTTAAATAATTGATTACTTCCTTCATGGCGGTGTTGACAGCCTCTTTTTCAAAATAAAGTTGCTGTTGGTTGAATTGATTTAACCATACAATGTCTTTTTTACCTTCAAGAAGTTCATAAAACGCCTTTGCTCCCTGAGGGACTGCACCACTTTCGCTGTGTACTATAAAAACAGGCTGTTTTATTTCATTCCCTGCAGAAATGCCATCAAAATTTAACCAAGGTTCCCAGCTACTGACTGCAAAACGGTTATCATAGTGATTCCCTGCTGCTTTTGCAGGGTTTAGATAATAGTCAAATGCTCCTTCCGGTACATACATTGCACTTAATGGGTCTAGTTCGCTAGCGGCAAGAACATAATCCATTACTCCTGTCTCAGCATATTTAACTTTTGCGTCTTTAGCAGCTTTTAAAAGGCCCTCTGTACCACCTGGACGCAAATCATAGATTGCTTTGGCTATTTGAGGGTTATGTAACCAAGGTGCTACCAAGACTAACTTTTTTATACGTGGGTCTTGAGCTGTAGCATGAGCCATATACCCTGAACTTGCACAGACTCCGAGAGCTGACAATTTACCTATATCTACATTTGGATGATTCTCTAAGAAATCAACCGCAGCTTTTATATCTTCAATCTTAATATTGTAGTCCTCTACTTGTCTTGGTTGGCCCTCACTTTCACCAAATCCTGTAAAATCGAATGTTAATGTAATAAATCCGTCTTTTGCCATTACACTTGCATATTCGTCAGGCATTTGTTCTTTTACGCTCGTCCAACTTCCGGTTACAATAGATGCTGGATATGTTTTATTACTATTAAAGTTTGGTGGTAAAAATAAATGCCCTACCAGATTTACACCATTGCTATTGAAGGTAACCTCTTGCAATGTGACACCGCTGTCTGTTCTCGCACCAGCACGATGAACCGAATAGTTTAGAGGCTTTAAGCCAGGCCAGCTATTTAAAAGTACATTCGGGTTGAAATATTCAATAAATTTCGTGATTTTCTCGTTCTCAATCGTGAACAAACCAATGTAACTGTTGTTGTAAGGTTTTCCTTCATTTGTAGTTATAGTACCATTGTACTTTGCTAAATAGTCATTTGGATTTTGGGTACTAAAATATTCAACCTCATAAGTTTGCTCATAGCTCATTACACCTTTATATTGATTTTTGATTTCTGTAATTCCTTTCAATTCTTTTGGGAAGTTTTCTGGTGACAAAGGCATAATCTGTAAGGCATCAGTAGTGAATGATGCTAAAATATTTTCTAATTTTCGTGATTCTAAAGCTTTAAAGAAATTTGCTATTACAGCAATTTTATTAGTGTCTGCTTTGACAAATTTGGAAATTTTACCTTCCTCCACTTTTTGTATTGCTAAAGCAGGTAATGAAGTCTCGCCAAATTGCTTATAAAGCGTCGCATCAATTCTTGCCAATTTCCATTGATCATCTTCTTTTATGTATTCTGTATCATAGCCAACAAAAACAGACCATTCTTTGCCGTCTAGGTAGTGTGTAGCATGGCCGTCAAAAGTAGCGGTTGCTCTATTACCAACTGACCAAATTGCAAAATTGTGTGGATGATGTACTGTCCTTTCAAATCCAGGGAGTATTTTTTGCCATCCACTCACAATTTCATTAGATGTCTTAAACCCTGAATCACCACCAAGAGAGGTGTAATCCACATAAACTGAATCGGCCATAGTACTAATTACCTTTTCCCAGTTTCTATTGTCAGTTGCTGTAAAAAGGGTAGATGTTAGTAACAAAATATTTTCTTTATCAATTTCTTCTTGATTAATTACTGTTGTTTTCATTGTGGTCTTGTTTTCATTGCTGTTTACTTGATTATCACTTTTACAAGCCATTACCAATAGTAGCAAGGCCATTAAAATATGTGTTGTTTTCATAGTTTTTAAAAATTTAATGTTCTGTATTTCCTTTTTTGAAGATTCTGAAATCCCATTGATTGCGAGATGGTTTAATATGGCAGACGTATTCGTTGTGTTTTGAATTAAAAATGTATTGAAGTCCATAGTATCTTTTCTTTATAGTATATTATTCTGATACCACAAAGCTATGGGCATAGTGAAACTATCTAACTACGAAATTCAAAGTAAGACGTACGAAATTCAAATATGTGTGAAAAATTGAGCTACGTATAAAGAATTTTATAGTGACTCTCTAAACTGCGTAGGCGTCATTTTCATTCTGCTCTTAAAGAAATTTGAAAAGTGATTGGGATAATTGTAATAGAGATCAAAAGCGATTTCTTTTACACTCTTATTTGTATTAGACAATTTCGATTTTGCCAAGTTGAGAATGTAGTTGTAAATAATATCAGAAGCTGATTGATCGGTAATGCGTTTCACAACAGCATTGAAGTGATTAGGGTGCAAGTTTAATTTGTCGGCATAATATTGCACTTGGCTAGGGAGGGTGTTTGAATAGCGATGTCCAGGTTGAAAGGAAACTTCAATTAATGTCTTAAAACGGCTTACTAAATTTAAATCATTAGAACGTTGTGAGGTGGTAATCGTTACCTTTTCTTTAGAATAGTCGTAAATGCGGGCTACTTTATGCAAAGCAATATGTATATAATGCCGTATTATTTGCTTAGCGTTTGCATTATTAGACTTATGTTCTTTATACATATCATTGAATAACTTTACAAAAAGATGAGCTTCTTCATTAGTGATTTCCATCGGAATGGTATTGTCAATCAGCAGGAATGGAAAAGTCTCAGTAATTCTTTTTCTCGATAGTGTTCCTCTAAAAAAATCCTCTGAAAAAATTATATAATAACCATTCCAATTAGGAGCAATATCCCATTGTAATATCTGATAAGGTGAATTAAAAAAGATAGTGGTTTCTTTATTTTCTGTGCTATAATTACCTGTTTTTGCAAACCCTCCGCCACCTAATTTAATGGCAATGGCATAAAATTCGTGCTTAAAAGGGGGCATTTTGTGGTGTACAGTTGCCATATTTTCTTCAAAACTACGAATATCAAAATCAGTCCATTTAGGATAAGAGATGTTTATACCTTTGCAATAACTTTCTAAGGTAGGGAAGTGTTCCATATTTTAATTTTCACTCAAATACTTGTGCACCAAATTAATAGAGATTGCTCCTTCACCAACAGCCGAAGCAACTCTGTTCATAGCTCCGCTACGAACATCACCAGCAGCAAAAACGCCAGGTACGCTAGTTTCTAACAAATATGGTGGTTGTTCCCTTTTCCAAACAGTCCTGGCATCTGGGTGATCCGTTATTGCTCTACCAGTAATTAAAAAACCTTTTGAATCTTTTATAAAACTATCGCCTGTCCATTCTGTGTAAGGTTTTGCTCCGATAAAAATAAAGATTGCCCTTGCCTCCTCTTCATTCACTTCTTTGTTCTCATTATTCTTTAAAACTACACTTAGCAATCTTTTATCGCCTTTGGCTTCAACTATTTCCGATGAAGTTATGAGTTCTATATTTTCAGTGTTTGATATTTGGTCTATTAAGTAAGAACTCATAGTCGCATCAAGTGATTTTCTGCGAATAACAATATTCACTTTTTTGGCAAACTTAGAAAGATACATAGCACCTTGTCCGGCACTATTCCCACCTCCTACAATGTAAACAGTACCGTCTTTACAGGTATGAGCTTCGGTGGTTGCAGCGCCATAATATACACCAGCTCCAGAGAGTTTGTCCATACCCTTATTATTTAATCTGCGGTAATCTACACCTGTTGCTATAACCACCGATTTACCTTTTACTTCAACACCATTTGAAAGTTGAATAATCTTGTAAGAATCTTTTATCTGAATACCAGAAACAGTCATTGGGGATAAAAATTCGATGCCAAAGCGTGTTGCTTGTGTTATGGCCCTTCTTGCTAAATCAGAACCACTTAATCCATTGGGAAAACCAAGATAATTTTCAATTCGTGAACTAGTTCCAGCTTGTCCGCCCGGTGCTTTTCTATCAATTAATAGGGTTTTCAGCCCTTCGCTACCACCATAAACCGCAGCAGCTAATCCTGCTGGCCCAGCACCTACAATAATAACATCGTAAAGATCTTCTTTGGCCTTAACATTTAAGCCGAGTTGCTCTGCAACACCAATAATATCAGGATTTTTTAAAACATCACCATTTTCTAAGAATACCGTAGGTAAATCTCTATCGTTAAGTTTGTTACTCTCAAACAATTCTTTGGCTGTAGATTCATTCTCGATATTTAAAAACTGATAGGGAAACATATTCCCAGCTAAAAAGTCCTTTATGTGATGGGTTTTAGGAGAAAAAGGATAGCCTACTATGCGCAAGCCCGAAAAAGACGGAACATAGTTTGCCGACCAATCTTGTAAAACATCGTCGATAACAGGATATAGCTTTTCTTCTGGTGGATTCCATGGCTTAAGCAAGTAATAATCCAATTGTACATCGTTAATCGCCTTTATGGCTGCATCAATATCAGAATAAGCCGTTAGTAATACCCGCTTTGCTTTTGGAAAGGTTTTCATAGCTTGCTCAAGAAACGTAACTCCCAGCATATCTGGCATCCGCTGATCCGATAAAAACAATGCAATAATTTCTTCCTTGTTTTTCAAAGAAACAACAGCTTCTAATGCTTCATTGGCAGAGGCCGTAGCCATAATTCTATAGTCTTTGCGATAACGAACTTTTAAATCATTACGAACTGCTGCGAGTACTTGTGGGTCGTCATCTACTATTAAAATGATTGGTTTTTTCATTAATGGATCACCTATTTTTTTCATTAATTGGGAGGCACACTTCAAAAACAGTTTCACCAGGTTTTGAAGTGACTTTTAAGCTTCCGTTGTGTTGTTTGATAATTTTCATCGCAATATCTAACCCCAGGCCTGTACCCTTACCGATTTCTTTTGTAGTAAAGAAGGGTTCAAAAATACGATTAATGATTTCTTGGGGAATACCATGGCCATTATCTTGAATGTATGTGTAAATAAAACTACCTCTCGCATCTGTTGTGATTTTTAATGCACCTTCTTTTTGAGGCAACGCATCAATTGCATTTTCAATAAGATTCGTCCAAACTTGATTAAGTTCACCTGGCATACCATATATTTTTGGCATGTTTTCTGAAAAATGGGTTGTTAATGTATGACCTCGTTTACTGATTTTATGATTTAAAATATTCAAGGTGCTTTGTAGACCTTGATGGATATCCAATAATTGAAAATCAGCACTTTGGTCCATATAAGAATACGTTTTTACCGACTGCACCAAAGCTTCTATTCTACTTGAGGATTCTTTGATGTCCAAAACCGTTTTTTCTGTAGTCATATTTTGTACAATCCACTTTAAGACGGGATTGAAGTCTTCTTCGCGCAATAATGATTTCACGGTATTCAAATCACTTTCATTAAATTGATATTCTACTAAGAGAGGAATCAAATCATATTTATCACTGAGATTACAATCCTCAAACCAGTCCAATAACTCATCTTCCAAGTCTGTTTGCTCCATAAGACTAAGTTGCTTGGGTTTTTCATTTAATTTCTTGTACATGAAATTATTTATGCTATCTATAGTTTCATCATCAGATTTAATTTTAATGACTTTTTTAAAGTGTTCTGGTAAACCCATCAAATGCTTTTGCAATAAATCCGCACTTCTTACCATAGCACTTGCTGGGTTATTAAGCTCATGTGCGAGTCCTGCTGATAGTTTTCCTAATGCGATGAGCTTTTCATTTTGCACTTCTGTTTGAGTTATGGTTCTGATACGATTATTCATTTCATGAACCAACACTTCTGTCAATTCATAGTGATTTTGGATCATGAACTTCATATTTTCTCTAGATAAATTACCAATAACCGACGGTTTTAGTGCTACCGCATAACCTAATGCGTTTTTTGCTCGAGAAAATGGTAAAAGTCCAGAAAATTCTTTATCAAGTATACGGCTGAATGCTTTTTTCGTTTTATTTTGTACAGTATATACTTCGAATTCCCCACTGAAAATTACAAATAGATTGTTTATAGGATCCCCTTTTTTAAATAAATACTCACCCTCATTTATTTCTACTATTTCTAATTCTTCTGCCAACCATTCTAATTGAATCTTCGGAACATTTTTAAACTGAGGAAATTCATATAATGCTTCTATCATAGCTTAAAATTAATTGTTACTAAAATACGCATATTGTTTGTGCTATAAGTTATGTTTTCATAACAAAAATAGCGACACCCATTACTGAAATGCCGGCATTTTATCCAACACTAAAATTCAATGAAACACTAAACCGAATAAAACTTTAGTTCTATTCAGTTTAGATTTTTAATTGCCCCAACCTAAACTTGGGGCCTTTTTCGATGTTGTATTGTTATTTGGATTCGGCCAACTCCATATTTCCAAATTGTTTGTCTAATTCCCCTTCGGAAATGATTTCCCAACCGCCACCTAAAGCTTTGTAAATAGCAATTAAAGATGTGGCGGAAGCGATTTCACTTGAGGCTAATCTATTTTCAGCAAGTAATAACGTATTATCAGCGCTGAGGTAATCGATAAAGCTATCCAAACCTGCATTAAAGCGTTTTCTTGCTATATCTGTAGCTTCAGCACTTGCTAATGAGGATTTTCTCAGCGTTTCACGTCGTTCCAATTCATTGGTGTAATTGGTCATTGCCGTACTGATTTCTTCCAAAGCTTCTAAAACTGTTTTTTCATATTGCTGTAGTAATGCTAAAGTCAGAGCATCTTCTTTTTTTATCTGTTGTTTTACACGTCCAAGATTGAAAGCTGCCCAACTAATACTTGGAAAAATGCTCCAAGTAAAGGACTGATTGCTTCCAAAGTTTGAAAAGTCAACCGCAGAAAACCCTATAGAACCGCCAAAACGAATGTTAGGATACAATTCAGCAACCGTAATATTATACTTTGCAATCTGGACTTGCAGTTCTGCTTCAGCACGTTTAACGTCAGGACGTCTTCGTAATAAATCTGTGATATTTCCAACTGCAACACTTTCAGGTAGACTTGGCAATGGTTTTTTATTAATCACTTCGTTATCCAAGTTCCCTGGAACTTCACCAATTAAAACACTGATACTATTTTTTAAAGCTTCAATGCGTGCCTTTAATGGCGGAATGGTTGCTCTTGTATTTTCTAATTGTGCTAAGGCTCTGGAAACATCGAGCTGATTACTCGTTCCTGCTTCAGACAAACGCACTGTTAAATCATAAGTGTCTTGTTGACCCTTTAAATTTCTATTGGCAATATCTAATTGGTATTGTGCGCCACGCAATTCGATATAATTTCTGGCTACTTCAGCAAAAATACTGACGTAAACGCCTTGTAAGTCATTCATTGCCAATTGCTGATTGGCCAAAGTGCCTTTAATTCTATTGGATACACGGCCAAAAACATCGGTTTCCCAAAAGGCATCAAAACTTGAATTATAGGTGGTAAAAGTCGGATTGGCACCTGGGACAAAGATATTTTCGCCCAATCGTGTTCTGGTGACGTTGCCATTGGCAGTAACCGTTGGCAACCTGTCCAATTTGGTTTCTTTAACCAATGCTCTCGATGCATAAAAGTTAGCAATTGCAGTATTAATATCTAAATTGTGTTGCTTTGCTTTTTGAATCAGCGTATCCAGAACAGGATCGTTGAATTCTGACCACCATGTGGTAATAACTTCATTTTGTGCATTAGAAAATACTGAATCTTCAGTTATATTTTCTAAGTAGTTCTCTTCAATTTCAACAGTAGCGTTGATTTCAAAATCTCTCTTGGTAACCCCACAGGAAACCAATATTAGGGATAAAATTGTTATTAGTGTTATATGTTTCATGATTTCTATGTTTTATTTGTTGATACAAATTTCGGTCTTAAAGGGTGCTTGTAGTTAACCAATAACACCCCTTGAATGACCAAAATCTAATATCTATATGGTTTGAATATGTTGTGAGATAACTTCTATGGGTTCAGGTTTTTCAGTATTAGACTTTTTTTTAGTCGTTAGTCTTCTACCCAGATAATAGAATACTGGTGTTAAAAAGATACCGAACAAGGTTACACCAAGCATTCCACTGAATACTGCAATACCAAGTGATACTCTAAGTTCTGCACCTGCACCAGTGGCTATAGCTAATGGCACAACACCTAAAATGAATGCCATAGCAGTCATTAATATAGGTCGTAGTCTTAATTTTGAAGCCTCAATGACAGCTGTTTTTAAATCTTTGCCTTGGTCTTCCAACTGCTTGGCGAACTCTACAATAAGGATGGCATTTTTACTGGCAAGACCCACAAGTACAACCAATCCAATTTGTACCATGATATTATTGTCTAATCCTGCTAAATCAATACCTATCATTGCTGAAAGTAATACCATAGGTACAATGAAAATCACGGCTAGCGGTAGTACTAAACTTTCAAACTGAGCTGCCAATAATAGGAATACAAATACGACTGCTAATAAGAATGCGATAGCCGCAGTATTGCCTGTTTGTTTTTGTTGATAGGCCATCTCTGTCCATTCAAAAGAAATACCTTGTGGTAAAACCTCAGCAGCTAACTCTTCCATACGGTCTAAAGCCTGGCCAGTACTAAATCCTGGTGCAATATCGCCAACCAATGAGGCTGATGGATACAAATTAAATCTTGGGATTCTGTTTGGCCCAGCAATATCTTTTTGTGTGCTAATGGTTCCTAATGGTACCATTTCACCTTGATTGTTTCTTACTTTAATTCTTGAAATATCATCTGGTGTCAAACGGTTTGGTGCATCTGCCTGAGCTGTAACTTGATAGGTTCTTCCTAAGTAATTGAATTCATTTACAAAAGCTGAACCTAAATACACTTCTAATGATTGGAATACATCAGCAACATCAATACCTAATTGCTCGGCTTTCACGCGGTCAATATCCAAATAGAGTTGTGGTGTTTGGTTATTGAAAAACGTAAATACACTATTTAGTGCTGGGTCTTGATTGGCAGCCGCAGCCAAGGCATAGGTGGCGTTAATCAACTCGTCTGTTCCTAAATTGGCTCTATCTTGTACCATCATTCTAAAACCACCTGCATTACCGATGCCTCTTACAGATGGTGGTGGAATAACGACTACAAAAGCATCATCAACCTGCGCCATTTTTCCACGTAGCGTGGCTAATAAATCATTATAACCAATTCCTTTTTCTGTTCTAACATCAAAATCTTCAAGAGTAACGAATATAGCAGCAGCGTTTGAAGCATTGGTAAAGGATGCGCCATCAAAACCTGTAAAAGATACTGCTGTTTCTACACCATCAACTTCTAACAATACATCTAAAGCTTCATTGACTACTTTATCGGTTCTGGATAAGGATGACCCTGGTGGCAATTGAATGGCAGTAATAAAATATTGTTGGTCCATAGCTGGAACAAAACCTGATGCCACACGATTGAACTCAAAACCTGTAAAGGCGATAAGTCCACCATAAACTATCATGACCATAGCACTTGTTCTGACCAATTTACGAACGCTATTACCATAACGGTTAGATAAATTTTCCATAAAACGGTTGAATGCATCTCCGATAAACTTAAAAGGTCTTGCCAATAATGGCGTTTTTTTGTTTTCGTCATGAGCTTCGTGCTTCATTAATAATGCTGCCATTGCTGGACTTAGTGTTAATGAGACAAATACTGAAATGGCTGTTGCTACCGCAATGGTTAACCCGAATTGCTTATAGAACTGACCTGAAATACCTTCTAAAAAAGCCGTTGGGATAAATACCGCGATTAATACTAATCCAATAGCGACCAAAGCGCCACCAACTTCATCCATAGTTTTGCGTGCGGCATCTTTAGGCGATAAGCCTTGTGCGAGGTAACGCTCCATATTTTCAACCACAACGATGGCATCATCTACCACAATACCGATGGCCAACACCAATCCGAATAAAGTCAAGTTATTTAATGAAAACCCTAAAGCTTGCATAACAGTGAATGTTCCGATAAGTGATACGGGAATAGCTAAAATTGGAATAATAGCAGCTCTCCAAGATTGTAAGAATAGAAGAATAACAAATACTACAAGAATAATGGCTTCAAATATGGTTTTGTAAACTTCATCAACTGATTTTTGAACAAACTCGGTTGGGTTGTAAGCAATTTTATATTCTAAATCTTCAGGGAAATTTTTGGACAGCTCAACCATTTTTGCTTGAATTTCGGCTGCTGTTTCTAAAGCATTTCCACCAGGTTGTTGGAATATTGGCATGGCAATCGCTGGGTCTTTCCCCAAATAACCTTTTGTAGCGTAGTTCTGCGCGCCTAATTCAACACGGCCAACGTCTTTCAATTGAACAATACGACCGTTTTCACCTGATTTAATGATGATATTTTCAAACTCTTCCGTTGTGATTAATTTTCCCTGTGTTTGGATATTGATTTCAAAAGCTGATTGACTTCCAGAAGGTAAGGTGTTCAACGTACCGCTAGCAATTTGAACATTTTGTCCTCGTAAAGCCGTTAATACTTCCCCTGCTGTCATGTCTAAATTGGCAATTCTATCTGGGTCTAGCCAAATACGCATCGCATATTCAGCAGCACCGAATAATTGAATATCACCAATACCTTTAATACGCGCTAATTCATCTTTTAATTGTAAGGTGGCATAGTTGCCAATATAGGTTTGGTCATAGGTTTTATTAGGGGAGTACATGTTAACGACCAATAAAATATCTGGTGAAATTTTCTTTGTCGTAATGCCCAATCGTCTAACAGATTCTGGCAATCTTGGTTCGGCTATGGCTACTCTGTTTTGCACCTGAACTTGCGCTTTATCTAAATCTGTTCCTAATTCGAAAGCGACCTGCAAGGTTACTCTACCGTCAGCAGCGGATTGAGAGGTCATGTAAATCATATCTTCAACTCCGTTGATTTCTTTTTCTAAAGGTGTTGCAACCGTTTCAGAAAGTGTTTGTGCATTTGCACCAGGATAAGTCGCTACGACTTCAATGGTTGGTGGTGCAACATCTGGAAACTGTGATACTGGCAATGATACGTATGCCAATGTGCCCACGATGATAATCAGGATACTAAGTACCGCTGCAAAAATGGGTCTTTTGATAAATGTGTGACTAAATTTCATGATTTCTAATTTTTTGATGTTGGATAAGAGTATCCCAGCCTCTCTCTTTTTGCTATTAATCAAAGAGTAATAGAGAGAGGAAAAAAGGATACAGTATGTTGGTGTTTGTTACTCTACTGCATTAAGTGCAAGAGCATCGTTATTTGTAAGTGAAGTTTCAACAGGACTAACTACTACACCAGGTCTTATCTTTTGAATATTGTTGGTGATGAGTTTATCCTCTGGGTTTAGTCCTTTTCGGATGATTCGTAATCCGTTGGTATGTAATGGACCAAGCTCCACATTTTTAGTAGTGACTGTATTATCATCGCGAAGCACATACACAAATCTAACAGATTGGTTTGTTCCAATAATTTCTTCAGGAATCATAATGGCTTCATGTTCGGCGCTTCCTAATAATCTTGCTTTGCCGAACATTCCGGGTTCTATAAGCCCATCTTTATTATCTAAGGTGGCTCTACCTTCAATGGTGCCGGTGCTTCTGTCGATTTCATTATCTACAAAATCCATGACGGCTTTATGTGTGTAGTCATCTTCATCTTGAAGTTTTAGCATTACTGGATTAGCCGTTGAACGTGAGGATGCGCGTTCTCCACTTTGCGCCAATCGCGAATACTTTAAGTAATCTGATTCACTACCTTTAAAATAAAAGTGGATTGGGCTTGTTGCTACTATTGTTGTCAATAAGGTTGAACTTGAAGAACCGCCATCAATAAGGTTGCCTTCATTAACCATATCTCTACTCACACGACCAGAGATAGGTGCTTTTACTTTGGTAAATTCAAGATTTAGTTTTGCATTATCAACGGATGCTTGTGCCAATTGTAATGACGCTTTTGCTCCTGCTAATGCTTGTTTTCTACTGTCATATTCTTCAACAGAAACCGCACCAGATTCACGTAAGGATTTTACACGGTCAAAGTTATCTTGTGCAATTGTAAGTTGGGCCAAGGCTTGCCCGTAGCCTGCTCTCGCTTGGCTTAATGCAATTTTGAAGGGTCTTTGGTCTATGGTGAATAGTACATCCCCTTTATTTACGGATTGACCATCTTTGAAGCTTACGCTTTCAATGTAACCGCTTACGCGCGCTTTTACTTCAACACGATTGCTCGCTTCAAATCTTCCCGTATACTCATCCCATTCAGTGATTTTTTCAAATACTGGAAATGCTACCTCTACTGGCATTGCTTGTACAATAGTTTCTGTAGCTTCAGTTTTTTCTTCGTTTTTTGTCATTGCAATCACTAAGATGGCTACTAAGATTAGTCCAACAAATAGTCCTATTTGTTTTACTATTTTACTTGTGTTTAAGTTTAGTGTTTTCATTTTTATTATAATTTTTTCTTGTTATTACTATTTGATGGTACAAATGTATTTCTGATTTCCTGTTGCTGGTTAACCAAAATCAAATCGTAAATGACCAAAATTTAAGATTATGTGTTTTACATATGAATTTGGTCATTTTTTAAGGTAAATTCAATCCGTTCCTAGTGCCAATCGTACTTCGTCTAGATACCCATTAAAGGTTGAAGCTCTAAAACTTGCATAGATTTGTTCTAACTGATGGTCGGTAACGGCAGATTTTAACGATGGTATTTTCTCAAATAAAATAGATTTAAAGGCATCCATACCGTCAGATTTGTTAGTAGCTTTTTTAAATACCTTAAGAAGTGCTGTACTACTCATTGTAAATGAAGTATCTATCAAAATCGTTTTGGGATTTTGCCTAGATTCTTTTAGTAGTTTTCTGTAGATGAACTTTTCATTCACAATTAAAGAATTCATAAACAGATAGGTTGTAAAGTCTTCTAGTGTTTCTTCAGACCTAACATCTTTAGTTTGTAATGCTTTATGTTGATAGGGTTCTTGATGATTTTGTGAATGACTATTAAGGCTTATCAATAGCAAAATCAGAATTAGATTTTTGAATGTATAATATTTGGTTTCCATAATACTCTGTTTTTATCTGACACAAAGTTACTTTGGAGATAAGCCATTAGAGCGACCAAATTAATATGGAAAATGACCAGAATTTAATACAAGTGTTTCGCAAAATACGTTATACATAAAAACATACGATGTCAATAACCAATTGCAATCGTTTATGGGAGTGGCTTTGAACTACTTTTTTAAAAAATCAATTATTGTATCCGTTACTTTTTGAAGTTCTGGAGATAGCTTCTCTTTTTTCCAAGGATGCTTTACGTTGAACACATGATCTGCATCTCTAATGATTTTTAATTCTGAATTTGGATTCCATTGATGTAATGCATAGGCTTCATCAATTGTTACAGAAGTATCGCTATCTCCATGAATAATTAAATGCGGGATCTTAATTCGTTTTTCTGCGGTTTCAATATTGAGCCGTTCTTCATTGGCCTTAAAATCCTTGTAGAATTGATAGTAATGTGGCATTTGTTGTTTCGTTCTACCATTAAGGATATATTTTACCCCATCTTTTTTCCATGTTTCTATATCTCCAATGGTTGCTGTGCGTTTTCCGAAGTCGCACACACTAGCAAGTGTAGTAAGGTTGCTTATTCTAGAATCTTCGGCGGCTTTTAGTATCGCTATGCCACCTCCACGACTATGGCCTATTAATGAGATGTGGTTTGTATCTACATTTGGGTGATTCTTAAATGTCTCTTCAGTCCAATCTATAATGTCTCCTAAATCATTGAGCTCTTTAGTGTAGTTGTTATTGCCAAAAGCCTCTAAATCTGGAAAATCTATTGGGTTTTCCATTGTACCTCCATTATGTGAGAAATTGAATTTAACAAAACAGATACCAGAATCAGCAATGCTTTTGGACATAAGGTTCCAAGCTCCCCAATCTTTAAAACCCTTATAACCATGACAGAAAATAATAATGGGTTGTTTTGGTGTATTCTCGGTATAAAATGTATCAATAAGTATAGGCTTTTTATCAGCTCTATTTAGAATGAAATTTTTATCTATTTGCATTAGCCAAGTTCTTTTTCAATAAAATCGATGTTCGGATTACATATTTCTAGGATAAGCTTATGAAGCTCAATTTCAAAATTATTCAAGGTCTCTCTATCAATTTGTTGGTTTTTATTTCTGCCATAAGTGGATTCTTTTTTCCCAAATTTAAGGAAGCCTTCCTTCATGTTTTTAAATGAAATGATTCCGGCTTCAACAGGCAATTGAATTTTCTTTTTTTTATGCATCATATAGGCATAAGATAAGACTTGAAAGGACTTGCTATATTTGTCATAATCGGTAGTGATATCTTCCCAGTTTACAATTTCAACCTTATTTTGCTCTACCTTACCCGATTTATAATCAATAACTCGAGTCATACCGTTAAATAGGTCGATTCGGTCTACTTTACCTGTGAGTTTAACAGGAAAGTCTATACCTTTAATGTTAAGCTCTATAGTTTCATCAGCTTCGATTGCCAAAATTTTAATGGTATTACCCGCTTTTAAGTCTTCGATTTCAGAATCTATAAAATTCATGATATAGCGTTTAGCAATCTCAAAAATAATGAGGTTTTTACCAGAAGTAAAGTCACCATCTTTATATAGTTTTTTAAAGTGTTTGGCAATAGTGATTTCAATTATGGTTTTAAAGTTTTTAAGGTGCTCTAGTGTTAAAAAATCATTCACTATAGGCTGGTAGAATTCTTCAAGCGTATTATGTATTACTGAGCCTAAGGTATTAGCAGCAATGTTTTCTTCTACGTCTTCAAATTCTTCAATCCCAAGTATTTTTTCATAATAAAAATCTAATGGATTTCTGATGTAATTTGTCAAAGAAGACGGTGAAAACCCTTTATCCGAAAGTTCTTTTAGTTTGTCTAATACGGAATCCGTTTTGGGAATGCGCTGTAATTTTTTTTCAATAACAGGAACATCAGTTGATACAATGGTATGCTTTATCTTATGAATTCCTTCAACATCTATTTGTGTAATAAACCTACTTTTTTCTCCACCTTTAAGCGCATCAATTTCGGTATTATAGAGAAGATATACATTTTTGGCCCGTTGTATGAGCCTGTAAAAGTGATAGGTATAAACTGCATCTTTTTCTTTAAAAGTAGGGAGGTTGTTTTCTAATTTTACATCAAAAGGGATAAGTGAATTATTTGTCTTACCAGATGGAAGTATACCTTCATTAACTGAGCTTATAATGACAGTTTCAAAATCTAAAACTCTAGATTCTAACATTCCCATTATTTGAAGACCCTCTAAAGGTTCGCCTTTAAAATCTAATGTTTCAGTCTTTAACAGGTCTTTATATACCTTATGCAGGCTTTCGATAGAATTAAGGTATTGGTAATTTTTATTAAGCTCTGAAAGTTGATTAAAAAGTGCATTGAAGCGATATAAATACTCTAATTCTAAGGCATTTAATTGCTTGTTAGCCACCAAGGTTCCTTTTATATTTAAAATAAGTTCAGCACAATTTACAAGTGCTGTTTTTGGGTCGTTATTCCATGAGCCAAATAACACCTCAATAATACTGTGTAGCTCCTGATGGGCTACTTTTTTTAATTGGCCAACTGTAATGTAGACCAGATTGTTTCTTTGTATATATCTTGTAATAGGACTCAAAATATTCCCAGCCTCAGTTTCAAATAAACTATAGATTGAAGGATGAGATATGATGGCAATGACCTCCTTAAAATAAAACTTTTCAGGATTTTTTTTATGGGAGACAAACAGTTGCTCAAATAATGATGATAGAGGAACGAACCTTAAAGGCAAACCCATGGTGACATTAATTTGAGTAATATGTTTTGGGATGGAGTTCAATAAAGGAATTAATAAGTTCTCCTCCCCCAATACCACAGCGACACTTTTTAAATCTTCTTTCCCCAAACTAATGTCGTTTAATAGCTGTCCTATATATTTTGCTTGGCCAACAAGCTTGGGAATACCTATAGCTTCAATGTTTTTCTTATCGCTATAATATGATGTTATCCAATTAAAAGGGGATTTTTTAAAATAGCTCCATTTTGTTTTATGCTCCCTGATGAATAACCCTGCATCGTGGATATCATCATTAACAAATACGTTATCAGCATCCCAATATATATATGCCAAATCACTCTGAAGTAAACCTTGTATGATCTGGGATTCACATGTATTTAAAGCATTAAAACCTAAAAAAACATGAGTCCTATGAGCATTGTTTTCGATATAAGCCTCTAGGTTTTCAGTTGCTTCACGGTAGATAAGTCCTTGGTAACCTCTTTTATTTTTAAGTAGGGTGTTTGTGAATGCTTTGTAGTAGTCTTTTAGACTTTTCCAGAACTTTAAATGGTTTTTAACTAAATCGGTTTGTACGGTTTCTAAAGACCAATGGTTAAGCTCTTTAATGGCATGAAGATAATCAAAAATAGCATCTTGATTTGCATGATAGCGGTCTATTTCGTTAAAGTCTTGCAATAAAATTTGAGCCAAGGGGGCAAATGATTCAAAAGATTCCTGGTCTTCTTTTTTCGTATTGTCTAAGTAGGAGCTGTAAAGCCAAAAGAGTAAATCGGTATTTGATAAACTTTGTAAACCAGACAGCTCCTCTACAAACATTTCAATACTTAAGGTATGAGGAGAAAAAATGGGTTTATCTATCATCTTGGAAAGATGGTGTTTTAAAAAAACACTTGCACGTTGACTAGGTAGAATAAAGTATAAATCCTCAAGATTTAAGCCTTTGTGCTTAAGATCTAGTAATACAGATTTTATAAAACTACTCATTTTATAAAAATAAAAAACGCTTCGAATTTCGAAGCGTTTTTCAATATATTTTGAAGTTATATTAGCCTTTAAGCTTAACTTCTACACGTCTATTTTCTTTTCTACCAGCTCTTGTTTTGTTATCAGCGATAGGATTGTCTTCGCCATAACCAGAAGCAGTTAATCTATCAGCATCGATACCGTTAGCAATTAAGTAATCCCTAACCGCATTGGCTCTTCTTTCAGATAATGCTTGGTTAGATTTCTTGGAACCAACAGAGTCTGTGTGACCTTCAATAGCGAAATCTGCTTTTGGATATTGCTTAAAGATTGCTACCATTGCCTGTAAAACTTGATCAGTTTCTTCCTTGAAAGATGCTCTACCAGTATCGAATAAGATTGTTCTAGCATAGCTATTTAACTCATCGATAACCTCTTGAGTTGGGTTAACGATTGGGCATCCATTGTTGGCAACTTCACCAGCTTCATTAGGACATTGGTCATCTTTATCTAAAACACCATCACCATCAGTATCAGGCCAAGGACATCCATTGTTAGCAGAAGGACCGGCTTCATTAGGACAATTATCATCACCATCTTTAATACCGTCACCGTCAGTATCAGGACAGCCTGCTAACGAAGCTAAACCAGCCACAGTAGGACAAGCATCATCAATATCTCTTATGCCATCACCATCACTATCAGGACAGCCATTAAATTCAGCTAAACCAGCAGTATTTGGACAATCGTCTTTTGAATCTTGAATACCATCGTTATCAGAATCTGGACAACCGTTAAAGATTTCTAAACCTGCTTCTTCAGGACAAGCGTCATCTTGATCGTAAATACCGTCACCGTCAGTATCAGTACCACCAAACTTGAATGTTACACCAACAAAATGTTGAAAATGTGTTGGTAAATAATCCTCAAAGGCATGTTTATACATAGTGTTTACATCAATACCAACCTTTTCAGATAACCAATATCTTAAACCAAGACTTCCATTTAAGGTTCCTGCACCTATATCATCTAACCAAGTGTAACCACCACCTACACCTAAATAAGGGTCAATCTTATTAGAATTTATTATATCCATAAAACTGTAAGAAATTCTACCATCAACACCAAAGTAAGTTAGGTTGTCAACTGTGTTTGTTCCTGCTTCAGTACCGTCAGGATTTAAATTAGTACCAAATTTATCTATTATGTTTAGAGAACCAGTGGCTGTGAAGGTAAACCCATCGCTTAAATATCTAGAAACAGAGATTGTTGATACTATAGGAAAGATATTCCAATGATCTGTTGCATTAAAGAATTCGTCAAAGTAGTCACCTTGAGGTGCGTCTTCACCTACAGGATATGGGTCAACCGCATTCAGACCTATCGATAAGGCCCAAGGATTGTTCTTGTCTTGACCATGTGTAGTGCTGAAACTTATAAGAAGCACTGCGACAAATAATAATCTGCTAAGATTTTTCATATTCTAATTAATTTAATTTTAAGTGTTAATTGTTGGCAAATGTAAGTTGTTAAATATTATTAACAAAGACAAATATATAAAAATATTGTTATAACGCCCTAAAATAAAGCGTTTGTAACGAATTTAAATAATTTCAAGTTTTTTCCCCACTTTAACAAATGCGTTGATAGCTTTATCTAGGTGTTCTTTGGTATGAGCAGCTGAGAGCTGAACACGAATACGTGCTTTTTCTTTAGGAACTACAGGATAAAAGAAACCTATAACATAAACCCCTTCATCTAGAAGCATATTTGCCATGGTTTGCGACAGTTTTGCAT